>NZ_JBWKJG010000001.1:490781-711636 GCF_056432325.1 Streptomyces sp. NPDC045287
CGGGCGGCGGGCCCGCCGCCGGACCGGCTCCGGTCCCGGTCCCGAGGTACAGCGGTGCCGTGGACTCCACGTCCGGCTCCGTCCCCCGGCCCCCGTAGGCCGCCTCCGGCGGGAGCGGCGCCCCCGGGCCCGATGCCCCGTCCGCGGGCGGCGGGCCCGCCGTCGGACCGGCTCCGGTCCCGGTCCCGAGGTACAGCGGTGCCGTGGACTCCACGTCCGGCTCCGTCCCCCGGCCCCCGCGGGCCCCCTCCGGCGGGAGCGGCGCCCCCGCGCCCGGCACCGCACCGGCCGCCGGGCGCGGGTCCACGGGCTCGGGCGGCGACTGGAGGTTCACGTACGGGCGAATCCGCAGGGGGTCGAAGGCGCCCGGCGCCGGCCCGCTGCCCTCCACCCCGCCGCAGGCGCAGCCGGCACCCCGCGGCGCCGCGGGCGTGCCGCACTCAGGACAGACCGTTCCGGCCACTGTGGGTCCCTCCCCTAGAAGTCCTGCTGACTGGATCCCGCCCCCGGGAACTGGCAGCGATTATGCAGCCCGGAGTGACCCTCCCGACATCCCCGACCGTTCTCGGCAGGCCATAACGGGCCGGAACGCCCACGATGGAGGGGGAGACGGAGACAGTGAGGGAGGCGCCCATGACGCGGCCAGTCGGCACCCCGACCACCAGCCCCGCCCCCGGAACGGGGTACAACCGGCGCACGGTCCTGGTGCCCATCGGGGCGCTGCTGCTGGGCATGCTGCTCGCCGCGCTCGACCAGACGATCGTGTCGACCGCCCTGCCGACGATCGTCAGCGAGCTCGGCGGCATGGACCACCTGTCGTGGGTCGTCACCGCCTACATGCTCGCCTCCACCGCCGCCACGCCCCTGTGGGGCAAGCTCGGCGACCAGTACGGACGCAAGAAACTCTTCCAGACGGCCATCGTCATCTTCCTCCTCGGCTCCGTGCTGTGCGGCATCGCGCAGGACATGCCGCAGCTCATCGCCTACCGCGCCGTGCAGGGCCTGGGCGGCGGCGGGCTCATGGTGCTGTCCATGGCGATCGTCGGCGACCTCGTCCCGCCCCGGGACCGCGGCCGCTACCAGGGGATCTTCGGTGCCGTCTTCGGCGCGACCAGCGTCCTCGGGCCGCTCCTCGGCGGTGTCTTCACCGAACACCTCACCTGGCGCTGGGTGTTCTACATCAACGTGCCCGTGGGGATCGTCGCCCTCTTCGTCATCGCCGCCGCCCTGCACATCCCGGTCCGCCGCACCCCCCACACCATCGACTACCTCGGCACGTTCCTGATCGCCTCGGTCGCCACCTGCCTGGTGCTCGTCGCCTCCCTCGGCGGCACCACCTGGCCGTGGGGCTCCGCCCGGATCATCGGCCTCGCCGCCCTCGGCGCCGTGCTGCTCGTGGCGTTCGTGTACGCCGAGCGGCGCGCCGCCGAGCCCGTCCTGCCGCTGCGGCTGTTCCGGATCCGCACCTTCACGCTCGTCTCCGCCATCAGCTTCGTCATCGGCTTCGCGATGTTCGGCGCCATGACCTACCTGCCGACCTTCCTCCAGGTCGTGCAGCACATCAGCCCCACCATGTCCGGCGTCCACATGCTGCCGATGGTGGTCGGCATGCTGCTCACCTCCACCGTGTCCGGGCAGATCGTCAGCCGCACCGGCCGGTGGAAGGTCTTCCCCATCCTCGGCACCGCGATCACCACCGTGGGCCTGCTCCTCCTCCACCGGCTGCAGATGACCAGCCCCACGTGGGAGATGAGCGTGTACTTCTTCGTCTTCGGCGCCGGACTCGGCCTCGTCATGCAGGTCCTGGTGCTGGTCGCGCAGAACGCCGTCGGCTACGAGGACCTGGGCGTCGCCACCTCCGGCGCCACCTTCTTCCGCTCCATCGGCGCCTCCTTCGGCGTGGCCGTCTTCGGCACGATCTTCACCAACCGCCTCACCGGCAAGCTGGCCGACGCCCTCGCCGGCCAGGACGTCCCGCCCGGCGCCGACGCGCACACGATCTCCGCCGACCCGCGCGCCATCACCGAGCTGCCGCCCGCCCTGCGCCCGGTCGCGCTCGACGCGTACTCCACCTCCATCACGGACGTCTTCCTGTACGCGTCGCCGATCGTCCTGCTGGCCTTCGCCCTCGCCTGGTTCCTGCGCGAGGACCAGCTCCGCGGCTCCGTGACCGCGCCCGACCCGAGCGAGACCCTCGCCTCCAACCCCGTCGAGCGCTCGTCGTACGACGAGGTCGCCCGCGCCCTGTCCGTGCTCGGCTCCCGCGAGGGCCGCAAGGCCGTGTACGAGAGGATCACCGCCCGCGCGGGGATGGACCTGCTGCCCGCGGCCAGTTGGCTGCTGCTGCGCATCCGCCGCCACGGGACCGTGGAGCCGGGGCGGCTCGCCGAGGCCGCGTCCGTGCCGCTCAGGGCCGTCACGGACGCGTCCCGGCAGGTGGAGGAGCGGGGGCTGGCCCGCCGCGAGGGCCTCCAGATGATCCTCACCGACCGGGGCGTGGAGGCGGCGACCCGGCTGGCGCGCGCCCGCGAGGAGTCCCTCGCGGAGCTGCTCGGCGACTGGTGGGGGCCGGACCGGCCCACCGACCTCAACCAGCTCGTGCGGGAGCTGACCGCCGAGCTGTGCGGCTCGGACCGGGAGCACCCGGGGGCCGGGCCACCACCCCCGAACCACCGGACCTAGGAGGCCGCCGCACACCCGGCGACCGGTGCGGTGCGGCGCGGACCCGGGGGCCGGCACGGTGTGGACCGGTGCCCGGCGCGGCGCGGACCCGGAGATCGGCGCGGACCCGATGGCCGGCACGGTGTGGACCCGGAGGTCGGCACGGGACCGGGGGCCGGCGCGGGACCGGGGGGCCGAGGGCCGGGGCGGTCCCGCGCCGGGGTCAGGTCAGCTCCTTGCCGTACCAGACCTCCATGTACGGGCCCTCGCAGTACGCCGGGATCTCCCGGTAGCCGTGGCGGACGTACAGGGCGCGGGCCTCCACCAGGTCCAGGCGCGTGTTGAGCACCGTGCGCCGCGCGCCCAGCTCCGTGGCGGCGGCCTCCAGGGCGGTCAGCAGCAGCCCGGCGCCGCCCGTGCCGCGGAACGCGCGGCGGACGAAGACCCGGGTCAGCTCCGCCCGCCCGGCGTCCAGCAGCAGCACCCCGCCGCAGGCCGCCGGCCGCCCGCCGTACCGGCCCACCAGGAACCGGCCGGTCGGCGGCTCCAGGGCCTCCACGCCGTCGCCGGCCAGCCCCTCGTCGACCTCCCGGGGCGTGGCGGGGCGGCGCCAGTAGCGGCCGGCCACGTCGCCGTAGTAGTCGCGGCGCAACGCGGTCGCGTCGGCCGTGTCGTACCGCTCGGGGCGTATCTCCCAGTGCGCGGCCGGGTCCGTCGTCGGCACGGCCTTCAGGACACCACCCGGGCGACGAGCATCCCGTCGTAGCCCTTCACGCCGACCGTCTGGAACGCCGTCGCGTCCAGCCGGGGGTCGCGCGCGACGAGGTCGAACATCTCGCGCGTGCCGCGGACCGCCTCGTCGGCGGTCTCCCCGTCGACGACCCTGCCGCCGCGCACCACGTTGTCGACGACGATCACGCTGCCCGGGCGGGTCAGGCGCAGCGCCCACTCCACGTAGCGCGGGTTGTTCTTCTTGTCGGCGTCGACGAAGACCAGGTCGAAGGGGCCGGCGCCCTCCGCCTCCAGCTCCGGCAGCGTGTCCAGGGCGGCGCCCGTGCGGACCTCGGCCACCGCGTCGAGACCGGCCCCGGCCAGGTTGAGCCGGGCGACCTCGGCGTGCGCGGGGTCGTACTCCAGCGAGATCAGCCTGCCCTCCGGCGGCAGCGCCCGGGCCAGCCAGATGGAGCTGTACCCGCCGAGCGTGCCGATCTCCAGGATCGTGCGGGCGCCCTGGACACGGGCCAGCAGGTGCAGCAGCTTGCCCTGGTTGGGGGCGACCGCTATCTGCGGCAGGCCCGCCTCGTCGCTCGCGGCGAGCGCGGCGGTCAGCGCCTCGTCGGCGGGGGCGAGCAGGTCGGTGACGTACGCGTCGACGGCGCTCCAGCGCGCCTGGGGGTCCTGAGCGTTCTGGGTCATGATCGGGAACCTAGCCGACATCCGCCGCCGGTGCGGCGGGATTCCGCGCGGACACGGCGGAGCCCCCGGTGAACGTGGTCACCGGGGGCTTCCGCCGGGGGAGCGGCCGCGGGGGCGGCGGCTCAGTACCAGTGGTTGGTCTGCCAGAACTGCCAGGCGCCGCACGGGCTGCCGTAACGGTCGTTCATGTAGTCCAGGCCCCACTCGATCTGGGTGGCCGGGTTGGTCTTCCAGTCCGACCCCGCGGACGCCATCTTCGACCCGGGCAGGGCCTGGACCAGGCCGTACGCGCCGGACGAGGCGTTGGTGGCGGTGGGGTTCCAGCCGGACTCGTGCTCGACGATCTTGCTGAAGCACTGGTACTGGCCGGACGGGATCATCTTCTGGGCGACGGCCTGCGCCGAGCCGGTCGCGGCCGAGGCCGGGGTCGTCACCGCCATCATCGCGCCCGAGGCGCCCAGCAGCACGGTGGCGGCGGCGGCGACGGACTTGTTGCGGACGGAGAAACGGCTGGAGATGGAGCGGAACACGTCGTAAGGGACCTCACGTCGGGGACAGGGTTGCCGCGGGCATGCTGGAACCGGACCGGGGGTACCCGGGGGCTCAAGAGGCTTGCCAGAGGGCACTTCGGCGGGACCGCGAGGCGATCGCGCCGCCGTCGGTGCCCGGCGACGTCATCCACCAAAGCAAGATCGGCGGGCTATGGCAAAGCCCCCCTTGTACGAGGCACGACCGGAGACCCGTCCCCGCGGCGCGGCCCGTCCGGCGGCGGTCGGCGCAGGTCGCGACGAGCGGGCGGGCCGCCTTCCGGACCCCCGGGAAGTCCACTAACGGGGGTCGTATGTGACGTGGGCAATGTGACCCACATCACTCAGAAATGCCCCGGATGAGGGTTTTCGTCCCCTTCGAATGTGACCTGGGCCTCGAACGCCGCCCGTCGAGTCGCACGCCGGAGGGCCTTCAGGACCATCGATCCGATGGTCAGCGTCAGCACCGCCGTCAGCGCCGCCCGCCCCAGGTCCCAGCCCATGGAGGTGGCCAGGCAGTACGCCGCGAACCGCACGAGGTTCTCGTGGACCGGCTCGCCCGCGTGGAAGGCGATCCCGCTCGACCCCTCCGGCAGCGCCAGCACCCACCCCTGCAGGTTCATCGCCGTCCCGTACGCGAACGACGCCACCGCCCCGTACGCCGCCAGCACCAGCAGCTCGCCCCGGCCCCGCAGCCGGTCCGCGGCCGGCAGCAGCCCGGCGCCCATCGTGAACCACGCCATCGACAGCATCTGGTACGGCATCCACGGCCCGACCCCGCCGGTCAGCAGCGCCGACGCGAACATCGTCACGGCGCCCAGCACGAACCCGAAGCCCGGCCCCAGCACCCGGCCGCTCAGCACCATGAGGAAGAACATCGGCTCCAGGCCCGCCGTCCCCGCGCCCAGCGGCCGCAGCGCGGCGCCCACCGCCGCCAGCACGCCCAGCATCGCGACGGCCTTCGCGTCCATGCCCGAGTCGGCGATCGTCGCCACGACCACTCCGACGAGCAGCGGCAGCAGCGCCGCGAACAGCCACGGCGCGGCCCCCGCGTGCGCCTCCGCCAGGCCGGACGCGCCGTCCGCCAGCAGCGGCCAGCCGAACGCGGCCACCCCGACGGCGCTGATCAGGACCAGCGCGGCGACCGAGCGCGGGCCCAGCCGCACGGGACGCGCCGTCACAGCGCCGCCTCCACCTGCGCGACCGTCAGCCACGGCTGCGGGGCCAGCACCTTCGCGACCTGCGGGGCGAACGCCGGGGACGCCACGACGACCTCGTGGGTCGGCCCGTCGGCGACGACCTCCCCGTCGGCGAGGACCACCACCCGGTGCGCCAGCTCCGCCGCCAGCTCCACGTCGTGCGTGGCCATCACGATCGCGTGCCCGTCGGCGGCGAGGCGCCGCAGCACCTCCACGAGGCGCGCCTTCGCCGCGTAGTCCAGGCCCCGGGTCGGCTCGTCGAGCAGCAGCAGGCCGGGGCGGCCGGTCAGCACCACGGCCAGGGCCAGGGTCAGGCGCTGCCCCTCCGACAGGTCCCGCGGGTGCGTGCCGTCCGGTACGCCCGGCAGCAGCTCCGCCACCAGCGCGCGGCAGGTGCCCGGTTCGGCGCCGGCGTCCGCGTCGGCCGCCGCGCACTCGGCGGCGACCGTGTCCGCGTACAGCAGGTCGCGCGGCTCCTGCGGGACCAGGCCGACCTCGCGGATCAGTTCCGCGGGCGGGGTGCGGTGCGGGACGCGGCCCCCCACGAGGACGCGGCCGGAGGAGGGGGCGACCATGCCCGCGAGGGCGCCGAGCAGGGTGGACTTGCCGGCCCCGTTGCGGCCCATGAGGGCGACGGTCTCCCCGGGGCCGACCCCGAGGGCGACGCCCCGCAGCGCCTCCACGCGCCCCCGCGTGACGACGAGCCCGTCCACGCGGGCGAGGTCCGGGCCGGCGCTGGTGCCCCCGGGCGCCGGACGGCCCTCCTCGGCGCGGCGGCGAAACGGCCACCAGGACGGAGCCGGGCCGCCCCCGCGGCGGGCCCGCGCCCCGGCGGGAGCGGGCCGGGCGGGCGGTACGGGACCCGGGGACGCCGGTGGTACGGGGCCCGGGGACGCCGTCGGCCCGCCGGGCACTGGCGCCGGTACCCGGGACGCCAGGCGCTCGCGCAGCGGCTCCGCCCGCCGGCGGGCCTCGCGGACGGTGAGGGCCGGCGGGGTCCAGCCGGCGAGCCGGGACAGGGCGACCACCGGCGGGTGCACGGGCGACACCCGCATCACCTCCGCCGGCGCCCCCGCCACCAGGGGCGCGCCGGGCTCCCGCAGCAGCACCACCCGGTCCGCGTACTGCACCACCCGCTCCAGCCGGTGCTCGGCCATCAGGACCGTCGTGCCGAGGTCGTGCACGAGGCGCTGGAGGACGGCCAGGACCTCCTCGGCGGCGACCGGGTCCAGGGCGGACGTCGGCTCGTCCAGCACGAGGACCTTCGGGTGCGCGGTGAGGACCGAGCCGATCGCCACGCGCTGCCGCTGCCCGCCCGACAGGGTCGCGAGGGGCCGGTCCCGCAGGTCGGCGAGGCCCAGCAGGTCCAGGGTCTCCTCGACGCGGCGCCGCATCACCCCGGGCGGCAGGCCCAGCGACTCCATGCCGTACGCCAGCTCGTCCTCGACGACGTCGGTGACGAAGTGCGCGGACGGGTCCTGGCCCACCGTCCCGACCACGTCGGCCAGCTCGCGCGGCCGGTGCGTGCGCGTGTCGCGCCCGCCGACCGTCACCCGGCCCCGCAGCGTGCCGCCCGTGAAGTGCGGGACGAGCCCCGACACGGCGCCCAGCAGGGTCGACTTGCCGGCGCCGGACGGGCCGACGAGCAGGACCAGCTCGCCCTCCGGGACGGCCAGGTCCACGTCCCGCACGGCCGGCCCGGCGGAGCCCTCGTAGGTCACCGTGACGTTCTCGAAGCGGATCACCAGGGCTCCTCAGCGGTCTTTCGGTACGGGCGCGACGAACGCCGGCAGGAGGCCCACCAGCACGGACAGGGCGGGCCACAGCGGCAGCCGGGGCGCCGCCAGCGGGGTGACGCCCGGCCGCAGCGCGTCCCCGGCCGGCCCGGCGGAGGCCCACACGACCAGGGCGGCCACCGCGATCCCCGCCCCGGCGACCAGCCACGCCCGGGGCCCCCACCGGTCGGGCCGGTAGCGGGTGCGGGGCGTGCGCCGGCCGCCCAGCCACAGCCCGGCCAGCGCCGCCGCGGCGCCCCCGGCGAGCAGCGGCACGCCGTACCCGGCGCCCTCCACGGCGAGCAGCCCGTACGTGCCCGCGCACACGCCCAGCAGGCCGCCCAGCGTCAGCGCGGTCGTCGTGTGCCGCACGGCGGGCGGGACGGCCGCGGTGCGCCCGTACCCGCGCGCGTCCATCGACGCGGCCACCGCCACCGACCGCTCCAGCGCCCCCTCCAGGACCGGCAGCCCGATCTGGAGGACCGCCCGCACCCCGCCCGCGGGGCGACCGCGCAGCCGCCGGGCGGTCCGCAGCCGGGCCACGTCCGCGACCAGGTTCGGCGCGAACGTCATCGCGACGACCACGGCGACCCCGGCCTCGTACAGCGCGCCCGGCAGCGACTTCAGCAGCCGCGCCGGGTCGGCGAGGGCGTTCGCGGCGCCCACGCACACCAGCATCGCCGCCAGCTTCGCCCCGTCGTACAGGGCGAACACCAGTTGCTCGGCGGTGACCCGGCCGCCGATCCGCACGCCCCGCGCCCACTCGGGCAGCGGCACCTCGGGCAGCGTGACCAGCACGTGCGTGCCGGGGACGGGCGAGCCGAGCAGCGTGGAGAACAGCACCCGGACCACCAGGACGGCCAGGCCCAGCTTGAGGAACGCGCCGTACGAGCGGGCCCAGGGCGCGTCGGTGCGGCGCGCGGCGACCACGTACCCGGCGACGCCGACGACCAGGCCGAGCAGCAGCGGGTTGGTGGTGCGGGACGCGGCGACGGCCAGGCCGAGCGCCCAGAGCCACCAGGCGCCCGCGGGCACGGCGTTGGAGCGGTGCGCCTCGGGAGCGCGCAGCCTCATCGGCGGCCGTGCCGACGCGCCCGTACGAGGGCGGCGGCGCCGAGCGCCAGGACGGCGGCGGCCCCGGCGTACAGGCCCAGCGACGCGCCCCGGCCGCCGGGGGCGGCGCCGGGCGCGGCCGTCGCGGACGGTGACGTCGCCGGGGCGGGCGACGGCCGGCCGGCCGCCGCGGTGTCCACCTGTTCCCCGCAGCCCCGCTCCGGGTAGCCGGCGATGGCGCACAGCAGCGCCTGGCTGCTGTACCGCAGCGGCGCGGCCACGGCGGCGAGGGCGTCCGCGCCGGTCGCGTCGGGACGCACGCGCGCGCAGGCGGTGCGCCGCGCGGGCGGGGTCCCGCCCGGCGGGGCGTCGGCGGCGGTGCCGAAGTCGAGGACGAGCGCGACCCGCTTGGTGCCCTCCTCGGGCCGGGTGCCCGCGCAGATCGCGGCGAAGTCGGGGGCGAGGCGCGGCCGGTCGGCGTCCCGGCTGTCGGCGCTGACCGCGAACCGGTAGCCGTGGACGGCGCCGTCGTCGGGCCGGACGGTGGCCGGGCCCTGCGTGGCGTACGCCCACGCGCCGTCCCGGCCGCCCTCCCAGAACGACCAGTACCGGTAGCCGGCCGCGTGCGCCGTGCCGGGCACGGCCGGCACGGCGGCGAGCGCGGCCAGGCAGACCGCGAGCGCCCGGAACCGCCGGTACGCGCGCGTGGGGCCCGTCACGGCCGCCGCTTCCCGCGCCCGCTGAGCAGGAAGCCGACGCCGACACCGGCGACGAGGAACACCGCGACGATCAGCCAGACCGGGAAGCCGGACTCCTCCCGCTCCTCCCCGGCCTCCTGCCGCTCGTGGGTCTCGGGCGTCGACGCGGGCTTCGGGCCGGTCGCGTTGAGCTGCCGGACGAGGTCGGCGCCGCCGAAGTCGCGCGGGTCGGCCCCGGCCGTGTGCGCGGCGAGGACGAGCTGGGCGTACGCGGCGGGGCCGCCGTCCTTGGCCCACGCGGCCGAGTTCTCCTCCAGCCACGCGATCCCGGCGTCCGCCGCGTCGCGGTGCCCGGCGGCGGCGAGGGCGAGGACGGCGTCGGCGGTGTTGCCCACGTCGGGCTGGTCGGCGGGGGCGGTCGCGCCGGGCAGGGGCGGCAGGGTGAGGTGGCCGGTCCCCGCCAGGGCGTCCGCCAGGTACGCGGCGCCGTTGCGGGCGGCCCGCTCCGGAGTGGGCTTCGCGGCGTCCTCGCAGGTGGGACGCTGGTTGGGGGTGGCGCCGCGGACCAGCGCGTGCTTGCCGAGCCCGGCGAGGACGGCGGCCGCGGTGGCGTCGCCGTTGGGACGGAGGGTGCCGTCCTTCTCCGGCTGGTAGGCGAAGGCGCCGCCGCCCTGCCCGGCGGAGCAGGGCAGCGCGAACGTGAGCAGCGCGTCGTACGGGGTCTTGCCCGCGGCGGTCCGGAACCGGCCGGGCTCCTCGCCGGTGCCGGCGAGGGCGCTGATGACGAGGGAGGTGGAGTTGGCGTCGCTGGGGGAGCCGGGGTTGTAGCCCCAGCCGCCGTCCGGGTTCTGCACCTGCTTCAGCCACGCCACGGCGGTCCCGCGGGCCCCGCCGGTCTTCTCCGGGTGGCTGTCGACGCCCTTCAGCGCGTGCAGGGCGACGGCGGTCGCGTTGGTGTCGAGGGGCAGGTCGGCCGGGCAGGGCCGGTCCGTGTCGGCGCGGAAGGACGGGAACCCGCCGCCCGCGCACTGCTGGCCGAGGAGCCACGCCACGGCCTGCCCGGCGGGCTCGACGCCGACCGACTGCTGGGCGAGGAACGCCAGCGACTGCCGCCACACCCCGTCGTAGGCGGGGTCCGCGGTGCCGTACAGGCCGGCCGGCAGGGCGGGGGCCGCGGGCGACGACGACACGGGGGACGGCGCGGCGGACGGGGCGGCGGGGGACGACGCGGCGTCGGACGGCGCGGGGGACGGCGCGGCGAGCGCGGCGGGGGCCACTGCCCCGGCGCCGACCGCGAGCAGCACGGCGGTGGCGGCGAGTGCCGTGGCGCCGCGGCGAACGATGGTCATGGCGGGGTGCCTCTCCTCCGGGGCCGGACACCGGCGCGCGGGGGCACCAGGCTCGGCTCCGTACTCCTCGACGGTGCCGGTCACCGGGCCGTTCCCGGGGACGCGAGCCGGTCAGACCCGTGACGAGGCATTCCGGCTCGCCGCGCGGGGCGGCTCACGGCTGCGGGGTCAGCGCCGGATTCGCACCGGCTTCCCCCCGTACGGGCATGAAACGACGGGCACACTCTACCCGCGGGTCACCTGGCGGCCCGAGGGCGCTCCCCGGCCGCCTCGGGGCCGTCGATCAGCCGGCACGCCGTCTCGATGTCCAGCCGCACCTGCGCGATCGACGCCCGCCCGGACAGCCAGGTGACCAGCGCCGAGTGCCAGGTGTGCTCGATGACGCGGACCGCCGCGAGCTGCTGCGGCGTCGGGTGCTCCAGCCGCATGGCGTCCAGGATGATGGTCGTCGTCCGCCGCGACACGGTGTCCACCTCCGCGCTCACGCTCCGGTCGGCGAACGTCAGCGCCCGCACCATCGCGTCCGCCAACTGCGGCTCCCGCTGCAGCGCGCGAAACGCCCGCATCAGCGTCTCGGCGACCCGCTCCGCGGCGCTCTCCCCGGCCGGGGGCCGCCTGCGCAGCGTCGCGTGGAGGGCGTCGAGCTGGTCCTGCATCGTGGCGACCAGCAGGTGGACCTTGGAGGGGAAGTAGCGGTACAGCGTGCCCAGGGCGACCTCCGCCGCCTCCGCGACCTCCCGCATCTGCACGGCGTCGAAGCCGCCGCGGCCCGCCAGCCGCGCGCTGGCGTGGAGGATGCGGCGGCGGCGCGCCTCCTGCCGCGCGGTCAGGGGCGGTGACCCCGGCCTGCCTTCCACTGTCATAGGTCCCCGTCGATCCGTGCGTCGGACGTTTCCGCGCCGTCGTGTTCCGTGCCGTGGTGCGCGACAGTATGGCCCGGCCCCCGCCGTGGCGCGAATCACCTGTTCCGGTCCTCACAGGGGCGCTACCTGCCGGTAGATTCGAAGCTCCTCCGAGCGCCCGAGAACGACCAACTCTGAAACTTGTTCTAGATTAGCGCGACCGGTTACGCTCCGCCGGAGCGCAGGGATGGAAGGGGCCGCGAGTGACCGCTGAGGCCGTAGCAGCAGGCCCCCGGGCGGGCGCAGCAGCCGGTGGGGAAGGCCCGCTGCGCATCGCCCTCCTCACGTACAAGGGAAACCCGTTCTGCGGCGGCCAGGGCGTCTACGTACGGCACCTCTCCCGCGAGCTGGCCCGCCTCGGCCACACCGTCGAGGTGATCGGATCCCAGCCGTACCCGGTCCTCGACGCGGTCGGCGGAGGGGACGGCTCCCGGACGGGGGAGGGGAGCGTCACGCTCACCGAGCTGCCCAGCCTCGACCTGTACCGGCAGCCCGACCCGTTCCGCACCCCCCGGCGCGACGAGTACCGCGACTGGATCGACGCCCTGGAGGTCGCCACCATGTGGACCGGCGGCTTCCCCGAGCCGCTCACGTTCTCCCTGCGCGCCCGGCGCCTGCTGGCCGCCCGCCGCGGCGACTTCGACGTGGTCCACGACAACCAGACCCTCGGCTACGGGCTCCTCGCCCCGCTCGGCGCGCCGCTGGTCACCACGATCCACCACCCCGTCACCGTCGACCGGCAACTGGAGCTGGACGCCGCCCGCGACTGGAAGCGCCGCGCCTCCGTGCGCCGCTGGTACGCCTTCACGCGCATGCAGAAGCGCGTCGCGCGCCGCCTGCCGTCCGTCCTCACCGTCTCCGGCTCCTCCCGCCAGGAGATCGTCGACCACCTCGGCGTGCGCCCCGACCGCGTCCACGTCGTCCCCATCGGCGCCGACACGGACCTGTGGTCCCCGGACCCGTCCGTCGCCGAGGTCCCCGGCCGGATCGTCACCACCTCCAGCGCCGACGTGCCCCTCAAGGGCCTCGTGCACCTGGTCGAGGCGCTCGCCAAGCTGCGCACCGAGGTCCCCGGCGCGCACCTCGTCGTCGTCGGCAAGCGCGCCGAGGACGGCCCCGTCGCCCGCGCCATCGAGCGGTACGGCCTCGACGGCGCCGTCCGGTTCGTCAAGGGCATCGGCGACGCCGAACTCGTCGACCTCGTGCGCAGCGCCCAGGTCGCCTGCGTCCCCTCCCTGTACGAGGGGTTCTCGCTGCCCGCCGCCGAGGCCATGGCCACCGGCACGCCCCTGGTCGCCACGACCGGCGGCGCCATCCCGGAGGTCGCCGGACCGGACGGCGAGACGTGCCTGGCCGTGCCGCCCGGCGACGCCGGCGCCCTGGCCGCCGCGCTCGGCCGCCTCCTCGGCCCCGACGGCACCGCGCTGCGCGCCCGCCTCGGCGCCGCCGGGCGCGCCCGGGTCCTGGACCGCTTCACCTGGGCCCGCGCCGCGCAGGGCACCGCGGACCACTACCGCGAGGCCGTCGCCGCGCACGGAGCGCGCCGATGACGCCCCCGCCCCCCGCACCCCCGTCCCCCGCCACGGACCGTGAAAGCAGGCCCCGCACGTGCTGACCGTCGACTTCACCCGCTTCCCGCTCGCCCCCGGCGACCGCGTGCTCGACCTCGGCTGCGGCGCCGGGCGGCACGCGTTCGAGTGCTACCGGCGCGGGGCGCGGGTCGTGGCCCTCGACCGGAACGGCGAGGAGGTCCGCGAGGTCGCCAAGTGGTTCGCCGCCATGAAGGAGGCCGGTGAGGCCCCGGCCGGCGCCACCGCCACCGCGATGGAGGGCGACGCCCTCAACCTGCCGTTCCCCGACGCCTCGTTCGACGTGGTGATCATCTCCGAGGTGATGGAGCACATCCCCGACGACAAGGGCGTCCTCGCCGAGATGGTCCGCGTCCTCAAGCCGGGCGGCCGCATCGCCGTCACGGTCCCCCGCTACGGTCCCGAGAAGGTCTGCTGGGCCCTGTCCGACGCCTACCACGAGGTCGAGGGCGGCCACATCCGCATCTACAGGGCCGACGAGCTCCTCGGCCGGATCCGCGAGGCCGGACTCCGCCCGTACGGCAGCCACCACGCGCACGCCCTGCACTCCCCGTACTGGTGGCTGAAGTGCGCGTTCGGCGTGGACAACGACCGGGCGCTGCCCGTCCGCGCGTACCACAAGCTGCTGGTCTGGGACATCATGAAGAAGCCGCTGGCCACCCGGCTCGCCGAGCGGGCCCTCAACCCCGTCCTCGGCAAGAGCTTCGTGGTGTACGCGACCAAGCCCCACCTCCCGGCGGACGCCGCGCTGTGACGCCGCCCGAGCGCACCGAACACCTCACCCTGCCCGGCGTGCTGACCGCCGGGCAGGCCGCCGAGACCGTCGCCGGCATCCTCGCCGCCCAGCGCTCCAGCGGCGCCATCCCCTGGTTCCGCGGCCACCACCTCGATCCGTGGGACCACACCGAGGCCGCCATGGCCCTCGACGCCGCCGGGGAGCACGACGCCGCCGCCCGCGCCTACGCGTGGCTCGCCCGCCACCAGAACCCGGACGGCTCCTGGTACGCCGCCTACCACGACGGCGACGCCGACCGGCCGACGGACCTCGCCCGCGAGTCCAACTTCTGCGCGTACGTGGCCGTCGGCGTCTGGCACCACTACCTGACCACCGGCGACGAGGCGTTCCTCGACCGGATGTGGCCCGTCGTCCGCGCCGCCGTCGAGTTCGTCCTGCGCCTCCAGCAGCCCGGCGGGCAGGTCGGCTGGAAGCGGGAGGCGGACGGCACGCCCGTCACGGACGCCCTGCTCACCGGCAGCTCCTCCGTCCACCACGCCCTGCGCTGCGCCCTCGCCATCGCCGAGCACCGCGAGGAGCCCCAGCCGGACTGGGAGCTCGCCACCGGCGCCCTCGCCCACGCCGTCGCCCGCCACCCGGAGCGGTTCCTCGACAAGAGCCGCTACTCGATGGACTGGTACTACCCGGTCCTCGGCGGCGCCGTCACCGGCGCGGCGGCCAAGGAGCGCATCGAGAGCCGCTGGGACGAGTTCGTCGTCCCCGGCCTCGGCGTGCGGTGCGTCGTCCCCAACCCGTGGGTCACCGGCGGCGAGAGCTGCGAACTCGCCCTCACCCTCTGGGCGATGGGGGAGTCCGACCGGGCCGTGGACATCCTGCGCTCCATCGGCCACCTGCGCGCCGAGGGCGGCCTGTACTGGACCGGGTACGTCTTCGAGGGCAACCGCGCGGTCTGGCCCGAGGAGCTCACCACCTGGACGGCGGGCTCGCTGCTCCTCGCGGTCGCCGCGCTCGGCGGCGACGAGGCGACGGCGGCCGTGTTCGGCGGCGAGCGCCTGCCGGCCGGCCTGCCGCCGGACTGCTGCTGACCCCGCGGGGGGACGGCCACGCGAACGGGCCCGCCCACCGGCCTCTCGGCGCGGTGGGCGGGCCCGTCGTACGACACGGGGCGCGGGGTCAGCCGCGCTGGATGCCCGTCGTGTCCTGAAGGACGCCGCGGCGGCCGTCCTGCGTCTGCGCGACCAGGGCCGCGCCGCGCTGCTCCACGGCCAGGTACCAGGTGCCCGGCGCCAGCTCGGCGATCGGCGTCGGCGAGCCGTCCTCGGCGTACAGCGGACGCGCCACCGGCACGGCGAACCAGAACGGGGCGAAGTCCCCGGCCGGCGCGCCCTGCTGGGCCGTGGCCGGAGCGCCGTGCTGGTCGGGCCGCGGCTGCTGGGCGTCCACCGGACCGGGCTGGCCCGGCTGCTGGCCGCCGGCCGGGTAGCCGTAGCCGCCCGTACCGCCAGGCTGGACGCCCGGGTAGCCGTAGCCGGCGCCGCCCGTCACGCCCGGCTGGGCGCCGTACGGCTGCGGGGCCTGCGGGCGCGGCGCGCCCATCAGCGGCGCCTTCAGGGCCGGGACCAGCGGGGAGGCCACCGCGCCCGCGGCGAGCGCGATGGTGGCGAGCAGGCCGAGGATCAGACCGGCGCCCGCGGAGCTCACGTCGATGATGGTCCAGAACGCCGTCCACAGCGAGAAGACGGTGAAGGCGACACCGAACTGCCCCAGGTCCAGCCCGGCCACCTTGCGTCCCGGCACGGCCCGCGCGAGGACGATCAGCGCCGCGCCGATGACGCCCGCGAGGAACATGCTCATCAGCAGGCCGAGGCTGTCCCAGGCGTTGGGCACGTCGTAGTTCGAGCAGTCGAGCCCGCTGGGGCAGTCGATGCTGCTCAGGCCGAGGAACGAGGCGATGAACAGCACCACCGCTGCTCCGATCACCACGCCATCGCCTCGAGTGAGGGAGCGGATGTTCACGTGAAAAGTCCTTCGTCGGTTCGTGTCGTCGTCAGGGGTGGCGCGAAACACGGGGGGCGCCCCATCGTACGGACGAATGTATCGTCCGTACGGCCTACCGGAGGAGGTAGGTGCTGACCCCGTTCGCGATCCCCTGGGCGGCCTTCTGCCGCCACGCCGCGTCGGACAGCGCCGCGGCGTCCTGCGGGTCGCGCATGTTGCCGCACTCGACGAACACCTTGGGCACGGTCGACAGGTTCAGCCCGCCGAGGTCCTCGCGGACGACCAACCCCGTACCCCCGCCCAGGTAGTTGGCCGGGGCGGAACCGGTCGCCCGGGCGAACTCGGCCGCGACGCGCTCGCCGAGCGCACGCGACGGCGCGACGATCGGCGCCGTATCGGCCGCACCCGCCTTGACCAGGCCCGGGAGGATCACGTGGTGGCCCCGGTGGCCGGCCGCCGAGCCGTCCGCGTGGACGGAGACGACGGCGTCGGCGCCCCGCCCGCCGCCCGCCCCGTTGCCGATGCGGGCGCGCTCGTCGATGCACGGGCCGAAGGGCCGGTCGGCGTCGTGCGTCAGCTCCACGGTGGCCCCGAGGCGCTGGAGGGCCGCGCGGAGCCGGTGGGAGACGTCGAGGGTGAACGCCGCCTCCGCGTAACCGTCCCGGGTGGAAGTGCCGGTCGTGTCGCACTCCTTGTGACCGGTCCCGATATCCACCTTCTCGTTGATCTCCGAGGGGTGCTGAAAATTCCTCGGATTGTGACCTGGGTCGATCACGACGACCTTGCCCGCGAGCGGCGCGGACGCGGACGCACCGGCGGAGGGGGACGCGCCGGCCGGAGCGGACGCGGCGCCGTCTCCCCGGCCGTCGGCGCCCGGCCCGTCTCCCCGGCCGACGCCCGGCGGCCCGCCGGACGCCGCTCCCGTCACGGCCCACCCCCCGGCGAGCAGGGCGGCCGCGGCGAGCGGCACGGCGGCCAGGAGGACAGCCTTCCGGAGGCGGGTGCGCTGGTGCGCGTCGTCGTCGTACACGCGGGCGAGCCTAAGCGGTGGCGGGCGTTCCGGCTCGGGTCCCGGGGGCCGTTCGGCGCAGTACCCGCAGCGAGTCCGTCGCGGACACCTCCGTGAATGCCCCCGACTCCAGCGCCCGCAGGTAGATCCGGTACGGCGCCTGGCCGCCGTCCGCCGGGTCGGGGAACACGTCGTGGATGACGAGCAGCCCGCCCTCCGCGACGTGCGGCGCCCACCCCTCGTAGTCGTTCACCGCGTGCTCGTCGGTGTGCCCGCCGTCGACGAAGACCAGCCCCACCTGCCCGGCCCACACCCGCGCCACCTGCGGCGACCGGCCCACCACGGCGATGACGTGCTCCTCCAGCCCGGCCGCGTGCAGGGTGCGCCGGAACGCCGGCAGCGTGTCCATCAGGCCCACCTCGGGGTCCACGAGGGTCGGGTCGTGGTACTCCCAGCCCGGCTGCTGCTCCTCGCTGCCCCGGTGGTGGTCGACCGTGACGGCCACGGTGCCGGCCGCCCGCGCCGCGTCGGCCAGCAGGATCGTGGAGCGCCCGCAGTACGTGCCGACCTCCAGCAGCGGGAGCCCCAGCCGTCCCGCCTCGACGGCCGCCGCGTACAGCGCGAGCCCCTCCCGCACGGGCATGAACCCCTTGGCCGCCTCGAACGCGGCGAGCGTCTCCGGCGACGGCTCCGGCGTCTGCTCCGGGGTGGGTGCGGCGCTCATGGTCGGGGTCCTCCAGGTCGTACGGGCGAACGGAGGCCCATCGTCCCCCACGCCCCGCCGCCGGACGACGCCGCCCCGGCCGGTACGGGCGGGCCGTCCGCCGGTACGGGCAGGCCGTCCACCGGTACGGGCCGTCCACCGGTACGGGCAGACCGCCGGGGCAGGCCGTCCGCCGGGGCGGGCGGGTGCGACCGGCGCGAACGGCGGACCGCGCCGCGCGGGCGCCCGGCGGTGCCGCGGGTCCGGGCCCCGGGGCGCGCTCCCCGTGCGGCGACACCGGGATGTACGGGGCTCCGGCCAACTGCGACCATGACGGGCATGGCCCAGACCCGTACCGGAACCCCCGCCCCCGCCGTCGCCGCCGAATCCCAACTCCCCACCCGCCCCTGGGCGGTGATCCTCGCCGCCTGCGCCGGAACGTTCCTCGTCGTGCTCGACGTGTCCGTCGTGAACGTCGCCCTGCCGTCGATGCGCGCCGACCTCGGCATGTCCGCGCTGGCGTTGCAGTGGGTGGTGAACGCGTACTCCATAGCCTTCTCCGGGTTCATGCTGCTCGGCGGGCGGGCCGCCGACCTGTTCGGGCGGAAGCGGATGTTCCTGCTGGGCCTGGCAGTGTTCACCGCCGCCTCCGTGGCGGGCGGACTCGCCCAGGAGGGCTGGCAGTTGCTCGCCGCGCGCGCCGCGCAGGGGCTGGGCGCGGCCGTGCTGTCGCCGGCCACGCTGACCATCGTCACCAGCGCCGTACCGGAGGGCCCGGCCCGGACGCGGGCCATCAGCACGTGGGCGGCGGTCGGCGCGGGCGGCGGCGCGGCGGGCGGCCTCGTCGGCGGCCTCCTCACCGACCTGCTGAACTGGCGCTGGGTCCTCCTCGTCAACGTCCCCGTCGGCGCCCTCGTGCTGATCGCGGGCGCCGTGTGGGTGCGGGAGGCACGCACGGGCGCCGGGCGCCGCCTGGACCTGCCGGGCGCGGTCCTCGTGACCACCGGGCTCGCGGTGTTCGCGTACGGCGTGGTGCAGACCGAGCAGGCCGGCTGGACCGAGGCCCGGACGCTGGTGCCGCTGCTCGGCGGGGTGGCGCTGCTGGCCGCGTTCGTGGCGGTGGAGTCCCGTACCCGCGAACCGCTCGTGCCGCTGAAGGTGTTCCGGGCGCGGGCGGTGTCGGCGGCGAACGTCGCGCTGTTCGTCATCGGCTCGGCGACGTTCGCGTCCTGGTTCTTCCTGACGCTGTACGCGCAGAACGTCCTCGGCTACCGCCCGCTGGAGGCCGGGCTCGCCCTGATGCCCAGTTCGGCCGGGGTCGTCGCCGGCTCCAAGCTGGCGCCGCGCCTGATGCCGCGGTTCGGCGCCCGGGCCCTCGCGGTGGGCGGCGCGCTGATCACCGCGACCGGCTTCGCCTGGCAGTCGCTGATGGACGTGGACGGCACGTACGCCACGGACATCCTGGGGCCCGGGATCCTGATGATGACGGGGGTCGGGCTGGTCCTCACGCCGCTCGCCGCGATGGCCACCTCCGGGGCCGCGCCGGGCGACGCGGGCCTCGTGTCGGGCCTGGTCAACACCTCCCGCACGATGGGCGGCGCGGTCGGCCTGGCCGTCCTGTCGACGGTCGCCGCGTCCGGTGCGGCGGGGGCCGCCACCCCGGAGGCCCTCACCGCCGGGTACGCCCTCGCCTTCCGCACCGGCGCGGCCGTCCTCCTCGTGGCCGCCGCGCTGATGCTCCTCTGGCTGCCCCGCCGGACCTCCGCCCCGGCGCGGGGCGGGACGGCGCGCGACGGCGCCTGAGGGGAAAGGCGTTGCGACCCCGGTCCGGGCCGTGCCAGGGTGTCCGGGTCCGGCACCACACGCGTCCTCACCCAAGGGACTGAAGCCCATGATCGCGGCGTCCACCAGCGGCCGCCGTCGGCACTGACCGCTTCCCTCACGGCGGCCCCACGTCGTGGTGGTGCGCACCCGCGCGCACCGGTCCACCGACATCCCCGACATCCCTGCGTGAGGACACCCCACCGTGGACACAGACGTCCAGAGCTTCGCCGTCGCCCACCTCCGCCGCCGCCCCGCGGTCGTCGAGACCGGAGGCTTCGTCGTCGGCATCGACCCGGGCACCACCAGCCCGTACCTGAACTACGCCACTCCACTGCCCGGCGCGCGCCCCACGGCCCGCGACGTCGCCGCGCTCGTCGCGGCGTTCCGGGAGCGCGGGCTCACGCCCCGGCTGGAGTTCGCGCCGGACGCCGCGCCCGAGGTGGCGCCCGCCCTGCGCGAGGCCGGGTTCGCGACGGAGGCGGTGCACGAGTACCTGGTGTGCGCACCGGACACGTTCACCCCGCCGCCGGCCCCCGCGCCCCTGGTGCGGGCCCCGTCGACGGACGCGGAGTACGCCGCGGTCGACGCCGCCCTGTCCGAGGCGTTCGACGGCGGGTTCGCCCCGTCCACCGAAGGCGCGGCACGACTGCGCCGCGTCCAGGAGGGCGGCGGCGCCGTGCGTTTCGTCCGGGCCCCGGACGGCGGCTGCGCGGGCGCCGCCACCTGCTCGGCGCCCGCCGAGGGCACCGCCGAGGCGGCCGGCGTGGGCACCCGGCCCGCGTTCCGCGGACGCGGCATCGCCGGCGCGGTCACCGCGGCCGTCACCGGGGCCCTGCTGGCGCGGGGCGCCCGCTCGGTGTGGCTGGAGTACTCCGGGGAGGGGTCCAGACGCGTGTATGAACGCGTCGGCTACCGCCCCCGAGGCACCCGCCTGTACCTGGTCCTGCCGGACTGACCGGCGCGGCGAGGGCCCCGCGCGACCTGAGCGGGGCCCGTACCGTGCCCGCCCGGTGCCCGGTCCGTACGGTGTCCGCTCGGTGTCCGGTCCGTACGGTGTCTGCTCGGTGTCCGGTCCGTACGGTGTCTGCTCGGTGTCCGGTCCCCACCGTGCCCGCCCGGCGCCCGGTCCGTACCGCACCCACCCGGCACCCGGCGCCCGGTCCGTGCCGCACCGGCGCGGGTCCGCCGCCTCCTTCCCCGGGGGCCGGCGGCGCGCTATACAGGCCGGGCCGGAGCCGTCCCCTCCCACCCAAGGAGCGCCCGCCCATGCCCATCGACGCCGCGCGGGCCCTGGCCGCCGAACCCTGGTCGGACACGATCGCCTGGGACCACAAGGACGTCCAGCTCTACCACCTCGGCATCGGTGCGGGCGTCCCCGCCACCGACCCCGCCGAACTGCGCTACACGCTGGAGTCCCGGCTGCACGTGCTGCCGACCTTCGCCACCGTCGCCGGCGGCGACGGGGCGGGCGTGCTCGCCGGACTGTCCGCGCCGGGCATCGACGTGGACCTCGCCGCCGTCCTCCACGGCGGGCAGCGCGTCGCCGTGCACCGCCCGCTCCCGGCGCGCGGGCGGGCCGTCACCACCTCCCGCGTCACCGCCGCGTACGACAAGGGCACCGCCGCCGTGCTCGTGCTGCGCTGCGAGGCCGCCGACGACGACGGGCCGCTGTGGACGAGCGAGGCGGACCTCTTCGTACGCGGCGAGGGCGGGTTCGGCGGCGAGCGCGGCCCCTCCCGCCCGGCCGCCGACCGGGTCCCCGACCGGGCGCCGGACCGGACGGTCGAGCGGCCCGTACGGGAGGACCAGGCGCTGCTGTACCGGCTGTCCGGCGACTGGAACCCGCTGCACGCCGACCCCGGGTTCGCCGCGCTCGCCGGGTTCGACCGGCCGATCCTGCACGGCCTGTGCACGTACGGCATGGCGCTGAAGGCCGTCGTCGACACGGTGCTCGGCGGGGACGTCACCCGCGTCCGCGCGTACCGCGCCCGCTTCGCCGGTGTCGTCTTCCCCGGCGAGACCCTCCGCTTCCGCATGTGGGACGACGCAGGCCACGGCCGCGTCCACGTCTCCGCCACCGCCGTCGAACGCGGTGACGCGCCCGTCCTCGCGGACACCGCCGTCGAGACCCGCTGACCGCCGGCGGAAGCACCGGGGGCCGCCCCGGAACCCCGGGACGGCCCTCTCCTCCCGCCTCGCGGCGGCGGGCGTCACGCCGCGCCGCCGCCCTGGCCGGACTCCCTGCGGTGGCGGCCGTGGGGCCGCGCCGACGCGTCCTCCGCCGGCGCGGGGCCCCCGCGGTGCCTTCCGGAGCCGCCGGCGTCCCCGTGCGCCCGCGTCGCCCGGATCGTGTCGGTGCCGGCCTCGGACATGTGGTGAAGTCACCCCGTGGTGCTCGCCGTTGTCGTGCGGCCCGTGAGCCTAACCGGGCATCGCACGCCCCATGAGGGGCGCCTGCTGCAACGGCACCGGCCGGCGCACCCCCACGGTCCCCAGCGGGCCGCACCGCTTCCCACCCGCGGGTTCCGCCGGTCTGGTGCGTCCCCTTCCCTCCGGTGCGAGCGCCTGTGCCGCGCCCCCCACGCGCGCCAGCCCGCACGGCACCGAGGCGTTCGCGTACGGCAGCGCCAGCGCCCCGTCCCGCGTCCACAGCCCCGTGCCCGCGAACCAGCCTGCCGGCGCGGGGAGTTGCAGCAGCCGCCGCGCCGCCGGGCGCCACAGCCCGACCCAGCTCCCGGCCGCCGCGTCGACGCGCAGCGCCACCGCGCACGCCTCCGGCGTCAGCGCCTGCCCCGGCTGCACCGCGAACGGCGTCAGCACCGCGTCCGCCGCCCGCAGGCACTCCGGGAACCGCACCGGCCGCGTACTGCCCAGCACCCCCCAGCCCAGCCGCTCGCGCCCCGGTGACGGCGCGTCCGAACGGATCAGCACCAACCCGCTGTCCAGGTCGGCCAGGAGCAGCCGGTCCCGGCTCTCCTCCGTGAGCTGCAGCAGGGGCGTGACCTCCCCGCCCCGCCCCAGGTCCACCGTGACGGTCTTCACCGGGCCGCCGTCCACCGTCCGGTCCAGCGCGAGCAGCCGCCCCTTCCGGTCCAGCCACACCCCGCCCGAGCAGTGCCCGGGGATCTTGGCGACGTACTCCGGCCCGTACGCGCCACCCGTCACCCGCCAGACGCCCGTCGAACGCCCGCTCACCGCCAGCGCGTACGCGCACACCCCGTCCGGGGCGGGCGGCAGCAGCCGCACCGACTCCGCCTCGACCGCGCCGAGCGGCAGCTCACCGGTCCCCGGGCCCGCCGGGTACAGCAGCGAGAACAGGCACCTCCCGGCGACCCGGCGTGCGATGAGGACCCGGCCGTCCGTGAGCGGCAAGAGCTGGGCGTGCGGGTCCTCGGGCTGCCCGAGCGGCAGCGGAACGGCGTACGGCTCCGGTCCGTCGAGCGTCCACCGCTCGGGGAACAGCGCCTCGCCCTCACCGGCCAGCCGGGCCGCGTAGGAGCCGTCCGCCGCGATCGCGAACCCCGTTCCGCCGACCGCGGCGTCACCGTCCCGGACGGTGCCCTCGATGGCACAGGCTGTCATGGTTCGTCACCTCCGGCCCCGACGCTAGTTTTCGCGCACCCACCCGAAAGGCGCGAGCCCGCATCTTTCACACATAAGGGTGGCCATCGCGGGGTTTGGCTGAGGAAAAGTGGGTCGATGTGCTGGTCAGAGGCCCGGAGGGGTAAGGCGGCCCTAAGTGGAACTCGAAGGTCCGGATCCCGCGCGCCCGCCCCCGTTCCCGTCAGGAGCCACCGGCTCCGCACGGCCCGTACGGTCCGTGCGACGCCTCCGCGCCGGGTGCCGGCCCCGCCGGTACGGGGCGGTCCACCGGGGCGGCCGGGCCCGGCGGGGTTGCGGGTAGCCTTGGGGGCGTGCCACGTCTCACCGAAGTCCTCGCCGAGCTCGACGCCCTCTGGCCCCCCGAGCGGGCCGAGCAGTGGGACGCCGTCGGCACGGTCTGCGGCGACCCCGACGCCGAGGTCGACCGCGTCCTCTTCGCCGTCGACCCCGTCCAGGAGGTCGCCGAGGAGGCGGTCCGGCTCGGCGCCCAGCTGGTCGTCACCCACCACCCCCTCTACCTGCGCGGGACGACGACCGTCGCGGCCTCCCACTTCAAGGGCCGCGTCGTGCACACCCTCATCAAGCACGACATCGCCCTGCACGTCGCGCACACCAACGCCGACACGGCCGACCCCGGTGTCTCCGACGCCCTCGCGGGCGCCCTCGACCTGCGCGTGGTCGGCCCCCTCGTACCGGAGAACGGCCTCGGTCGGATCTGCGAGGTGGACCCGCCGGAGACGCTGCGCGCGTTCGCGGCGCGCGCCGCCGAGCGGCTCCCCGCCACCGCCCAGGGCATCCGCGTCGCGGGCGACCTCGACGCGACGGTCCGCAGGGTCGCCGTCAGCGGCGGCTCCGGCGACAGCCTGTTCGACGCCGTCCGCGCGGCCCGCGTCGACGCGTTCCTCACCGCCGACCTGCGCCACCACCCGGCCTCCGAGGCCACCCAGCACTCCCCGCTCGGCCTCGTCGACGCGGCCCACTGGGCCACCGAGTGGCCCTGGTGCGAACTGGCCGCCTCCCAGCTCGACGAGATCTCCGACCGCCACGGCTGGAACCTGCGGGTGCACGTCTCGAAGACGGTCACCGACCCGTGGGCCGCCCACCACACGTCCCCCTCCGCTCACCACACCTCCCCTGGAGCCCCCAACTGAACGCCGCGCCCGCCGACCAGATCCGACTCCTCGACGTCCAGTCCCTCGACACGCGCCTGTCGCAGCTCGCCCACCGGCGCAGGTCCCTGCCCGAGCACGCCGAGATCGAGGCGCTGACCAAGGACCTCACCCAGCTGAGGGACCTGCTCGTCGCCGCGCAGACGGAGGAGAGCGACTGCGCCCGCGAGCAGAAGAAGGCCGAGCAGGACGTGGACCAGGTCCGCCAGCGCGCCGTCCGCGACCAGCAGCGGCTCGACTCGGGCGCCGTCGCGTCCCCGAGGGACCTGGAGAACCTCCAGAAGGAGCTCGTCTCCCTGTCGAAGCGCCAGGGGGACCTGGAGGACGTCGTCCTGGAGGTCATGGAGCGCCGCGAGTCCGCACAGGAGCGGGTGGACGAGCTGACCGAGCGCGTCGCCTCCGTGCAGGCGAAGGTCGACGACGCGACGGCCCGCCGCGACCGCGCGCAGGACGAGCTGGACACCGAGGCGGCGGCCGTCGCCAAGGAGCGGGAGCTGGTGGCCGGCTCCGTACCGGCGGACCTGATGGGGCTGTACGAGAAGATCCGGGGGCAGCAGGGCGGCGTGGGCGCGGCCCGCCTGTACCAGCGCCGCTGCGAGGGCTGCCACATCGAGCTGAACATCACCGAGCTGAACGAGGTCCGGGCCGCCGCGGCCGACACCGTCGTGCGGTGCGAGAACTGCCGCCGCATCCTGGTCCGCACGGCGGAGTCCGGCCTGTAATGAGCGGGGTGCGGCTGCGCGAGCTGATCGTCGAGGCCGACGGCGGTTCCCGGGGCAACCCGGGCCCGGCCGGGTACGGCGCGGTGGTCCTGGACCCGGTGTCGGGTGAGGCCCTGGCGGAGGCCGCCGAGTACATCGGCGTGGCCACCAACAACGTCGCCGAGTACAAGGGCCTCCTCGCCGGGCTGCGCGCGGCGCGCGAGCTGGCGCCGGACGCGTCGGTGCGGGTGCGGATGGACTCCAAGCTGGTCGTCGAGCAGATGTCCGGGCGCTGGAAGATCAAGCACCCGGACATGAAGCCGCTCGCGGCGGAGGCCGCCCGGATCTACCCGCCCGGGCAGGTCTCGTACGAGTGGATCCCGCGCGAGCGCAACAAGCACGCGGACCGTCTCGCCAACGAGGCGATGGACGCGGGCCGCCAGGGCCGCCAGTGGCAGCCGTCCACTTCGCGCGCCGCCCTGGACGCGACCGCGGCCCGCGTGGTCGGCGACGCGGCGGCGGGCGCGGCGAAGGCCCGGGCGGCCCTGGCCGGGGCGGCGGGGCCGGTGGACCGGGAGGCGGTCGCCGGTCCCGCCGCCGCGTTGTCCGGCGGTACGGCGACCGGGGGCCCCGGTCCCGCCGCGACCGCCCCTGCCGCGACGGCGACCGTGCCCGGTCCCGTCGCGCCCGCCCCCGTTTCCGGGTCGGCCCCCGTGCCCGCCGCGACCGCGCCCGCGCCCTCCGCCGGCGCGGCGGCGACGCCCGCCACGCCTTCCGTCGGATGGGCCGCGCCCGCCGACCTCGGGGCGCCCGCCACGTTCGTCCTGCTGCGGCACGGGGAGACCGCGCTGACGCCCGAGAAGCGGTTCTCCGGCAGCGGCGGCGGGGACCCGGAGCTCTCGCCCGCCGGGCGCAGGCAGGCCGAGGCCGCCGCCGCCGCGCTCGCCGCGCGCGGCACCGTGCAGGAGATCGTCTCCTCGCCGATGCTGCGCTGCCGCCAGACCGCGCTGACCGTCGCCGGGCGCCTCGGCCTCGACGTACGGATCGAGGACGGGCTGCGCGAGGCGGACTTCGGGGCGTGGGAGGGCCTGACCTTCGCCGAGGTGCAGGAGCGCTACCCGGACGACCTGGACGCCTGGCTCGCCTCACCGAAGGCCGCCCCCACCGGCGGCGAGTCGTTCGCGGCCGTGTCGCGCCGGGTCGCCGCGGTCCGCGACCGGCTGACGGAACGTTATGCGGGCCGTACCGTCCTGGTCGTGACGCACGTGACGCCCATCAAGACGCTGGTCCGCCTGGCGCTGGGCGCCCCGCCCGAGGCGCTGTTCCGGATGGAGCTGTCCGCCGCGTCCCTCTCGGCCGTGGCCTACTACCGGGACGGCAACGCCTCGGTCCGGCTCCTCAACGACACGTCACACCTGCGCTGACCGCCGCCCCGGCGGGGGCCCGCCGAGCGCCGCCGCCTCGCGCGCCAGGGACGTGATCCGCGTCCAGTCCCGGGCGGCGAGCGCGGCGGGCGGCGCCACCCACGTACCGCCCACGCGGTCGACGTTCGGCAGGGCCAGGTACTCCCGCGCCGACACCGCCGAGATGCCGCCCGTCGGGCAGAACCGCGCCTGCGGCAACGGCCCGGCCAGCGCCGCCAGGTACGCGGCGCCGCCCGCCGCCCCCGCCGGGAAGAACTTCATCTCCCGCACCCCGCGCTCCAGCAGCGCCAGCGCCTCCGACGCCGTCGAGACACCGGGCAGGTACGGCACCCCGGACGCCTCCATCGCGTCGAGCAGCCCGCCCGTGCAGCCGGGACTCACCAGGAACCGCGCGCCCGCCGCGACGGCGTCCGCCACGGCCCGCGCCGACACGACCGTGCCCGCGCCGACCAGGCACTCCGGCACCTCGGTGGCGACCGCCCGGATCGCGTCGAGCGCGGCCGGGGTCCGCAGGGTCACCTCGACGGCCCGCAGCCCGCCCGCCACCAGCGCCCGCGCCAGCGGTACGGCGTCGGCGGCGTCCTCGACGACCACGACGGGCAGCACGGGGGCGGCCGACGCGGACAGCGCGGCCGGCGGCGGTTCCGGCGTCATGCCCGGCATCCTGCCCCGGCCCGGCACCTTCCGCAACGGCCGTTGCGCAGAGCGCAACGCCCCGTCCGCAACGCCTCCGCCCCTACCCGTTCACGCCCGTCCCCCGACCCGGTGCCCCGGCCGCGACGGCCTTGCCCACGACGCTCACCCCGCCCTGCGGCGGGGGCCCGTCCTGCGACGGCGACCGCCCCACGACGGCGGCCCGTCCCATCCCCCCCGCCGCCCCGGCGGCGGTCAGTGGACCTCGTCCACCAACACGTCCAGCGACCACGCCTTCCCGGCCCGCCCCGGCGCCTCGCACTCCACCGCGTACCCGAGGCCCCGCAGCGCCTCCACCAGCTCGCCCGGCGTCGCGGGCGCCGCACCCGACTCCAGCAGGCCGCGTACGATCCGGCCCTTCGTCGCCTTGTTGAAGTGGCTGACCACCTTCCGGGTCGGCGCGTGCAACACCCGCACCGTCGCCGTGCGCCCCGCCACCTCGCCCTTCGGCTTCCACGCCGTCGCGTACGCCGCCGACCGCAGGTCCAGCACCAGCCCGTCCCCGGCCACCTCCGGCATGACCTCCGCCATCGGCCCGCGCCAGTACGCGCCGAGCGCCCCCAGCCCCGGCAGCTTCACCCCCATCGAGCAGCGGTACGAGGGGATCCGGTCGTCGATCCGCACCGCGCCCCACAGCCCGGAGAACACCAGCAGCGACGCCCGCGCCCGCTTCCGCGCCGCCGCGTCCAGCGTCGCCAGGCCCAGCGCGTCGTACAGGACACCCGTGTACACCTCCCCGGCGGGACGGGCCCCGGCGGTCGGCAGCGCGGCGTTCTTCGCGACCTCGCCGCGCAGCCCCTCGCTCAGCCCGAGGACCTCGCGCGCCTTCTCCTCGTCGGCGGCGCACAGCTCGACCAGCTCCGCGAGCACGGCGGCCCGCGCCTCCGCCAGCCCCGGCAGGGACAGCGCGTCCGGCTCCAGCGGCGCGCCGCGCCCCGAGGCGGCCTTGCCCTCCGACGGCGGCAGCAGCACGAGCACGGTGGTTCTCCTCACATACGGACGGGGGCGGGGGATACGGCCCCCGGCCAGCGTACAAAGTGCCGCGCGACGTCCCGTCCGGCGTGCCCGCCGGAGCGGAAACCGGGAGTCTTCCACCGGCCCGCCCGGAGCCCCGGTCCACCCGGCCCCGAACCGGCCGGCCGTCCCCTCCACCCACCCGCCGGGAGTTCTGGCGGCGGCCCGTCCGGAATCCCGGTGGTGGCGGCCCGCTCGGAGTCCTGGTGGTGGCCGTCCGGAGCCCCGGCGGTGGCGGCCCGCCCGGAGTCCTGGTGGCGGCGGCCCGTCCGGAGCCCCGGTGGCGGCGGCCCGCCCGGAGTCCTGGTGGTGGCCGTCCGAAGCCCCGGCGGTGGCGGCCCGCCCGGAGGGCTGCGGGGAGCCGCCGGGGGAGCGGCGGGGCGCACGGCTCACGCGGGCGCACCAGGGGCGGGAGAAGGCGCCGTCCGTGCCCGCCCGAGCGCGGCCAGCAGCGCCCGCGGGTCATCGGCGTGGAACCGTACGACGCGCACCTCCCGCCGCTTGCCGAGCAGCCCCACGGCCTCCACCGGCGTCGCCAGCTCCAGGGTGAGCGACGTCTGCCCGCCGACCTTCAGGTCCAGCTCTCCCTCGGCCCTCTCGTGCGTGAACAGCGGTTCGTGCCGGACGGCGGCGACGGCGTCGAGCGGTACGGCGAGGTCCACGTGACACCCCTGCCGCAGCCGTAGCACCCGCCCGTCCAGCAGGTGGGGCCGGGTGACGGAGGCGGCGTGCAGACCCAGGACGAACAGCACGGTGTACACGTCGAGCACCAGGAACACCTCGTGCACCACGGGTACGTCCCGCAGCAGCCAGAACATCCCCACCGCCTCGACGGCGCACACGAACGTGAAGCCGTACATGAGCGCGGCCTGGTCCCGGGCGTGCCCGAACGCCTCGACGCCCCCGCCCACACCGTGCCGCCGCCGCCCCGCCCACCGCACCAGGCTCACCATCAGGCCCAGCTCGTGCCCGGCGATCCGGACGACGGGTTCCGGCACGACCTCGTACAGCGCCTCGCGCCGGGAGAGCCCCCGGCGGCGGGCCCCCCGGTACACGGCGACCCCCAGCAGCACGGCGGCGACGGCGAGCACCTCCAGCGCGTGCAGCACGGGCACGGGTATCGCCACCCCGGCGACCAGGCACACGGCGAGCACCGCCTCGACGGGCAGGAGGGCGTATGCGGCGCCCCGCAGCAGCCGCTTCACCGCCCGCCCCCCGCCCGGTCACCACGCCCGGCACCCCCGGCCCACCCAGGGTCCTTGGTCCGCCCGACGTCCTGGGCCTGCCCGATGTCCTGGGCCCGTCCGGTGCCCTTGGCCTGCCCGGTGCTCTCCGCCTGCCCACCGTCCTGGGCCCGTCCGGCGTTCTGGGCCTGCCCGGCGTCCTGGGCCTGCCCGGCGTCCTGGGCCTGCCCGGCGTCTTCCGTCTGCCCGGCGTCTTCGACCCGTCCGCTGCCCTCAGCCCGTCCACCGTCCTGGGCCAGCCCGGCATCCCCCGCCGGCCCCGAGTCCTCCGCTCGCCCGGGGGCCTCCGCCCGCCCGGGGACCTTCGCCCGCCCCGCGGCGATCCGCAGGGCCCGCCGGACCACCTCGGCCTGGGCGGGTGAGAACTCCGCGAGGAACGCCTCCTCGAACCCGCCGCCCCCGCCCCAGGCGTCCAGGTCGAGCTCGGCCACCCGCTCCGCCACCTCGTCCGGCAGCAGCCCGGCGAGCAGCGACGCGGTGGGCCCGACCCGCGGGTCCCCGGCCCCGGCGCCGTCCAGCTCGTCCAGCCGCGCGTACAGGTCGTAGGCCCGCTCCAGCGCCTCCGGCCCGGCCACCGCGTCCCGCATGGCGGCGACCATCCGCCGCCCCTCCTCGTTGGCGAACGAGGAGTCCATCAGGGTCAGCAGATCCCGGTCGAGCGCCGCCATCCTGGGCTCCGGCCCGCCGCGCCCGGCACCGGTCCGGGCCATGTCCGCGAACAGCGCGGCCAGCTCCGGCGACACGGGCCCCTCGGCCGGCAGCCGCCCCTCGCGGGCCTGCCCCAACAGCACCGCCAGCCGCTCCCGCCGCGCCCGCACCTCGGCCTCCTGCCGCGCCAGGTCGGCGTCCAGCTCCTCCAGCACCTCGACGAGCTCCCGCCCGGCGTCGTCGGCGAGCACGTCCCGCACCTCGTCCAGGGACAGGCCCAGCTCGGCCAGCCGCCGCACCCGCGCCAGCAGCACCGCGTCCCGCAACCCGTACTCCCGGTACCCGTTGCCCCGCCGCGGCGGCTCGGGCAGCAGCCCGATCCGGTGGTAGTGCCGTACGGCCCGCGTGCTGACGCCGGCGAGCCGGGCGATCTCTCCGATCCTCATACGGCCAGTAGAAACGTTGACGCAGCGACAAGGTCAAGCGCGCCACCGGGGCGGGTACCATGGGCGGCACGGCAGACGAGCCGGGCGGACGGCCGCGTGGGGATCGAAGGATCCCCCCGAGGAACGTCCGGGCTCCACAGGGCAGGGTGGTGGGTAACGCCCACCCGGGGTGACCCGCGGGACAGTGCCACAGAAAGCAGACCGCCGGGGGCCTCGGCCCTCGGTAAGGGTGAAACGGTGGTGTAAGAGACCACCAGCGCCTGGGGTGACCCAGGCGGCTCGGTAAACCCCACCCGGAGCAAGGTCAAGAGGGGCCGTCGCGAGACGGCCCTGCGCGGACGTTCGAGGGCTGCCCGCCCGAGTCCGCGGGTAGACCGCACGAGGCCGGCGGCAACGCCGGTCCTAGATGGATGGCCGTCACCCCGACGACCGCGAGGTCCCGGGGCACAGAACCCGGCGTACATGCCCGACTCGTCTGCCACTCAGGGTCTCCGACCAGCAAAAATGCAGGTCAGGGGCCCTTTCCCGTCCTCTGGGGGCCTGTCCAGACCCCGGTTCGTACCAGTTCAAACCGGACCTCGCGGTTACGTACGTAGCCACGAAAGTAGCCACGCCTCGTCGGACCGGAGACTGCGTCGGGGCTATCGCGGTGTCTGAGGCTTCCGGTGCTTGCCGGTCCCGGGGCCAAGCTTCGGCGCCAGCTTTGAGGAAAGGGCGACTTCGGTGGGGGAGAGAACGCGCTTCGCCTCCGCGAGGTGGGTAAAGGACGTGGCTGAAGCGTCGTCGCCACAACGCAACGGCTTGCTACGGTCCGGGCATGAAGCTGCCCGCTGCTCGAACTGTTGACCTCCGCCGCGAACCGGTCGATGACATCCTGGAGCGGGTGGAGCAGTCGCTTCAGGTACGGATTGACCGTGACACGGTGGTGCATAAGCGCCGGTCGGTCGGAGGCCGGACAGATCGCGGCACGTGGGTGCGGATCGAGCGGCGCGGGCTTGACCGGATCGGGATTCAGGGCGGTGACGGCACCCCCTCCGCTGAGGCGCTGCACGGAATCGCGAAACCCACCTGGTACGCCGGCGTTTCCTGGCTGGACGAGACCGAGCGGGTGATGTGGCGGGCGGACGAGACCGACCTTCTTCCTGGGGCGCCCGTCGGTGGTGCCATCGTGGCCGAGGCCCCGGAGCTGTCCGAGGAGTGGTGGGCGGCGCTGAACGTCTCCCTCGACGGGCTCGCCGCCCAGCGGACCAACCGCATCGCCACCCCCGACACCGAGACGATCACGCAGGAGCTCGTCACCGAGACGACCCGGCGCCTCTTCCCCGACGTCGACACCACCATCACCCAATGGGTACCTGCGCACGCGGATCTGAACTGGGCGAACATGACCGCGCCGGAGTTCTGCATCTTCGACTGGGAGGATTGGGGCATGGCCCCGCGCGGCTTGGACGCCGCGACCTTGTGGGGAGCCTCGCTTGCCGTCCCGTCCCTGGCTGACCGCGTTCGCCAGGAGCGACGAGACGACGTCGAGAGCCGGGACGGCAAACTGATGACACTGTTCGTGGCCGCGAAGATCCTGGGGCCGTACGCTCACCCCGAGGACCCGCGCCTCGACCCGGCCCGCGCCGTTGCGGATCGGGTCGTCAAGGAGCTTCAGGCGGACTGACCCGGAGGAGTTGCCGGTACTCGCTGACCGCCTGGTCATCGACCTCGAACTCCAACGTCTCTTTCAGTTCCCGCAGGTGGTCCATGTTGTCCGTGCCGACGGCGATGACCTCGACGGCTGGGAGGGCGAAGGCGACCCGGAGCGCTGCCTGCACAGGCGTGGCTGAGGGGGAATTCCGCACGAAGACCCGTGGGTCGAACTTGTCCCACACCGCCTCTGTCGTGCTGCCGCCGAAGGGGCTCATGCCCCACACTGCCGTCGGTTGCCACGCCCTCACCAGGGCCTCGGCGGCTTGCAGAGCATCGATACCGACCAGGAGCCCGGCGCGCACCATGAGCACGTCCGGCCGAGGGGTCGCGAGGTCGACCAGGGGACGCGGATCCCACGTTGAGATCCCCCAACTTCTGCACCTCCCGGCGGCGGTGGCGTCGACCAGCACGGCACACGCTTCGCTGAGCTGCTGAGCTTCTGGGGCGGAGTGCTCGGGGTTGTGGAGGAGTACGACGTCCGGCTCCCGCCCCAGGTCACTTACCGCCCGGTCGACGGCGTCACCCTCGATGTGCCGGGGGAGCTGCGACCGCAGGACGAGGAACTGTCCGAGGCCGCGTACGTGACGCTGGACAAGGCGCAGGAACTGGTGGGCCAGCGGATGAGGGTCAGGCTGGACGCGGCGGTCCGAGCCCTCGACGAGGGACGGCCGGTATATCTGCACGACGGAACGCCTGTCTGGCACTGACCATCCAGGGAATCGATCGCTGCATTGCTCTGGACGTTCAGGCGTGGTCACCATGGCTGGCAAGAGCCGCCTGCGCCCACAAGGCGATCAAGTGCACCGAACAGCTGCCGGCGACTTCATCAAGGTCAGCGAAGGGCACGCCACTCGGCTCACCCGCGAGCAGAAGGGGGTGCTTCGTCGCGATCTGCTGGACCGCCCAGATGTTCAGGCACTTCGAGGACCCGGAGCCCGGATACGTCGCCGGCTGGGCCGAGCTGCCGGCCTGGCAGCGGAGGCGGACGCGGACATCTTCGAACGCATCGAGCAGACCGTCTGACCTCCGGAACGACGACGCGCTCGTCCGGGGAGTCCGGACGGGCGCGTCTCCTTACGGAGCCATGAAGGTAGCCACGGAAGTGCCCTTCCTGCATGTTCGTGCAGGTCGTAGCATTGCGGCGACTCTCCCCGGCGTACAGCCCGACTCGTCTGCCGCCTAGGCCCCTGACCAGAAAAACCACTGGCCAAGGGCTCTTTTTGTGGAATTCCGGAGGTTGGCAAAACCCTCATTCCACACCGGTTCAAACGGGACCGTGTGGCTATGTACGAAGCCGTGTAATAGCCACGAAGGTCGGGAGAGCACGAGAACTCCACGTGCCCCAGCGGCAGCACCCGGATGACCCGAACCGCCCTCGTCCTGCTCAGGCGGGAGCACGGCCGCACCACGTGACGAAAGAATGCAGAGGGTCACCGGTCGTCACTGATGAGGGCCCGCTGTGTGCCTGTCGGTACTCAATGCGGGCATGGCACCCCGCACCCATCCGGACCGCCAGGCCGTCCAATGGCAGACACATCCGCTCCGACCAAGCGAAAAGGGTCCGTCAGTAATCTGACGGACCCTTTTGCAGAATCGAGGCTAGTGCTGGCCGGAGCTGGAGCCCCGGAGTCGTGGAGGCTCAACCGGCCTAGGTGTTGCGCGTCAACCGATCAATGAGTCGTTGGCCATGCTGACGGAGCTCGGGATCGTTCAGGGCCACGGAAGCGAAATCTTCGCCAGAAAGCTCCCGCCCAAGGTGATCCTCAAGGCAGCCGACGCACCGAATTCCATCCGGATCATGACCGGACGCAGCCCACACATCATCCCGGAGCGTGTACCACTCATCGGGGCCCGTCTGTGGAGCAGTTGATGTACCACAACCATCGCAGGCGAAGATGTCCCGTGCAAACTTTCGCCGAATGCGCAGGAAATGGCGAACATCTCACAACAAGTCTTTTGCTCGCGCAGCGACAGTAGACTTAATCTGACTGATCTTTTGCAGGAAGTGTCGATGTTCGCCCGTGGCTACCTCGCGTTCCGTCGCTTATGAAGCAACGCGACGCTCCACCTTGCCCCTCTTCAGGCAGGACGTGCAAACCTTCAGACGGGTCGGCGTACCGTTGACCGTCGTCTTCATGGGCTGCACGTTCGGGTTGAACCTCCGCGCCGAACGCCCCTGCACCCTGCGGTGAATGGCGTTCTTACCCAGGCGGGCGACAGACTTACCGAAGGAAGGCTCCTTGCCACAAACATCGCAACGCTGAGCCATTAAAATCTCCACTTCCAGAAACGGGCCGCCGCGCATTTCGATTAGACGGGCACCATGCAACGACAGTAGACCAAGGAAGTCTAACACAGCCCCCAACGCCAATCTCACGCCGTATGCAGTAGGGGGTTTCACTCTGAAGATGCAGGTCACGGGGGTGGTGCGGGCCCTGGGGGAAGCCGTGCTTGTTCGCCACGCCCTCACGGCTGACCAGCCGGTTCGCCCCTTCTGAGCGACAGCGGGCGGATGGCCGCGACTCGTCAACGGCCGGTTGCGATCACCGGCGGGCCGGGGTCGTCTTCCAGAGCGGTGAAGCTGCCGTCGACGTCACGACTCAATCACTTCCCGTAGGCAGGGATCTGGTCCGTGCCGCATGTCGGCATCCAGCGGGAGCATCCGCCCCAGGAGCCGGGCTTCGGCTCGGGCCTGGGCTGTCGGCGGTACCTGGCCGCCTGGAACGAGGTCGGCGTGTGGGACGAGCCGCCACCTGGTGCTGCTGAGGCCGTGGCCGGCGTCGCGCGCCGGCCCGGACGCCGACCCGACGGTCTCCCGTCTCGTCGACACCTTCGCCGGCCCCGGGGGAGAAGGCTACTGCTGCCTTCGAATGCCTCGCGCACCTGCCGAGCCCCGGCCGACCGACGGCTTGCCCGTCCCCACGACAGCACCGCCCCACCCGACCCGCCCGGAGCAGTGGAACCCGGCGCCCCCGAGACGACGCGCGGGCCCTCGGTCCGCCCCACCTCAATCCGCGGCGCGAAAACGGTCCGCCGACTCCGTCGGCGGACCGTCACGCGAGATCGAGGCCGATCGCTCTCGCTCCTGGCTGCCCGGGCGAGGGCGACTTCGTCATGGTCGACGGGACGCTGACCCCCACCGACCGCGTCCGGGCCGACGAGCCGTACGGTACGCCGCTGTTCGTCCGTGCAGTTCACAACCTCCCGACCTGCACGGACCCCGAACGAAAGAGGCTCACTCGCCGGGCGGAACGGTGTCCTTCGGAGGAGCTACACCCAGTGCCCTTTCAATGGGAATCAGAGTGTCCTCGTTCCACCCCGCGGGCAGCTCGCCCAAACGTGCCGGGCGGAAGGCCAGGATCGGATCAGTGATGTCGATGCGGCCCTGGTGCTCTTCGATGTGGTCAAGCAGTTTTGTGGCCTCGTTCCGAATCCAAGGTCCAGTCTCCCGCCAAGCGCCGTTTGTGTGGTTCACGACACGTCGACGCAGGTCCTCAAGGATTCCCGCGCGCCATTTGAAATGGTGTACGGGAACGATGGGGCGATTGACCGGTGCCTCGTCCAGGCACCGGTGGCTTCCCAGGCTGAGCCTGGCCGAGGAATGGGCGGCGACCACCTTGCCGGGATTCCCTCCGAGCAACCTGGCGGTGAGGTACCCACCCAGCGGGAACGACTTGTCCAACCCCGCTTCCAGGGACCACGGACTGACGCTTCCATCTCCAGCGACGCGGTCGAACAGGATGCCACCCACTACGGAGCTGTGCTGGTCTTCGGCATCGCCGATGATCTCATCCAGCGGAGCCGGGTAGTCATGGAACTCATCGATGTCTGCGATCACGTGCCAGCCGTCGCCGGCTCGGACCCGCAAATGGTCGCGCAACTCGCTGTGCACCGTCTCGTGCCACGGGCCTTGACTGATGACAACCGGCGGCCCCACCAGCTCTTCGCAGGTCCGCAGGAGCCGATCCCGCACCTCTGCTGGAGCCTGTTCGGTGAAATGGAACCCGAGATAGAACTCTCGTATTCCATGGCCCCGGTAATGTTCAATGAAAGCCCTGAGCAAATCAGGTTCGACCGGGCCGATTACAGAGACCAGCGGTGGCATACCCGCTCCCTAGTGATATCGAGAATGCTTGAATTTATGAATGGATTGCGACGCAATTCAGCTTATTGTCCGACCGGGGTGAACTTCAAGGTCATGGAATGGCCTTGGCGGACTGTTCGGCCGATGTCGCTTTCAGGCGGAAAAAGTTTTGTGGCGCAGCGCTTGATCGAGGGAGCCCATGCCCTTCACGCCATCTCGTACGCCGTGGCCTGGACCGTGTAGAGATCGGCATATCGGCCGCCCTCGATCTTGACGAGCTCGTCATGCCGTCCCGCCTCGACGAGCCGTCCCTTGTCCAGCACGAGGATGAGATCCGCGCCCGTCACCGTGGAGAAGCGGTGCGAGACGACAACGGTGATCGCGCCGGTCCGGGCGCCCAGCGCGCGGGCGCGGGACATGTGCCGCTCGAGGATCTCCTTCTCGCTGGCGGCGTCGAGCGACGCAGTGGGCTCGTCCAGGACGAACAACAGCGGCTCCCGCCGCATGAGGGACCTGGCCAGTGCGGCCTTCTGCCACTGCCCCTCGGACAGGTCGATGCCGCCGTTGGCGGTGCCGAGCTCCGTGTCCAGACCTTGCGGGAGCCGGGCGACCAGCGTGTCGGCGTTCGCCTCGCGCACGGCCCGTTCGATCTCCGGGCGGTCGTCCACGTGCGGGAGGTCGCCCACGCCGACGTTGGCGGCGAACGTCGTCTCGAAGCGGCCGAAGTCCTGGAACACCGCGGCCGAGCGGGCGCGCCAGCCGCGGGTCTCCAGATCGGCGAGGTCGATCCCGTCCACTGAAATCGTGCCCTCGCTCGGCTGGTAGAACTTGCCGAGCAGTTTGACGAGGGTGGTCTTGCCCGAGCCGTACTCACCGACGACGGCCACCACCGCGCCCGGTGGAATGTGCAGGCTGATGCCTTCCAGCGCCTTGCGATCAGTCCCCGGGTACGTGTAGCCGACACCGTCGAACACGATGCCTTCAGTCAACGTCCGCGGTGTCTCTCTGCTCCCCTTCGATCGCGCCCGATCCATGGCGACGTAATCCTGGAACCACAGGTATGCCTCGATCAGGCTGCGGGACGACGCCGCCTCGACGGATTGCCGACCCGTTTCGTGCAGTGCCTGCCGCAAGCTGGTGGCCACGGTGATCGTGAGGACGATGTCGCCGATGCTGCCGTGGCCGCGGGCCGCGCGAAAGACGATCAGGCCGATCGCGACGGCGAAGCCGACGGTGAACAGCGCCCAACCGACGATCTTCCACGCGGCGGCGTTCACGCGCGCGCGGTATCGACGCGTGATCATCTCGTCCCAAGCGGCACGCTGGCGACGGGCCAGTTCGACTTTGACACCCGAGATGCGGATCTCCTTGCCCCCGGATGCCTCCGTGCCCAGTTCGAACAGGTGGCGTTGCAGCCGGAACTGTTCACCCGTCTCGGTTTCCGCGTCCACCACCGTCTTCTTGCCACGCTGTTCGAACCACGGCGGGACGGCCGCGAAAGCCACCAGGGACAACAGCCACGGGCTGACCGACCCGAGGAGCGTCATCATCACGACCAACTGCACAACGGCGAAGGCCACGCGCACGGCGTTCCACAGGCTCTGCATCAGGCCCCAGCCGGAGCCACGCACGATTTCCATCCGGTCGAGGAATTCGGGGTTCTCCAGGTGCTCGATGCCCTCGAGCGTGGCGATCTCGAGGTGGATTCGCCGGTAGAGCTCGGTCATGGCGACCTTCTCCACCACCAGGACCGTCGAGCCGCCCAGAATGCCCTGGAGAACGACGCTGAAAGTGCCGGCCAGCGCGGCGGTGCAGGCCGCGAGGACCGCGCCGTGGACATCGCCGCGTAGCGAAGCGTCCACCGTGTCGCGCATTTCGAGTGCCGCGACGGCCCCGGCGGCGATCGCGGCGGCCGAACCGCCGAACATGAGGCACACCCGGCCGGGGACAAGCCGCCAGGACATGGCCAGCAGCTCGGCCCACAATGTGAGATAGCGCATTCGGCTCATGTCAGTGCTCCCTCTTCGAGGGCGTCTTCACGGCCCGAGTTGAATCTGCCGGCCTGGGCGACGAACATCTCCGCGTACGTGCCGCCACGTGCCAGCAACTCCTCGTGCGTACCGGACTCGGTGATCCGACCGCCGTCGAGCATGACGATCCGGTCCGCCTGGCGCACCGTCGAAAGGCGGTGCGAGATCAGCACGACACTCGCCTTTCCCTTCCGCTGCGCGAGCCGGTCGAACACGTTGAACTCGGTGCGAACGTCCAGGTGCGCGGTCGGCTCGTCCAGGACGAGGACCTTCGCTCCCTGGCGTACGGCGTAGAACGCCCTCGCGAGCACGACCTGCTGCCATTGGCCGCCCGACAGGTCCACTCCGCCGGTACGGGTACGGGCCAGCGGTGTGTCCCAGCCCTGTGGCAGTCGGCTGATGAGCTCATCGAGGCCGGCGTCCCTCGCGGCCGACTCCATGACCGCCCGGTCGAACGGCACCGACGCGTACCCCAAGGCCACGTTGTCGGCGATGCTGAACTGGTACTTGACGAAGTCCTGGAACACCACCGAGATCTGCCGGCGCCACGGCTCGGAGCCGAGGTCCCAGATGTCCACGCCGTCCGCCGTGATCCGCCCGCCGGTCGGCTCGTACAAGCCGGCCAAGAGTTTGATCAGCGTGGACTTCCCGGCTCCGTTCAATCCCACGATCGCGAGCAGTTCCCCCGGCTTGATCTCCAGGTCCAGGCCGTCGGTGACGACCCGGTCCGTTCCGGGATACTGGAAGCGGACGTCCTCGAAGCGGATCAACGGCGGCGTATCGCGCTGCGCGAGCCGGACTCGCCCCGAACCCCGCTCCGGCGCGGCCACCAGCCGTTGCCGCAGTTCGTCGGCGGCGGCCAGACACTCCCCGGCATTGATCGCGGTCAGCACGAAGTCGTTCCAGCCCAAGGACAGGAAGATCGACCAGGAGGCGGTCATGACCGCCGCCGCGACGGCCACGGAGTCGTGCCCGTTGGCAGCGCCGTTCGCGACGAGCCCGAAGGCCAGCGTCATGGGCACGCCGACGGTGAGCAGCGCCACGATGTCGTACCAGAAGTTGCTGAACGTCTTCCAGATCGGCGTGTACGCGGTCCGCAAGTGCTGCGCGCACTGGTCGACGATCCAGTTCGCCGCCCCGTAGACGCGGATGTCCTTGCCCTCTCCCGGCAGGGTCACCGTACGTTCGAGCCTTGCGGACCGCACCATGTGCGGCACTTGAGCACGCCACTTGCCGACGTACTTCACGTAGTCCCGCGTCATGTACTGCCAGCGGAGCACGGCGGGTACGAGCAGCACCGGGACGAGCCACCACGCGTATTGGCCCACGACGGCGCAGGACGCCGCGACGCCGAGGAACATGGTGCCCATCCGGATGAGGGCCACGGCACCCTCACCGGGTTTGCGCTCGGTCCAACTCGCCGGGTCGGCCTTCGCCGAGCGGATCAGACGCTGAGTGCGCTCGTCCTCCAGTTGGCCGATCGTGGAACTCGACGCGGCGAGCATGATGATCCGTTCGCGGTGCGCTCCGTCGATCCTGGACTCGAACAGGAAGATCAGCGGTTCGGCGAGGGACTCGATCACGTGCCCGAGCCCCAACAGCAGCGCGAACACGGCCAGAGGCATGAGGGCCGCGCCGAAGAGACCTTCCCCGTGCGCATGCTGCACGTGCCCCAGGAGAACGGCGGTGGCCTGCGCGAGGGCGGCCGGTATGAGACTGTGCAGCAGCGTCAGGGCGATGACGACGGAGGCCAGCCTCCCCCCGCCGTCCCCCATGGCACGCAGCAGCCTCTGCATACACTGGAATGTCACTGTGCTTCCCCAAAGACGGCCTCAACGCCGAAGCGACGAGTGTGACGGCCGACCATTACGGACACCTCGCGGTTTCCCTCAGCCGAGTTTCCGGCGGGTGTCACCGGTTTCCGCCGGTTCGGGGGTGCGAAGGACGACGACGCCGAAGGGCTGCAGCGGCACCGAGCCGTCGTACCTCACCCCGCTGAGCAGGTCGGTGCCGGTCGCCGGGACGTCGACCGGCGCTTTGCCGTGGTTCATCAGGAACCGGTAGCTCACCCCGTCGCCGACCCGGGTCACCATTTCCACCTCGGCCGGGATCTCCGGCCGGTGCGGTATCGCCGGGTTCTGCTCCCGCACCATGTCCAGCACCTGTTCCAGGCCGGCGATGTCGAGCCGGGTGGCCAGGTACCAGGCGGCACCGTCCCCGACCGTGTTCCGGGTCAGTGCCGGGTGTCCCCGGTCCGGACCGCTGCGGAAGGTCAGGACGCTCTCGGCGCCGCGGGGGACCACCCGCTCCGACCAGTAGTCGCCGCGGAGCGTTCCGTCGAGGTCGACCTCCTGGTCGACGTACAGGGGGTGGAACTCCTCGATCGTCAGGCCGAGGACGTCGCGCAGGCCGCCCGGGAACGGTCCCTCGTGGATCCGGTCGTTCTCGTCGACGATGCCGGAGAAGTACGAGACCAGCAGCGTGCCGCCGGCTTCGACGTAGCGCGTGAGGTTCGCGGTCCCCTCGCGGGACAGCAGGTAGAGACTGGGCAGGAGAACCAGCGGGTAGTTCCCGAGGTCGTCGGTGGCCTTGACGAAGTCGACCGTCAGGTTCTGGTTCCAGAGCGCTTCGTAGAACGCCTGCATCCCGTCCCCGTAGGCCAGGTCCGCGATGGGCTTGTCCTCGAACTCCATCGCCCACCAGGACTCGTAGTCGAACACGACGGCGACGTCGGCCCGCACGCGGGTGCCGCGGATCTCGCCCAGTGCCCGAACGTCACCGCCCAGCGCGACCACGTCCCGCCAGACGGCTGCGTCGGTCCCCGCCTGGGGGACCATGGCGGAATGGAACTTCTCGCTGCCGAAGCGCGAGGCTCGCCATTGGAAGAACATGACGCCGTCGGCGCCCCTGGCGATGTGGGTGAGGCTGTTGCAGCGCATCTGCCCCGGCAGCTTGGCGATGTTGCGGCGCTGCCAGTTGACGGCACCGGTGGAGTGCTCCATCAGGAGCCACGGCTCGCCGTGCGCCAAGGACCGGGACAGGTCCGCGGACAGGGACAGACCGAGGTGGTTCCTGGGCTGCTCGGCCATCAGGTAGTTGGTGCTGCCGATCAGGTCCATCTCCGGTGCCCAGCGCCAGTAGTCCATCGCGTCGTGGGCCCCGGCCATCAAGTTGGTGGTGATCGGAACGTCCGGGGTCGCCGCGCGCAGGATGTCGCGCTCCAACAGGTAGCACGCGAGGTACTCGTCGGTGGTGAACCGCATGAAGTCCAACTTCTGGGCCGAGTTGACCGGCATGGGTGCGATCCGGGGGGTCTGGATCTCACTCCACGCGTAGTAGCGCTGGCTCCAGAAGGTCGTTCCCCATGCCTCGTTGAGTGCCTCCAACGTGCCGTAGCGAGCCGCCAGCCAGTCGCGGAACGCCTCGGTGCTCCGGTCGCAGTAGCAGGTCTTGACGTGTGCGCCGTACTCGTTGTGGCAGTGCCACAGGGCGAGTGCCGGATGGTCGTGGTAGCGCTCGGCGAAGGCACCGGTGACACGGGCAGCTGCGTCACGGAACTCCGGCGAGCTCGGGCAGTAGGATTCGCGGGCGCCGATGCCCAGCACCTTGCCGTCCGCCGTGACCGGGCGGGCCTGGGGATGCTTCGCGAAGAACCAAGCCGGCGGGGCAGCCGTCGGCGTGGCCAGCGCGACCTTGATCTCGGCCTCGGCCAGGAGGTCCAGAGCCCGGTCCAACCACTCGAAGTGGAAGTCACCCGGAGCGTGTTCCACCAGTGCCCAGGAAAAGATCCCCACGCTCAGCAGGTTGACGCCGGCCTCCTGCATGAGCCGTACGTCCTGCTTCCACACCTCCTCCGGCCACTGCTCCGGGTAGTAGTCCGCTCCGAACGCCAGACGGTCCAGGCGCGGCAACATGTACGGCTTCTGGCCGGCATCCGCCTTCTGTTCCGGATCGCTCAATCTGGCTCATCTCTCCTTCGCCACGGGACGCGCCCTGCTCGTGAGTGCGTCCCATGATCCACTGGGAGCGTTCACAGTAACAGGGCCAAAGTGCCCACGATAGTGATCTGAAAGTCTTGCGAAAGCCCTTGACCAGACACGGGTCCGACTGCCCGACGACTCAGGTACGGGCGGGCCGGTGTAGGGCAACTAGCCGTGTAGCAGCCTCGATGGCCAACGGCCCGTCTTGGTCCGCGCCCATCACCAGGGGACGCGCTCTACTCGTGAGCGCTTGGATGATCTACTGGGAGCGTTCACAGTAGCAGGCCCCGAGTGCTCACGGTAGTGATCGGGGAAGCCTTGTGAAGGCCGTTGAACGGACACGGATCCACCGGCCCGGGGGCCTCGGGTGCGGGCGGGCCGGCGCGGAACACTGGGGACCTCGGCGACCCGAACCCCTTCGTGGACCACGGCCTCGAAGCGTTCCGGCGCCACCCGCGCGACACCGCCCCGGTGCACCGGAACCCTCCGGTCGACGGCCACCGCGGGTTCTGGGTGGCCTCCCGCCACGAGGACACCAGGGCCCCACCGGGACAGCGCGGGTTTCCCGCCCGAGCGCGGCAACGTGGAGGTCCGCGAACTGCTCATGGTGCTGCGGGACTTCACCACCGGCGTGGGGCAGACCGACGGGGCGCTGCCCATCCGGTCCGACTTCTGACCGGGTTCTCCACTCTCCCGGTGCGGTTTCTGCCCGATCGCTCCGGACCGAAAGGGGTCGACCGACGAGCGGCAACCCCTTCGACCGCAACGGTGAGGCCGGCCGGCGGTGACGAACGCCGAAGAGCGGTACTCCCCGTGGCGCCCGCGCCCGGACGTGCCGAAGGGCCGGCGGATCGCCCCCTCCCGTCCGGACCGGGAGAGTTCCCTCGGCCACGTCGAGCCTTCACCACGGCGGTGGGAACGCCGACGGCCCGACGCTGCCGGGCCAGTCGTTGCGGTTGCCGGTGACCGGCCGGCCGACGGTGACGGCGAGGCGGGTGTCGGCGTCGAGGACGACCCGGTGGTCGGTGGAGCAGCGGTGGCTCCTGGACTGCCCGGCGACGGCGTGGTCGCGGGTGGGGACCGGGGTGCCGTCCACGGTCAGCACGGTGTCCTCGCGGGAGCCCTTGCGCTGCTGGAGCGCGAGCGACGGGCCGGGGCGGTCGATGACGCGGTCCGCGGCCGGCTTCGACGCCCCGAACAGCGGGGCCGGTTGCCGCAGGGAGGGGTTCGTGCGCCAGTACGCGGCGACCAGCAGCACGCCTCGGTCGCGGAACCGGGGCGGTGGTCGTTGCCGCGAGGACACAAGGACCGGACACGCCACTTCCGTCAAGGCCGGTCGAGGAAGAGGTGGGTGCCGTGGTGCAGCAGGTGAACGCGGGCACGGCGCCTCTCAGCCGCCGCCTCCTGCGTGGCGGGGACCGCGGCGGGGCCGTCCGGGCCCGCTCGGATCACGGGGCTGATCGCCAGGTGGTGCGTGCCCCGGGACGAGACCACAGGGCAGAGGAACGACGACGTACGCGGCCGGGTTCGTACGCGTCCTCACCGGTGGCACCGCTGCGCCCCGCCGACATGGGCCCTTGCCGAAGACGGCAGCAGCGGGGCCGCGCCGTAGCCGAACCCGGCACCGGAGAAGACCGGCGCCACCCCGTTGCCCTCACGAGTGAAGGGGGTGCCGTCGGTGGAGGACCCGTCGGCAGGCGTGCCCGAGCCGACGTCCCTGTCGGTGACGTGCTCGCGGAAGCCGCAGGTCGCTACAGCAAGGTGGGTGTTCGAAATTTCGGCAACCGCCCGTAGCGGCGAACGCGATCCTAGGGTCGACGTGCTGCGACGTCAACGGCCACCCCTGCCGCGGCAGTTGCGCGCGGTGGACCAGCGGGCTCGCCCGCACTGTCGGGTGGACGCCGGTGGTGGGCGAGGATCCGCGGTCGCCGCCCCGGTGGACGCGCTTCCCCCTCGGGTCGTGGATCGACAGCCGCCGATTGCCCGCGGGGGCGCCGCGGTGCGAAGCGAGGCCCCGAAATGGGATAAAACTAGTCTACGGACGGGTCAAAAGGGATTTACTCCGCACACTCGGCGCCTTGACAACCCGACTTATCGATGTTGATCTAATGTCGGAGGGCCGCGCGGCAGACGTGGGCAGCACAACGGCTGCGCTGGCCTCTATTCCTGCTACTTCTCTTGCGTGCCGGATCCACGCATGCCGTCAGCCTGAAGTCGGCTTCACCCGGATGGGGTGGAGCTCTCATGGGCAAAGTCTGAAGCCCGCTGACAGTCACCAGAAAGAGACTGCAGAAGTAATCAATCAGTAAACCAGCCTGCACGTTGACTCGAACCGTGACATGGCGCGGTTGAAGAGGTACCCATGGAGAGACTTCAAAGGCGGGTAATATGTGGACCAATTTGCTGCTGAAGCAAACAGAGACTGTTCGCGCAGCCATTCTGAACGCAGCGGACAGCGCGGATCACATCGAAGCAGACCGGAAGGTCTACGATTTTCTGACGCAAGCCTGCCCGGCAGGCGGACCGGAGAATCCGGACAACCGAACTCGCTGGTACCTCGGCTCCTCGGCGCTCCACGACGACACGGAGTCCGTCATCGGCTACACCACGTCCCTTGCCTGGACGACTGCCGGCGTTCTCACCAGCGCCGCAGTGTATGTCTCGACAACCGGGTCGGTTCACAGTGCGACGCTGGGCGAAAGGTCGGTGCCGCGCCACGAGGAGACGGACTCGGGCACCCCGGAGGCGGAGACGGCTCAGAACGTGGGCTGGTCGGTGCCTGCTGGAGAGCGGCTGGACGCCGTTGAGAAAGCATGTACAGAATCCGGTTACCGCGTCATTCCGGCCGGGTCGGAAGTTCTTGCTCTGCTCGACGTGGCCGAGGGCCGTGCGGCCGGTTTCCTGGGCCGGGTGGCCAACGAGGCCGCCAGGCTTGCCGCTTCGCTGCTGATCTCCGAAGCGCACGGCCAGGTCAGTGATTGGTCGGGCGGATATCCGGGCCCGGGCGACGACTCGCTCATCGCCGGATCTCATTTCACGCATTATCAGCGTCTCGCCCGACTGCTGGCCGCCACACAGCCGGCCGCGGCACCGGCGATCGATCCGCAGGAGGTAACGCGCAATGCGTGAGCGCGCAGTCACGTTCTCCACCCTCGGCCTCGAGGGCAGGCTCGGAAACCAACTGTGGCAGATCGCCGCCGTGATAGGCCGCTCGCTGGAACTCGGCCTGCCCATACGGCTGCCGGCCTGGATATACGCCGACGCCTTCAACCTTCCGCGTTCATGGTTCGCGCTGCCCGACGAGAACGACGTTCAAGTCTACGAGCTCGTGGATTACCTCAAGCCGGTGGACAGGTTTGTGCTGCAGGACCTCCGACTGTGGTGGCCGTACCAGCAGCAGGTCAGAGAGTATCTGACGCCGGCCAAGCATGTCCTCGATGAAGTCGACGCGCTCTACGGCGAGGTCCTCGAGCGCGGTGATGTGACCGGCATCCATGTCCGACGCGGCGACTACCTTCAATACCCGGACAAATATCCTCTGCCGACGGCACGCTACTATCGCGAGGCGATCGAGCGCTTCTCGGCCACGAACATCATCGTCTTCACCGACGATCCGCAGTGGGTCACGGAACACATGCCGTTCCTCGACGGCGCTCGTATGACCTGCCAGCCGGCCGGCTTCCTCGATCTCGCCTGCATGACGCGCTGCAGCCGGCTCGTCATCGCCAATTCGTCATTTTCCTGGTGGGGTGCCTTCCTCTCCGGCTCGACCGAGATCGTCTACCCCCGTCACTGGTATACGCCCGAGCACAGCGATGTCGTATCGGAGTGGATAACTCCCGCACATTGGATACCGGGCGACTGACGACATCGGCCCCCACTCCTCACCGTCATAAGATTTCCATCCAAGAAGAGAAATGCAAGGATATGACCAAGAAGGCATTGATTACCGGCCTGACCGGCCAAGACGGTTCATATCTGGCGGAACTCCTACTGGAAAAGGGATACGAGGTTCACGGGGTCGTCCGGCGAGCGTCCACATCCAACGTCGGGCGCCTGGCGCATCTGAGCACCGCGTTGAACGCGGAGGAGCCCAGACTGCACCTGCACTACGGAGACCTCACGGAGGGCTCGCGTCTGATGGCCCTCCTCCAACAGGTCCAGCCCGACGAGGTGTACCACCTCGCCGCCCAGAGCGACGTGCGACTCAGCTTCGACCAGCCCGAGTTCACCGGTGACGTCACCGGCATGGGGACGACTCGGATCCTGGAGGCGATCAGGCTCCTGAAGCTCGACTGCCGTTTCTACCAGGCCTCCAGCTCGGAGATGTTCGGCGCCTCGCCGCCTCCGCAGAACGAGAACACCGCCTTCTGGCCCCGGAGCCCGTACGGCGCGGCGAAGACTTACGCGTATTGGGTGGCCCGGAACTACCGGGAGGCACACGGGATGTTCGTCGCGAACGGCATCCTGTTCAACCACGAGTCGCCGCGACGAGGCAAGGCGTTCGTCACGCGCAAGATCACGCATGCGGTCGCGCAGATCAAGGCCGGGTACGACAGGAAGCTCCACATGGGCAACCTCGACGCAGTGCGGGACTGGGGATACGCCAAGGAGTACGTCGAGGCGATGTGGCTCATGCTGCAGGCCGACGAACCCAGCGATTACGTCGTGGCCACCGGGACCGCCTACACCGTCCGGGATTTCTTGGAGCAGGCGTTCGGGCACGTCGGGCTGGACTGGGAACGGTACGTCAGGTTCGACGACCGCTACCTGCGTCCGACGGAAGTGGACTCGCTGATCGGCGACGCCTCGAAGGCCGCCGTCGAACTCGGCTGGAAACCGAAGACGCTCATGCCGGAGCTGGCTTCGCTGATGGTCGACGAAGACCTCAAGACCGTGCTCGCGCAGCGTTCAGGATGAACGAACAGCCGGCACAACTGAACGATTTTCGACTCCCTGATGGAGGAGGTCCCGCATGAGCACAGAAACGATCGATGCGCAGCTGGAAGGCATCGTCAGGGAGTATTGCCCCGACCTCGAACCCCATGTTCCCATCCGTCCGGATGACGATCTGAAGGACTTGGGCTTGAATTCGGTGGGCACGATCGGAATCGTCGTGGCAGTGGAGCAAGCCTTCAACATCTCACTGTCCGACGAGGATCTTTCTTTTGAGACCTTCAAGAGCATCCGCAGTCTACGGCTCACGGTGCTGAAGTACCTCGCGTAGCCCCACGTAGGCCGGTGCCTCCCTCAGACCGCGCAGCCTGCGCCGGTCAAAGGTCGGCGCACCACGTGAAAGAAAGAAGGTAGAGCGACAATGTTCGATGCCCGATTCGAAGGCATATTGCGGTCCGTCGCGGAACTTCCGGAGGACCTGGTGATCACCGGTGAGCAGAACCTGCGGAGTGAGCTAGGCGTCGATTCGCTGAAGCTCATGGACCTCATCGTGAACCTGGAGAGCGAATACAACGTCGAGTTGAGCGATGACGTTTCGGCGAACGTGGAAACCGTCGAAGAACTTTGGCTCGAGGTCAGCCGGGCGGCGAGCTGAATGCAAGGAGCGCAGGAGGTCTCCAAGGCACGCGGCGATGCCATGCTCGACGAGTTGCACGCCCAGCGATTGATTTCCTCAGTAGTGAATGAGACCGGGCTCATCGGCTACCGGTTCCACGGTCCGCTCTTCGAAGCCTTCGAAGCACTGGACCGTGCGCTGGTTCGCTTCTTCGAGAAGCGCTTCCAGCTTGTTCCACATTCCTGTACCACTTTGGTTCAGCGGGATGTGCTCGAGGCGATCGACTTCTTCGACAAGCTCCCCTGCATCCCCATGAGCGCGGTGCCCCACGAGGTCGCTTCGGTTGAGATTTCGAAGCAGGACGAGTGGGTTCTCAGCCCTTCCACCTGCTACCACACCTTCGCCCACCTCTCGGGCATCGACCAGCGCTGGGACCTGCGTTGCTACACGGCACGCGGGACCTGTCACCGGTTCGAGCCCTCGTCCGAGGCCTTCCGACTGGCGAGCTTCACGATGCGTGAGTTCGTCCTCATCGGCGATGAAGACCTGGTGGCGAGCCGCGGCGAGTCGGCGTTCAACGAAGCCGTCGACCTGGTCGGCAAGCTGCACAGCCAGGTGTCCGTCAACAAGGCGAACGACGTCTTCTACGGCGACCGCGCAGAGGTGACGCGCAGGGTGCAGCTCGCACGCGGCGTCAAGAGGGAGATATCCGTTCCCTGGGGCGACGGGAGCGAGGTCGCCATCGGCTCTCGCAACCTGCACCAAGACCTGTTCACCACGGCCTTTCACATAGGTACCGCGGCGGAGGGCCCCGCGATGCATTCCATGTGCATCGCCTTCGGTATCGAGCGCATGCTGCTGGGCCTGCTGGCCCACACGGAGGACCACGACCCCCAGCGTCTCATCGCCGCGCTCGACGAGATCTGAAGGTCCGCTCATGGAATCTGACATCGAGCGCGTGGAGGCGGGCAAGGTCGAACAATTCCCCGTAGCGGCCCGCAACTGCTTCTCGGGGAGTTTCCAGCGGATGGCCCTCCTCCTCGGCCGGCAGGTCGAGGAGGCGGCCATCATGGAGGCCGGGGACGGCTACCTCCTCCAGGCCGGCCTGGATGAACGGTCGTGCCCGGAGCTGGTGTTCGGAGTGGAGTCCGTCATCCTCTCCGGTCTGACCTCGCTCGGGTACGAGACCCGAGCCGTCGCGATCAAGCCGGACGAGTGGCGTGAGCAACTGCGGGACTTGCTGGCCGAGTACGCCGGCGTCGTCGTCTGGGTCAACTCCGCGCATCTGGACTATGCCGATGTCTACTCCTCCCATCCGGGCTTCATGCACGCCGTCCTGGTCCTGGAGCAGTCGGCGGACCTGAGACAGGTCAAGGTCTTCGACTCGCTCGTCGATGAGCGCAGCCGTTATTCCTGTGTTGCCTGGATGACGGACACCGCGTTCGAAGGCGCAATTCTTGACCGCATACGCTCCAAGTCCCTCGATCACATGGGACGCTTCCACACATTGGTCGCGGCGCGTGAACACGCGGACGACAGCAGGAACGTCGCGGTGACGGGCCTCCTGAGACAAGCGGAGGCATTCCGCGCGAATTCCCGTTACTCCAACGCCATCCACGAGTACGGGCTTCTGTGCCGAGAAGCCATGGCGGGCCCAGAGGGCGTCTCCAAGCGTGCGGCACGACGTCTCTTCGACCATGTGAACGTTCTCTACGTTCTCCCGAGCCTCAAACTGCTTGAACACTCATTGCGCCGGGCCGGAGCACCGGAGCACGTCTCCGACCTGTGCCGGGCGCTCATGGACGACTGGCGTGTGCTCGGGCTGCAGTCGCTCAAGTTCGAAGCCACGTCCTCGACATCGATCGCGGCTCGCATGGACGAGCGCTTCGAGCGTTTGAGTACGGCCACCGACCATCTATGGAAAACTCTGGCCACGGAGTTGAGGAACAAGAAATGACGACTTCGCGCGAGGCGCAGCGCGGTGACGACGAACGGCTCTGCGGGCTTTCGGTAGTAGTCGGCGTCGGCGGCAGTTGGGAGAAAGAGGGCTGGCGGGCGGTGGTGGAAGCCGCGCGTATCGCGGAGCTCTGCGGATTCCACTCGATATGGCTGACGCAGGGTGACCGAGGCATCGACGAGGCCCAGCCCAATCCCGCGCTCGTAGCCGCGGCCGTGTCGGTCAGCACCCGGCGCATCCGAGTGCGTGTCGAAATGGCGGAACGACCGGGACACGATCCCCTGCGCGTAGCGGAGGACTGGTCGGTCGTGGACAACCTCTCGAACACGCGCGTTGAACTGCTCTCGGGGGTCGGGCGCCGAAAGGAGGGGGAGCCGGTCGTAGGCGGTCGTGCCGAGGGCGCCGACCGCGTCCGTGCGCAGATCCTCTCCCTCCGGCACCTCTGGAGCGGGAAGGACGTCCTCCGAACCGGGCCCGGAGAGGAGGAGTACAGCGTGCGCACCTACCCTGCCCCGCAGCAGGCCGATCCGGCGTTCTGGCTTGCCGACCGCGGCGACGGGCTGGGACTCGGGCTCTCCGCCGAGATGAACACCGGCGTCTACATCACCGATGACCTCGCCTTCGATCAGGTCGCGGAGCGGGTCGCACTGCTGCAAGAGCAGTTCCGGGAAGTGAACGGAAGGCCGGGACGAGTGGCCGTCGCGGTCGGCACGGCACTGGGGCCGGAAGAGGTCCAGGGAATCCATGCCCTCGGCGTCGAGGAAGTCGTACACGAGCTCGACATCGAAGCGGCCCGCGGCCGTCTCACCGAGGCCATCGCAGAGCTCGCGCGCGCCAACGACTTGACGGCGACGAGCGGGACCGCGCGACGAGAGTGATCTCATCTTCATTTTGCTTCAAGGGTGAGTGGACATGGGATACGACGATATAGACCCGCAAAGGCTCGAACAAGCCGTAGATCGTGCACTGGTGAAACCCGAGTGGTGCAGGTCGTACAGCGTGTCACCGGCAGAGGCCCGTACGGTCTACGGCGTCAACAGCGAGCTTGTCGACGTTCTGATCGGCATGGGATTTCCCCGTAAGGGCCGGGGTGATCAGGTAGCGTTCGACCCGCTGGACCTTGAAAATCTGGGGTTGGACCTGGAGCTTCCGTCGGCGAGCCGTGCCGCCATGTCGCTCTGGGCGAGAACGTTCAAGAACCCGGCTCGTTTGGCCACGGCCCGCTGTACGGTACAGATTTCATGGTCCTGTCCGGTCCCGGGGCACGCAGGGGATTGTGGCTGCAACTTCACCATGAGCCCTCGAATCGAAAGCCAGTCAGCAGGACCGGCAGCGCGTGGCAGCTCCGGCTGGAACGCGGACCTGGACGTACAGCTACTGAATGACGACCATACGTTCCGGGACGGTTTCGCTGCTCTCGTCGAGGAGGCCGAAAAGCTCCACTTCCACAGGCTCAGTCCCGAACTCGCGCAGGACATGGACTTCCTCCGCGAGTACCGCATCGCCGACTGCAGGTCAGCAAGTATCCATCTCGCCGACGTGGCCGCCGAAGCCGGACTGCTGGTGCGTCAGGCATCGGGGTACTTCGTGGGCACCCCTTTTCTCGTACCGCACATATGGCTCGACGTCGACGTGAACGGGCAGTGGGTCGCTGCGGACCCGTTCTTCCTTCAGACTCTCGCACACTGGGGCGTGGTCAGAGCGGACGACTGGCCGCCCACGAGATCTCCGCGCAACGTTCTGTGGCGGATACGAAGTGACCACTTCGAAGAGCCGTTGATACAACACGGTGCAGCGGATGTACCTGTGAAACTTGTAGCCCGGATGAGTTATGAGCGCCGCACCTAGCGGCTGAAGGTGAAATCTTGAAGTTCAATTTCGGCGAGGTTGACCTGGTCGCCCTCGACCTACCAGGTGACTCCTCTGAGCCTTCCTCTCCGCCCGATGACCTGTACGACGTCATAGGAACCGGCGGCGACCGCTATCGCGACTGGTTCACTCGCATGTGCCTCTACGCGGTGGGGAGGTCCCACGACGCATCCCAAGAGGCCGCCAACCAGGTCATCGTCGTCGGCACCGAGTACGGGAACACCCCCGCTCTCCTGGGACTTCAGCGTGCGGCAGAGTCCCAGGGGCGGCGACTGTCCCCGCAGTACTTCCCGAGCGCGACCTCAAGTTCCGCTGCGGCATTTCTGAGCATGCGCATCGGAGCCACCGGCGGAAACTACACGATCAACGCCGGCCTCCTCACTCCGATCATGGCATTCTGGCAGGCGCTGTGTGCCCTGGGGTACCCGGAGAGCTCCGGGAGCAGGTTGCTCGTGGGGGACGTCTACTGCCCGGAATCCCGTGAGGACGCCAGGAAAGAAACACCGGAACTCGCGTGTGAATCCGGGCTCGTTCACGCGTGTCTCACGGCGGGCTCCGAATTCGAAGCACGCTTTGATTTCGACGCGCCGGACGAAGAAGACGAGACCGGCGAACCGCGGCTCCCCCGGATATGCCTGCACGGGCCGACCGGAACCACCGGAGATCGCTACGGCCGCAACAGTGCCTTCGCCCTGGCGGATCTCCTCCGGGCCGCCCAGCGCATGGAAATCGGGGAGGGCGTCAGCATGGAATGCCTCGGCTTCGGAGGGCGCCGCGGGAAAGTGACGATCACCCGTCTGTCAGAGTCGGGTGCGAACATGGGACGGAGCGGCCGATGACAGCCACCGCGCCGAGGGTGTTTGTGACGGGTGTCGGAATCATCTCACCCGCAGGAGCGGGCAGGCATGCCTACTGGGACGGCCTCTGCTCAGCCACACCCCTCTTCGACGAACTGCCGCCCCTTTACGCCGGAATGAAGCCCGGAGCGCTGGGGGCGCGGGTGCCGGAGCCGGCCCGCGAGGCCGCCATCGCCGCGACCGGGACCGAGGCGGGCGCGAAGCCCCGGATGGCGGAGGTCTACGCCGCGTACGCCGCGACGGAAGCCATCGAGGACGCCGGTCTCCTCGCCGGAGACCCCGCACTGTCCCGATCGGTGGTGTGCGTCGGCACCAGTGACGGTCAGGCCGACGCCCTCGAGGCGGTGTGTGCGGGCGGCGGTGACGGGTCCGCACGCTTTTCGAGCGCCGGCATCCCGTCCTCAGTCGCCCGGGTCGTCGGAAGCGCCGGGCCGGCCTTCGCGGTACAGGCCACTTGCGCATCGACGAACGCCGCCCTCTCCTGCGCGCGGGACGCGCTCGCCTCGGGCCTCGCCGAGACCGCGGTGGTGGTGGGGTGCGATGCCTATTCGCAGAAGAACATCATCGGTTTCAGCAGTCTGCAGGCCATCGGTCCGACGGGATGCCGACCCTTCTCAAGGGACCGGCGCTTCGTCACACCCGCCGAGGGTGCCGGAGCACTGGTCCTTCAGACGGAGCGCTCCCTGCGGCAGGACCAGCACCCCTACGCGGAACTGGTCGCGGCATCGATCAGCAACGACGCCAGCCACCCGACGACGCCTGATCCCGCGGGAGTCAGAAGGTGCCATCGCCGTGCGCTCGAAGAGGCGGGCCTCGAAGCGTCCCACATCGATGTCGTCTACGCCCACGGCACCGGCAGCCGCATCAACGACGAGATCGAGGGACGCATCTTCGTCGACGACTTTCCCCGCGCCGCGGTGACGGCGGTGAAGGGAACGATCGGGCACATGATGGGCGCTGCGGGCGCGGCCGGCGCCGTGGCGGCCTGCTTGACGCTGAGGCATCGCCTGGTGCCGCCGACCGTGGTCGATGCGAACGAGGTCGAACTCGACCTGAACCTCGTCACCGGGGCGGCCCGCCCGGTCCCGGACGTCCGCTACGTCCAGAACAACGCATTCGGATTCGGCGGGAACAACGCCATCAGCATCTTCCGGCGGATGCCGTGAACGATCCGGTACCCGACTCCGATTCGGGCGGCACCACGGTGCCTGCGGCCCTGGGCGGTCCCGACGCTCCGCTGCACCTGTCGGTCGACGGCCCACTCGCCGTGCTCACGATGGACAATCCACCGCACAACCTCTTCGACGACGGAATGTGGCGGGCATGGTCCGCAGCCGTCGACTGGTTGGGACACAACGTGCCGCGGGCCTTGTTGATCAGGGCGGAGGGGCGCGTCGTCAGCGCGGGTGTCGATGTCCGGATCTTCCGCGACACCCCTGCTGACGAAGTGGAGGAGTACTGGCGCCGCAATCTGGGCATCGTCCAAGCCTTGGAGCGGCTGCCGTGCCCTACGGTGTTCGCAGCCCATTCACTCACCCTCACCGCCGCCTTCGAAATCGCGCTGGCCTGCGACTTCATCGTCGCCGTGGGCGGAGCGCGGTTCGGGTTGGTCGAGCGGAAAGTGGCGTTCACGCCCGCGATGGGCGGGACGCAACGCCTCGCCGAACGGGCAGGTGTTTCACGGGCTCGGGAGCTCGTGATGACGGGCAGGCTGTACCGGGCGTCGACGCTCGCGGACTGGGGGGTCGTCAACGCCCTGTTCGAGCCGGCGACGTTCGCGGATGAAGCACGCACGTTCTCGTTGGATCTCGCCACCGGCCCCACTCGGGCACACGCGGCGACGAAGCAGGTCATCGGAGAGTACCTCCGTGGCGGTGTGGCGGCGGCAGACGCCGTCCTGCCGGCGGTGGCGCACCGCGTCTCGCGGACCGCAGACCACGGTCGCGCGGTGGCGGGCTTCTTGGCCCACGGCCCCGATCACGGCACCGAGTACTTCGGCCGGTAATCGGTCTCGAACACCCCCTCAACAATCGGCCAGGCCGGAGAAAGGAAGCCCGACCGTGGATCTCAGCCTGTTCTACTTCGCGGATGATTCGGCCCGGCAAGCCGCACAGCGTTACGACCTCTTGCTGCGGGGCGCGCGGTTCGCCGACACCCATGGCTTCACCGCGGTGTGGACGCCCGAGCGTCACTTTCATCGCTTCGGTGGAAACTATCCGAACCCCGCTGTCACCGGGGCAGCCGTTGCGGCTGTTACGGAAAGGGTCGCGGTGCGTGCGGGAAGCGTTGTCGCGCCGCTTCACGACCCCGAGCAGATCGCCAGGGACTGGCGGCTGATCAACGCCTCCTCGAACGGGCGGGCCGGTGTGTCGCTCGCTTCAGGGTGGAATCGTGGCGATTTCGTCCTGAACCCGGCCGGCTTCGACGACCGCATCCGGTCGGTCACGGAGGTCGTGCGTGCTCTGCGGGAAACGCGGGGGGACGGCGGTCCGGGAATTCCGCTCTGGCTTTCTTCCGGGGGCAGCCCTGAGACCTTCGCCGCGGCCGGCCGTCTCGGTGTCGGCGTCCTGACCCATCTGGCCTCCCAGGCCCCCGCGGTGCTGGCCCAGCGGATCCAGGAGTACCGCAGGGCTTTTCGGGACAGCGGAAGCCCGGGCCCAGGACACGTCACGCTCATGCTCCACACCTACGTGGGGGAGAGCAGGTCCGAGGTCGAGCAAGAGGTTCGCCGCCCGCTGGAGGACTACCTCATCAGCGCGATGAACCTGATGCGGACCGCGGACGACGCCCGCGCGGATGCCCAGAGCCAACTGAGGCTCGCTCGGCTCGCGGTCCAGCCGGCGTATGAGAAGTACCTGCACGGCCGCAGCCTCATCGGCACGGTTGACCATGCCCTTTCCGTCGCCGACGAGTTCAGCCGGATGGGCGTCGACGAAATCGCCTGCCTCATCGACTTCGGCCTTCCGGCGGAAGCCGTGTTGAGCAGCTTGAAGAATCTGGACGTCTTGCTTCAAGAAATTCAGGGAAGGTCCTAGCGGTGGAGATCCTGAAGACGCACAGAATTTCTTACTCAGGCTGCAACGCGGGCATCTACGCACTCGGCTGGGCGCAGGACGAGATGCTCAGCTACATTCACACGCGCGAGCCCGGGGACCTCGTTTACGTCACGAAGTTCGGCTCGCTGGGCGGCCACCCGGTCGACATCGAAGGGGTCCTTGAGGCCGTTCGCCGGACCTACGAGAGCAACGACGCTCTTCGAACACGCTATGTCCGCAGGGACGGACGATGGGTTCAGGAGATACTGGGCAGCGGTGAGATCGCCGTGGCCGAGCTGTCCGCCGCGTCACCGCAGCTTGACGCGGCAGAGGTCGTGTCCCTTCTCGGACCCCTGTCGCCCGAACCCGACGAGGTCCCCGTGAGGGTCGCGGTGGTCACCTTCGAAGGCAGGCCGACCCATGTCTACTTGGCCATGCACCACGCTTCCGTGGACAACATGGGTGCCGAGATCGCGTGCCAGGAGATCTGCCGCAGGAGTCTCGGTCTGCCCGTGCTGACGTCCTCCGCATGGCAGCCGCACCACATCGCCGAGTTCGAGGCGAGCGCTGCCGGACGGGCATTGGCGGAACGGGCCGACAGGTACCATCGCGCCAGGTTCCACGATCTGGCCGGATTCGACATGCCGTCGACCGACCGCTCCGTAACTCCCTTGCGGGAGCACCGGCTCACCTCGCCGGCCGTGGTGGTCGCGGCCCAGCACATCTCCCACAGGGTGAACGTGAGCGCCTTGAGCGTCACGCTGGCAGCCTACTGCACCGTCCTCTCCGCCAGGTTGTCGAGGGACAGGTTTCCGCTGGCGCTGACGAGCGGAAACAGATTCAACCCGAACCTCCAGATGTCCATCGCCGCACTTGCGCAATCCTCAAGCATTTCAGTCGACGCCGCGGTGCCGACATTCGAAGAATTCTGCCGCCAGATACACAACGCCACGATCTTGGCATATCGCCACGGCGCGCACGATCCCGCACTCATGGGAAAGCTGTTCGACGAGATGAGGGCGGAGTACGGGAAGGACGTCTTCTTTCCGTACTTGGTGAATTTGAACCTGACGACGCCCGTAGAGGGCCTGGACCCGGAATCGCGGAGCAACCAGCAGCGTCTACTCGAGGACCACCTGAGGACCGGCCCCCGAGAGCTGAGGCAACTGCTCGACCGCGGGGTGTGCGGTCCCGGGGACCCTGGGGACGGAGTGCGCTTCTGCGACCTGACACTGGACATCCATGAATTCTCCGAGCAAGCGGACATGAGACTGCGCACCGACCTGGCGTTCTTCCCGGATGCCGATGTGCGGGGCCTCCTGCTCTCAACCGAGCGGCTTTTGGTCGAGATCGCCTGCGGCTCTGAGAAAATCGAGATGCAGCGCCTCTTCGCACTCGCGCAGGAGGGTCGCACCGCGGACTCGGTGCCGGCAGCCGACTCCGACAGCGACCGGTGAGAGGGGAGGGGGACCCGGTGGTTGCGGACCGGGGGTCCCCGCCTCCTCCCGCGGGTGAGGTGACGTCTCCGCCGGCCGGCCGACGCGCGCGGGCCGCCGGGCACGGGGCGATGGTGGGGCCGGCGCTCGTCGGACGTCTCGCGGAGAGCGATGTGGAGCTCGTCGCCGCAAGGCGCGACGGACTCGGCCCGCGCCCCGGTGACGCGCACCGCAGGCCGGACGCGGCGCGAGGGATCGTTCCCCCGTGTCGTCCATGGCCGGGGGCTCCCCGGACCGCGCCGGTCGTGTGCCGGGACCGTGCGGGCTCCGGCGCGGGCGTCACATGCGGGTGCCCGTGCCGGACACGTGGACGCGCGGGTCGCCGGCGCGCAGCTCGACCGTCAGTTCCGCCGGGCGGCCCAGGTCCTCGCCCTGGTGCAGGGTGAGGACGGACGGCTCCGGGACCAGGCCCAGGGCGCGGGCGTACGCGCCGAAGGCCGCCGCCGCCGCGCCCGTCGCCGGGTCCTCGACCACGCCGCCCACCGGGAACGGGTCCCGCACGTGGAAGACCGTCCCCGACTCCCGCCACACGAGCTGCACGGTCGTCAGATCCAGGCGCAGCATCAGGGACCGCAGCCGCTCGAAGTCGTAGTCCAGGTCCGCCAGCCGCTCCCGCGAGCCCGCGGCGAGCACCAGGTGCCGGGCGCCCGCGAAGGCGATCCGCGGCGGCAGGGCCGGGTCCAGGTCCGCGACCGGCCAGTCCAGCGCGGCCAGCGCCTCCGCCACGTCCCCGGCGGCGGCCTCCTCGACGTACGGCTCCACGCTCGTCAGCGTCGCGCGCAGCGCCCCGTCCCGCTCGGTCACCGACACCGGCACCTCGCCGGCCCGCGTCGCGAACACCAGGTCGCCCGGGCCGGTCCGCTCGCCCAGCGCGACGGCCGCCGCGACCGTGGCGTGCCCGCAGAACGGGACCTCCGCGACCGGGCTGAAGTACCGGACGGTGAACGCCCGCCCCGGCTCGCCCAGGCCCTCGGGCGGCGGCGTCAGGAAGACGCTCTCGCTGTAGCCCAGCCGGGCGGCGACCGCCAGCATGTCCGCGTCGTCCAGACCGGTGGCGTCCAGGACGACACCGGCCGGGTTGCCGCCCGCCGGGTCGGCGGAGAACGCGGTGTAGTGCAGGATCTCGGGGGTGCCCTCGCCGGTCGTCATGATCCCCGCAACCCGCGCGTGCCCCCCGTTTGTTCCCGGCCGGGCCCGCTGTTCCCGGCTGCCCTCCGCCGTTCCCGGCCGGCCCCGCCGTTCCCGGCCGTCCCGGCTGTTCCCGGGCGGCCCCGCTGTTCTCTGCTGTTCCCGGCCGGTTCCGCTCGGCGGCGGGTGTCAGCCCCGGCCCAGGTACGGCATCCCCGTCGCCATCACCGTCACGAACGGGATGTTCGCCTCCAGCGGCAGCGACGCCATGTGGACCACCGTCCGCGCCACGTCCGCCGCGTCCATCACCGGCTCCGGGGCGAACGTGCCGTTCGCCTGGAGGATGCCCTCCTCCATGCGCCGCGTCATCTCCGTCGCCGCGTTGCCGATGTCGATCTGGCCGCAGGCGATGCCGTACGGGCGCCCGTCCAGCGCCAGCGCCTTCGTCAGGCCGGTGACCGCGTGCTTGGTCGCCGTGTACGCCACCGAGTGGGGGCGCGGCACGTGCGCCGAGACGGAGCCGTTGTTGATGATCCGCCCGCCGCGCGGCGACTGCTCCTTCATCTGTCGGTACGCCGCCTGCGCGCACAGGAACGCCCCCGTCAGGTTCACGTCCACCACCTGCCGCCACGTCGCGGGGTCCAGCTCCTCGACGGGCGTCCCGCCGCCGGCGAAGGAGCCCGCGTTGTTGAACAGCAGGTCGACCCGGCCGAACCGGTCGCGGACCGCCGCGAACAGCGCCGCCACCTCCTCGGGGGACGTGACGTCCGTCGGGACGCACAGCACCCCGCCGCCCGCCGCCCCCGCCAGCTCCGCCGTTCCCGCCAGGGCCTTTGGGCGCCGCCCGGCCAGGGCGAGCGACCACCCGGCCTCCGCCAGCGCCACCGCCACGCTCCGGCCGATGCCCGAACCGGCCCCGGTCACCACCGCGATCCTCCGCACAGCGTCCATGGGCGCGCAGCGTACGGGACGGTCCGGCACCCGGACCTCACGCGCCCGCCATGTGGATGTCGCGTCCCGGACGATCCGCGGCGGTGTACTCGGCGCATGACGTCCGACACCTCCGAACTCCGCGCAGCCGCCCGCCACTTCGGCAGACGCGGTTTCCTCGCCGGCACGGGCGCGGCCGCCGCGCTCGCCTTCGCCGTCGGCATCCCGGCCGCGGGCGCCGCCCAGGCCGCCGAACTCGACGGGCGCCGGATCGCCGACGACCCGTTCACGCTCGGCGTGGCCTCCGGCGACCCGCACCCCACGTCCGTCCTGCTGTGGACGCGCCTCGCGCCCCGCCCGTACGAGCCCGGCGGCGGCCTGCCCGCGGCGCGCGTCCCCGTCCACTGGGAGCTCGCCCACGACGAGCGGTTCACCCGCGTCGTCCGGCGCGGACGGGCCACCGCGCACCCCGAGTTCGACCACACGGTCCACGTGGAGGTGGCCCACCTCGAACCGGGCCGCGTCTACCACTACCGGTTCCGCGCCGGCACCTGGACCAGCCCCGCCGGCCGCACCCGCACCGCCCCGCACCCGGGCGCCCGCCCGGCCGCGCTGCGCATCGCCGCCGTCTCCTGCCAGGCGTACCACGACGGGTACTTCACCGCGTACCGCCACCTCGCCGACGAGCCGGACCTGACCGCCGTCGTCCACCTCGGCGACTACCTGTACGAGTACGCCGTCAACGCCACCGGCGGCGCCCGCGCCTACACCGACCGCCGCCTGCCCGCCCACTTCAACCGGGAGACGGTCACGCTGGAGGACTACCGGCTCCGGTACGCCCTCTACAAGACCGACCCGGACCTGCGGGCCGCCCACGCCGCGCACCCCTTCGTCGTCACCTGGGACGACCACGAGACGGAGAACAACTACGCCGGCGGCACCCCCGAGAACGACGTGCCGCCCGAGGAGTTCCTGCTGCGCCGCGCCGCCGCGTACCGCGCGTACTGGGAGAACCAGCCGCTGCGCCCGCCCCAGCGGCCCACCGGCCCCGACATGCGGGTCCACCGCCGGCTGCGCTTCGGGCGGCTCGCCCAGTTCGACGTGCTCGACACCCGCCAGTACCGCTCCGACCAGGCGTACGGCGACGGCTGGCGGGTCCCCGGCCCGGAGTCGCAGGACCCCTCGCGCACCATGCTCGGCGCCGAGCAGGAGCGTTGGCTGCTCGACGGCTGGCGGGCGTCGGACGCGCTGTGGAACGTCGTCCCGCAGCAGGTCGTCCTCGCCCAGCGGCGCAACGTCCCCGGCCCGGACTTCAAGCTCTCCATGGACGCCTGGGACGGCTACCCCGCCGCCCGTCGCCGCTTCCTCGACGGGGCGCGGGCGGCGGGCGTGGACAACCTGGTGGTCCTCACCGGCGACGTCCACGTCGGCTACGCCCTCGACCTGAAGGCCGACTTCGACGACCCCGCCTCGCCGACCGTCGGCACCGAACTCGTCGCCACCTCCGTCAGCAGCGGCAAGGACGGCGCCGACCGGCCCGCCAACTGGGGCGACCTGACCGCCGCCAACCCGCACATGAAGTACTACAACGGGCGGCGCGGGTACCTCCGCGTCACCTTCGACGAGCGGCAGGCCCGCGCCGACTACCGGACGGTCGCCGCGGTCACCGTCCCCGGCGCGCCCGTCGCCACGGCCGCCTCGTTCGTCACCGAGGCGGGCGCGCCCGGGCTGCGCCAGGTGTAGGCGCGGCTACTCGCCGGGGTAGCGGACGCCGATGCGGTCCCGGACCGCGTCGAGCGTCCGCATCACGGCGAGCGTGCCGTCCAGGGGCACCAGCGGCGACTCCTTCTCACCGGCCCGCAGGCAGCGCATCACTTCCGCCGCCTCGTACTGGTAGCTGTCCCGGCGGAGCTCCACCCGGAACTCCTCCGGCTCCCGGCCCTCCCGGTGCAGCGTGAACCCCTCCGGGAAGAAGAAGCCGCGCGGGAACTCGATCCGGCCCGCCGTCCCCGTCACCGACGCGGTCAGCGGGGTGTCCGCGACGACCGAGCAGGACAGCAGCGCCTGGGCCCCGGAGTCCCAGCCGAGCAGCACGCCCGTGTTCAGGTCGACGCCCTGCGGCGACAGCAGCGCGTCGGCCCGGACCCGGTCCGGCTCGCCGAGCAGCAACTGCGCGAACGCGACCGGGTACACCCCGAGGTCCAGCAGCGCCCCGCCGCCCGCGGCCGGGTCCCGCAGCCGGTGCCCCGGGTCGTCGGCCGTGACCAGGCCGAAGTCGGCGTGGACGGTGCGGACCTCACCGATCGCCCCGTCCCGCACCACCTCCACCAGCCGCCGCACGACCGGGTTGCAGTACATCCACATGGCCTCCATCAGGAACGTCCCGCGCTCCCGGGCCAGGTCCACCAGCTCCTCGGCCTCCCGCACGTTCAGCGTGAACGGCTTCTCGCACAGCACGGCCCGGCCCGCCTCCAGGCACAGCCCGGCCGCCGCCCGGTGCGCGGAGTGCGGGGTCGCCACGTACACGACGTCGACCTCGTCGTCGGCGGCGAGCTCCGCCCACGTCCCGTACGCGCGCGGGATCCCGAACCGCTCCGCGAACGCCTCCGCCGGGGCCGCCGACCGCGAGGCCACGGCCACCACCTCGGCCTCGTCCGGCATCTCCAGCAGGTCCCGCGTGAACGACGCGGCGATCCCGCCCGTCGCCAGCACACCCCAGCGCACCTTCCGCCCCACGCCCCGACCCCTTCGCTTGACGTTTAAACCATCCTGGTCGAGCTGAGAGCATAGGCGGGAACCACCCAGGACAGGAGACGAGATGCCGGAGAGCGGCCCGAGCACGCAGGGACAGACCGTCCGAGGACCGATACCCACCACCCGAGCCGAGACCCCGACCGCTCCGCCGCCCCCGGCCGCGCGCCGCGCCGTCGGCCTCCTCGTCACCCTCGTCCTCGGCGGGCTGACCGCGCTGCCGCCGCTCTCCATGGACATGTACCTCCCGGCCCTCCCGGAGGTCACCGGGTCCCTGCGGTCGCCCGCCGCGACCGTCCAGCTCACCCTCACCGCCTGCCTCGCCGGCATGGCGCTCGGCCAGCTCGTCGTCGGCCCGATGAGCGACAAGTGGGGGCGCCGCCGCCCCCTCCTCGCCGGCATGGCCGTGTACGTCCTCGCCACCGCCGCCTGCGCGCTCGCGCCGAACGTCGCGCTGCTCATCGCGTTCCGGCTGCTCCAGGGCCTCGCGGGCGCGGCGGGCATCGTCATCGCCCGCGCCGTCGTCCGCGACCTGTACGACGGCGTGGAGATGGCCCGGTTCTTCTCCACCCTCATGCTGATCTCCGGCGTCGCCCCCGTCGTCGCGCCGCTCATCGGCGGGCAGATCCTGCGGACCACGGACTGGCGGGGCGTCTTCCACGTCCTCACCGCGGTCGGCGCGCTGCTCACGTTCGTCGTGTGGAAGTGGCTCCACGAGACGCTGCCGCCCGCCCGGCGGCACGGCGGCGGCGTGGGGTCCGCCCTGCGCACCATGCGCGGGCTGCTCGCCGACCGGGTGTTCACCGGCTACATGCTGTCCGGCGGCTTCGCCTTCGCCGCGCTCTTCGCGTACATCAGCGCCTCGCCGTTCGTGGTGCAGGAGATCTACGGGGCGTCGCCGCAGACGTTCAGCCTCCTGTTCGGGATCAACTCGATCGGCCTGGTCGCCGTCGGCCAGATCAACGGCAAGCTGCTCGTCGGCCGCGTCAGCCTCGACAAGGCCCTCGCCACCGGCCTCGCCGTGATCGTCGCCGCCGCGACCGCGCTGCTCCTGATGACCGGCGGCGTCTTCGGCGAGGTGGGCCTCGTCCCGGTCGCCGCCGGACTGTTCGTCCTCATGTCGGCGATGGGCCTCGCCATGCCGAACACCAACACGCAGGCCCTGATGCGCACCCCGCACGCCGCCGGCTCCGCCTCCGCGCTGCTGGGCACCTCCTCGTTCCTCGTCGGCGCGATCGCCTCGCCGCTGGTCGGCATCGCCGGGGAGCACACGGCCGTGCCGATGGCCGTCGTCCAGCTCGTGTGCGCGCTGGCCGCCGTCGCCTGCTTCCTCGGGCTGTGCCGTCCCTGGCGGCACACCGGCACCCCCGCCGGCCCGCCTACCATGGGTCGGTGAACGCCACCCTCCCGACCTCGGACGCCCTGCGCGCCGCCCTCGCCGGGCTGCTCGACGGGCTGCCGCCCACCAAGGCGGCGCAGGCCGTCGACCGGCTCATCGCCAGCTACCGCGGCACCACCCCCACCGACGCGCCCGTGCTGCGGGACCGCGCGGACGTCGCCGCGTACGCCGCGTACCGCATGCCCGCCACGTTCGAGGCGGTGCGGTCCGCGCTGGCCGCCCTGCGCGATGCCGCGCCCGGGTGGCGGCCCGCCACCCACGCCGACGTCGGCGGCGGCACCGGAGCGGCGAGCTGGGCGGTCGCCGAGGCGTGGGGGGAGGAGGGCGGCGGGGCGCCCCGCACCACCGTCCTCGACTGGTCCGAACCCGCCCTCGCTCTCGGCCGGGAGCTGGCCGCCGCGTCCGGCGCGCCCGGCCTGCGCGGCGCCGAGTGGCGGCGGGCCCGCATCGGCGGGGCGCTGCGGCTCGACCCGGTGGACCTCGTCACCGTCTCGTACGTGCTGAAGGAGCTGGCCCCGGCCGACCGGGCGGCGCTCGTCGCCGAGACCGCCCGCGCCACCGCGGCCGTGCTGATCGTCGAGCCGGGCACCCCCGACGGGTACGAGCGGATCATCGCCGCCCGCGACCAGCTGACCGGGGCGGGCCTGCGGGTCGCCGCCCCCTGCCCGCACAGCGCCGCCTGCCCGATCGCGCCGGGCACCGACTGGTGCCACTTCTCGGCGCGGGTCAGCCGCTCGTCGCTGCACCGGCAGGTGAAGGGCGGCTCCCTCGCGTACGAGGACGAGAAGTTCGCGTACGTCGCGGCGGTCCGCTTCCCGGTGGAGCCGGCGGTCGCGCGGGTGGTGCGCAGGCCACAGATCCGCAAGGGGCAGGTCCTGCTCGACCTGTGCACCGCGGAGGAGGGCCTGCGGCGCGACACGGTCACCAAGCGGCACGGCGCGCGGTACAAGGAGGCCCGGGACGCCGAATGGGGCGACGCCTGGTAGGGCCCGCTCCGCCCCGGGGCGCCCAGGGGGTGCCGGGAGGACGGACGCCCAGCGCCGCGCGCCCGCGCGCGATCGTCCTCCCGGCCCCGCGCGTCCTCCCGGCCCCGCGTGCCTTCCGGCACCCGCATGCCCTCCCGGTCCCCGCGCGTCCCTCCGGCTCCACGGGGCGGACCACGGGGCGGCGCCCCGGCGCGCGTCGCACGCGCCTGACGGCCGCGCGCCCCTCGGCTCCCGGGCCGCCGCGTCAGGCCGCGCCGGACGGGGTGCCGCGCAGCTCCTGCGTGCAGCACTTCACGCTGCCGCCGCCCTTGAGCAGCTCGCCCAGGTCCATGCCGACGGGCTCGAACCCGCGCCGCCGCAGCGGCGCGAACAGGCCGACCGCCGCCTGCGGGAGCAGCACGTGCCGCCCGTCGCTCACGGCGTTCAGCCCGAGCGCCGCCGCGTCCGCCTCCTCGGCGACCAGCGCGTCGGGGAACAGCCGGGCCAGCACCCTGCGGCTGCCGGGCGAGAACGCGCCCGGGTAGTACATGACCTCGTCGGCCGCGTCGTCCAGGACGCACAGCGCCGTGTCCAGGTGGTAGTAGCGCGGGTCCACCAGGTCCAGCCCGATCACCGGCCTGCCGAAGAACTCCTGCGCCTCGTCGCCCGCCAGGGACGTCGAGCGGAAGCCCCGGCCGGCCAACAGGTAGGAGGCCGTGACGGCGAAGTCGCCCTCGCCCTCGTTGACGTGCTCGGGCTCGTGGACGTCCGGGTAGCCGCGGGCGCGGAACCAGGCGCGGTGCGCCTCCGCCTCGGCCGCCCGCTCCGGGTACAGGAAGCGGGCGCCCAGCACGCGGCCGTCGACGACGGTGGCGCCGTTGGCGGCGAACACCATGTCGGGCAGGCCGGGTCGGGGCTCCAGCAGTTCGACGGTGTGGCCGAGGGCGCGGTAGCGGTCCCGCAGGTCCTCCCACTGGGCGAGGGCGAGCGGGAGGTCGACCGGTTTCGCCGGATCCATCCAGGGGTTGATGGAGTACGTCACCCTGAAGTGCGTGGGTGGGCACATCAGGTAGCGGCGGGGTGAAGCGTCACGAGGCAACGGGGGCTCCTCACGAACGACCGGCGCACGCGGTGTGCGCGCACCGCCATGGTGCGCCGCGGAGCGCCCGCGCGCAGCGGACCGTACGCACGGTCACCGGAGGTTCACCGGAGCGGCCCGAGACGAGACGTACCGGTCCGCCCCCTTGGTAGATTGACCGCCATGTCCGAGCCCCCGGCGGCGTCCCCGCGGACGCCCGACGCCACGCGCCGCAGCGAACGCTCCCGCCGCGCCATCTTCGACGCCGCCCTCGCCCTCGTCGGCGAGGTGGGGTACGCCCGGACCACGGTCGAGGGCATCGCCGCCCGGGCCGGCGTCGGCAAGCAGACCATCTACCGCTGGTGGCCGTCGAAGGGCGCCGTCCTCCTCGACGCGTTCCTCGACCTGGCGGGCCGGTCCGGCGGGGCGGAGGCGGAGACGGCGGGCGGGCTGCCCGACACCGGGGACCTCGCCGCCGACCTCAAGGCGGTGCTGCGCGCCACCGTCGACGAGCTCAACGACCCCCGCTTCGAGGCCCCCACCCGCGCCCTCACCGCCGAGGGCGTCGTCGACCCGGAGCTCGGGGCCCGGTTCGTCGAGCGGCTCCTGGAGCCCCAGCTCCAGTTGTACGTGGAGCGCCTCACCGCCGCCCGGGAGGCCGGCCACGTACGCCCCGGCGTCGACCCGCGCATCGCCCTGGAGCTGTTCGTCGGCCCGCTCACCCACCGCTGGCTGCTGCGCACCCGCCCGCTCACCCACGCCTACGCCGACGAACTCGTCGAGTACGCCCTCCACGGCATCGCCGCCCGCTGAACCCGACGCGTGGACCACCTCACGGTGAACGACGGACGAACGGCAGGCATACCCGGACGAAATCCGGCAACCCGGCCGGTTCGGCGGCCCGCCCGGTCGCGACGGCCGCCCCCGGGTCGAGGAGTCCTGTCACCCGCGGCGCGGGATGGTGGGACCATGGCAGGGACCACAGGGGCTCGTACGCAGGTGTGAGGGGATAGATGGGCGACGGCATCGGCCGCTACCGCGGCACGGAGAGCAAACTCGCGCAGTGGCTGCGCCGCCGCCCGAGGAGGTCCGCCGCCGACACGCCGGGCCGGGAGGAACTGCTCCTGGCCGCGGCCGCCGCGGGACTGCCGCTCGCCCCCGCCGCGTACCCGGTCGGCTACCGCTGTTCGTGCGAGCGCATCGGCTGTCCCACGCCCGCCCGCCACCCCGTCTCCTTCGCCTGGCAGACGCAGTCCACCACCGACCGGGCCCAGATCGAGCGGTGGGCGCACGGCCAGCCGCAGGCCAACTTCATCACCGCGACCGGCATGGTCCACGACGTCCTGGACGTTCCGTTGGAGGCCGGTCGCGCCGCGTTGGAGCGGCTGCTCGCCGAGGGCGTCGAGGTGGGCCCGGTCGCGGAGTCGGGGGACGCGCTGGGCGGGGGCCGCGCGCTGTTCTTCACGGCCACGCGCGGCACGCCCGAGGACGAGGACGAGTGGTGGCCCTGCGAGCTGGACTGCCACCCCGAGACGATGGACGAGCACCCGGGCCTGCGCTGGCACTGCCGCGGCAGCTACGTCCTCGTACCGCCGGCGCGGCTGCCCGGCGACCACGCGGTGGAGTGGGTGCGGGGGCCCGAGCACCCGCTGCCGGACCCGCTGACCCTGCTGGAGGCGCTCACCGACGCCTGCGCCCGCCACGCCGAGCAGTACGACGACGAGCACGGCCACCACGCGGTGGCGTGGCCGCTGACCCGCTGACCCGCTGACCCGCCGGCGGCCGGCGCGCGTGCCGCTGACCCGCCGGCGCGCGTGCCGCCGGCGCACCGGGGTCAGGACGCACCGGGGTCAGGAGCCCTTGAGGGCCGTCACGCCCTGGATGCGGTTCACGATCGTCACCTGGTCCGCGTCGGCGGGGCCCGGCTTCACGAGGGCGGTCAGGCTCGTCACCCACTCCTTGGTGAGCGTGTCACGGACCTCGCCGGTGAGCAGCGGCTTCTCCTCGGGCGTCACCCGGGGCCGGTAGCCGCGGGCGGTGGTGGCCCGCTCGTAGACGCGGTTCGAGAAGAACACCAGCGCCCCGCCGTCCTCGGTGACCAGCCCCACCGGCGCGAACGCGCCCGTGTCCAGGGCCTGGTCGGCGAACTGGAGCGAGAGCCCCGGCCGGTTGGCGATCTTCGCGCGGTCCTCCCGCAGCCGCGAGGTGTGCGGGCCGTCCGCGAACACCTTCGGCTCGCCGGACTTCATGTACGCGGCGTAGTCCCGGCCCAGATCGCGGGGGGCCGCCGCCAGCGTCGCGCCGTCCGCCGGGGCGGGCGCGGCCCAGCCGTCCGCGTCGGTCCGGAACGCGGGCACCCGGTCGGGGGCGAGGATCGCGAGGTGCGCCGCCTCCCACATCCGGTCGGCCCCCTCGCGGACGAACAGCAGCAGCCAGCGGTTGTCGCCCTCGCCCTCGTCGGTGTCCCGGTTCGAGTCGGTGTCGGCGACGAACCAGCGGGGCCAGCCCGCCTTCTTGGGGATGACGAACTTGGCGTCGCCCAGCTCCAGCGGTTGGTGCCGGGGGTTGCCGTCCGGGTCCGTCACCGACCGCGCCTTCAGACCGGCCTGGTTGATGGCGCCGAGCGAGCCGGTCACCCGGTGCGCGTCGAGGGTCGGGTCGTACGCCTTGTCGGCGGCGTTGTACGCCTCGGTGAAGTCCTTCAGCGCCCGTGCGGCCTCATCGCGGGTCGCCGTCGGCACGACCGCCAGCTCGCCGTGCACCGTCACGCAGCCGCTCGCCGCCAGCGTCAGCGCCGCCACCGCCGCGACCGCCGACAGCGGACGCCGGCCCCTGCGGACCAACCCCCGGCCCAGCACCTTCACCAGCCCTCGCATCGGTTCTCTTCTGCTCCTCGACCCCGACCGGCACCGACCGACCGAACCCTACCGGTGACAGGGCGAGCACGAGTGCCGGCACCAGGTACAGGGCCCACACCGCGACCTGGAGCACCGACGGGTCGGGCCGTACGTTGAGGGCGCCCTCCAACAGCGCCCCCGGCCAGTGGTCCGGCGACACCGCGCCGCCCAGGTCGACCGCCCGGTCCGCGAGCAACCCGCCCAGCGGGCCCGCGTCCTGGAGGTCGCGCACCCCCCGCGCCAGCACCCCCGCCGCGACGACGAGCAGCGCGCCGCCCGCCCAGGCGCGGAACCGGGCCGGCGGCAGCCGCCGTACGCCGAGGTGGGCGGCCCAGCCGAGGAGCGCGGCGACGGCGAGGCCCAGCAGCACCATGCCCAGCGGGCCCGCCGACCCGGCCTCGTCGAGGGCCGCCGACACGGCCGCCCACACGAACAGCGCCGTCGCCAGGCCCTCCCGCGCCACCACCAGGAACCCGGCCGCGCCCGCGAGTCCGCCGCGCGCCCCGCACGGCCGGAACACCACCCGCGTGACGCACCCGGCCGCCGCCACCGACAAGACGCCCCCGAGCACCGTGCCCGCCTCCCGCGTCACCTCCCGGTCCCCGTACGTGAACAGCCATCCGAGGCCCAGGGCCAGCAGCGCCGCCGCTGCGGCCCCGCCCCACAGCGCCCGCCCGCCGCCGCCCGCCCGGCCGGGCGCCCCGGCGGCCCCCCGGCCGCGCCCGAGCCACGCGGCGAGCAGTCCGAGGAGCAGGGCGGCCTCCAAGCCGCCGCGCAGCCCTGCCAGATGGGAGCCGAGCACGGGGAGCCTTTCGACGGGTCTTCGACGGGTCCGGCACACGCGCCCGCCGACGACGTGCTCCGCGGCGGGTCCGCCCACCGTACCGACCGGGCCCCGTCCGCGGACGCCCGCCCCGCGTCCCGGCCCCGTGCTTGAATGCCCCGGTGAACACTGCATACGACGTCCTGGCCGTCTTCTGCGGCCCCGACGGGCGGCACGGCAACCGGCTCGGCGTCGTACGCGACGGCCGCGCCCGCCCCGACGAGGCGTCCCGGCAGGCGCTCGCGAAGGAACTCGGCCACAGCGAGACGGTGTTCGTCGACGACCCCGAGCGCGGCGTCCTCGACGTCTACACGCCGAGCGTCCGGCTGCCCTTCGCCGGCCACCCCGTCGTCGGCGCCGCCTGGCTGCTCGACCTGGAGGTGCTCGACCTCCCGGTCGGCGAGGTGTGGGCGCGCCACGACGGGGAGTTCACCTGGATCGGGGCGCGCCCCGAGTGGGCGCCGCCGCGCACCCTGCACCAGTACGGCTCCGCCGCCGAGGTGGAGGCGCTGGACGTGCCGCCGCCGGGGGTGGGGGCACCTCCCGCGGAGCGGGGGAGGTTGTACGCCTGGGCGTGGGAGGAGGAGGCCGCCGGGCGGGTCCGCGCCCGCGCCTTTCCCGGCCGGGGCGACGGCGTGGACGAGGACGAGGCGACGGGCGCGGCGGCGCTGCTGCTGACGGCGCTGCTGGGCCGGGCCCTGAACATCACGCAGGGCCGAGGCTCGCAGATCATGACGGCCCCGGGCCCCGACGGCGTGATCGAACTGGGCGGACGGGTCCGCCACCTCGGCTCCGGGCCGCTCACGCGCTGAGCGGGTACTCCTCGCCCAGCTCGCGGAAGACGGCCGTGTTGAAGGCGAAGGCGCGCCTGCACTCGTCGACGATCCGCTGCTTCTCCAGGTCGTCGACGTCCACCGAGTCCAGCAGCTCGCGGTAGGCGCGCTTGAACGCCGCCGGGTTGGCGATGGCGTCGAAGACGTAGAAGCGGACGCCGTCGCCCTTGCGCGCGAAGCCCCACTGGCGCTCCGCCCGGTCGCGGATGACCTGGCCGCCGGAGAGGTCGCCGAGGTAGCGCGTGTAGTGGTGGGCGACGTACCCCGCCGGCCAGGTGCGGGCGCACTCCTCGACGCGGGCGGCGTACGCGGCGGTCGACGGCAGCGGCGAGGCGAGGGTCCGCCAGCCGGTGCCCCGCAGGTGCGCGAGGTCCCGCTCCAGCTCCCGGGTGCGGTACAGCTCGGGCCGTATGAAGGGCCCGGCGACCGGGTCGTCGGCCAGCCCGTCCGCGGCGGCCTCCAGGGCCCGGTACACGAACCACAACTGCTCGGTGTAGCGGGCGAAGGCGTCCACTCCCAGGCGACCGCCGAGCAGGTCGCTCATGAAGGTCGAGTTCTCGGCCTCCGTGTGCGCTCCCTGGGACGCGGTGCGGATGAGGGTCGAGAAGGGGATGGCGGCGGGGGTGGCGCTGGCGTCCAAGGCGGGCCTCCGGGGACCGATGGGGCGGAAAGTCGCGTGGTGGACGAGCGGGCGTGCGGCGCCGGCGCGCGCTGTCACGCGTGCGCGCCGGGGCGCCGCCGCACCCGATCCTCCTGCTCGGGCGTGCCCAAGTCACCTGCTTTCCGACGGCCTGTCGGTAAAACGGTACCCCTCGGGGACGTCAGGGCAACGTGAGGATCTCCGCCCCGCCGTCCGTCACCACGAGCGTGTGCTCGAACTGCGCGGTCCGCTTGCGGTCCTTCGTCACCACGGTCCAGCCGTCCTCCCACATGTCGTACTCGTGGGTGCCCAGCGTCAGCATCGGCTCGATCGTGAAGGTCATGCCGGGCCGCATCACGGTCGTGGCGTGCGGCGAGTCGTAGTGCGGGATGATCAGGCCGGAGTGGAACGACGTGCTGATGCCGTGCCCGGTGAAGTCCCGCACGACGCCGTAGCCGAAGCGCTTGGCGTACGACTCGATGACGCGCCCGATCACGTTGACCTGCCGGCCCGGCCTGACGGCCTTGATGGCCCGGTTGAGCGCCTCGCGGGTCCGCTCGACGAGCAGCCGCGACTCCTCGTCGACGTCGCCGCACAGGTACGTGGCGTTGTTGTCGCCGTGGACGCCGTGGATGTACGCCGTGACGTCCAGGTTCACGATGTCGCCGTCCCGCAGGACGGTCGAGTCGGGGATGCCGTGGCAGATGACCTCGTTGACCGAGGCGCACAGCGACTTGGGGAAGCCCCGGTAGCCCAGCGTCGAGGGGTAGGCGCCGTGGTCGCACATGTACTCGTGGGCGACGCGGTCCAGCTCGTCGGTGGTGACGCCGGGCGCGATGTGCTTGGCGGCCTCCTCCATCGCCCGCGCGGCGATGCGACCCGCGATGCGCATCCGCTCGATCGTGTCGGAGTCCTGGACCTCGGGGCCGTCGTACGGCTTCGGAGCGGGCTTCCCGACGTACTCGGGCCGCCGGATGGATCCGGGGACGGAACGGATGGGGGACAGCTCCCCCGGGACGAGCAGCGACTGGCCAGACATGCCAGCGAGTCTAACCAGGGCGGGCCGGGGCACCATGGCGACAGAGGAAGGAGCGGGACATGGCCCTGTTCAAGAAGCGCACGGCGGGCAAACCGGGCGAGTGGTACTACTGCCTGGAGCACCGGAAGGTGGAGGAGGGGCCGGAGTGCCCCGCGAAGGACAGGTTTGGCCCCTACGCGTCGCCGGAGGCGGCGGGGCACGCGATGGAGACCGCGCGCGAGCGGAACGCCCAGTGGGAGACCGACCCCCGCTGGCACGACACCCCCGGAGCGGGGCCCCGGGAGGGATAGCCGCGCCCGGACCGCCGGGCCGCCGGTGTGCCGGGCGGGCTCGGCGGGTGCGGCGGGCCGCCCCCGGCGCCCGTCCGGAGCGGCGGGGGCGGCCCCGTGACGCGCGGGCCGTCCGACGAGGTGGTCGCGGTGCCCGCCGGGGTCTCCCACCGGGCCCTACGGCGCCCCGGCCGCCCGCCGGCGCCGCGCGTCGGGGTCGGTCGCGGCGTCGTACGACACGAGCCGCGGCAGCGCCGCGGCCAGCAGCCCCACCGCCGCGACGCACGCCAGCCCGCCGCCCCACACGGCCCCGCGCGTGCCGGTCCACCCGGCCATGGCGCCCGCCCGCACCTGCCCCAGTTGCGGGCCCACGCTGTACGACAGCACCTCGATCCCGGCCAGCCGCCCCCGCAGGTGGTCGGGGATCGTCTGGTTCCAGATCGTCGACCGGCCGAGGCCGCTCAGCATGTCGCCCGCGCCCGCCACCGCCAGGCACAGCAGCACCACCCACACGTCGTCGAACCAGCCGGCGCCCGCGACCGCCAGCCCCCACCCGGCGGCGCCGACCACCACCATCAGCCCGTGCCGCCGCACCCGGGACGTCCACCCGCTCGTCAGGGTGAGCACCACCGACCCCGCGGACCCCGCCGCGTACATCAACCCCAGCGACCACGGGGCACCCAGCTCGTCCGCGAGGAACGGGTACAGCGTCGGCGGGTACGCCAGCAGCATCGCGGCGAGGTCGACCGCGTACGTGCCGAGCAGCACGGGCCGCGACCAGGCGTACCGCGCGCCCTCCGCGATGCCCCGCAGCGACGGCCCGCCCGCGCCGCTCACGGGCGGGGCGGGGGAGAGGCGCAGGCACAGCAGCACGGACACGGCGAAGCAGCACACCGTCGTGGCGTACGCCGTGCCGTGCCCCGCGTACGCCACGACGAGGCCCGCCAGCGCGGGCCCGGCGACGGCGCCCAACTGCCAGCGCAGCGCGTTGAGCGCGGCGGCGGCCGGGAGCTGGTCGTGCGGCACGATCCGGGCGATCAGCGCGTCCAGCGCGGGCCGCTGGAGCCCGGCCATCGCGGAGACCCCGGCCGCCACGGCGTACAGCGGCCACAGCATCGGCTCGGGCAGCAGCGCGTTCAGCAGCAGGACGGCGGCGAGCAGCGCCAGCCCCGCCTCCGTGGCGAGGATCATCCGCCGCCGGTCGACCGCGTCGGCGAGCGCGCCCCCGTACAGGCCGAACACGACCAGCGGGACCAGCTCGACCGCGCCCATGGCACCCACGGCGAACGGCGAACCGGTGAGCTCCTTGATCTGGAGCGGCAGCGCGACCATCGCCGTGAAACTGCCGAAGTAGGCGACGAGCCCCTGCACCCACAGCAGACGGAAGTCGCGCGAGGCCCGCCAGGGGGAGAGGTCGGGCAGCACGGCGGACAGCTTCGAGGTCACGGGGCGCCATGCTGCGCGCGGGCCGCTGCCCCGGGCAACCGGTTTTACCGGCGCGCGCCTACCAGCGCGTGGGCGGCGGCGACGTCAGGTGGTCGGCGAGCCGGGACAGCCGGTCGCGCAGCCGGGCTCGGCCCCGGGGCGCGGGCAGGCTGTTCTCCCCGGCCGCCGCGCTCACCAGGTGCTGCACCGTGTCCAGGTCGACGCCCTCGTCGCGCGCCGGGTCGACGGTGAGCGACTCGTGCGCCAGGCCGTGGACCTCCCGGTCGCCGCCGTCCAGCGACAGCACCGTCGCCCCGGCCCGCCGCGCCCCGTGCACCCGCTCCAGCAGGCCGCCGTCCGGCCGGTCCGGCGCCACGACCAGCAGCGTCGCGCCCCGCCCGGCCGCCTCCAGCCGACCCAGCCCCACCGCCAGGTGCGCCGGGTCCGAGGGCCGCACCCGGTGCCGTACGAGAGTGGGCGCCAACTCCGGAAGGCCCGCCCACATCGCCTCGTCCACCAGGTGCGCGGCCAGGTGCCACGGCTCGTACTCCGCGGTGCCCACCAGCAGCAGCCCGCCGCCGTGCCGCGTGACGGACGAGCGCAGCGCCCCCGCGAAGCCGCGCGCCGCCGCCGGCCACGCGGTCCCGGCGAGCACGTCACGGAGCAGGGCGACCCGTACGGCATCCATGGCGCCGCATCCTGCCCGCCCCGGCCCGCCCGGCGCGGCGCTTCGCGGGGCTGTCACCCGTACGGGGGCGGTGGCACGTAGTGTCGGCACCATGAGTGAGACGGAGACCAAGAAGCCCGCCCGGGACCCCTGGGACCTGCCCGACGTGTCCGGCCTCGTCGTCGGCGTCCTCGGCGGCACCGGCGACCAGGGGCGCGGCCTCGCCTACCGGCTGGCCCGCGCGGGCCAGAAGGTGATCATCGGTTCGCGCGCCGCGGAGCGGGCCCGCGAGGCCGCCGCCGGACTGGGCCTCGGCGTCGAGGGCGCCGACAACGCCGAGTGCGCCCGTCGCAGCGACATCGTGATCGTGGCCGTGCCCTGGGAGGGCCACGCCGCGACCCTCGCGGCGCTGCGCGAGGAGCTGCGCGGCAAGCTCGTCGTCGACTGCGTGAACCCGCTCGGCTTCGACAAGCAGGGCGCGTACGCGCTCAAGCCGGAGGAGGGCAGCGCCGCCCAGCAGGCCGCCGCGCTGCTCCCCGAGTCGCGGGTGACCGCCGCGTTCCACCACCTGTCGGCCGTGCTGCTCCAGGACGAGACGGTCGACGAGATCGACACGGACGTGATGGTCCTCGGCGAGAAGCGCGCCGACACGGACCTCGTGCAGGCCCTCGCCGCCCGGATCCCCGGCATGCGGGGCGTCTACGCGGGCCGGCTCCGGGGCGCCCACCAGGTCGAGTCGCTCGTCGCCAACCTGATCGCCGTCAACCGCCGCTACAAGGCCCACGCCGGGCTGCGCGTCACCGACGTCCAGGAGACGCGGGACCGCTGAGCGGGCCACCGGGGCGCATGGGGGACACTGGACGGGACCGCCCCCCGCACCGGACAGGAGCCGACCCCCATGCCCCGCCTCGCCCTCTACGCGCTCGCCGTCTGCGTCCTCGCCGCCGTCGCGGCCGTGGTCTCGTTCGTCCAGGGCAACTGGCTCGGCATCGTGTGGGTGCTGCTCGCCGGTGTCTCCTCCAACATGTCCTGGTACTACTGGCGGCGCTCCCGCCAGGTCACCGGGTGACGTCCACGAGGAACGCGCAGACCGGGTCGGCCTCCTGCCAGAAGCGGTAGAGGTCCCGTCCGCAGGACGACTCCGCCCCGGCGACGCCCAGCGCGCCGAGCACCCCGTCGACCAGGCCGAAGAACACCTGGTTCACCTCCGGCGCGAGCAGCAGCACGAACACGGCGAGCAGCCCGTACGGCGCGAACGGCTCGACCCCCCGCCGGACCCGCTCCGGCAGCCACGGCTCCACCACCCCGTACCCGTCGAGCCCCGGCACCGGCAGGGCGTTCAGGACCGCCGCCGTCACCTGGAGCAGCGCCACGAACGCCAGCGCGAACCGGAAGCCCACCGGGGCGCCGTCGAGCGCGCCCAGCCAGAACGGCGCCGCGCACCCGAGCGCGAACAGCGCGTTCGCCAGCGGCCCCGCCGCCGAGACCAGGCTGAGCCGCAGACGGCCCCGGATGCGGTGCCGCTCGATGAACACGGCCCCGCCCGGCAGCCCGATCCCGCCCATCACCAGGAACAGCACCGGCAGCAGGACGCTCAGCACGGCGTGGGTGTACTTCAGCGGGTCCAGCGTCAGGTAGCCCCTCGCCGCCACGGACGCGTCGCCGCCGTGCAGCGCGGTCCGGGCGTGCGCGTACTCGTGCAGGCACAGCGACACGACCCACGCCCCGGTGACGAACAGGAACACCGCGACGCCGAGCCCGGGTCCGGCCCCGGGGCGGCCCCAGACCGCCCATCCGGCGACCGCGGTGACGGCGGCGATCCCGAGGAACACGGGGCTGATCCGGCGGGATGCTGCGACGGCCACGGGCGGAGCCTCCTCGGTCGGGGACGACGACCGTACCGCCCCGCGCCGGAGGGCGGACCGGGCCGGAGGGGCCCCTCGCCGGCGGCGGGGCCGCGGCGTGCCGACAGCCCGCCGATGGGGGAAGTCGGCGGGCTGTCGTCCGTGCCGCAGTGGCTCGGTGGAGGGTGTGCTCCTCGACGGGGCGGGGCGGGGCGGTTCGGTGGAGGGTGCGCTCCTCGGCGGGGCGGCTCAGTGGAAGGTGTGCTCCTCGGCGGGGAACGCGCCGCCGGCGACGTCCTGCGCGAACGCCTGCGCCGCGTCGCCCAGGGTGCGGCGCAGATCGGCGTACTGCTTGGTGAAGCGCGGCACCTTGCCGCCGGTCAGGCCGGCCATGTCCGTCCACACGAGGACCTGCGCGTCCGTGTCCGGGCCCGCGCCGATGCCGATCGTCGGGATGTGCAGGGAGCGGGTGACCTCGGCGGCCAGCTCGGCCGGTACGAGCTCCAGGACGACCGCGAACGCGCCCGCGTCCTGCGCCGCCTTGGCGTCCCGCAGCAGCCGGTGCGCGTCCTCGTCGGCGCGGCCCTGCACCCGGTAGCCCATGGTGTTCACGGACTGCGGGGTCAGGCCGAGGTGGGACATCACCGGGATCCCGGCCTGGACCAGCATCCGCGTCTGGGGCAGCGAGCGCTCGCCGCCCTCCAGCTTGACCGCGCCGACGCCGGCATCCTTCACCAGCCGCGTCGCCGACCGCAGGGCCTGTACGGGGCCCTCCTGGTAGGAGCCGAACGGCAGGTCGCCGACGACGAGGGCGCGCTTGGTGCCCCGGACGACGGCGGCGGACAGGAGGGCCATCTCGTCCATCGTGACGGGCACGGTGGTCTCGTAGCCGAGGTGGCAGTTGCCCATGGAGTCGCCGACGAGGAGGACCGGGATGCCGGCCTCGTCGAAGACCGACGCCGTCATCGCGTCGTACGCGGTCAGCATGGGCCACTTCTCGCCGCGCTCCTTGGCGGCGGCGATGTCGTGGACGGTGATGCGGCGCGTGCCCTTACCGCCGTACAGCGCCCTGGGGTGGGTGGCGCCCTGCTCCGCGCTGCTGTCGCCGGGCTGTTTCCGGGCAGGCTGAAGCGTCATGTGAAACGGCTCCTTCGTCATCTCGAGGCGCCCTGACGGCGTCCCCGGACCACGTCCATGGTGGCACTTCGTGCCGTACGGGGGGAAGTGGGGGAGCACGCGGGGGGAGCAATCCGGGACGGCGCCGTCCCGGAATCCGTCCTACGGTGGGCCCATGGACCGGCCCCCGCCCCCGCCGCACGCCCCGCGCCCCTCCCACGACGGCGTACCGGACCGGGTGCCGGAGGTGCCGCCGGACGTGCACCGGCGCCGCTGGGCGATCCTCGCGGTGCTGATGCTGAGCCTGCTGTTCGTGGTGCTGGACAACTCGATCCTCAACGTGGCGGTGAAGACCGTCGCGAGCCCGCCGCCCGTCGGGATCGGCGCCACCCAGAGCCAGCTGGAGTGGGCCGTCAACGCGTACGCCTTGGTCTTCGCGGGACTGCTGTTCACGGCGGGCCTCCTCGGCGACCGGTTGGGCCGCCGCAGGACGCTGCTGTTCGGCACGGTGGTCTTCGGGATCTCCTCGGCGCTGGCCGCCTTCGCGGACTCGCCGGTCGAGCTGGTCGCCTACCGGGCGGTGATGGGGTTCGGGGCCGCGTTCGTGATGCCGGCGACGCTCGCCATCCTGATGAACGTCTTCGAGCGCGACGAGCAGCCGCGGGCCATCGGCGTGTGGGTCGGCGCGGTCGGCGTGGCCATCGCGGTCGGCCCGGTCCTGGGAGGGCTCCTGCTGGAGCACTTCTGGTGGGGGTCGATCTTCCTGGTCAACGTGCCGGTCGTGGCGGTCTCGCTGGTCGCCGTGGCGCTGCTGGTGCCGGAGTCCCGCGACCCCGCGCCCGGGCGGGTCGACCCGGGCGGGGTGGCGCTGTCGATCGTCGGCCTGGTGCTGCTGGTGTTCGGCATCATCCGGGGCGGCGAGCTGGCCGACCTGACCGAGCCGACCGTGCTGCTGCCCGTCGTGGGCGGGGTGCTGGTCCTGGCCGGGTTCGTCGTCCACGAGCGGCGCAGCCCGCACCCGGCGCTCGACATGGCGTACTTCCGCAAGCCCGTCTTCTCGGCGGCGGTGGGCGGGATCGCGCTGGTCTTCTTCGCCCTGATGGGCGTGACCTTCGTCTCGGTGTTCTACCTGCAGAGCGTGCGCGGCTTCAGCCCGCTCCAGGCCGGGCTGCTGCTCCTGCCGCTGGCGGTGACGCAGCTCCTGTTCGCGCCGCGCTCCCGGCTGGTGGTGCGGCGGTTCGGGGCGCGCACGGTGTGTGCGGCGGGGCTGTTGGTGGTGGCCGCGTGCCTGGCCGCGTTCGCCGGTTTCGACACGGGCACGCCGGTGTGGGTGGTGGAGCTGGTGCTGTTCGCCCAGGGCGCGGGCATGGCCCACGTCATGCCGCCCGTGACGGTCGCCGTGATGCAGGCCCTGCCGCGCGAGAAGGCCGGCTCCGGGTCGGCCGTCAACAACACGTTCCGGCAGATCGGCGGGGCGCTCGGCGTGGCCGTGCTCGGCTCGCTGTTGTCGGCCGTCTACCGGGGCCGCATCGAGGGGCACCTGGGCGCCGTGCCGCCGGGCGAGCGGGCGGCGGCGGGCGAGTCCGTCGAGGCCACCCTCGCCGCCGCGCGGCAGCTCGGCCCGGCGGGGGAGGCGCTGGTCGCCCCGGCGCACGCGGCGTTCCTGGCGGCGATGCACGTGACGGCCCTGTGCGCGGCCTGCGTCGCCGCGCTGGGGGCGGCGGTGGTCGCCGCGTTCCTGCCGGGCCGCCGCCCGGCACCGGGGGGCCGGGAGCGGGCGGCGGAGGGCGGCGCGCGGGAGGCGGTCCCCCGGTAGCCGTACGCGCCGGGGGAGGCGTCCGGCGCCTTGTCGGCGTGGACGTCCTCGCGCCCGGCAGCCGTGTGCGCCCGGGGCGGCGCGGCGCGGACTCCACCGGCCCGGCCGGCCGGGCTCGGGGCAGCCGTACGCGTTCGGGAGGCGCCGCCGCGCCGCCCCCGCGGGTTCCCGGTCGGCCCTCTCGCGGATCCCGGTCCCTGCGGCCCCTCGTCCCGCCCTCGCGGGCCCTCGACCCGTCCTCGCGGATCCCGGCCCCGCGGGCCCTCGCCCCGTCCCGGCCACCGGTCCCGGTCGTGAATGTGCGCGTTTCGTTACAACCCGCCCGCTGCCCGTACCCCCAGGAACCCGCCCGGGGGCCGCCTTCGTCCCCCAAGCAGTACGGCCGTGCGGTGATCCCCGGACGATCCCCTAGGGTCGGGATCCGGCACGCGAAGGAACCAGAGGCACGTGAGGACGACGGAATGGCGCGGGTGGACGGCATGACGGAGACGGGGAGCGGCGCCGCGGAGGACCGGCGCGCGGGATCCCGGGTCCGCTCGGCGGTCGCCCGCCGGTGGCGGGGCCCCGGCGTCTGGCGGCGCGGCACGGTGCTGTCCGCGTGCGCGCTCCTGCTCGCGCTGCTGATGGGCCTGCACCGCCACATCCCCAACGCCATCGGCAACCTGGGCAGCCTCATCGAGACGTTCCTGCCCTGGTTCGGCCTGTGCGTGCTGTTCCTGGCCGGCCTCGCGCTGCTGCGCCGCTCGGCCACCGCGCTGATCGCCGTCCTCGTCCCGGCCGTCGTGTGGTTGAACCTCTTCGGCGGCCTCGTCACGGACAAGAACGGCGCCGGCGGCGACCTCATGGTCGTCTCGCACAACGTGAACGCCGACAACCCGGACCCCGAGGGCACCGCCCGCGCCGTCGCCGCCTCGGAGACGGACGTGCTGGCCCTGGTGGAGCTGAAGCCCGCGATGGTGCCCGTGTACGAGGAGGCGCTGGCCGGCGCGTACCCGTACCACTCGGTGCGCGGCACGGTCGGCCTGTGGAGCCGGTACCCGCTCGGCGACAGCCGCCCCGTCGACATCCGGCTCGGCTGGACCCGCGCCATGCGCGCCACCGTCTTCGCGCCCGAGGGGCCCGTCGCGGTGTACGTCGCCCACCTGCCGTCCGTGCGGGTCAAGCTGGACGCCGGGTTCACCGCCAACCAGCGCGACCGCAGCGCCGACCGGCTCGGCGAGGCCATCGCCGCCGAGCCCCACCGCCGGGTGATCCTCCTCGGCGACCTCAACGGCACCATGAACGACCGGTCCCTGAACGCCGTCACGTCCCAGATGCGCTCCACGCAGGGCGCCGCCGGCGACGGCATGGGCTTCAGCTGGCCGGCCGGCTTCCCGATGGCCCGCATCGACCAGATCCTGGTCCGGGGCGTCGAACCGGTCGCCTCCTGGTCCCTGCCGCGCACCGACAGCGACCACCTGCCGATCGCGGCCCGCGTCACGTTCTGACGCACCGCGGGCCGGCGCCCGCGGGGGCGTGCGGACGCGCGAAGGGGGCCTCCCACCGGCGGAAGACCCCCTTCGCGCGTGCCGTCAGCCCCGGGACGACGCCGTCGACTCGCGCCACCGGTTGGTGATGGGCAGCCGCCGGTCCTTGCCGAAGCCCTTCGCGGAGATCTTCGTGCCCGGCGGGTACTGGCGCCGTTTGTACTCGGCGGCGTCCACCATCCGCAGCGTCCGCGCCACCAGCTCCTCGTCGAAGCCCGCCGCGACGATCGCGTCCTTGCCCCGGTCCCGGTCCACGTACAGCTCCAGGATCCGGTCGAGCACGTCGTAGTCCGGCAGCGAGTCCGTGTCGACCTGGCCCGGGCGCAGCTCGGCGCTGGGCGGCTTGGAGAGGGTGCCCTCCGGGATCGGCGGGGTCTGGCCGCGCTCCTCGGCGGCCCGGTTGCGCCACCTCGCCAGCCGGAACACCGTCGTCTTGTACACGTCCTTGATCGGCCCGTACGCGCCCACCGAGTCGCCGTACAGCGTCGAGTAGCCCACCGCCAGCTCGGACTTGTTGCCCGGCGCGAGGACGATGTGGCCCTCCTGGTTGGAGAGGGCCATCAGCAGGGTGCCGCGCAGCCGCGACTGGAGGTTCTCCTCGGCGAGCCCCGTCAGCCCCAGCGACCCCATGTACGCGTCGAACATCGGCTCGATCGACACGGTGCGGAAGTTCAGCCCGGTACGGCGCGCCAGCTCGGCCGCGTCGCTCCTGGAGTGCTCCGACGAGTACTTCGACGGCATCGACACGCCGTACACGTTCCGCGCGCCCAGCGCGTCGCAGGCGATCGCGGCGACCAGCGCCGAGTCGACGCCGCCGGACAGGCCGATCAGCGCGGACCGGAAGCCGTTCTTCGCGGCGTACGCGCGCAGGCCCACGACCAGCGCCGTGTAGACCTCCTCGTCGTCGTCGAGGCGGTCCGCGTAGCCGCCGGTCAGCTCCGGCTCGTACGCGGGAAGCGGCTCCTCGGACAGCACGACGCGCTCGACGCGCAGTCCGTCGTCGACCCGCTGCCCGTGGGCGGCCGGCTCGCCGGCCGCGGCGGGCAGGTCGAGGTCGAGGACGACGCTGCCCTCGGCGAACTGCGGGGCGCGGGCGACGACCTCGCCGTGGGCGTCGACGACGATCGAGTCGCCGTCGAAGACCAGCTCGTCCTGGCCGCCGATCATCGCCAGGTACGCGGTGGTGCAGCCGGCCTCCTGGGCGCGCTTGCGGACCAGCTCCAGCCGCGTGTCGTCCTTGTTCCGCTCGTACGGCGAGGCGTTGATCGACACCAGCAGCCCGGCGCCCGCGCTGCGGGCGGCCGGGACGCGCCCGCCGTCCTGCCACAGGTCCTCGCAGATCGCCAGCGCCACGTCCACGCCGCGGACCCGGACGACCGGCAGCGTGTGGCCCGGCACGAAGTAGCGGAACTCGTCGAAGACGCCGTAGTTCGGCAGGTGGTGCTTGGCGAAGGTCAGAGCCACCCCGCCGCCGTGCAGCACGGCGGCGGCGTTCTGCGGCGCGCCGGCGGGCTGGCCGTACTTCGGCCGGGCCCGCTCGGAGCGGTCCAGGTAGCCGACGACCACCGGCAGGTCCCCGAAGCCCTCGGCGGCGAGCCGGGCGGCGAGCGCGCGCAGCCCGGCGCGCGACGCCTCCACGAACGACGACCGCAGGGCGAGGTCCTCGACGGGGTACCCGGTCAGCGCCATCTCCGGGAACACGACGAGGTGCGCCCCCTGCTCGGCGGCGTGCCGGGTCCAGTGCACGATCGTCTCGGCGTTGCCGGCGAGGTCGCCGACGGTCGAGTCGATCTGATTCAGGGCGAGGCGTAGTTGAGGCACGTCCCCAGTCTAATCGTCAAATCGACGCGATGTCCTGGGGAGGCGGGTCGGGGGAGCGGAGGGACACGGGCGGGCGCCGTGCCGCGCCCGCCCCCCGGGCCTGCGGTACGGGGGCTTCTGCGAGGGCCGTGTCGGGGTGGGGCGGGCGTCGTGTCGTGCCGTCCCCGGGCCTGCGGCGGTGCGGGGGCTTCTGCGAGGGCCGCACGCCGGGGCGGGGCGGGGCGGAGTGGGGCGGGGCGGGAGCCGTGGGGTGCCGGGCACCGGCTTCGCGGCAGGCCGCGGGCCCCGGCTCTGCGGCGGTCCGTGCGCACCGGCCCTGCGGGGGACCGTGCGCACCGGCCCTGCGACGGACCGTGCGCGCCGGGGTCGCGTGCCGCGCTCCGGCCGTGCCGCGAAAGCCGCAGCGCACCGGGTCCGGCCGGGGCGGCTCCGGGCGTGCCGATCGGGGCGGCTCCGGACGTGCCGATCGGGGCGGGGCGCACCGGGGCTGCATCCAAACCGCCCGGCGGCGCGTCTTCAGGGGCGTCAGGCGCCGGGGCCCCGTGCGCGGCCGGGACCCGGAGGACGCCGGGGCACCGGGCCGTGGGCGGGCGCCGCCACCGAGTGCGCACCCGCATGCTCCGAAGGACGGCCCCACGTGCGCATCGTCACGATGCCGAGCAGCAGGGCGGCGAGCAGCCCCCCGTACCCCGGCGCGCCGCCCGCGCGCCGTCCGCCCGCCCCGGTGGCCATGGGGCGAAGCCTGCCCCCGCGGGGCGTGCGGGGCGCGGGAGCCCGTCGCGCCACCGGGACCGCGCGCCCCGCCCCCGCCGGGCCGGGGGCACCGGGGCGGCCGGAAGCGCCGGGGCGGCCGGGATGGCCGGTCGCGGCCCTCCTCGTCCTGGGCGCCCTGTCCTACAGCGCCTGGGTCGTCGAACTGCCGCTCGCCACCGGCCTGGACCCCCTCCGGTCGTACGTCAGCGAACTGGCCGCCGCCGACCAACCGCTGGGCGCCCTGTTCCGCACCGCCGACCTGGTCGCGGGCGTCCTGCTGCTGGCCGCCGCGCTGCCCGGGCTGGCCGCGGCCGGGCGCCGGTTCTGGGCGGTCGCCGGATGGGCGGCCCTCGCCGTGTTCGGCGCGGCCACCGCCGTCGACTCCCGGCTGCCGCTCAGCTGCGCGCCCACCGCCGACGCCGCGTGCGCGGCCCGCGAGGACGCCGGCCTGGTCCCGGCCGCGCACGCCGCGCACGCCGTGAGCTCCGGCCTCGCGATGGCGGGCGCCGTCACGGCGGTCGTCGCGCTCACCGTCGCCGCCCGCCGCTACGGCTGGTGGCCGCCCCTCGCCCGTACGGGACCGGTCCTCGTCGTGCTGGAGCTCGCCGCCACGGCCTGGACGCTCGTCGCGGTCGCCGCGTTCGAGGCGGGGCGCGGCCACGGGGCGCTGGGCGCCGGGCAGCGCGCGCAACTGCTGCTGGTGGCGGTCTGGCTGCTCCTGCTGGCCCGGTCGCTGCCGCGCCGCACGGGGCGGCGCCGGTGAGCCGCTTCGTCCGGGTCGGGGGCGTGCCCCACCACGTGGCAGTCGAGGGCTCGGGGCCGGTGTGCGTGCTGAGCGCCGGGTTGGGGCTGTGCTGGTTCGACTGGGACCCCGTGGTGCCGCTGCTGGCGCCGCACCGCACGGTCGTCCGCTTCGACCGGCCCGGCCACGGGCTGAGCGGCCCGGCCGGGGCGGCGCCGACCGCGCGGGGCGAGGCGGACCGGATCGCGGCCCTGCTGGACGCGCTCGGGATGGGCGGCGAACGGGTGACCGTGGTCGGGCACTCCCTCGCCGGGCTCCACGCGGAGGCGTTCGCCCGGCTGCACCCGGCGCGGACGGCGGCGCTGGTCCTGGCCGACGCGTCCGTGGAGGAGCACGCGCGCCCGCCCGCCCCGCGCACCGCCGCGCTCCACACGGCCCTGGCCCGCACCGCGGGCGCCCTGCTCACCGCTACGGGCGCCCCCGCCGCGCTCGGCCCGTACGCCCGGCGCGCGCTGGTCCGCCTCTCCCGCGCGGGGCGCGCGCCCGACCCGGCCGGCCGCGAGCGGGTGCGCCGCTGCTACCGCACTCGCCGGGTCCTGGACGGCGCCCTCCTGGAGAACGCGCACTACCGGGCCGTCGCCGCCGGGGTGCTCGCCCTGCGCGCCCGCCGTCCGCTGCCCCGGGCGCTCCCCGTCACGGTGCTGGCCGCGCCGGACTCCCCGGACGGCACCGACCGCTGGACGGCCCGCCAGCGGGGCCTCGCCGCCGCGCTGGACGCCCGCTTCACCCTCGTACGGGGCGCGGGCCACCTGATGATGCTGGACCGCCCCGGCGCGGTCGCCGAGGCGGTCCTCCACCCGCCGGGCCGGTGAGCCGGACGGGGTGGGTGAGGCCGGACGGGGGCCCGCCGCGCCGGGACAGGTCCGTGCCGGGACAGGTCCGTACCGGGTCAGGCCCGCGCCGGGTCAGCCCCGCGCGTACACGCCCTGGGCGAACTCTGCGACCTTGTCCTGCGGCAGGTGCCGCGCGAGGTCGGCCTCGCTGATGATGCCGACCAGCCGCTTGTTGTCGATGACCGGGAGGCGCTTGATCCGGTGGCCCTGCATCTCGCGCAGCACCTCGTTCACGTCCGCGTTCGCGTCGATCCAGCGGGGGGTGCCCTCCGCCACGTCGCCGCACGTCACACGGGACGGGTCGTGGCCCGCGGCCACGCACTTGACGACGATGTCGCGGTCCGTGACGATCCCGCAGAGCCGCTCGTTCTCGTCGGCGATGGGCAGTGCGCCCACGCCCTGCTCGCGCATCACCTGCGCGGCACGGTCCAGGGTCTCGTGGGCGGGGATCCAGTGGGCCCCGGGGTGCATGATGTCTCGGGCGGTGGTCATGGGGTGCGTTCCTCCGTCAAGGGCGTACGTCGTCTCCCCGAGCCCCTCCATTCTGGACGCGCCCCTCCACCCCCGCGACCGCTGCGGCCGCCCGGCGCCCCGGCCCGGCGCCGTGACCGTGGCCCACCCCGCGAACGGCAGCGCCGACACCACCGCCCCCCGCCGCAGGCCGGACGACTCGACCCGGGCCCGTACGGGTCACCGTCCCGCCGTCCCGTTCGTCCCGCCCGTGCACGCCGCGCCCGGCTCGGGCGTCCACGGGCCCTGCGCGTATGCGGCGAGGAACCGGTTCACGCGCGGGTCGTCGGCTCGTCCACGGTGACCTGCTCGCCCCGCGCCGACAGCGTGATCGCGCCCGCCCGGTCCGGGACCGGGCTCATCGTCGTGCGCGTACGGCGTCCGGGCGACCTTCTCCTCCAGTGCCTCGACGGCGTCCTCCGGGGCCTTGCCGCCGTACGTCACCCCCACCGCGCCGTGCTCCGGCGAGTGGACGGCGTCCACCCCGGGGACGGGCTCCTCGTGGACGGTGCCGTCGCAGTCCGTCCAGACCTGGTGGGGGTCACCGCCGACCGGCGGCTTCATCGGGTACGTCACGGCCCGCGTGACGTGGTCGCGGCCCAGCTCCTTCGCGTCCCACGGCTTCCCGTCCCACGACTTCCCGTCCTCGATGGGGCCTGGCCGCGGCCTCCTGCTGCCGCTCCTCCCGCGACTCCTCGTCGAGCACGTACGCGCCGAAGCCGAATGAAGCCGATGAAGCCGACGAAGCCGGCCAGGCCGGCGACGGCAGCGGCGCTCAGGGGCGGGGTGAGGACGCGGGTGCGACGCTCAGTCGCGGGGACTCACCCGCAGCGCCAGCAGCGCCACGTCGTCGACGATCTCGCTGGTGTACGACGACAGGTCCCGCCACACGGACCGCACCAGCGCCACGGGGTCGAGTTCCGGCCGGATCCGCTCCATCAGCGGGTAGAACTGCCCGGCCGCGTTGCGCGCCTCCGTCACCCCGTCCGTGTGCGCCAGCAGCACGCACGACGGCTCCAGCGGCACGGTCACCGGCACCGGTGCCGCGAACTCCGTCAGACCCAGCCCGAGCGGCGGGCCCGACTCCACCTCGACCTCCCGCGCCCCTCCCCGCGTCACCAGGAGCGGAGGGGGGTGGCCGCAGCTCAGCACCCGCGTCGTGACCCTCCCGCCCGACCCGTCGCCCGGCTCCCCGTCCGGCCCGTCGCAGGGGATCTCCATCAGCACGGCCGTGGCGAACAGTTCCGTCTCCTCCCCCCGCGAGGAGTCCACCACCAGCCGCCGGTCCAGCCGCGCGGCCACCCCCGCCAGTTCCGGCTCGTCCAGCACCGCCTCCCGGAACGTGCCGAGCAGCGCCGCCACCGTCGAGACCGCCGACAGCCCGTGCCCCTTCACGTCCGCCACGATCGCCCGCACCCCGTACGGGCCCGGCTGCACGTCGTACAGGTCCCCGCCGACCAGCGCCGTTCGCACCGCCGCCCGGTACAGCGCCCCGCACCGCACCGGCCCCACCTGCGGCGGCAGCGGCGGCAGCACCGCGTACTGGGCGGCCTCCGCGACCGTGCGCACCGTCACCAACTGGGCCTCGCGCCGGGCCCGCGCCCACGCGAGCAGCACGCTCACCGCCCCGATCAGCCCGAGCGCCAGCAGGTCGCCGCCGCTCACGTGCGCGGCCCGCGCGTAGGGCACGACCAGCGCCAGCATGACCGCCGCCGCCACCAGCGACGTGCCGCGCACCCCGTACGCCAGCGAGGCCAGCGGCGCGACCACGGCGAACGCGAAGCTGAGCTGCACCGTCTCGGGCGTCAGGAACTGCGCCGCGAGCACGCACAGCAGCAGCACCCAGGGCAGTACGCGCAGCCAGCGCGGAGGCCGGGCACCGGGCAGTTCCTTCGGGACACGGTCCATGGCCCCAGTCTGCGCGAACCCCGGGCCGCCCGCCCTCCACGGCCCCTGGCGTTACGCGTGCCACACCCGGCCGGGCACTATGGGTTCGCAACGCGCACGAAACCATGTGGTGGCATGCTGGCCGTGATCAGCGAGGATGGGTGTGGAAATGGACAAGCAGCAGGAATTTGTGCTCCGAACCCTGGAGGAGCGCGACATCCGCTTCGTGCGCCTGTGGTTCACCGACGTGCTCGGCTTCCTCAAGTCGGTCGCCGTCGCCCCCGCCGAACTGGAACAGGCGTTCGACGAGGGCATCGGCTTCGACGGCTCCGCCATCGAGGGCTTCGCGCGCGTGTACGAGTCCGACATGATCGCCAAGCCGGACCCGGCCACCTTCCAGATCCTCCCGTGGCGCGCCGAGGCCCCCGGCACGGCCCGGATGTTCTGCGACATCCTCATGCCCGACGGCTCCCCGTCGTTCGCCGACCCCCGCTACGTCCTCAAGCGCATCCTCGCGAAGACCTCCGACCTCGGCTTCACCTTCTACACCCACCCCGAGATCGAGTTCTTCCTGCTCAAGGACAAGCCCGTCGACGGCTCGCGGCCGACCCCCGCCGACAACTCCGGCTACTTCGACCACACCCCGCAGAACGTCGGCATGGACTTCCGCCGCCAGGCCATCACGATGCTGGAGTCCATGGGCATCTCCGTGGAGTTCTCCCACCACGAGGGCGCCCCCGGCCAGCAGGAGATCGACCTGCGCTACGCCGACGCCCTGTCGACGGCCGACAACATCATGACGTTCCGCCTGGTCATGAAGCAGGTGGCGCTGGAGCAGGGCGTCCAGGCGACGTTCATGCCCAAGCCCTTCTCGGACTGCCCCGGCTCCGGCATGCACACCCACCTCTCCCTCTTCGAGGGCGACCGCAACGCGTTCTACGAGTCCGGCGCCGAGTACCAGCTCTCGAAGGTCGGCCGCTCCTTCATCGCGGGCCTCCTGCGCCACGCAGCGGAGATCTCCGCCGTCACCAACCAGTGGGTCAACTCGTACAAGCGCATCTGGGGCGGCTCCAGCCGCACCGCCGGGTCGGGCGGCGAGGCCCCCTCGTACATCTGCTGGGGCCACAACAACCGCTCCGCGCTGATCCGCGTCCCCATGTACAAGCCCGGCAAGACCGGCTCGTCCCGCATCGAGGTCCGCTCCCTCGACTCCGGCTGCAACCCGTACCTCGCCTACGCCGTCCTCCTCGCCGCGGGCCTGCGCGGCATCGAGGAGAACTACGAGCTCGGCCCCGGCGCCGACGACGACGTGTGGGCCCTCTCCGACGGCGAGCGCCGCGCGATGGGCATCGAACCGCTCCCGCAGAACCTGGGCGAGGCGATCTCCCTGATGGAGCGCAGCGAACTGGTCGCGGAGACCCTGGGCGAGCACGTCTTCGACTTCTTCCTCCGCAACAAGAAGCAGGAGTGGGAGGAGTACCGCTCCGAGGTCACCGCCTTCGAACTCCGCAAGAACCTTCCTGTGCTGTAGCCGCAGGTCGGAGGCGGTACCCAGCAGAATCGACAACCCGGGCCGGCGGCGGTCGGCCGCTGGCCCGGAGCCGCCTCGACGGCCCTGGGCCGCCCCGGACCGCCCCCGGGACCAGGCCGCCGGCGCACCGGGGCCCGGGCGCGCGGGCGTCCCGCGGTGCGGCGGGGGGCCCGGGGAGTCAGCATGGGGGAATGAGCAAGGTCTTCGTGAGCCTCGGCATGTCCCTGGACGGCTTCGTCGCCGGGCCGCACGCCGGGCCCGGCAACCCCCTCGGGGACGGCGGGGAGCGCCTCCACGCCTGGCAGGACGCCGTCGGGGCGTGGCGGGACCGCCGGGAGCCCGGCGGCGGGGAGACCGGCCGCTCCGGGCTGGTCGTCGCCGAGAACTTCGACCGCGCCGGGGCGTACGTCATGGGCCGCCGCATGTGCGACGAGGGCGAGCGGGCGTGGCCCGACCCGCCGCCCTTCCGGGCGCCCGTGTTCGTCCTCACGACCAGCGCGCGCGACGCGTGGGTCCGCGGGGGCACCGTCTTCACGTACGTCACGGACGGCGTCCACGCCGCCCTCGACCAGGCGCGCGCCGTGGCCGACGGCAAGGACGTGCAGATCTCCGGCGGGGCGCACACCGTGCGCCAGTACCTGAACGCGGGCCTCGTCGACGAGCTGGAGCTGCACGTCGTCCCGCTGGTGCTGGGCGCCGGCGTCCGCCTCTTCGACGGCGTCGACCCCGCGCTGCGGTTGGCGAAGGACCGGGTCGTCGACGCCCCGGACGTCACGCACCTGCGGTACCGGACCCTCCGCTGACCGGCGCGCGGACGGCCGCGGGCACCCCGCGCCACGGAGGCGGATAGGCTCGGGCCCAGCGTGAACGCGTGGAGGGAGAGGCCGACATGACGACGGCGCCGGGGCGTAGGAGCAGTACCTTCACACGGCTGCTGCGGCACGGCTTCACCGACGCGTCCACCGCCGAGAGGCTCCTCGCCGGCCCCGCCCTGGCCCCGGTCCGCGCCGACCCCGTCCTCCTCGACGCCCTCGGGGCGAGCGCCGACCCGGACCTCGCCCTGCGCGGCCTGGTGCGGCTCGCGGAGGCGCAGCCCGACGGGCCGCAGGAGCTGCTGTCCACGCTGGTCTCCGCGAAGCCGCTGCGCGACCGGCTCCTCGGCGTGCTCGGCGCCTCCGAGGCGCTCGGCGACCACCTGGCGCGGCACCCGCTGGACTGGCGGGCCCTCGTCACGTACGAGGCGGCCGACCTGCACCCCGGGGTCGCGGAGTTCGAGCGCGACCTCGCCGCCGCCACCGACCCGGTCTCCCTGCGCGTCGCCTACCGCCGCAGCCTCCTCGCCATAGCGGCCCGCGACGTGTGCGGCACCACCGACGTCGCCCAGACCGCCGCCGAGCTGGCCGACCTCGCCACGGCGACGCTCCGCGCGGCGCTCGCCCTCGCCCGCGCCGCCGCCCCCGAGGACGCCGCGCGGTGCCGGCTCGCGGTCATCGCGATGGGCAAGTGCGGCGGTCACGAGCTGAACTACGTCTCCGACGTGGACGTGATCTTCGTGGGGGAGGCCGTCGACGGCACCGACGAGCGGGAGGCGCTCCAGGCCGCCACCCGCCTCGCCTCCCACCTGATGCGGATCTGCTCGGAGACCACCGTCGAGGGCGCGATCTGGCCCGTCGACGCCAACCTCCGCCCCGAGGGCCGCAACGGCCCCCTCGTCCGCACCCTCTCCAGCCACGTCGCCTACTACCGGCGCTGGGCGAAGACCTGGGAGTTCCAGGCGCTGCTCAAGGCCCGCCCGGTCGCCGGCGACACCGAGCTGGGCGCCGCGTACGTCAAGGCGCTGTCCCCGATGGTCTGGCAGGCCGCCGAGCGGGAGAACTTCGTCACCGACGTGCAGAAGATGCGCCGCCGCGTCGTCGACAACATCCCGCCCGCCCACCTGGAGCGGGAGCTCAAGCTGGGCCCGGGCGGCCTGCGCGACGTGGAGTTCGCCGTCCAGCTCCTCCAGCTCGTCCACGGCCGCAGCGACGCGACGCTGCGCAGCGGCACGACCCTCGACGCGCTCGCCGCCCTCGCCGCCGGCGGCTACGTCGGCCGGGCCGACGCCGCGCAGCTCGACGCGGCGTACCGGTTCCTGCGCGCCATGGAGCACCGCATCCAGCTCCACCGGCTGCGCCGCACGCACCTGGTCCCGGAGGGCGAGGAGGACCTGCGTCGCCTGGGCCGCTCGTTGGGGCTGCGCGCGGACCCCGTCGCGGAGCTGCACCGGGAGTGGAAGCGGCACGCGTCCGTCGTGCGGCGCCTCCACGAGAAGCTGTTCTACCGGCCGCTGCTCGACGCCGTCGCCCAGCTCGCCCCCGGCGAGACCCGGCTCAGCCCCGAGGCGGCCGGGCAGCGCCTCGAGGCGCTCGGGTACGCCGACCCGGTGGCCGCCCTGCGCCACCTGGAGGCCCTGTCGTCCGGGGTGAGCCGCAAGGCCGCCATCCAGCGCACCCTGCTGCCGGTGCTGCTGGGCTGGTTCGCCGACTCCGCCGACCCCGACGCCGGTCTGCTCGGCTTCCGGAAGGTGTCGGACGCGCTCGGCACCACCCCCTGGTACCTGCGGCTGCTGCGCGACGAGGGCGCCGCCGCGGAGAACCTGGCCCGTGTGCTGTCCGCCGGCCGCCTCGCCCCGGACCTGCTGCTGCGCGCCCCCGAGGCGGTGGCGATCCTGGGCGCCCGGGAGGGCCTGGAGCCGCGCCGCCGCAGCCACCTGGAGCCGGAGATCCTCGCGGCGGTCGGCCGCGCCGACACCCCGGAGCAGGCGGTGGCCGCGGCCCGCGGGGTCCGCCGCCGGGAGCTGTTCCGCACGGCCGCCGCCGACATCATCGCGTCGTACGGGACCGAGGAGGCCCCGGCCCACCCGGACGCGGGCGCGCTGGTGGACCGGGTGGGCCGGGCCCTCACGGACCTCAACGCGGCGACCGTCGCCGGTGCCCTGCGCGCCGCCGTGCGCGCCGAGTGGGGCGACGCGCTCCCCACCCGCTTCGCGGTCATCGGCATGGGCCGCTTCGGCGGCCACGAGCTGGGCTACGGGTCCGACGCCGACGTGCTGTTCGTCCACGAACCGCGCGACGGCGTCGACGAGCAGGAGGCGGCCCGCGCCGCGAACCGGGTCGTCGCCGAGATGCGCCGGCTGCTGCAACTGCCGACCGCCGACCCGCCGCTGCTGATCGACGCGGACCTGCGCCCCGAGGGCCGCAGCGGGCCCCTGGTGCGCACGCTCAGGTCGTACGAGGCGTACTACCGGCGCTGGTCGCTGGGGTGGGAGAGCCAGGCCCTGCTGCGGGCCGAGCCGATGGCGGGCGACCCCGACCTGGGCCGCCGGTTCATCGAGCTCGTCGACCCGCTCCGGTACCCGGCGAAGGGCCTCGACGAGGCGGCCGTGCGCGAGATCCGCCGCCTCAAGGCCCGGATGGAGAACGAGCGGCTGCCGCGCGGGGCCGACCGCACCCTGCACACGAAGCTGGGCCGGGGCGGCCTGTCCGACGTGGAGTGGACGGTGCAGCTCATGCAGTTGCGGCACGGCCACGAGGTGCCGGGCCTGCGGACGACCGGCACGCGCGGGGCGCTGGCCGCCGCACGCGACGCGGGGCTGATCAGCGAGCGGGACGCGCGGACCCTCGACGAGGCGTGGGTCCTGGCCACCCGCGTCCGCAACGGCGTGATGCTGGTGCGGGGCCGCGCCGGCGACATGTTCCCGGCCGACGCGCGGGAACTGGCCGCCGTGGGCCGCTACCTGGGGTACGAGCCCGGTCACGCCGGGGAGATGGTGGACGACTACCGGCGGACGACGCGCCGCGCCCGGGCCGTGGTGGACGAGCTGTTCTACGGGGGGTGAGCCCCGGCCGCGCGCCGGGCGCGGGCCCGCCGCCCTACGGCGCGTGGGCCGCGCCCACCGCGGACGCCGCCGGGTCCCCGGAGCCGCCCGCGCCGATGGCGGGCGCGGCGACCGGCTGTGCACCGGCGCCGGCGTCCCCCCGCGCGGTGCGACCGTGCGCGTACCGCGGCAGCCGGTGCGGCAGCGCCCCGTACCAGGCGTACACGAGGCCGAGGCCGAAGCCGAGGCAGAGCATGCCGCCCACGGCGTCCATCCAGAAGTGGTTGGCGGTCGCGACGATCACGACCAGCGTGGCCGCCGGGTACAGCAGCCCCAGGATCCGCGCCCACGGCGCCTTGGCGAGGGCGAATATCGCCAGCCCGCACCACAGGGACCAGCCGATGTGCATCGACGGCATCGCGGCGTACTGGTTCGACATGTGCTTCAGGTCGCCCGAGGCCATGGACCCCCAGGTCTGGTGGACCAGCACCGTGTCGACGAAGTCCTCGCTCTCCATCAACCGGGGGGGAGCGAGCGGGTACAGGTAGTAGCCGAGCAGGGCCACGGCGGTGGTGGAGAACAGGATCATGCGGATCGCCGCGTAACGGCCCGGGTGCCGGCGGTAGAGCCACACCAGCACGCCGATGGTGACGATGAAGTGCAGGGTCGCGTAGTAGTAGTTCATCGACACGATGAGCCAGTCCACCGAGTTCACCGCGTGGTTGACCGCCTTCTCGAAGGCCAGGCCCAGGCGGTGCTCGGCGTGCCAGATCCAGTCGGCGTTGCGCAGCGCCTTCGCCTTCTGCTCCGGTACCGCGTTGCGAATGAGCGAGTACACGCCGTAACTGACCGCGAGGAGCAGGAGCTCGACCCAGATGCGCGGATGGCGCGGGGAGCGCAGCCGGCGCCACGCGGCCGGGCGCCCCGCCGAACGGCCTTCCAACGTGGTCAAAATCCTGTCACCCATGAGCGGAGAGTCCGCCAGAAAGGCCCTGTAGGTCGATCATCCTTCAATCGGATTCTCGTCGCCATCAGTCCGCCTTCCGGAGGACCGCTGACCCCGGGGCCCCGCGGCCGTCGAGCCACGCACGACCAGCTCGGGCATGAAGACGAACTCGCTGTGGGGGGCGGGCGTACCGCCGACCTCCTCCAGCAGCGCCCGCACCGCCGCCTGCCCCATCGCCTGCACCGGCTGCCGGATCGTGGTCAGGGGCGGGTCGGTGAAGGCTATGAGGGGCGAGTCGTCGAAGCCGACGACGGACACGTCCCCCGGCACCCGCAGCCCCCGCTGCCGGGCCGCGCGGATCGCGCCGAGCGCCATCATGTCGCTGGCGCACACGATCGCCGAGCAGCCCCGCTCGATGAGCGCGCCCGCCGCCGCCTGCCCGCCTTCGAGCGTGTACAGGGAGTGCTGGATCAGTTCCTCGATCCGCTCCGGGGAGAGGCCGAGCCGCTCCCGCATCCCGGCGTGGAAGCCCTCGATCTTGCGCAGGACGGGCACGAACCGCTTCGGCCCGACCGCGAGGCCGATCCGGGTGTGGCCGAGGGAGGCGAGGTGCGTGACGGCGAGCTTCATCGCGGCCCGGTCGTCGGGGGAGACGAACGGCGCCTGGATCTGCGGCGAGAAGCCGTTGATCAGGACGAACGGGACGCCCTTGCCGCGCAGCTGGTCGTACCGCTGCGTGTCGGCGGTCGTGTCGGCGTGCAGGCCGGAGACGAAGATGATGCCGGAGACGCCGCGCTCGACGAGCATCTCGGTCAGCTCGTCCTCGGTGGATCCGCCCGGCGTCTGCGTGGCGAGGACCGGCGTGTATCCCTGACGGGTCAGGGCCTGGCCGATGACCTGGGCCAGCGCCGGGAAGATCGGGTTGTCCAGCTCGGGTGTGATCAGCCCCACGAGTCCGGCGCTGCGCTGCCGCAGCCGCACCGGCCGCTCGTAGCCGAGGACGTCCAGCGCGGCCAGCACGGACTGGCGGGTGGCCGCGGCCACACCGGGCTTGCCGTTGAGCACGCGGCTGACTGTGGCTTCGCTGACCCCCGCCTGGGCTGCGATGTCGGCTAGCCGCGCGGTCATGTGGTGGGACTGTACCGGGCGCACGTCAGATTGCCCACCAGGAGCAGGAGTCGGGGGCGGCCACGACGGTGTCCGCCGGGCCGTCCGGACCGTCCTCGGGCGCGGTCTCCCCCTCCGCGGCGCTGGTCAGCAGGGGCCGCCCGCCGGGACCGCCGGGGCGGGGGATCTCCACCGCGCGGTCCGTGGTGTTGGCGACGCACACCACGCCGCCGCCCCGGGCGACCCGCCGGAACGCGAGGAGCCCGCGCGGTACGGGGAGCCACTCCACCGGGCCGCCCGCGCCCAGCGCGGGGTGTCCGCGGCGCACGGCCAGGGCGGTCCGGTACAGCTCCAGCGTCGACGCCGGGTCGCCGGTCTGGGCCGCCACCGACAGCGCGCCCCACCCCTCGGGCTGCGGCAGCCAGCTCCCGCCCGGCCCGAACCCGTACGAGGGCCCGTCCGGCGTCCACGGGATCGGCACCCGGCAGCCGTCCCGCAGTCCCCCCTGCCCTTCGCCGCGGTGGAACGCCGGGTCCCGGCGCAGCTCGTCCGGCAGGTCCGTGACCTCCGGCAGCCCCAGCTCCTCGCCCTGGTACAGGTAGGCGGAGCCGGGCAGCGCCAGCATCAGCAGCGCCGCCGCCCGCGCCCTGCGCAGGCCGCCCAGCCGCGTCGCGTGCCGCACCACGTCGTGGTTGGACAGCACCCAGGTCGCGGGGGCGCCCACCGACGCGGTCGCGCGGAGCGACGCGTCGATCACCGCGCGCAGCGCGTCGGCCTCCCACGGGCACCGCAGGTAGGGGAAGTTGAACGCCTGGTGCAGCTCGTCGGGGCGTACGTACAGGGCGATCCGCTCCGGTGTCGGCGCCCACGCCTCGGCGACCGCGATGCGTTGTCCCCCGTACGAGTCGAGGAGGCGCCGCCAGTCGCGGTGGATCTCGTGGACGCCGTCCTGGTCGAAGAACGGCAGCCGCTGCGCGCCGATCAGCCGGGCCTGCTCGCGGTGGCCGATGTCGGGCAGCCCCGGCGCCTTCACCATCCCGTGCGCGACGTCGACGCGGAACCCGTCGACCCCCAGGTCCAGCCAGAACCGCAGCACGGACGCGAACTCGGCCCGCACCTCCTCGTTCTCCCAGTTCAGGTCCGGCTGCTGCGGGGCGAACAGGTGCAGGTACCAGGAGCCGTCCGGCACCCGCGTCCAGGCCGGGCCGCCGAAGACGGACTCCCAGTCGTTGGGCGGCAGCGACCCGTCCGGGCCCTTGCCGGGGCGGAAGTGGTACCGGTCCCGGCCCGTGCCGGCGAGGGCCTCCTGGAACCAGGGGTGCCGGTCGGACGTGTGGTTGGGGACGACGTCGACGATCACCCGCAGGCCCAGCTCGTGCGCCGCCCGGACCAACTCGTCCGCGTCCGCCAGCTCCCCGAAGACCGGGTCGACCGCGCGGTGGTCCGCCACGTCGTAGCCGCCGTCCGCCTGCGGCGAGACGTAGAAGGGGGTGAGCCACACCGCGTCCACGCCCAGCCCCGCCAGGTGCGGCAGCCGCTCCCGCACGCCGCGCAGGTCCCCGATCCCGTCGCCGTCGCTGTCGGCGAAGGAGCGCACGTACACCTGGTAGATGACGGCGTCCCGCCACCAGTCGGGGCGGTCGGGCGGAGCGGGGTGCCGGTCCTGCGACGTCCGGGCCGGTGCGGTCAGCTCGTGGGCCATGGGCGCGGTGCCTCTCGTCCGGAACGCGACGTTCTGCAAGCGGTGTGAAAAGGCTTGCAGAGCCTTCCGGCGCTCCGCAAGGCCGGTTGCGGGGGCGCGTGGAAGGGCGCGAGGGCGCTCGCGCCTGGAGTGTCAAGCGATGCGACGGCAACTGTAGGGACACGTGGATGTAACGATCCCCTGGCCTTGCAGAAATTTGCCGCAAGGTCTTTCGGCTCGTTTTCATCCCTGTTACGTTCCTGGCAACCCGGCGCGCCGCGAAGGAGCGGTCGGCAGGTGGCAAGTCTTCGCAAGACCTTCCGCCTCGGTCTTCCCGGGATCAGTTGAAGGAGTTCACATGCGGCGTGGCATAGCGGCCACCGCGCTGGTCGCGAGCCTGGCCCTCGCGGCGACGGCCTGCGGCGGCGACAGTGAGGACAAGGCGGCCGGCGGCCCGGTCACCATCACCTGGTGGGACACCTCGGATGCCACGAACGAGGCGCCGACCTACAAGAAGCTGATCGAGAAGTTCGAGGCCGCGCACAAGGACATCAAGGTCACGTACCAGAACGTCCCGTTCGCCGAGGCCGAGCAGAAGTACAAGACCGCCGCCCAGGCCGGCAACGCCCCCGACGTGCTGCGCGCCGACGTCGGCTGGACCGCCGGCCTCGCCGAGAACCAGTACCTCGCCCCGCTCGACGGCACGCCCGCCACCAAGGAGATCGACTCCTTCAACCAGGGCCTGGTCGACGGCGCCAAGGTCAACGGGAAGCTGTACGGCGTCCCGCAGGTCACCGACGCCCTCGCGCTCCTCTACAACAAGGAGGTCTTCGCGAAGGCCGGCGTCCAGCCGCCGAAGACCTGGGCCGAGCTGAGCACCGCGGCGAAGACCATCAAGCAGAAGACCGGCGTCGACGGCATCTACCTCAACCCGGACAGCTACTTCGCCCTGCCGTTCCTCTACGGCGAGGGCGGCACGATGGTCGACACCGGGACCAAGAAGATCACCGTCAACGACGAGGCCGGCAAGAAGGCCCTCCAGACCGTCGTCGACATGGTCAAGAGCGGTGTCGCCGTCAAGCCGGACTTCACCGACGGCTACAACAACATGCAGGCCGCCTTCAAGGACGGCAAGGTCGCCATGGTCGTCAACGGCCCGTGGTCCACGGCCGACGACCTCACCGGCAAGGCGTTCAAGAACAAGGACAACCTGGGCGTCGCCCCGGTCCCGTCCGGCTCCGCCGGCAAGGCCGGCACGCCCACCGGCGGCCACAACCTGGTCGTCTACAACGGTGCCGACGCCGCCCACAAGACGGCCGCCCAGAAGTTCGTGGCGTTCATGACCTCCGCCGCGTCGCAGGAGTTCGCCGCCACCGAGACCGGCGTCCTGCCGACCCGTGACGACGCCTACACCGTCAAGGTCGTCGCCGACCCGATCCGCGCCTCCTTCAAGAACGTGCTGGCCGACTCCACCGCGCGTCCCGCCGTCTCCGGCGTGAGCGACATGTTCACCGAGTGGACCAAGCAGTACATCGAGATCCTCAAGGGCAACACCACCGTCGAGAAGGGCCTCGACACCACCGCCGAGAAGTGGAAGACCAACATCAACTCCCTCAAGGAGTACTCGGTCGACTGAGCCCCTTCGGCCCGGACCGGCACCGCGAGGACGCGGACGCCGGTCCGGGCCGGACCCGTACGCACTGAGGGAAAACAACTTCCATGAAGACAGCCACCGCAGATCCCGCCACGGCCGCGCGGCCTGCCCGGGCCGGGCTGCTCACCCGCATGAAGCGTTCGTACGACCGGCACTGGTACGCCTGGGCCATGGTGCTGCCGGTGGTGCTGGTCATCGGCGTGCTGATCGCCTACCCGCTGGGCCGGGGCGTCTACCTGTCGTTCACCGACGCCAACGAGCTCAACGTCGCCAAGCAGCTCGGCGCGACCGAGATCCCGGCCACCTACCAGTTCGTCGGCTTCGACAACTACTGGCGGGTGCTGTCGGGTGCCGACGGCGAGTTCTACCCCAAGCTCTTGTGGACCGTGGTGTGGACCGCGTCCTGCGTGTTCCTCCACTACACGATCGGCCTGGGCCTGGCCCTGCTGCTCAACCGCAAGCTCAAGGGCCGCTCCCTGTACCGCGTGCTGCTCATCCTGCCGTGGGCGGTGCCGGCCTTCGTCGCCACCTACGTCTGGCGCATGATGTACAACTCCGAGTCCGGCATCTTCAACGCCGTCCTCGGCCAGTTGGGCATCGGCCCCGTCGACTGGCTCGGCGACACCTTCATGCAGAAGGTCGCCGTCATCGGCGTCAACGTCTGGCTCGGCGTGCCGTTCATGATGGTCGCGATCCTCGGCGGCCTCCAGGCCATCTCCAGCGAGCAGTACGAAGCCGCCGAGATGGACGGCGCCACCCCCTGGCAGCGGTTCCGCCACGTCACCCTGCCGGGACTGCGCCCGGTCAGTGCCACGGTGATCATGCTGGGCACCATCTGGACGTTCAACATGTTCCCGATCATCTACCTGATGCTCGGCGAGGCGAACGCCCTGCACAGCGAGATCCTCGTGACCTACGCCTACCGGCTCGCCTTCGGCTCCGTGCGCGACTACGCGGGCGCCGCCACGTACGGGATCCTCATCCTCTCCATGCTCCTCGTCTTCGCCGTCTTCTACCGCCGGATCCTCGACCGTCAGGAGGCCGTCCGATGAGCACGGTGACCGAACCCCGGAAGAACGCCCCGGCGGCCCGCGCCGCGGCCGGCGCGCCCGGTGCCGCCGGCTCCGGCTCCGGCGGCACCCGCCCCCGCAAGGTCCGCGGCCGTGAGGAGCGCTCCCCGCTCGCCTCGGCCGGACTGCACGGCGCGCTGGTCCTCGCCAGCCTCGTCGCGGTCTTCCCGATCGCGTACATGGTCTTCATCTCGCTGCGCGGCCGGAACGGCTGGACCAGGCCGACCAGCGCCGAGGGCGGCCTGGAGATCAGCAACTACGCGTACGTGCTGAGCGAGACCGAGTTCCCGCGCTGGTTCGCCAACTCGCTGCTCGTCGCCGCCGGCACCACGCTCGTCGGCGTCTTCGTCGCCGCCTCCACCGGCTACGCCATCTCCCGGATGCGCTTCCCCGGCCACAAGTCGCTGATGTGGGTGCTGCTCATCACGCAGATGTTCCCCGTCGCCGTGCTGATCGTCGCCCTGTACAACATCCTCGGCAGCATGGGCCTGCTCGACTCGTACCTGGGCCTGATCCTCACGTACTGCTCGGTGTCGGTGCCGTTCTGCGCCTGGATGATGAAGGGCTACTTCGACACGATCCCGCACGAGATCGACGAGGCCGGCCGGGTCGACGGGCTCACCCCCTTCGGCACCTTCTACCGGCTGATCCTGCCGCTGGCCAAGCCCGGCCTCGCCGTCACCGCGTTCTACTCCTTCCTCACCGCGTGGGGGGAGGTCGCCTTCGCCCGCGCCTTCCTCTCCACCGACTCGATGCTCACCCTCTCGGTCGGCCTGCAGAGCTTCATCGGCCAGCACAAGGCCGAGTGGGGCTACCTCACGGCCTCCGCGGTGATCATCACGATCCCGGCGGGCCTGGTGTTCCTCCTGGTCCAGCGCAACCTCGTCGCCGGCCTCACGGCGGGCGGCACCAAGGGCTGAGCACCGCCCGGACCCGTCCCCACCGGGACCCGTCCGACCCGCCCGCGCCCCCAGACGGCGGTGCCGGTCCGGCCCGACAGCCCCGTCGCCGGACCCGGCACCGCCCCCATCCCACTCCACCCAGGGAAGACATGACCCAGCACCTTGCCGCCCCCGCCGCCCCGACCACCGGCACGGACACCGGCTGGTGGAGAGAAGCGGTGATCTACCAGGTCTACCCGCGCAGTTTCGCCGACGGCAACGGCGACGGCATGGGCGACCTGGAGGGCGTCCGCAGCCGCCTGCCGTACCTGAAGGAGCTCGGCGTCGACGCCGTCTGGCTGAGCCCCTTCTACGCGTCGCCGCAGGCCGACGCCGGGTACGACGTCGCCGACTACCGGGCCATCGACCCGATGTTCGGCACCCTCCTCGACGCCGACGCCCTCGTCCGCGAGGCCCACGAGCTGGGCCTGCGCATCATCGTCGACCTCGTCCCCAACCACTCCTCCGACCAGCACGAGTGGTTCCAGCGCGCCCTGCGCGAGGGCCCCGGCTCCCCGCTGCGCGAGCGCTACCACTTCCGCCCCGGCAAGGGCGAGAACGGCGAACTCCCGCCCAACGACTGGGAGTCCATCTTCGGCGGCCCCGCCTGGACCCGCGTCGAGGACGGCGAGTGGTACCTCCACCTGTTCGCCCCCGAGCAGCCCGACTTCAACTGGGACCACCCCGCCGTCCACGACGAGTTCCGCTCCATCCTGCGGTTCTGGCTCGACATGGGCGTCGACGGCTTCCGCGTCGACGTCGCCCACGGCCTGGTCAAGGCGCCCGGCCTGCCCGACATCGGCGCCCACGACCAGCTCAAGCTCCTCGGCAACGACGTGATGCCGTTCTTCGACCAGGACGGCGTCCACGAGATCTACCGGAGCTGGCGCAAGGTCCTGGAGGAGTACGACGGCGAGCGCGTCCTCGTCGCCGAGGCGTGGACCCCCACCGTCGAGCGCACCGCCAACTACGTGCGCTCCGACGAGATGCACCAGGCGTTCAACTTCCAGTACCTGGGCGCCCACTGGGACGCCGTCGAGCTGCGCCGGGTCATCGACGCGTCCCTCGCCGCGATGCGCCCCGTCGGCGCCCCCGCCACCTGGGTGCTCTCCAACCACGACGTCACCCGGCACGCCACCCGCTTCGCCAACCCGCCCGGCCTCGGCACCCAGCTTCGCGTGCCCGGCGACCGCGAGCTCGGCCTGCGCCGCGCCCGCGCGGCGACCCTGCTGATGCTGGCCCTGCCCGGCTCCGCGTACGTCTACCAGGGCGAGGAGCTCGGCCTGCCCGACGTCACCGACCTGCCGGACGAGGTCCGCCAGGACCCGTCGTTCTTCCGCGCCAGCGGCCAGGACGGCTTCCGCGACGGCTGCCGCGTCCCGATCCCGTGGACCGTCGAGGGCAGCTCGTACGGCTTCGGCTCCGGCGGCAGTTGGCTGCCGCAGCCCGCCACCTGGGGCGCCCTGAGCGTCGAGGCGCAGACCGGCGTGCCCGGCTCCACCCTGGAGCTGTACCGCGCCGCCCTGCGCGTCCGCCGCGAGCAGCCCGGCCTCGGCGCGGGCGGGGCGGTGGAGTGGCTGGAGGCGCCCGAGGGCGTCCTGGCGTTCCGCCGCGAGGGGTTCGTGTGCACCGCGAACACGACCGGCGAGCCGGTCCGCGTCGACGCGCCCGGCCGGGTCCTGCTCTCCAACGAGCCGGTCCGCACCAGCGTGGACGGCACGGTCGAACTGCCCGCCGACACGACCGTCTGGTGGGCGGTGTGACCCTTCCCCCGTCGCGGGGCGCCGGCGACCTGACCGTCGGCGCCCCGCGGCTCGCGGACATCGCGGCCCAGGCGGGGGTGAGCGAGGCGACCGTCAGCCGGGTCCTCAACGGCAAGGCGGGCGTCGCGGGACCCACCCGCCACCGCGTGCTCGCGGCGCTCGACGTGCTCGGCTACGAGCGTCCCGTACGGCTCAGGCAGCGCAGCGCGGGCCTCATCGGGCTCCTCATCCCCGAGTTGACCAACCCCATCTTCCCGGCGTTCGCCCAGGTCATCGAGCAGGTCCTGGCCGGCTACGGGTACACGCCGGTGCTGTGCACGCAGATGCCGGGCGGGGCCACCGAGGACGAGCTGGTCGAGCAGTTGGAGGAGCGCGGCGTCACCGGCATCGTGTTCCTGTCCGGCCTGCACGCCGACACGTCGGCGGACCCCTCCCGGTACGAGCGGCTCGCCGCGCGCGGCGTCCCGTTCGTCCTGATCAACGGCTTCAACGAGCACATCGACGCCCACTTCGTCTCGCCCGACGACCGGGCCGCGGCCCGCATGGCCGTGCGCCACCTGGTGGAGCTGGGCCACGAGCGCGTCGGCCTCGCCATCGGCCCCACCCGGTACGTGCCCTCCCGCCGCAAGGCCGAGGGCTTCGTCTCCGCGCTGCACCGGATGCTGGGCGTGGAACGCGAACGGGCCGAGGCGTACGTCCAGCCGACGCTGTTCGGCGTGGAGGGCGGCCACGCGGCGGCGAGCGTCCTGCTCGACCAGGGCTGCACGGGCATCGTGTGCGGCAGCGACCTGATGGCCCTGGGCGCGATCCGCGCGGTCCGCGCCCGCGGGCTCGACGTGCCGTCGGACGTGTCGGTGGTCGGCTTCGACGACTCGCCGCTGATCGCCTTCACGGACCCGCCGCTGACGACCGTGCGGCAGCCGGTGCGGGCGATGGCGACGGCGGCGGTGGACGCGCTGCTGGAGGAGATCGAGGGGAACCCGGTGCAGCGCACGGAGTTCGTCTTCCAGCCGGAACTGGTGGTCCGCGGCTCCACGTCGGCCCCGCCGAGGTAAGCGGCCGGGGCCGCCCGAGGACGGCGGGCCGGTCGGCATGGCGTACGGCCACTGCCTCGGAGCCGACACGGTCTGGTGGGACCGGCTCGTGGAACCCGTGTCCGACGACATGCGCCGCGAGGACGGCCACCGCACCTTCGGGCTCATGGAACTCGCCGTACGGAGGCCCTGGCGCGGGCGGGGCGTGGCACGCCGGCTGCACGCGACGCTGCTCGACGGCGTCGGGGCCGCCCGCGTGCTGCTCAACGTCCACCCCGGGAGCAGGGCCGCTTCGGCCGCCTACCGGGCGTGGGGGTACCGCAAGGTCGGTGAGGCGCGCCCGTGGCAGGGTGCCGACCTCCACGACGTGATGCTGCTCGACCTGCGCTGACCGCGCCCGCGCGAACCGTGCCGCACGGTTCGTCATCTTCGGAGGGTGGCAGGCGCGCTGACCGCGCCCGCGTGGGTGGTGCCCGGCGCCTGGTGGGGTCGGGGGTTCCGGTGGCGCGAAGCCCGTCGTGTACGTTCGCGTGCCCGGAGCACGGCCGGGAGGGGCGGACGCGCGGTGAGGAGGCCCGGGGCTGCCCTTGCGGGGCGGCGGGGGCTTTTCGTGCCCCGGGCCTCCCGGTACGCGACCGGCCCGGCCGGCCGGGCGCGTGGGGCCGGCCGGAGCGACCGGACCCCCGGCCGACCGGACCGGAGTCGTGAGGGAACGTAACACTGCTGCAATACCTTGCGAAAGCCCTTGCAAGCCTCTGAACGCGCTGGTTTCCGTGTTGTGACCCGGAAGTAAGTGGAGTGTGTCGGAGGGGTTGACCTTGCGCCGGGGGGCTCGTACGGTCACGACCGAAAACTGTTGCTGCCGTCTTGCAGCAAGAAGATTCAACCGGCCTTGCGGGCATGGCGCGTTGCCGTACGAGGCTGCCCCCACCGCATCCGCACCTCCCCTCCCCAGGAGGAAACATGGCCAGAAGAACCGTGGCCGCCGCACTCGCCCTCGTGGCGGGAGCCGCAGTCGGCGTCACGGCGCCGAGCCAGACCGCCCAGGCCGCCGCGCCCGGAGACAAGGACGTCACCGCGGTGATGTTCGAGTGGAAGTTCGCGTCGGTCGCCAAGGCGTGCACCGACACGCTCGGCCCCGCCGGGTACGGCTACGTGCAGGTCTCGCCCCCGCAGGAGCGCATCCAGGGCTCCGCGTGGTGGACGGCGTACCAGCCCGTCAGCTACCGCATCGCCGGCCCCCTCGGCGACCGCGCCGCCTTCAAGAGCATGGTCGACACCTGCCACGCCGCGGGCGTCAAGGTCGTCGCCGACACGGTCATCAACCACATGACCTCCGGCAGCGGCACGGGAACCGGCGGGTCGTCGTACACGAAGTACACCTACCCCGGCACCTACTCCGCGACCGACTTCGACAACTGCACCGCGGAGATCAACAACTACCAGGACCGCTGGAACGTCCAGCAGTGCGAGCTGGTCGGGCTCGCGGACCTGGACACCGGCGAGGAGTACGTCCGCGCCCGCATCGCCGCGTACATGAACGACCTGCTGTCGCTGGGGGTCGACGGGTTCCGCATCGACGCCGCCAAGCACATGCCGGCCGCCGACCTGGCGAACATCAAGTCCCGGCTGACCAACCCCAACGCCTACTGGAAGCAGGAGGCGATACACGGCGGCGGCGAGGCCGTCTCCCCGAGCGAGTACCTCGGCAACGGCGACGTGCAGGAGTTCCGCTACGCCCGCGACCTCAAGCGGGTCTTCAACGGCGAGAAACTCGCCCACCTGAAGAACTTCGGCGAGGCGTGGGGGTACATGCCCTCCGGCCAGTCCGGCGTCTTCGTCGACAACCACGACACCGAGCGCAACGGCGACACCCTCAACTACAAGAGCGGCGCCACCTACACCCTCGCGAACGTCTTCATGCTCGCCTGGCCCTACGGCTCCCCGGACGTCCACTCCGGCTACGAGTGGTCCCACAAGGACGCCGGCGCCCCGGCCGGCGGGCAGGTCAACGCCTGCTACAGCGACGGCTGGAAGTGCCAGCACGCCTGGACCGAGATCAAGTCGATGGTCGCCTTCCGGAACGTGGCCCGCGGTCAGGGCGTCACGAACTGGTGGGACAACGGCAACAACGCCATCGCCTTCGGGCGCGGCACCAAGGCGTACGTGGCCATCAACCACGAGACCGGCCCGCTGACCCAGACGTTCCAGACCTCGCTGCCCGCCGGCACGTACTGCGACGTCCAGAGCGGCAAGCCCGTCACGGTCGACGGCTCCGGCCGGTTCACCGCCACCCTCGGCGCCAACACGGCGCTCGCCCTCCACACCGGCGCCACGTCCTGCGGCGGCGGCTCCACCGACCCCACCACCCCGCCGCCCGCCACCAGCGGCGCCTCGTTCAACGTGACGGCCACCACGACCCCCGGCCAGAACATCTACGTCACCGGCGACCACGCCGCCCTCGGCAACTGGAACCCCGGTAGCGCCCTCAAGCTCGACCCGGCCGCCTACCCCGTGTGGAAGCTCGACGTGAACCTGCCCGCGGGCACCGCGTTCGCGTACAAGTACATCCGCAAGGACGCCGCCGGAAACGTCACCTGGGAGAGCGGCGCCAACCGCACCGCCACCGTCCCGGCGAGCGGCAAGGTGACGCTCAGCGACACCTGGCGCAACTGACCCCGCACCACCGAGCCCCGCACCCGCCCGGGTGCGGGGCCTCCTCTCCGTACCACCCTCACCGAGGAGAACCCGCCTTGACACGCCTGAGCCCCCCGGCACGCCACCGGCGGCGGCGCCCGACGCACAGATCGGTGGCCGCCCTCGCGGCGGCGGCGATCACCGCGCTCGCCGTCCCCGCCGCCGCCCCGGCCAGCGCCGCGCCCCGGCCCCCGGAGCCCCCGTCCGACCGACGGCTGGCCGCCGAGCCCGCGCGGCACGACCTGACCCGCGAGCAGTTCTACTTCGTCCTGCCCGACCGGTTCGCCAACGGCGACCGGGGCAACGACCGCGGCGGGCTCACCGGGACCCGGCTCACCACCGGCTACGACCCCACCGACAAGGGCTTCTACCAGGGCGGCGACCTCAAGGGCCTCACCGAGCGGCTCGACTACGTCAAGGGCCTGGGCACCACCGCGATCTGGCTCGCCCCGATCTTCAAGAACCAGCCCGTGCAGGGCACGGGCGACAGCGCCTCCGCCGGCTACCACGGCTACTGGATCACCGACTTCACCCAGGTCGACCCGCACTTCGGCACCAACGCCGACCTGGAGCGGCTCATCGACAAGGCCCACGCCAAGGGCATGAAGGTCTTCTTCGACGTCATCACCAACCACACCGCCGACGTCGTCGACTACGAGGAGAAGTCCTACGAGTACCTCTCCAAGGGCGCCTTCCCGTACCTGACGAAGGACGGCCGCCCCTTCGACGACGCCGACTACGCCGACGGCACGCGCCGCTTCCCCCGGACGGACCTCGACTCCTTCCCGCGCACGCCCGTCGTCGCCGCCGACAAGAAGGACCTGAAGGTCCCGGCGTGGCTCAACGACCCGTCGATGTACCACAACCGGGGCGACTCGACCTTCGCCGGCGAGTCCTCCACCCACGGCGACTTCGTCGGCCTGGACGACCTGTGGACCGAGCGCCCCGAGGTCGTCGAGGGCATGGAGAAGATCTACCAGCGCTGGGTGCGCGACTTCGACATCGACGGCTTCCGCATCGACACGGTCAAGCACGTCAACACCGAGTTCTGGACCCAGTGGGCCACCGCCCTCGACGCGTACGCCGCCGACCGGGGCCGCGACGACTTCTTCATGTTCGGCGAGGTGTACTCCTCCGACACCTCCGTCACCTCGCACTACGTGCGCGAGGGCCGCCTCGACGCCACCTTGGACTTCCCGTTCCAGGAGGCCGCCCGCCAGTACGCCTCCCAGGGCGGCTCCGCGGCGAAGCTCGCCGCGCTGTTCGGGGACGACCACAAGTACACGACCGACAAGGCCAACGCCTACGAGACGGTCAACTTCCTCGGCAACCACGACATGGGCCGCTTCGGCGCCTTCCTCAAGCAGGACAACGCCGGGGCGTCCGACGCGGAACTCCTCAAGCGGTACGTCCTCGCCAACGAGCTGATGTTCCTCAGCCGCGGCAACACCGTCGTCTACGCGGGCGACGAGCAGGGCTTCACCGGCCCCGGCGGCGACAAGGACGCCCGCCAGACCCTCTTCGCCTCCAGGACCGCCGACTACCTCGACGACGACCAGATCGGCACCGACCGCACCCACGCCGCCGACGCGTACGACCCCCGCCACCCGCTGTACCGGCAGATCGCCGCGCTCGCGAAGCTCCGCGAGGCGCACCCGGCGCTCGCCGACGGCGTGCAGATCGAGCGGCACGCCGACCGGGGCGCGGGCGTGTACGCGTTCTCCCGCATCGACGCGAAGGCCCGCACCGAGTACGTCGTGGCCGTCAACAACGCCACGGGCCCGAAGACCGCCGAGCTGGCCACCGAGTCGGCCGGCACCGCCTTCCGCCCCGTCCACGGCGACACCGGCGCCGTGACCAGCGGCGCCGACAAGAAGATCACCGTCACCGTCCCGGCGCTGTCGGCCGTCGTCCTCAAGGCCGCCAAGCCCCTCGCCGCCCCGGAGGCCGCGCCCTCCGTCGAGCTGAAGGCCCCCGCCGCGGGCGCCTCCGGCACCGTCCAGGTCACCGCCGACGTCGACGGCGGACAGCTCAACCGGGTCGTCTTCGCCGCCCAGCAGGGCACCGGGAAGTGGCAGGTCCTCGGCACCGCCGACCACGCCCCCTACACGGTGAGCCACACGATCACCGCCCCGGCCGGCACCCCGGTCCGCTACAAGGCCGTCGCCGTCGACACGGCCGGCCGCACCGCGAGCGACCTCGCCGCCACCACCGCGGGCCGGGCCCCGGCCACCCCGGCCCCGACCGCCACCCAGCGCGACTACGCGATCGTCCACTACAAGCGCGCCGACGGCGACTACACCGACTGGCGCCTGTACGCCTGGGGCGACATCGCCGAGGGCGAGGCCACCCCCTGGCCCGAGGGCCACCCCTTCATCGGCCGCGACGCCTACGGCGCCTTCGCGTACGTCAAGCTGAAGCCGGGCGCCTCCAGCGTCGGCTACCTCGTCATCGACGGGGACGGCAACAAGGACGTCTCCGCCGACCGCGCCGTCGACCTGTCCAAGACCGGCGAGGTGTGGATCGAACAGGGCAAGGAGACCGCCCTCGACCAGCCGCCCGCCGGCGCCTACCCGCCGCAGGACACCTCCAAGGCCGTCCTGCACTACCACCGCCCCGACGGCGCCTACGACGGCTGGGGCCTGCACGTCTGGAACGGCGCCGCCGCCCCCACCGACTGGTCGAAGCCGCTCCTGCCCGTCCGCACCGACGCGTACGGGGCGGTCTACGAGGTGCCCCTCGCCAAGGGCGCCACGTCGCTGAGCTACATCCTCCACAAGGGCGACGAGAAGGACCTGCCCACCGACCAGTCCCTCGACCTCACCGCCGACGGCCACGAGGTGTGGATGCTCGCCGGACAGCAGAAGTACCTGCTGCCGCAGCCCAAGGGCGGCGGCGCGGCCCTCGACCTCGCCAAGTCCACGGCCGTGTGGATCGACGGGACGACCGTCGCCTGGAACGGCTCGCCCGCCGCGGCCTCCAGCCAGCTCGTCCACTCGCCCACCGGCTCCCTCGCCGTCGAGGACGGCGCCCTCACCGGCGAGGACCGCGCCCACTGGCTCCGCCTGAACCGCACGGCGCTCACCGACGCGCAGAAGGCCGCCTTCCCGCACCTGGCGAAGTACACCGCGTACTCCGTCGACCCGCGCGACCGCGACCGGATCCGCACCGCCCTGCGCGGCCAGCTCGTCGCCACCCAGCGCGCCGCCAACGGGGCCCTGCTCACCGCGACCGGCGTGCAGACCGCCGGCGTCCTCGACGCCCTGTACGGCGAGAAGGCCAAGGCGAAGGCCCTCGGCCCGGTCTTCCGCGGCGGCACGCCCACCCTCTCCGTCTGGGCTCCCACCGCGCAGTCCGTCGCCCTCGAACTCGACGGCCGCGCCGTCCGGATGAAGCGCGACGACACGACCGGCGTCTGGTCCGTGAAGGGCTCCCCGTCCTGGACCGGCAAGCCGTACCGGTACGTCGTCACGGTCTGGGCGCCCAGCGTCCAGAAGGTCGTCACCAACAAGGTCACCGACCCGTACTCCACGGCCCTCACCACCGACTCGGCGCGCAGCCTCGTCGTCGACCTGTCCGCCCCCGAGCTCGCCCCCGAGGGCTGGGCGACGCTCCGCAAGCCCGCCGCGGTCCCGCTGCGTGACGCGCAGATCCAGGAGCTGCACGTCCGCGACTTCTCCGCCTCCGACCCCACCGCGAAGCACCCCGGCGGCTACCTCGCCTTCACCGACCGCGACTCGGACGGCATGAGGCACCTGGCGAAGCTGGCCCGCAGCGGCACCTCCCACGTGCACCTGCTCCCGGCCTTCGACATCGGCACCGTCCCCGAGCGGAAGTCCGGCCGGGCCACCCCCGACTGCGACCTGAAGGCGTACGCCGCCGACTCCGACGAGCAGCAGAAGTGCATCGCGAAGGTCGCCGCGAAGGACGCCTTCAACTGGGGCTACGACCCGCTCCACTACACGGTGCCCGAGGGCTCGTACGCCTCCGACCCCGAAGGCACCCGCCGCACGGTCGAGTTCCGGCGGATGGTCCAGTCCCTCAACGGCACCGGCCTGCGCACCGTGATGGACGTCGTCTACAACCACACCGTCGCCGCCGGCCAGGACGACAAGTCCGTCCTCGACCGGATCGTGCCCGGCTACTACCAGCGGCTCCTCGCCGACGGGTCCGTCGCCACCTCCACCTGCTGCGCCAACACGGCGCCCGAGAACACGATGATGGGCAAGCTCGTCGTGGACTCGGTGGTCACCTGGGCCAAGGAGTACAAGGTCGACGGCTTCCGCTTCGACCTCATGGGCCACCACCCGAAGGAGAACATCCTCGCCGTCCGCGAGGCGCTGGACGCCCTGACCGTCGAGAAGGACGGCGTCGACGGGAAGAAGGTCATCCTGTACGGCGAGGGCTGGAACTTCGGCGAGGTCGCCGACGACGCCCGCTTCGTCCAGGCCACGCAGAAGAACATGGCCGGCACCGGCATCGCCACCTTCTCCGACCGGGCCCGCGACGCGGTCCGCGGCGGCGGCCCCTTCGACGCCGACCCCGGCGTCCAGGGCTTCGCCTCCGGCCTGTACACCGAGCCCAACGGCTCCGCCGCCAACGGCACCCCGGCCGAGCAGAAGGCCCGCCTCCTGCACTACCAGGACCTGATCAAGGTCGGCCTCAGCGGCAACCTCGCCGACTACACCTTCACCGACACGTCCGGGAAGCGCGTCAAGGGCTCCCAGGTCGACTACAACGGCGCCCCCGCCGGCTACGCCACCGCCCCCGGCGACGCCCTCGCCTACGCGGACGCCCACGACAACGAGACCCTGTACGACGCGCTGGCGTTCAAGCTCCCGGCCGGCACCTCCCCGGACGACCGGGCCAGGATGCAGGTCCTCGCCATGGCCACCGCCGCGCTCTCCCAGGGCCCCGCCCTGTCGCAGGCCGGCACCGACCTGCTGCGCTCCAAGTCCCTGGACCGCAACTCGTACGACAGCGGCGACTGGTTCAACGCCCTCCACTGGGACTGCCGCCTCGGCAACGGCTTCGGGCGCGGACTGCCGCCCGCCGCCGACAACCAGGACAAGTGGGCGTACGCGAAGCCGCTGCTGTCCTCGCCGTCCCTGAAGGCGGGCTGCCCGCAGATCGAGGGCGCCTCGGCCGCCTACCGGGACCTGCTGCGGATCCGCACCACGGAACGGGCGTTCAGCCTCGCCACCGCGGACCGGGTCCAGTCGGACCTGTCGTTCCCGCTGTCCGGGCGGGACGAGACGCCCGGCGTGATCACCATGCGCCTCGGCGACCTGGTCGTGGTCTTCAACGCCACGCCCGAGCGGCAGCGGCAGACCGTCCCGGCCCTCTCCGGCAAGGGCTACGCCCTGCACCCGGTGCAGGCCGGCGGCGCGGACGCCGTGGTGAGGACGGCCGCGTACGACACGGCCTCGGGCACCTTCACGGTCCCGGCGCGCACGGTCGCGGTCTTCACCGCCCGCTGACCCGCCCCGCCACCGCGGCGCCCCGCCTCCCGCACGGGAGGCGGGGCGCCGTTCCGACATCCGGGCGGCGCTTGTGCCGGGGAGCCGGGCGGGGTGAAGGTGGGGCCATGCCGCAGATCACCGTGGACTACTCCGCCGCCCTCGACGACGCCTTCGACCGGAAGGGCTACGCCAGGGCCCTGCACCCCGTCGTCGCCGACACCGTCGCCACCCGCGTCGAGGCGTGCAGGACCCGCACCCGCCGCATCGACGACTTCACCGCCGGGGACGGAACGGCCGACGCCGCCATCGTCTACGTGGAGATCGCCCTCCTCGCGGGCCGCACCGACGAGGCGAAGGCCCGCCTCGCCGAGGCCGCCGCCGCCCTCGCCCGGGACTTCCTGAAGCCCGACGACGAACTCACCGTGTACGTCTCCGCGGAGATCCGCGACCTCGACGCGTCCTACCGCAAGGCCTGAGCCGGCACGGCCGGCGTGCCCGCGAGGAGCGTCACGAGCCGCCCGACGAGGTCGCCGAACGGCCCGTCGGCGGGCTCGTCCGCGAGCAGGCCGGCCATGAGGCCCGCCATCTCCCCGTCGTACGCGGCGCTCACCGCGACCAGCGCCCCGAAGTCGTGCACCAACTGCCGCTCCAGCTCGGCGCGCGGGACGCGCCGCCCGTCCAGCCAGAACAGCGCCGTCGACTCGGCCAGCGCCACCCACGACCGCACCACCAGGTCGAGCCGGGCGGGTGGCCGCCCGCGCACCCCGAGGTGCGCCACGACGTGGTCGTACGCGGCCTGCCGTACCCCGTCGATCACCGCGTGCGCGGTCGGCGCCGCACCGGCCGGGCGGGCCGTACCGGTGGAACGGCCCGTACCGGTGGGGCGCGTGGGGCCGGTGGGGCGCGTGGGGCCGCCGCGCATCAGCGCAGCGAAACCCGGCCCGTGCTCCTCGACGAAGTCGAAGAACCGGCCCGTCACCCGCAGCAGCCGCGCACCGAACGGTCCTTCGCGCGGCTCCACGAACCGGCTCGCCAACTCGTCCGCCGCCTGCCGCAGCGCCGCCTCGTACAGGCTCTGCTTGCCGGGGAAGTAGTGGTAGACGAGCGGCCGGGAGATGCCCGCCGCGGCGGCGATCTCGTCGATGGACACCTCTTCGGGGGAGCGGTGGCCGAACAACTCCAGCGCCACGTCGATCAACTGCTGCCTGCGCTCCTCGACGCCCATCCGTCGGCGCACCCCGGTCGTCATGCGAACAGCCTAACGGCGCCCTTCGAACAGCGGTGGACACGCGGTCCGTTACGCTCCGGGACATGACCACAGCGGACCAGGACCCCCCCGGTACGGCGGACGCCCCGGACACTCAGGGCACCCCGGACCTCCCGGAGGCGGCGGCGCCGGAGCCCGCCGGGGACGACGCGCCCGAGCAGTCCCACGACGGCCTCACCCCGCGCCAGGCGCGCCGGCTGCGGATCGTCGTCGCGACGGTCCTGCTGGTCACCCTCGCCGCCGTCCTCGCGCTGCGCCTGGCGAGCCGGACGTCGGTCCTCGTCGTCGGCGTGTACGGGCTGGCGATGATCCTGTGCGGAGTGGTGATCGAGCTCAGCCGCCACGGCCGCACCCGCCTGGGCACCTGGCTCCTCGGTACGGGCCTCCTCGCCGCCCTCGCCGCCGACTGGCTCCTGCTGCCCTAGCCACCCGGCGGAACCGCCGGGGCCGTTCAGCGCAGGGTGCCGATCCGGGTCCCGTCCTCCAGCCTCCCGGTCAGCTCCGCCCGCGCGCCCGGCTCCGCCTCGACCGCCAGCAGCCGCCCCTCGGCGCCGCCCTCGACGCCGCCGGACGTGGCCAGCGACGCCACCCGCGGGCTGCCCGCCGCCAGGACGTACCACCGGCCGCCCGGGCCCTTCCACAACACCCCGGCCAGTACGTGCGGTTCGCGCGTGCCGCAGGCCGGGGAGTCCTCCGCCTTCGCCGCGAGCGCCCCGGCCGCGAGCGGCTCGCCCGGCCCGGCGTCCGGCGCGGGCGCCTGGAACTGCGCCAGCACCCTGCTGCCCGGCCCCCGCCACGTCTCCGCGCGCGTACACAGCCACGCCGCCGTCCCGGTGCCCGAACCGGGCAGGTCCTGCTCGGCGAACCGCCACGAGTTCACCGACCGCACGCCCCGCGCCCGCATCACCGGCAGCAGACACGCCGTACGCGCCCACTCCCGCAGCGCGCCCCGGTCCGTCACGTCCACGGGCTTCGCCGGCGGACCCGACGTGAGCCGCGCCGGAGTCAGCTCGCCCAGGTCCGTCAGGACCCGCGTCGCCACCCCGTCCCGCACCTCCAGCACGTCCCACGACCGGCAGTCCCGCGTCGCGGCCGGGCTCTGCATCGGCGCGGTCACCCCGGTCGCGTCCCGCTCCAGCGGTCGCGTGCCCCCGTCCGGCACCAGCAGGTCCCGCACGGCCACGCCCCGCACCCACGGCGCCGTCAGGTACCGCACGTTGGCGTGGGTGCGCCCCACCACCAGGGCCGCCGACGCGGCCGTGTCCGCCCCGTCCGTACGGGCGAAGTCCAGCGCCGCCACCTCCGTGCCGTCCGTCGGCTCCGCGTACCGCACCGCGCGCAGCCCGTCGTGGAACAGCACCACCCGCGCGCCGTCCACCTCGTCCGCGAACAGGAGCTGCGGCGGGCCCATCGGCGGACCCGGCAGCGTGCCCGGCGTCGCCGACGCCCGCACCCGCGAGCCGGGCCGCGCCCACACCGCGAGCGCCCGCCGCAGCAACGCCTCGTCGCCGGTCAGCCCGCCCCGCGCCGGCCACACCGAGAAGTCCGTGCGGGACGAGCGCTGCCACGCGGCCGGCGCGATCCGCCGCAGCTTCGCCGGGTCCAACGCCGCCTCCGACACCGGGTTGCGCGCGTACGGCGGCGCCGCCGCGCCGTCCCGCCCCCAGCCCTCGCCCGGCAGCCCCAGCAGCGCCCCGCACACGACGGCCGCCGTGCCCGCCGCGAGCGCCGCCTTCGCGTGCTGCCGCCGCCGCATCAGGTCCGTGGGCCGCGCCTGGAGCGTGCACGGGTCGAACTCCGGCGACTCCAGCAGCGCCCCGCCGTCCGCCCCGCCCGCCGCCCCGACCCGGTCCGCCTCCGCCAGGGCGGCCCTCGGGTCCGCGACCCCCGCCGCGGCCAGCATCCGCCGCACCTCCGCGTCGCCCTGCCGCTCCAGGCAGCGCAGCACGTACGCGGCCCGGCCGGCACCCGACAGGGCCGCCATCCGCTGGTCCAGCGCCAGCTCGTCGGCGCCGCCCGACCGGGGGAACAACCGCAGCCCCCACACCATCGGCAGCAGCGGCGGCAACTGCGCCCGCTTCGGCCACGCCCGGCGCCAGAGCGGCAGTCCGGCCTCCAGGGCCTGCCGCAGCACCCGCCCGCGCACGTACGCGTACCCCGGGTCCACGACGTCCTCCGGGCGCCGCCGCTGCACCGGCATCGCCGCCTCGTCGCCCACCGCCGTGCGGCGCCGGGGCAGCGACCGCTGGACCAGCGCGTGCGCGGTGAGGACGCGCCGGTTGCGGCCGAGGGACGGCGGCAGCACCAGATAGGCGATGCGGACCAGCCGCGGGTAGTGCTCGACGAGCGCCGCCTCGGCCTGCTCCACGTCGACGGGAGCGACGGCGCAGGCCGCGACGCCCGGCTCCGCGGCCTTTCGGGTGTGCTGGGCTTCCTGGGTGCTCACGCCCAACGCAACGAGCGACGGTGGGGTTGGTCACCTCGCCCCCTCACGCCCCCCACCCCGCGAGCCCGCCGAACACCGCCGTGCCGCGCGCCCCGCTCCCGCCGTGCGCGGCCGTCATGAACACCCCGGCGTCCTGGACGGGCGCCGCCCGCACCCCGGCGGCCGGCACCGCGGCGACGGTGCGCCACGTCGTGCCGCCGTCCGCCGAACACGCCCCGGTGAAGACGCCCGACGACCGCGACAACCGCAGCAGCGCCGGCGCCGCCACCCCCGGGAGCTGCCGGTACGCGTCGAGGGCGCCGTCGCCGTCGGCGTCCCACGCCAGCACCGCGCCCCGCGCCGGCGTCACCGCCAGGTACAGGAACCCGGGCGCCCCCGGCACGCCCAGCGCGTCGCGCACGGCGATCCCGGCGCGCGCCCACGGCCCCGTCGCCGTCTGCGCCTCCACCCGCGCCTCCAGCACCCCGCCCTCCGCGAGGGCGCCCTCCCGGTAGGACACGCCGAACTCCGCGACGCGCCGCCACAGGTCCCGGCCCTCGCCGTTGACCGCGAACCGCCCGCCCAGCCGCCCGAACACCGCGTCGTTCGACGTGTGGGTGCGCCACGTGTCGCCGAGCGGCCCCGCCACGTACAGCTCGCCCCGCCGCACCGCCGTCACCGGCGGCCCGCCCCGGTGCCGTACGTCGCGCGCACCGTGTAGGGCAGCGGCTCGACCGGGTCGGTGAGCGGCCGGGCGGGCGCGGTGACCCGCCAGGACGCCGCGGCGGACCCGGCGGCGGGGACGGGGCCGGTGCGGTGCGGCGGCAGCCCGCCGGGCGCCGGGCCGTCGAGGACCAGGTCGACGGGGCCGGTGCCGCCCAGGCCGCTGGTGTTGCGGAACGTCACGGTCACCTCGGCGGTGCCGCCCGGCGCGAGCGCCGGCGGGTCGCAGGTGACGGTGACGGCCCCCTGGTGGGGGGCGCGGGCGAGCACGTCGCGCACGCGCAGGGCGGTGCGGTACGGGTCGCCCGACGGCCGCAGCGGATACGGCTCCGTGCCCCGGCTCCAGGTCTCCTCGGCGGCGTACCAGTCGGCCGGCCGGGGTTCGCGGCCCTCGGCGAGCGCGTCCTGGAGCTCCTCCAGGTACGCCCGCCAGCGCGGCAGGTACACGTCCGCGATCAGCCCCGACCAGTCCCGGTTGGCGTAGCCCGTGAGCCGCCCGCCGTCCGCCGCCGCCCGGTTCGCCCACGACGTGACGAGGGCCCGCGCCGTGTGCTCCAGGCGCTCGCGCCGGGCGTCCGCCAGCCAGGGGCCCAGCAGGAACGCCCGATGGGCGCCCGCCACCTCGTCGGCCAGCCGCATCAGCCGCAGCCACAGTCCGGCCAGCGTCCGCAGCGCCGCCCGGTCCTCCGCCGCGTACGCCGCGTCCAGCTCCCCGATCAACTGCCGGGACCGGTTGGCGAGCGCCTGCCGGGTCACGTCCGTCAGGTCGTGGCGGTACGCGTCGGAGCGGCGCAGTTCCTCCCGCACGCCGAGCAGCGCGGTGAGCGCCCCGTCGAAGGCCGCCGGGTCGTAGGCGGGGGAGCGGGTCGCGTGGTGCGCCCCGGAGCGCGCCGACAGGGACGGCCGGGCGGCGAACACCGAGTCGTGCGGCCGTCCGTCGTCGCTGGTGAGCCGGTACGCCGTGGTGCTCAGGCGGGCGAACGCGGCGCGGGCCGCGGCGTCCGGGCCGCCGTAGCGCAGGTCGGCGTAGTTCGCGAACCACCGCGCGCGGTCCACGGGCCGCTCCCGCCAGGCCAGTTCGGAGAACAGCTCGAAGGCGGCCGGGTCCCGCCCGGCGGCCTCCGGCATGTACGCGGTGCCGACGAGCGCCGAGCCGGGCCGGTCGCGCCACGCGGTGAACCGCTCGGCCCACCGGTGCGTCGCGGCGCCGAGCGTGGTGCGACCGCCGAAGTTGGGGATCGTGCCGAACGCGTAGGGCGCGCCGCCCCAGTCGCGCTCCCGGTCGGTGACCGCCTCCAGGTCGGACAGCCCGTCGACGACGAGGAGCCGTGACCGGTCGAGCGCGTCGAGCAGTTCGCGGCGGGGGTTCGCCTGCCAGCCGAGGAGCACCCAGGTCGCCCGGGGGAGGGCCGTGCGCAGGGCCGCCTCGACGGCGCGGGCGGCGTCCGGGACGGGCACGTCGCCGGGGTCGCCGCCCTCGTGGAGCAGGTCCATCTTGACGTGCCGGACCTCCCCGAACAGCTCCCGCTGGTGGCGGTAGTAGGCGGCGGCGACCCGGCGGAACGCGCCGGTGCGCGGGTCCAGCCAGCCGGGGCGGGGCAGCCCGGCCCAGGTGCCCTGCGGGATCGTGCGGGCGCCCGGGACGCGGTCGGCGAAGCCGTCCGGGACGGTGCCGAAGTAGCCGGGCAGGACCGGGGACATGCCCAGCTCCCGCAGCCGGTCCGCGACGCGGCGGCCGAGCGCCGCCCGGCGGGCGAGGAGGTCCGGGGCGGGCGGCCCGCCGTACCCGCTCATGTTCTGCAACAGCCACCACGGCTGGTGCGAGGGCGCCGGGAGCCAGGCGCGCGCCTCGGCGTCGGTGTGCCCGAACTCCAGGAGCAGCCGGTGGTACACGGCCTCCGTGCCGGCGGTGACCAGCACCTCGTTGCAGCCGTGCAGGGCCAGCACGTCGATCAGCCGCTCCCAGTGCGACCAGTCCGCGTACGGGGCGGTGTAGCCGTCGTGGGTGTCGTTGAGGACGAACCGGTGCGGGACGGTGGCGCGGTGGGCGAGCGGCGCGGGCGGCGCGGGCAGGGTGCGGGGCAGGTCGGGCCGGCTGCCGCACCAGGAGACGTGCGCCCGGCACACGTACTTCAGGTACCAGTGGACGCCGGTGAGCAGCGCGACGGGGCCGGTCCCCGCGACCCGGACGCGCCCCCGCGCGCCGGTGACGCGGAACCGCTCGGGGCCCGGGGGCAGCCGCACGAGGTCGAACCGGTCGGCGTGTGCGGGCAGGAGGCGGTGCAGGGCGGCGCGCGCGGCGGCGACGGGGTCGGGGTGCGGCGGCGCGGGGGCCGCGGCCACGGCCGCGGGGGCGCGCCCGGTGAGCGCGGCGGTCGCTCCGGCCGCCCCGATCAGGGCACGGCGGGACATTCTGGAAGGTTCGGGCACCGTCGCAGGCTAGCCGGGTCCCGCCCCCGGAGCGGGGACGCGGAACGGCACCGCGGCGGACGCGTACGGGGCGAACCCGTGCGGCCGGGCCCCGCCCGCGGGGAGCGGGCCGTTCCGTGCGGATCCGTACGGATCAGTGCGGAGGGGGCGCGCGGGGCTCAGGTCCGGTCGAGGTACGCCAGCACGGCGAGGACCCGGCGGTTGTCGTCGTCGGACACCTTCAGGTCCAGCTTGGCGAAGATGTTCGAGGTGTGCTTCGCGACGGCCCGCTCGGTGACGCGGAGCTGCGCGGCGATGGCCGTGTTGGACCTGCCCTGAGCCATCAGCTCCAGCACCTCCAGCTCGCGCGGCGTGAGCCGGCCCAGCGGCTCGTCCCGCGCCCGGCCCCGGTCCAGGAGCTGCGAGATGACCTGCGGGTCCATCGCCGTACCACCGGCCGCCACCCGCCGCACCGCGTCGACGAACCCGTCCGCGTCGAACACCCGGTCCTTCAGCAGGTACCCGACGCCCCCGTCGCCGTCCGCCAGCAGCTCCCGCGCGTACAACTGCTCGACGTGCTGCGACAGCACCAGCACCGGCAGCCCCGGCCGGGTCCGGCGGGCGGCGAGGGCGCACTGCAGGCCCTCGTCGGTGTGCGACGGCGGGAGCCGGACGTCGACGACCGCGACGTCCGGCTCCAGCTCCGCGAGGGCCCGGGACAGTTCGGGGCCGGTCCCGACGGCGGCGAGCATCTCGCAGCCGTACGCCTCCAGCAGCCGTACCAGCCCGTCCCGCAGCAGGAACAGGTCTTCCGCTAGGACAACACGCACGGGATCTCCATCGTCACCACGGTCGGGCCGCCGGCGGGGCTGCTGACGGCCAGGATGCCGTCGAAGGTACCGAGCCGCCGCTCGATCCCGCTCAGCCCGGAGCCGCCCCCGGCCGCCCCCGCCCCGGCGCCGCCGATCCCGTCGTCGGTGACGGTGACGCTCAGCATGACGCCGGTGTACCGGACGTCGATCCACACGCGGTCCGCCCGCGCGTGCTTGATCACGTTGGTGAGGATCTCGCTCACCGCGAAGTACGCGGCGGACTCCACCGGCGGTTCCGCCCGGCCCGGCAGGTCCACCTCCACCTCGGCGGGGAGCGGCAGCCGCAGCGCGAGGGCCCGGACGGCGTCGCCCAGGCCCCGCTCGGCGAGGACGGGCGGGTGGATGCCCCGCACCAGGTCGCGCAGTTCGGCCAGGGCGGCGGCCGAGTCCTGCCGGGCCTTCGCCAGCAGTGCCTTCGCCCGCACCGGGTCCTTCTCGACGAGCGCCTCGATCGTGCCGAGGTCCATGCCCATGGCGACCAGCCGCGCCTGCGCCCCGTCGTGCAGGTCCCGCTCGATGCGGCGCAGCTCGGCGGCCGAGGCGTCGACGGCGTCGTGCCGGGTCTCGGTGAGCCGGTCGATCCGCTCGTGCAGCTCCGCCTCCGGCGGCCGACCCAGCAGCGCCCCCGTCAGCGCGAAGTGGCCCCGCAGCAGCGCCGGTCCGAAGCGCAGCCCCGCGGCGAGGACGACCAGCCCGAGCCCGCCCGCCGCCACCGCCGTGCCCGGACCGCCCACGGGCACGAAGGCGTACCAGTACGGGTCGGCGCCCGCGTCGAACGCCCGCCACAGGCCCGCCGCCAGCACCAGGCCCTCCACGCCGTAGGCGAGGACGAGCGCGGGGGCGAGCGCGGTGACGAACCCGGCGGACAGGTCCGTGACCAGCCACAGCACGTCCCGCCAGGTCGCCGGGTCCTTCAGCAGGTGCGCGCAGCGCTCCGCCCATCCGACGAGCCCGTCCCGCGCGTCGGCCGGCGGCGGACGGTACGCCTCCGGGATCCGCACCCCCGCCCAACGGGCCGCCAGCGCCCGCCGGGCCCGGGCGTGGGAGCGCACCAGCGCCAGTACCAGCGGGGTCGTCAGCACACCGACGCCCAGCGGGATCAGGGCCACCGACACCAGGGTGCACACGAGGAGGGCGACCGACGCGGGCAGCGCGACCAGCGCCACCGCGAACCCCCGTACCGCGGCGAGCAGGGCCGCCCGCGCCCGGCCGGCCGGGGCGCCGCCCCCGCCGCCGTACGCCGCACCCGCGTTCCCCGCCCCGGCCGTCCCCGTCCCCGCCACCGTCGTTCCCGCCACCGTCGTCCCCGCCACCGTCGTCCTCGCCACCGTCGCCTCCCGCGCCCGTGCCCGCGGCGCGCCCCGTGTCGCGCCGCAGCCCCAGTCTCCCGGTCGGGGCGGGGGCGGGTCACGGGGCCGGGCACCCGACCCGGGGTGTACCTGGCACCACCCCGGTCCGGAACCCCCGACCAGGAACCCCGGTCCGGGGCGTGCCCGGCGCCAGCCCGGCCCGGCTCAGGACCCGGCGCCCGGCCCGGCTCAGGACCCGGCGCCCGGCCCGGACCAGGAACCGGCGCCCGGCCCGGGACCCGGCGCCCGGCCCGGCTCAGGACCCGGCCCGTGATCAGGCCCCCGGCCCGCCCCTACAGCCCGAGGACCTTCGCCTCCAGCTCGGGATCGATCCCCACCGGGTCCCGGTCCGGCCGCCGCGGCGCCTCGCCGCCGAGGCCGCGCAGCCACGCCCACGTGTCGGCGACGGTCTCCTCGACGGGGCGGCACCGCAGGCCGGAGGCGAGCGCCTTGCTCACGTCGGCGCCGTGCATCGCGTCGTGCGCCTCGCCCGGCGGGACCCACACGGGCAGCCCCGTCCAGGGCTCGACGCCCGCGGCGAGGATCCGGTCGGGCGGCGTCCAGCGCAGTTCGGCGTCCGACCCGGTCGCCCGGACGCAGGCCTCCAGCAGTCCGCCCATCGTCGTGTGCCCCGGCCGGCTCACCAGGTCGTACGGGCCGGCCAGCCCGCCCTCGGCGGCGTCCAGCAGCCACCCGGCGAGGTCCCGCGCGTCGATGTACTGCAGCGGCAGGTCGCGCGGCCCCGGCGCGAGGACCGGGCCGCCGCGCGCGATCCGGTTCAGCCACCACGGCAGCCGGCCCACGTTCTCCCACGGGCCCAGGATCAGCCCCGCCCGCGCCAGCAGCGTTCGCTCGGGGCCGAACGCCCCGACGGCCGCCAGCTCCCCGCCCCGCTTGGCGCGCGCGTACGGCACGTCGTCCCCGTCGTCCGGCGACGCCTCCACGACCGGCTTGTCCTCGCGCAACTCGGCCACCATCGGCCACTCGTACACGGAGCAGCTCGACACGTACAGGTACCGCCCCGCCCGCCCCGCCAGCAGCCGGGCCGCGTCCCGCACCGCGAAGGGCGCGCCCGACCACGTGTCGACGACCGCGTCCCACGTGCCCCCGCGCAGCGCGGACAGACCCGCCCCGTCCGGCACCGACCGGTCGCCGCGCAGCACCGCCGCGCCGGGAGGCGGCTCGTGCCGCCCCCGGTGGAACACCGTCACCTCCCAGCCACGGGCGAGCGCGGCCTCGGCCACGGCCCGCCCCACGAACTCCGTACCACCCAGGATCAAAAGCCTCATGTCCCCGACTCTGCCCCGGTGCCCCCGCCCCGCCCACCGCTTCCGCTACCGGAGGAACAGCCGGAAGCGGAACCTCCCCCGGGTGGAGGCAGATTCCGGCCACGACCGCGTCCCGCTCGCCGGTGCGCGCCCTGCACGCCGCGCTGTTCGCCGCGGTGCTGTCCGCGACCGGGCACGCCCTCCAGGCCGCCCACCCCGTGCCGGTGCGCTCGCTGCCGGGTGCTTTCGCCCTGACCTGGGCACTCGCCCGGGCGGCGGTGGGCCGCCGACGGGGCGCCCCGGTGATCGGAACCGGACCGGTCGCCGTGCGGGCGGCCCCGCACCCGATGGTCCCGGCGGCTCGGGGACACCGCGGCCACGCGGCCCGTCCGGGCCGTTTCGGCCACGACGAGGCGCCCGCCCCACCGCCCCCGGACGGCACGCTCCTGGCGCGCCTCGGGGCCGCGGCCGTCCGCGGCGCCCGGCCCGCGCGGCGGGAGGGCCTTCCCCCGCCTCGCCCGCACGGCGTTCGCCCCGCCCCGGCGGCCGTCTCCCGCCGCCGCGCCGCTCACCCCCGTACGGCGTGCCCCCGTACCAGCACGGAGGGTGCCCCCGGCCGGACGGCTCCGGCCGGGGGCACCCCCTCGTCGCGTACGGGCGGGATCAGACCTGGCCGGCCTTCTCCAGCGCCTCGCAGCAGGTGTCCACCAGCAGGCGGGTCACCACGTACGGGTCGACGTTGGCGTTCGGGCGGCGGTCCTCGATGTAGCCCTTGCCGTCCTTCTCGACCTGCCAGGGGATGCGGACCGACGCGCCGCGGTCGGAGACGCCGTAGCTGTACTGGTCCCACGGGGCGGTCTCGTGCAGGCCGGTCAGGCGCTCGTCGACGCCCGCGCCGTAGTTCTTGACGTGGTCGAGCGGCTTGGAGCCCTCACCGAGCGCCTCGCACGCGGTGATGATCGCGTCGTAGCCCTCGCGCATCGCCTTCGTGGAGAAGTTGGTGTGCGCGCCCGCGCCGTTCCAGTCGCCCTTCACCGGCTTCGGGTGCAGCGTCGCGGAGACCTCGAAGTCCTCGGCCGTGCGGTAGAGCAGCCAGCGGGCGATCCACAGCTGGTCGGCGACGGTGACCGGGTCGAGCGGGCCGACCTGGAACTCCCACTGCCCCGGCATGACCTCGGCGTTGATGCCGGAGATGCCCAGGCCCGCGGCGAGGCAGTGGTCGAGGTGCGCCTCGACGATGTCGCGGCCGTGGATCTCGTCCGCGCCGACACCGCAGTAGTAGCCGCCCTGCGGGGCGGGGAAGCCGCCCTCGGGGAAGCCGAGCGGGCGGTGACCCTTGAAGAAGGTGTACTCCTGCTCGATGCCGAAGATCGGCTCCTGGGCGGCGTACTTCTCCGCGACCTCGGCCAGCTGCGCCCGGGTGTTCGTGGAGTGCGGCGTCATGTCCGTGTTCAGGACCTCGCACAGCACCAGGACGTGCTCGCCGCCCCGGATCGGGTCCGGGCAGGAGTAGACCGGCTTCAGCACGCAGTCGGAGGAGTGGCCCTCGGCCTGGTTGGTGCTGGACCCGTCGAAGCCCCAGATCGGCAGCTCGGCGACGTCCGCGACGGCGGCCGTCAGTATCCTCGTCTTCGAGCGCAGCTTGGCGGTCGGCTCGGTGCCGTCGATCCAGATGTACTCAGCCTTGATGGTCACGGGGCCTCATCCTTTTGCGGGTGCAGCGGTATGCCGCGCAGCTTGGCAACGGGGGATTTCCCGGCCATTGCCCGTGTGTGAACCCCGTGTTACTCAGCCTTCCCGCAGGGCACGCGCGCGCTGTGCGACCCCGTGCGCGTCGAGCAGCGCCCCGAAACCCGCGCGCCGGACCCGGGCGACCAGCTCCTCGTACCCCGTCCCGAGCGCCTCCGCCGTACGGGCCGGGTCCCAGTCGCAGTCCGCCAGCCGCCGCAGCACGTAACCGCGCCGGACCTGGTTCTCCGACAGCCGGAACGTCTTCAGGTACGCCGTCCGCCCCTTCCGGTCCGTGATCACCTCACCGATGTGCTGACCGCCCCGGCCGGCCTGGAACGGCGGCAGGAAGCGGTACAGCGTGAACGGCCCCGCCCCGCGCACCCGCTCCCACGCGTACGACGTCTCCAGCAGGTCGCGCGCCATCAGCCCGTCGTGCGCCGCCCGCCACGCGCGCTCCTCGGCGCGCGCCGCGGCCCGCAGGTCCGCGAGGGTCCGGACCCGGCCCGCGGCGTCGTCGATCCGTGCGGCGAACTCGGGCACCGGCCGCCCGTACAGCGCGTACTGGTGCACCAGCTCGCCGTACAGGTCCCGCACCAGCGACGGGTGCAGGGCCCGGTAGTCGTCCGGGTGCGGCACGACGAACGCCGCGGCGAGCGCGTCCGCCGCGTACACCATCACGCCGCACTGCCCCGGGTGGATCTCGAAGACCCGCAGCGCCTCGGCGAGCCCCCGCACCGACCGCCCCGCGTACGCGTCCTCCTCCCGTGGCGACAGCCCCCGGCGCACCGCCTGCCGGGACCACTCGTCCCACACGACGGACGGCCCGCCGAAGTGCAGCGCCAGGTACCCCTCCAGCGCCAGGTGCAGCGGCAGGAACCGCAGCCGCCCCCCGCCGCCGTCCCGGACCCGCTTGGCCAGCCGGTGGTGCGTCCGCACGGGCACGCACACCGGCGCGGCGACGCCCAGCCCCGTCCCGTACGCCGCGCCCCGCCGCCGGTCGCCCCCGCCCCCGCCGCCGTTCCCGTTCCCGTTCCCGCCGGCGGACCAGTCGGCGACGAAGCCGTGCGGGATGTACGACGTGTACGTGTGCCGCGGGCCGAGCGCGACCCGCCCGTACGCGTCGCCGTACAGCTCCTCGTGCAGCCGCAGCCCCTCGACCGGCCGCTCCCGCAGCAGCGGCACCAGCCGGACGCCGCCCCACACCTGCGCGGGCCCGGCCACCAGCCCGGCCAGGTCGATCCGGGTCACGCGTCCCCCAGGAAGAGCGCGACACGGCGGTCCAGGTACGCCCGCAGCTCGGCGAGCCCCGTGCGCCCCTCCGCGAACCGGGCGATCTCCACCAGCGACGGCAGGTCCTCCGCGTCCCGCACCCCGGCGGTCGGCACGCAGGGCGCCAGCCGCCGCACGTCGAAGCCGTCCGCGTCGTACACCGGATTCAGGTGCACCACGCTCGTCCGCCGCTCCGGGTCCAGCCGGGTCCGCCACACGCGCAGCACCTCGCCGGCGAGGCCGGGCGGCGCGTTGTCCCAGCCGTCCGACACGATCAGCAGCCGCTCCGGGTCGGTCTCCAGCGCGTCCAGGATCCGGGCGCCGAGCGGCGTCGGCCCCCAGGGCCGCGCCATCAGCGGGTCCGTGGAGCCCGACGTCCACAGCGGCGCGTACCCGCCCGGCCGGGCCAGCGCCTCCAGCAGGAAGTGGCAGCCCAGCGCCACCGCCAGGGGCCGGCGCCGCTTCACGTCCGACCCGTACGACGAGTAGCTGTCGTCCAGCACCGCCGCGACCCGCCCCCACGTCCCCGCGTACGGGCCCGCCGCCCGGTGCGCCGCCGCCCGCAGCGCGCCCGTCAGCTCCGCCCGCCGCGCCGCCCGCTCCCCGAACCCGAGCGACAGCGCGTACAGCGCGAGCCGGGTCAGCGGCATCGCCGCCAGGTCGGCCCCGGGCGCCCCCGCCCGGCCCTGTGCGCGCAGCCGCTCCAGGCGGGTCATGCGGGGCGCCATCCGCTCCAGGAACACCGCGCGCGGTACGCCGTGCCGGGCGGCGAACCCCTCGGCGACCGTGAACGGCAGCGCGTACAGCGCGGCCTGCTCGTGGCGGGCCCGGCGGTACGCGTCGAGGCGCGGGTCCTCGTAGCGGGCGCGGCGGCGCGGCGCGAACAGGAAGTCGCCCAGCTCCGCGCCGCCGGGGAGCAGGTGCGCGTGCCGGGCGGCGCGCTTCAGCCCGGCCCGGTACTTCACCGCGTCGTGCGCGGGGTCGGGGCGGGCCGCCAGCCAGTCGCGCATCAGCGCCCGCGTACGCCGGTTGTTGACCCGGGCGGCGCGCAGGGCGCCGAACAGCCGGTACACGCGCTGCGGGGGCAGCGTGGCGAGCCGGGCCGCGATGAGCCGCCCCTCCAGCCGCTTCTCCTGCGGACCGGCCTCGTCCGCGTGGCGCAGCAGCCGCTCGACGACGAGGGCGGCGTTGTGGTCGTTGATGTCGAGGGCGAGCGACGCGGCGTACAGGGGGCGGTAGTTGACGCGCACGTACGCGTGGAGGAAGTCGAGCGACAGCCGCTGCTCGTCCGCCGACGACCGGAACTCGCGCTGCCCGGTCGCGGTGACGGCGGCGTTGACGAAGAGGAGCACGTCCTCGGCGGCGACGAGGTCGGAGAAGGTCTCGGCCATGGTCCCCCCGGTCGGCCGGTCGGTCTCGGTGCGGCGTGGTGGTGCGCCGGCCGGGGAATGGGGGCGTGAACAGCGAAAGCGTTGCTTTACAGAGCAGGTCCCGGAAGTCACGCCGGAGTCCCGCGGCCGGCCCGAGAAACGTAGCACCGGACGCGGCCCGGCCCGGCATGGTTTTCGAGCAGCGGGCAGACTTGCGGACATGACGAAGGCGACACGCATCGGACTCCTCGGCACGGGCCCCTGGGCCACCCGCACGCACGCCCCCGCGCTGGCGGCGCACCCGGGCGTCGACTTCAGCGGCGTGTGGGGGAGACGCCCGGACGCCGCCGCCGGGCTCGCCGCGGAGTTCGGCACGCGCGCGTACGAGGACGTCGACGCCCTGTTCGCGGCGAGCGACGCCGTGGCGGTCGCGCTGCCGCCCGACGTGCAGGCGCCGTTCGCCGTGCGGGCCGCGGCGGCCGGGTGCCACCTGCTGCTGGACAAGCCGGTCGCGACGAGCGTGGCGGGCGCGCGGGAGGTGGCGCTGGCGGCGGAGAAGTCCGGGGTGGCGTCCGTGGTGTTCTGCACGCTGCGGTTCGCGGCGGGCACCGCGCCGTGGATCGAGGAGCAGGCGGCGGCGGGCGGCTGGTACCTGGCGCGGGCCCACTGGCTGGGCGCGCTGTTCTCGCCCGGTTCGACCAGCGCGTACGCCGCGTCGCCGTGGCGACGGGAGAAGGGCGCCCTGTGGGACGTGGGCCCGCACGTCCTGTCGGTGCTGCTGCCGGTGCTGGGCGACGTGACGCAGGTGGTGGCCGCGGCGGGCCCGGACGACACCCGGCAACTGGCGCTGCGGCACGCGGGCGGCGCGGCCAGCTCGGCGGCCCTCTCGCTCAGCGTCCCGGTCGCGGCGGCGGACGCGGGCATCACGCTGTACGGCGACCGGGGGCAGGTGGCCATGCCGCGCTGGGACGACGCGGTCGGGTCGTTCGCGGCGGCGGTGGACGCACTGCTGGCCGCGGCGCGGACGGGCGTGCCGCACGGGTGCGACGCACGGTTCGGCCTGCGGATGACGGAGATCCTGGCAGAGGCGGAGGGCCAGACGGGAGCCTGAGCGGCTTGGGGGGCCTGCGAGGCTTCAAGGGCCTGGGGGCCCGGTGGGGCCTGGGCGGTCTGGGGGGCTCGACTGACCCGGTCAGGGTTTGAGCGGCCTGGCGGAGCCCGGGGCCCGCCGCGGGAAGCGGTCGCACGGGGCCGGAAGGGCCCCCGCGCAGAAGAAGACGCCCCGGGCGCTTCCTGTCCACCACGCCCCAACCCCGCCGCGCCCCACCCACCGAGCCCTCCCCGCCCCGCCCCCGCCCTGCCGGCCCCGGCGCCATGGCGGACATGGCGGGCATGGCGTGGTTCAGGACCGGGAGAGCGCGTCCCGGACGGCCTCCTCCGACCGGCCGACGACCGCCGTGCCGTCGTCGGCGGTGATGATGGGCCGCTGGATGAGCTTCGGGTGCGCGGCCAGCGCCTCGATCCACCGCCCGCGGGACGCCTCGTCGCGGGGCCAGTCCGCCATCCCCAGCTCCTTCGCGGCGGCCTCCTGGAGGCGGGTGATGTCCCACGGCTCCAGACCGAGCCGGCCCAGGACGTCGCGGATCTCGTCGGCGGACGGCACGTCCTCCAGGTACCGGCGGACCGTGTACTCGGCGCCCTCCTCGTCGAGGAGGCTCAGCGCGCCACGGCACTTGGAACAGGCGGGGTTGATCCAGATCTCCATGCCGCCACCGTACCCGCCGGGAACCCCTCCGCACCCCGTCTGGCCAGGGCCGTTTGTCAGTGCCCCCCGGTAGAATCGAAGCAGTCAGTGAGGGTCCGGGGAGGGCCCCCGCACCCCGCACCAGGAGGTCGCCGATGGCCGTCGCCACCGTCACGCCGCTGCCGCTCGAACCCTGGAAGCCCCTGCGGAAGAAGCCGCTCCCGGCCGGCCGGCCGCGCGAGTGGTACGTGTCCCACAACCGCCACCTCAAGGCCATGCGCCTCGCGATAGCCCTGCTCGACTCGGGCGTGTACGCCGCCTCCAAGGCCGACGACGACACGATCCGCGCCACCGCCGAGAACCTCGGCATCCACCCGCCCTCCGACACCACGTGCCGCCTGGTCCGCACCCTGATCCGCGCCACCCACTGACCGACCGCCCGGCGGGCATCACCGCCGCCCGCCGGGGCCCTCCGAAGCGGCGAGGGCCGCCACCCCGGGGGTGGCGGCCCTCATCGGCTGTCCGGCGCGGGGCCGGGTCCGCGGCCTACAGGTCGAAGTACAGCTCGAACTCGTGCGGGTGCGGGCGGAGCTGGATCGGGGCGATCTCGTTGGTGCGCTTGTAGTCGATCCACGTCTCGATCAGGTCGGACGTGAAGACGCCGCCCGCCTGGAGGTACTCGTTGTCCGCCTCCAGGGCGTCGAGGACCGCGGGGAGGGAGGTCGGGACCTGGGCGACGCCCGCGTGCTCCTCGGGGGCCAGCTCGTACAGGTCCTTGTCGATCGGCTCCGCCGGCTCGATCTTGTTCTTGATGCCGTCCAGACCCGCGAGGAGGAGGGCCGAGAAGGCCAGGTACGGGTTGGAGGACGGGTCCGGGGCGCGGAACTCGACGCGCTTGGCCTTCGGGTTCGAGCCCGTGATCGGGATGCGCATCGCAGCCGAGCGGTTGCGCTGCGAGTACACCAGGTTCACCGGCGCCTCGAAGCCCGGCACCAGGCGGTGGTACGAGTTGACCGTCGGGTTGGTGAAGGCCAGCAGCGACGGGGCGTGCTTCAGGATGCCGCCGATGTAGTAGCGGGCGGTGTCCGACAGGCCGGCGTAGCCCTGCTCGTCGTAGAACAGCGGCTCGCCGCCGGACCACAGGGACTGGTGGACGTGCATGCCCGAGCCGTTGTCACCGAAGATCGGCTTCGGCATGAAGGTCGCGGTCTTGCCGTTGCGCCACGCGACGTTCTTCACGATGTACTTGAAGAGCATCAGGTCGTCGGCGGCGGCGAGCAGCGTGTTGAACTTGTAGTTGATCTCCGCCTGGCCGGCGGTGCCCACCTCGTGGTGCTGGCGCTCGACCTGGAGGCCGACCTTCTCCAGCTCCAGGGAGATCTCCGCGCGCAGGTCGGCGAAGTGGTCGACCGGCGGGGCGGGGAAGTAGCCGCCCTTGTAGCGGACCTTGTAGCCGCGGTTGTCCTCGACCGCACCGGTGTTCCAGGCGCCCGCCTCGGAGTCGATGTGGTAGAAGCCCTCGTTCGCGGAGGTGTTGAAGCGGACGGAGTCAAAGACGTAGAACTCCGCCTCCGGGCCGAAGAACGCCGTGTCGGCGATGCCGGTGGAGGCGAGGTACGCCTCCGCCTTCTTCGCGATGTTGCGCGGGTCGCGGCTGTACTGCTCACCCGTGATCGGGTCGTGGATGAAGAAGTTGATGTTCAGCGTCTTGTCCCGGCGGAACGGGTCGAGACGCGCCGTCGACAGGTCCGCGCGCAGGGCCATGTCCGACTCGTGGATGGCCTGGAAACCGCGGATCGACGAGCCGTCGAAGGCCAGCTCCTCGGACGGGTCGAACGCCGTCGCCGGGATCGTGAAGTGCTGCATCACTCCCGGAAGGTCGCAGAACCGGACGTCGACCATCTTGACGTCGTTGTCCTTGATGAACTTCTGGGCTTCGTCGGCGTTCTGGAACATCCAACTCCTCCTCCTCCCACCCGGGGGAGGGCGGGGTTGCGATTCGGTCGCGGGACCAGTGCGGTGGCCCACGCTGGACCCGACCATAGGTACGGGGGATTTCTCAAGCATGACCCATTTGTTTCGCCCAAGTTAACCGGTGCGGCTGCCGGGGCCCGGCGGACGGGTGTGCCGCGCGCCCCGGCGGCCCGGCTCGCGGTGATCAAAAGTGGGCGCAGTACCGTGTACGGGTGGACAACAGGCGAGTAATCGGATCGTGGCTCTCCGGGCCGCGTGCGGCGGCCGAGGAGATGGGCGCCGACTTCGGCTACCGGGGCGAACGGCTCGGTCTGCCGGAGACGGGACCCGGCTCCGTCGCCCCGCTCGGGCGGCGCTTCGGCGCACTCTTCATCGACTGGTCCCTCTGCATGGTCATCGCATACGGATTGATCACTCGAGGTGACTGGAACGCGGCGGGCAACTGGGCCCTCGGTGTGCTGTTCCTCCTCGGCGTCCTCACCGTCGGCACCATCGGCTGCACCCCCGGCAAGCGGTTCCTGGGCCTGCGCGTCATCGCCGAGGACGGCGAGCGGCTCCGCTTCGGCCGCGCCGTCGTCCGCACCGCGTTGCTCTGCCTCGCCGTCCCCGCCCTGATCTGGGACCGCGACGGCCGCGGCCTCCACGACCGGCTCGCCCGCGCCGTACAGGTGCGGATGCCGTAGCGGCGGCGAGGACGGGAAGGACGGGGAGACGGAAAGGGCAGAGAAGGCGGAGAAGACGGAGGAGGGCGGTCGCGTCGCGACCGCCCTCCTCCGTTTCCGTCCGTCCGTGTCAGCGGAGCCTTCCGCCGCGCGGCATGCGCATGCCCTTGGGCATGGGGCCCTTGGGCAGCGGCATGTTGCTCATCAGGTCGCCCATGGCCCGCAGCCGGTCGTTCGCCGCCGTGACCTGCGCCGCGGTCAGCACGCGCGGCAGCTTCAGCATCGTCGTGCGGACCTTCTTCAGCGGCACCTGGCCCTCGCCGTCGCCGACGATGATGTCGTGCACCGGCACGTCCACCACGATGCGGGCCATCCGCTTCTTCTCGGCCGCGAGCAGGCTCTTGAGGCGGTTCGGGTTGCCCTCGGCGACCAGGACGATGCCGGGACGGCCGACCGCGCGGTGGATCACGTCCTGGCTGCGGTTCATCGCCACCGCCGGTGTGGTCGTCCAGCCGCGGCCCACGTTCTGCAGGACGGCCGCTGCCGCGCCCGGCTGGCCCTCCATCTGCCCGAAGGCCGCCCGCTCGGCCCGTCGCCCGAAGACGATCGCCATCGCGAGGAAGGCCAGCAGGAAGCCCAGGATGCCCAGGTAGACCGGGTGCCCGATCAGGAAGCCGATCGCGAGGAGGGCGCCGAAGACGACGATCCCCACGCCCGCGATGACAAGCCCGACCTTCGGGTCGGTCCGCCGGGTCATCTTGTACGTCAGAGCGATCTGCTTCAGTCGCCCGGGGTTCGCAGCGGCGTCACCGCTGTCTGCATTCGACTTCCTCGCCATGCTCTGAAGTTTACGTGTCCGACGGCGCTCGGCTCGCCGCGGCCTCCAGTACGTGCTGCGCCTCCGCCCGGGCGAGGGCCCTGCGGCGGTCCTCCAGCACGGACGACCAGGCGTTGCGGCGGGCGGTCCGCTGGCCGCCGCGCAGCAACAGCGCTTCGACGGCGCGCAGGGCGCCGGTGACGGACGGGAGGGCGTGGACGCGTACCTGCTGACTCGGGGCCTGCATGTCGGTGTCCCCCTGGAGCGGGTGAGCGGATGTGGGTGACGCGGGGAGCCGGCGCGCCGGCGGGGGCACCGCGGGCGGCCCGGCCCGCGTGCCCGCCGGGCGGGCGCCCGCACGGTGCGTACGACCAGTGTTACCCAACGGTGTTACCAGCGCGTGTCCGACCGGTCAAACCACGGCGACGGCCCGGCGCCGTCCGTACACCGCCGCGCAGGCGTCCACCTGCGCGGGAGCGTACGGGCCGTGCGCCGGGCCGTGCCGGACGTCACACCGCGGGCGCGGTCTCCACCGTCGCGCCGCGGGCCTCCATCGCCTGCTGGAACAGCCGTCCCGCGCGGTACGAGGAGCGGACCAGCGGGCCCGACATGACACCGGAGAAGCCGATCTCGTCGGCCTCCTCCTTCAGCTCCACGAACTCCTGCGGCTTCACCCAGCGCTCCACCGGGTGGTGGCGCACGGAGGGCCGCAGGTACTGCGTGATGGTGATCAGCTCGCAGCCGGCCTCGTGCAGGTCGTGCAGCGCCTCGCTGACCTCCTCGCGGGTCTCGCCCATGCCGAGGATCAGGTTCGACTTGGTCACCAGGCCGGCCTCGCGGGCCCGCGTGATGACCTCCAGCGACCGCTCGTACCGGAAGGCGGGGCGGATCCGCTTGAAGATCCGGGGCACCGTCTCGACGTTGTGCGCCAGCACCTCGGGGCGGGACGAGAAGACCTCGGCCAGCTGCTCGGGGACCGCGTTGAAGTCGGGGATCAGCAGCTCGACCTTGGTGTGGCCGCCCTCGCGGCCGGCGGTCATCGCGTGGATCTGCCGGACCGTTTCCGCGTACAGCCAGGCGCCGCCGTCCTCCAGGTCGTCGCGGGCGACGCCGGTGATCGTGGCGTAGTTCAGGTCCATCGCCACGACGGACTCGCCGACGCGGCGCGGCTCGTCGAGGTCGAGGGCCTGCGGCTTGCCCGTGTCGATCTGGCAGAAGTCGCAGCGCCGCGTGCACTGGTCGCCGCCGATGAGGAACGTCGCCTCGCGGTCCTCCCAGCACTCGAAGATGTTCGGACAGCCCGCCTCCTGGCAGACCGTGTGCAGCCCTTCGCTCTTGACGAGCTTCTGCAGCTGGTTGTACTCGGGGCCCATCTTCGCCCGGGTCTTGATCCACTCGGGCTTGCGCTCGATGGGGGTCTGGCTGTTCCGGACCTCCAGGCGCAGCATCTTGCGTCCGTCGGGTGCGACTGCGGACACGGCTGGCTCCTACGGCTTCGATTCTTCGGCGAACACCAGGGTACGCCCGTCAAAAGTGCGGCCTTACGTCTGGCCAACCTCGAGCCAGAGGGTCGCATTCCCCCAGGTCTGAGGAGGGTCAGGCGGTCGCCGCCCCCTCCGGGGCCCCCACGGGCTCCGGCGTCCTGTCGATCACGCGCGGCCGGGGCTCGGCGCTCTCCAGCACGTCCCGCAGGTGGCGCTCCACCACCGGCAGGACCTCGGCGATCGTCACCTCGCGGCCCAGCTCGTTCGCCAGCGACGTCACCCCCGCGTCGCGGATGCCGCACGGGACGATGCGGTCGAACCAGGTGTTGTCCGGGTTCACGTTCAGCGAGAAGCCGTGCATCGTGACGCCCTTGGCGACGCGGATGCCGATCGCCGCGAGCTTGCGGTCCTCGCGGCGCTGGCCCGCGTTGGACGGGGCGTACTCGGGGCCGCTCAGGCGCGGGTCGAACTCCTCGTCGTTCAGCCGCGGGTCGAAGTCCAGCGACAGCCCGCCGAACGCGGGCCGCTCCTCGACCGGGTCGCCCAGCACCCACACGCCGCTGCGGCCCTCGACGCGGGTCGTCTCCAGCCCGAGCTCCGCCGTCGCGCGGATCAGCGCCTCCTCCAGGCGCCGCACGTGCGCCACGACGTCCACCGGGCGGGGCAGCTTCAGGATCGGGTAGCCGACCAGCTGGCCGGGGCCGTGCCAGGTGATCTTGCCGCCGCGGTCCACGTCCACGACCGGGGTGCCGTCCAACGGGCGCTCGCTGTCCTCGGTGCGCCGCCCCGCCGTGTACACGGGCGGGTGCTCCAACAGCAGACAGGTGTCCGGCACCTCGTCCGCGAAGCGGGCGGCATGGACCTCGCGCTGCTTCTCCCATGCCTCCAGGTAGTCCACGGCGTCCTCACCGAACCCCAGATGGACGAATCGCAGCTCGCTCACGGCACCGTCTCCCTAGAAATGCGCGTCACGCCCCTGCCACTGTACGGCGGCCGTCGCGGAGCGGACCGCGCGGGTTTCGATGCGGGCCGGCGGACGCGGTCCGGAGGGGCGCGGGGCGGGGCGGGAACGGGGCGCCGGGCCCCGCCTGACGCGCCGGGGGAACGGGGGGCCGGAGGGACGCCGGGGCGGCGTGGGGCACCGGAGGCGGCCCGCGGGCGTCAGTACCGAATCTGACCCTCACACGATCGGATGAATATGGGGCGAAGGTGGCGGTATCGGTGCCGGCGACAGTTAAATTCGCGCCGTTCCAAGGGGGCTGACCCCGGCCCGGAAGGCAGGAGACCGCACAGCTGATGACGGATCGACCCCCGCAGCGCAACCCCAACCGCCAGCTCGCCGCACTGATCGCGGAAGCCGGATTCTCCAACGCAGGCCTTGCCAGACGGGTGGATCAGCTCGGCCTCGAGCACGGACTCGACCTCCGCTACGACAAGACCTCCGTCACCCGCTGGCTGCGCGGCCAACAGCCGCGCGGCACCACCCCCGCGCTGATCGCCGAGGTGTTCACCCGGCGCCTCGGCCGGCGGCTGTCCGCCCAGGACCTCGGCCTCGACGCCTGCGCGCCCGTGTACGCGGGCCTGGAGTTCGCCGCCACGCCCGAGGAGGCCGTCGACATCGTCAGCGGGCTGTGGCGCAAGGACTCCGGCAGCCACACCGAGCTGCGGAAGATCGCCTTCACCCCGGCGGGCCTGGTCGTCCCCAGCCGCGACTGGCTGATCGGCCGCGCCGACGAGCACGTCGGCCGCGGCGAGCCCCCGCGCGGCGCGGGCGGCCCGGCCGCGGCGCCCCCGGCGAACGGGCGCGTCCCGGCGCAGGGGCGCCCGCCCGGCCGCGGCGTCCCCGGTACGGCGCCGGGGCCGGACGCCAGCGGCACGGCATCGTTCGGCGCGGCCGGGAGCCGGACCGGGCCGGGCGGCCCGCTCCGCGGCACCCCGGCCCGCCCGGCCGGCAGGCCGGTCCTCACCGGCCGGACCGGCCCGGCGAACGCCGCCGGGGCGCCCGCCCCGGCCGACGCCGCCCTTCCCCTGCCCCGCCAGCGGGGCACCGAGAGCGGGGCGGGGCAGCGCGTGACCGCCGGGGACATCGCGGCGCTCCGTTCGATCGGCGAGCTGTTCCGCACGCTGGACCACGCCTACGGCGGCGGCCACGCCCGGCAGGCCCTCGTCCGGTACCTGGAGCACGAGGCCGAACCGATGCTGCGCGGCAGCTACGGCGAGGCCACCGGGCGGCGGCTGTTCGGCGCGGCCGCCGACCTGACCCGGCTGGCCGGCTGGACGTCGTACGACATCGCCGCGCACGGGCTGGCGCAGCGGTACTTCGTGCAGGCCCTGCGGCTGTCCCAGGCGGCGGGGGACCGGGCGTACGGCTCGTACGTCCTGATCACGATGAGCCGCCAGGCCGTGTACCTGGGCCACGGGCGGGAGGCCGTGCAGCTCGCGCGCGTCGCCCAGCAGGGCGTCGGCTCGTCGGCGCCGCCCGTCGTCCAGTCGATGCTGCACGCGGTGGAGGCGCGGGGGCACGCCGTGCTGGGGGAGGTGCGGGCCTGCACGTCGTCGCTGGTCCGCGCCGAGCGGGCGCTGGAGGGCGCCCGCCCCGGCGAGGAGGTGCCGCACTGGGCGCGCTCCTTCGACGAGGCGCAGCTGGCGGACGAGTCCGCCCACTGCCACCTGGACCTCCGGCACTACCGGGCCGCCGCGCAGCACGCGGAGCGCGCGCTCCAGCTGTACGCGCCCGGGTACGCGCGCAGCCGCACGTTCTGCCGTGTGGTCCTGGCCGCGGCCCGGCTCGCCCTCGGTGAACTGGAGCAGGCGTGCGCCCTGGGCGCGGAGGCGGCGCGGCAGGCCGCCGACATGCGTTCGGCCCGCGCGGTGGAGTACGTCCGCGACTTCGAGCGCCGTCTGGACCCCCACCGTGACGCCCTGCCGGTCCGCGCCTACCGGGAGCGGGCGGCGGCGGCGCTGGACTGAACGCGGCGGCGGTGCGGCCCGGGCCCTGCCCCGGGCCCCGCCGCCCCTGGCGCCCGGGGCGGCCCCGGGGAGCGCCTCCGGGCGGGGCGGCCCCGGTCTACGCCGCCGCCTCCGTGCGCGCGGACGGGTTCGCCGGAGGGAGGCCCAGGTCCCGGAGGATCGCCTGGGCCGCGCGGCGGCCGGAGCGGAGCGCGCCCTGCGGGGAGCTCACGTCCCGGTGGTCGCCGCACACGTACAGGCCCGCCAGGAGCCGTACCGGGCGCCGCAGGTCGTGCGGGGCCGGCATCGCCGGTACGGCCTCCGGGTCGTGCCGTACTCCCAGGAGCTCCCAGTCCGCCGTTCCCGTGCCGTACAGCGCCGCCAGGTGCTGCCGCACCCGGGCGTCCAGGTCGTCCGGGGGCGTGCCGAGGACCGTGGAGGTGATCAGCGCCCGGCCGCGCGGCGCCCGCGTCGGGTCCACCTCGCTCATCACCGCCGTGTGCGACACCGGACCCGTCCGGTCCGCGTCCAGCACCAGCGCGGGGGCCGCCAGCGGCGCCTCGGGCGCGGTGTGGTGGAGGACGGTCACCGGGTGGAACCCCGGCACCCGCAGCCCCGGCAGCAGCTCCGCGGCGGCTCGCGCCCCCGTCGCCACGACCAGCGACCGGCACGTGAACTCCCCGTGCTCCGCCGTGACCACCCGGCTGATCGACGCGTCCTTGACCCGTACCCCGGTGCGGACCGTCCCGGCGGGCAGCGCCGCCGCCATCCGCTCCGGCAGCCGCGCCGCGCCGCCCTCCGGGACGCACAGCCGCCCCCGCGCGAACCCGCGCAGCGCCAGGTCGGCGCACCGGCTGGAGGTGGTCAGGTCCGGGTCGCTGAGCAGGGCGCTCAGCAGCGGCCGCAGGAACGTGGTGACCGTCCGCGGCGGCAGGCCGCGGGACGCCAGGGCCTCCGTCGCGGCGCGCTCCCGGCGGGCCAGCAGCCGCTCGGTGGGGGTGCCGGCGAGCCGGGCCAGCGACGCGCCGAGACGGGCCTGGTCCAGTGGGCGCGGGCCGCTCGCCAGCGCCCTCGCCCTGGTCAGCGCGGACCGCGGGCCGCCGCGCACCTCGCCGGTGCGGTGCAGCCGGCCCCCGCTGTGCACCAACACTCCCGGCTGGAACCGCCGCAGGGTCCCGACGTCCACGCCGGCGACGCGGTGCAGCTCCGGGTACGACGTGTTGAGCAGTTGCCCGGTCCGGTCGAGGCGGAACCCGTCGACGTGGTCGGTGGCCATCCGCCCGCCGACCCGCGGGGCGGCCTCCAGGACCCGTACGGCCAGCCCGGCACTGGACAGGTGGTGGGCCGCGGCCAGCCCCGCGAGCCCGGCTCCGACGACGACGACGTCCGCGTGATCTGCGGTACTGAGCACGTGATCCTCCCCGGGTGACGGTTCGGTGCGTGGGTGGCTCATGCCCTGGACGGGCCCCCGGAATGCCCGAATTCGGGGCTGGGACGCCCCGAGCGGGACCAGAGCGTAGGCCGACCCGCCGGTACGGGGGAGTCGCGCGCGTGGGGGGTCACCGAAGCACGGAGGTAGCACGCGCGTGCTGCCACGGCCCTCGGCACCGCATGTTCCGGTACGGCGCGCGGCGCCCGTGCTTCCTCCCCCCGGCCCCGGCTCCGCCCGGCGGGGAGACCCCGCACCGGGCGCCCCCGGCGGACACCGGGAGGGGGGAGCGCCTCCGACGGGCACCAGGGGGCTGGGGGCGCTCCCCGGGCCGGCCCGCGGGGTGGAGGCGGGTGCCGGGAAGGGGGAGGGCGCGTCCGTGGGCCGCGCAGGGGCGAGGGAGGAGGGCGTCCCCGTGGGCTGTGCGGGGAGTGGGAGGGGCGTACGGCTTGTGGGCCGGGCGAGGGAGGAGGGCATCCGCGTGGGCTGTGCGTGGAGTGGGAGGGGTGTGCGACTCGTAGGACCGAGGGGCCCTGTGGGCCGGGAGGGGGCGGGTGCGCCCGTGGGCCGCTCGTGGAGCCGAAGGGGCGCGCGGGTGTCGAGGCGGTGATCGCGCGGAGGCGCGAAGCGCTGAGCACGTTCGCCGTCTCGACACCCGCTGAAAGCGCCCCGGAGGCGGAGCGAGCCTAAAAAGGGGCAGCCCGGATCGCCGATTCCACCGTCGGGAACGCGAAGCGGAACCCCGAGTCGAGGAGGCGGCGCGGCAGGACCCGCTGGCTGCCCAGGACGTCGTGGGCGAAGTCGCCCAGGGCCAGGCGGAGGGCCGGGGCCGGGACGTGGAGGACCGCCGGGCGGTGCAGGACGCGGCTCATCGCGGCCGTCACCTCCCGGTTGGTGACCGGTTCCGGGGCCGTCAGGTTCACCGGCCCCGACAGGTCCGGGGTGTCGATCAGGTGTCGTAGCGCCGCCACTTCGTCGTGCAGGGCGATGAAGCTCCAGTACTGCCGCCCGTCGCCCAGCCGCCCGCCCAGTCCCGCGCGGAACAGGGGGAACAGCCGTCCCCACGCTCCGCCCCGCGCGGCCACGACCAGGCCCGTGCGGGCGTACGCGACGCGGATGCCGGCCTCCTCGGCCGCAGCGGCCGCCTCCTCCCACGCCACGCACACCGACGGCAGGAACCCGTCGCCCGCCGGGGCCGACTCGTCCACCGCGCGCGTGCCGGTGTCGCCGTAGTACCCGAGGGCCGTTCCGCACACCAGGACCCGCGGCGGCACGTCCAGGGCCGCCACTGCCTCCGCGATCGCGGCCGTGCCCAGCACGCGGCTGTCGCGGATCTCCCTCTTGTACGCCTCCGTCCAGCGCCGGTCGCCGACTCCGGCGCCCGCCAGGTGCACCACCGCGTCGCAGCCGGCGAGCCCCGCCACGTCCACGTACTGCCGTTTCGGGTCCCACTCCACCTCGTCCGCGCCGCGCGCCGGCCGCCGCACCAGCCGTACCACGTCGTGCCCGTCCGCCCGCAGCGAGCGCACCAGGGCGGAGCCGATCAGCCCGCCGGCACCGGTCACGGCGACCCGTCCGCGAGGGGACGGGGAGGGGGACGCGGGGGGCGAGGAGGAGCCCGGGGAAAGAGACATGACCCCATCCTGCCCCCGTGGCACAGTGACGGTCATGACCCCCTCTCCCATACGCGCCGCGCGCTCCGGCGACGCCGAGGCCCTCAGCCTGCTCGACCACGCCACCTGGTCGACGCTCCACGCCGTGATGCCGCGCCCGCAGCCGCCGTTCGTCCCGTTCTTCGACGTCGACCACCGTCCGGAGGACTACCTCGTCGCGGACCTCGGCGACGGCCCCGTGGGCTACGTCCGCCTCGGTCTCGCCACCCGCCTCGCCTGCAACCGCCACGTGCGCCAGATCCAGGGCCTCGTCGTCGCCGAGTCCGCCCGCGGCCGGGGCCTCGCCCGGGCCCTGTTGCGCGCCGCCTGCGAGGAGGCCCGCGGCCGGGGCGCCACGCGGATCACCCTCCGCGTCCTCGGCCACAACGTGCCCGCGCGCGCCCTGTACGCGTCGGAGGGCTTCGCCGTCGAGGGCGTCCTGCCGGGGGAGTTCCTGCTGGACGGGGTGTACGTCGACGACGTGTTCATGGGCCGGTCCCTCACCGGCTGACCGGCCCCGGGTGCGGGCCCGCTAGCCGCCGAAGCGGTCCCACAGCCGCGGCAGCCGCTCCGCCAGCGCCGTGTCGTCGTCCACGTCGAGCGGGGTGCCCGCCGGCTCGGGCGGCTGCGGGGCGATCCCCGGGTCGGGCGCCTCCACGCCGGTGAGCTGCTCGTACGCCTCGTCCGCCGCGTACCCCAGCTCCTCGCCGTCCCCGTCGACCGCCGGGTCGAAGTCCTCCAGCAGTTCCGCGAGCGTCTCCGGGTCGTGCACCGCGCCCTCGAACACCTCCCGCCCCTGGCCGATCAGCCAGCACCGGAAGGAGTCGAACGCGTCGTCCCCGGCCCCGCCCAGCAGCACCGCGGCGGCGGCCCGCAGGTCCCACGTGTACGCGCGGGCGTACCGCGCCTCGAAGTGGCGGGCGAAGTCGAGGACGGAGTCGGGGTCCAGCCGCACCAGCCGCTCCACGAGCAGGTCGGCGTGGTCCTCGGGGTCGCCCTCGGCGGCCTCGCGGGTCGAGTCGACGATCTCCCAGAACTCCGTCTCGTCCATCACGGGACCAGCATCCGGCGCGGGGGGCGGCACCGCACGGGGAACGGCGCACGCGGGGTGTCACGCCGGGTGTCCGGAGCGGTTCTGCCGGAAAACCCGACAGGAGGTGTCGTCTTTGCGTGGGACGGTCGTCCCATGACGATCCACAGCACCGAGCACCAGCAGCCCCTCGCCGGCAGGGTCGCCCTCGTCGCCGGCGCCACCCGGGGCGCGGGCCGCGCCGTCGCCGTCCAGCTCGGCGCCGCCGGCGCCACCGTCTACGCCACCGGGCGCACCACCCGCGACGAGGTCAGCGAGGTGGGCCGGGCCACCGAGACGATCGAGGAGACCGCCGAGCTCGTCACCGCGGCCGGCGGCCGGGGCGTCGCCGTCCCCACCGACCACCTCGTGCCCGACCAGGTCCGCGCCCTCGTCACCCGGATCGACGCGGAGCAGGGCCGCCTCGACGTCCTCGTCAACAGTTGCTGGGGCGGCGACCACCTGCTCCTGCCGACCTGGGACGCCAAGATGTGGGACATCGACCTCGACCAGGGCCTGCGCATGCTCGACCTCGGTGTCCGCACCCACGCCATCACCAGCAGCGTCGCCCTGCCGCTGCTGGTGCGCCGCCCCGGCGGCCTGGTCGTCGAGATGACCGACGGCAACGCCGAGTACAACAAGCGCTTCCGCGAGCAGTTCTACTTCGACCTCGCCAAGACCGCCCCGCTCCGCATGGCCTTCGCCCTCGCCCACGACCTGAAGGACGCGGGCGGCACCGCCGTCGCCCTCACTCCGGGGTTCCTGCGCTCCGAGGCGATGCTCGACCACTTCGGCGTGCGGGAGGAGAACTGGCGCGACGCCTGCGCCCGCGAACCGCACTTCGCGATCGCCGAGTCGCCCGTGTACGTCGGCCGGGCCGTCGCCGCCCTCGCCGCCGACCCGGACCGCGGCCGCTGGAACGGCCGGTCCCTCGACAGCGGGCAGCTCGCCAAGGAGTACGGCTTCACCGACGCCGACGGGTCACAGCCGGACGCCTGGGGGTACTTCCGGGACGTCGTCGACGGCGGCAAGGACGCGTCCGCGGACGACTACCGCTGATCCCGCCCGTACACTTCCGCCATCCGCGCCGCCGCCTCCGCCAGCCGTTCCCGGAGCGCGGGCGGCTCCAGCACCTCGGCCTCCGGGCCCAGCGCCAGCAACTGCCCGAACGCCACCTCCTCGGACTCCGCCGGCAGGGTGACCGTCACCCGGCCGGCGGGGTCCGGGGGCCCGGCCGCCTCCAGTGCCTCCCGCGCCGCGGCCCGGTCCGTCACGTACGGCAGGCCGCGCGCCCCGGCCTCCGACAGGCGCACCACGACCGCCGTGCGCAGCAGGGACCGCGCGAACTGGGCGGCCCGCTCCTCCCAGAACCCCGGCAGGTCGAACGACTCGTCCCGGTCGAACCGCTCCTCGCGCGGGGCGACCCGGCTGAACCGGTCCACGCGGTACACCCGCACCGCGTCGCCGGCCCGCGCGCACAGGTACCAGACCCCCGCCTTCAGCACGAGCCCGTACGGCGCGAGCTCCCGCTCCACCTCGCCGTCGCCCCGCCGGTAGCGGGCGTCGACGAGCCGGTCGTCCCACACCGCCTCCGCGATCACCGGCAGCAGCTCGGGCGTCTCCGGCTCCTGGTACCAGCCCGGCGCGTCCAGGTGGAACCGCTGCGCCGCCGTCCGGGAGGCGTCCCGCAGCGACGGCAGCAGCGCCGCCGACACCTTCAGCCGGGCCGCCGACGCCGCGTCGTCCAGCCCCATCTCGCGCAGCGCGCCCGGCACGCCCGACAGGAACAGCGCCTCCGCCTCGCTGCGGGCGAGGCCGGTCAGCCGGGTCCGGTAGCCGCCCACGAGCCGGTAGCCGCCGCCGCGCCCCCGGTCCGCGTAGACCGGGACGCCCGCCTCGGAGAGGGACAGGGCGTCACGGGCCACCGTCCGTTCGGACACCTCCAGTTCCCGGGCCAGCTCGGCGGCGGTCATGGACGGCCGGGACTGGAGCAACAACACCATCTTGATCAGGCGGGCGGCACGCATCCGGCCATCCTGCCCCGGCGGGGCCCCGGCACGCCCGTGCCCCCGGCCGCCGTCACGGCGGCCGGGGGCACGGGCGGGGGAGGGCCGGGCCTTACAGGCCGTACCGCTCCCGGGCGTCCTTCACCGCGGCGGCCGGGACCTCGCCGCGGCGGGCGAGCTGGGCCAGCGCGGCGACGACGATCGACGGGGCGTCCACGCCGAAGTGGCGGCGGGCCGCCTCGCGGGTGTCCGACAGGCCGAAGCCGTCGGCGCCCAGCGACGTGTAGTCCTGCTCGACCCACTGCGCGATCTGGTCCGGGACCTGGCGCATGTAGTCGCTGACGGCCAGGACGGGGCCCGGCGCGTCGGCCAGCGCCTGGCGCACGTACGGTACGCGCTCCTCGCCGCGCAGCAGCGCCGCGTCGGCCTCCAGCGCGTCGCGCCGCAGCTCGGTCCAGGAGGTCGCGGACCACACGTCGGCGGTCACGCCCCACTCCTCGGCCAGCGTCCGCTGGGCCTCCAGCGCCCAGTGGATCGCCGTGCCCGAGGCGAGCAGCTGGATGCGCGGCGCGCCCGCGGCGCCCGAGCCCTCCTTGAACCGGTACAGGCCCTTGACGATGCCCTCGTCGATGTTGTCGACGGCCGGCTTGGCGGGCTGCGGCATCGGCTCGTTGTAGACGGTCAGGTAGTAGAAGACGTTCGGGTCCTCGCCCGGGGCGCCCTCGCCGTACATCCGGCGCAGACCGTCCTTGACGATCACCGCGACCTCGTACGCGAACGCCGGGTCGTACGTCAGCGCCGCCGGGTTGGTCGCCGCGATGACGGGGGAGTGGCCGTCGGCGTGCTGGAGGCCCTCACCGGTCAGCGTCGTGCGGCCGGCGGTGGCGCCGACGAGGAAGCCGCGGCCGAGCTGGTCGCCGAGCTGCCACATCTGGTCGGCGGTCCGCTGCCAGCCGAACATCGAGTAGAAGATGTAGAACGGGATCATCGGCTCGCCGTGCGTGGCGTACGCGGTGGACGCGGCGATGAAGTCGGCCATCGAGCCGGCCTCGGTGATGCCCTCGTTCAGGATCTGGCCGTCGACGGCCTCCTTGTAGTACATGAGCTGGTCGCGGTCGACCGGCTCGTACGTCTGGCCCTTCGGCGAGTAGATGCCGAGCGACGGGAACAGCGACTCCATGCCGAACGTACGGGCCTCGTCCGGGACGATCGGCACCCAGCGCTTGCCGGTCTCCTTGTCGCGGACCAGGTCCTTGATGAGGCGGACGAACGCCATGGTCGTCGCGACGGCCTGCGAGCCGGAGCCCTTGTCGAACGCGGCGAACGCCTTCTCCGCCGGGGCCGGCAGGGGCGCGACCGGGTGGACGCGGCGGGCCGGGGCGGGGCCGCCGAGCGCCGCGCGGCGCTCCTGGAGGTAGCGGACCTCGGGGGAGTCGGCGCCCGGGTGGCCGTACGGCACCAGGCCGTCGGCGAAGGCGCTGTCCGGGATGGGCAGGCCGAGGCGGTCGCGCATGTCCTTGAACTCGTCCACCGACAGCTTCTTCATCTGGTGGTTGGCGTTCTTGGACGCGAAGCCCTTGCCGAGGGTGTGGCCCTTCACGGTCTGGGCGAGGATCACCGTCGGCGCGCCCTTGTGGCTCAGCGCGGCCTTGTACGCGGTGAAGACCTTGCGGGCCTCGTGGCCGCCGCGCGAGTAGCGGAAACACTCGATGATCTTGTCGTCGGACAGCAGCTTCGCCATCTCGGCGAGGACCGGGTCCTTGCCGAAGAAGTCCTCGCGGATGTAGGCGGCGTCGCGCGTCTGGTACGTCTGGACCTGCGCGTCCGGGACCTCGCGGAGGCGGCGGACGAGGGCCCCGGTGGTGTCGAGCTGGAACAGCTCGTCCCAGGCCGTGCCCCACAGGGTCTTCACCACGTTCCAGCCGGCGCCGCGGAACTGGGCCTCCAGCTCCTGCACGATCTTGAAGTTGGCGCGGACCGGGCCGTCGAGGCGCTGCAGGTTGCAGTTGATGACGAAGGTCAGGTTGTCGAGGCCCTCGCGCGCGGCGAGCGCGAGCGCGGCGGTCGACTCGGGCTCGTCCATCTCGCCGTCGCCGAGGAACGCCCACACGTGCGAGGCGGAGACGTCCTTGATGCCGCGGTTGGTGAGGTAGCGGTTGAACCGCGCCTGGTAGATGGCGGAGAGCGGGCCCAGACCCATGGAGACGGTCGGGAACTCCCACAGCCACGGCAGCCGGCGCGGGTGCGGGTAGGAGGGCAGGCCGTTGCCGCCGGCCTCCTGGCGGAAGTTGTCGAGGTGCGCCTCGGTGAGGCGGCCGTCGAGGAAGGCGCGGGCGTAGATGCCGGGGGAGGCGTGGCCCTGGATGAAGAGCTGGTCGCCCGAGCCGTCCCGCTCCTTGCCGTGGAAGAAGTGGTTGAAGCCGGTCTCGTAGAGCCAGGCGGCGGAGGCGAAGGTGGCGATGTGGCCGCCGACGCCGTACTTGGAGCCGCGGGTCACCATGGCGGCGGCGTTCCACCGGTTCCAGGCGGTGATGCGGGCTTCCAGCTCCTCGTCGCCGTCGAAGCCGTAGTCGGCCTCGGCGGCGGTCGGGATCGTGTTGACGTAGTCCGTCTCCAGCAGCTTCGGCAGCGCCAGACCGGCGTCCTGGGCCCGCTCCAGGGTGCGGCGCATCAGGTACGCGGCACGGTGCGGCCCCGCCGCGGCGGCCACGGCGTCCAGGGACGCCTGCCACTCGGCGGTCTCCTCGGGGTCGCGGTCCGGGAGCTGGTCGAGCTCGCTCGGCTGGATGCGGGTGGGGTCGGTCATAATCGCCGCCTTCCGGAGTCGAAGGGGTGGGGAGCCCTTGGTCTTGGCAGGACAGGGCGAGGGGACCTCTGTTGAAGTCCGTCGATGACTGTACGACCGTGATCGATGATCGATCAAAGGGCGAGCGGCAAAATCTTATGTCAACGGGCAAAGTCGGCATTGGGTGCCATGATTTTGGGCACCCGGTGCCGTGTTTTCTTAGGGAAGGGTGATCGTTTGAGCGCACCCGCCGCAGAATGAGCGCATCGCGCGCAGGGGTGCCGGTCCGGCTCGGGCGGACGCGGGCGGCGAGGGAGGGCGGGTTCGAGGTTGGCGCGCGGCGCGGGAGGGCCGCCGGGGCTGCGCGCGCGGCGCGGGAGGGCGGTCCGGGGGCACGCGGGCCGGGCGGGAGGGCCGCCGGGGGTGAGGAGGGTCGCCCGGGGCTGCGTGGGCGGCGCGGGAGGGCGGGTTCGGGGTGCGTGCGGCACGTGGGCCGCCGGGGCTGCGCGCGGGGTGGGAGGGCGGTCCGGGCCGCGCGCGCCCGGTGGGAGGACCGGCGGGGCTACGCGCGGGGGGCGCAGCCCAGGACGTGGGCCTTGACGAGCGTGCCGATCTCCGGGTCCCGGCGGCGGAACGCCGCCACCAGGTCCTGGTGCTCCTGGGCGTACTCCTTCTGGACCGTGCCGAGCCAGCGGATCGACAGGGCCGTGAAGACCTCGATGCCCAGGCCCTCCCAGGTGTGCAGGAGCACCGCGTTGCGCGCGGCGCGGACCAGCTCGCGGTGGAAGGCGACCGTGTGCCGCACCTGCGCCGTCCCGTCGCCGTGCGCGTCCGCCTCGTACAGAGCCGCCACGTGCGGCTCCAGCGCCGAGCAGTCCTCCGCCAGGCGCTCCGCCGCCAGCTCCGCGGCGATCTGCTCCAGGCCCGCCCGGACCGGGTACGACTCCTCCAGGTCCGCCGCGGACAGGTTCCGCACCCGGACGCCCTTGTTCGGCGCCGACTCGATCAGCCGCAGGCTCTCCAGCTCCCGCAGCGCCTCCCGCACGGGGGTCTGGCTGACCTGGAGCTCCGTCGCGATGCGGCGCTCCACGATCCGCTCGCCCGGCTTCCAGCGGCCGCTGACGATCCCCTCCACGATGTGCTCGCGGATCTGTTCCCGCAGCGAGTGCACGACGGGGGGCGGGGTGGTCATGGAGGGGGCTCCTTCGCTGCCGCGGCGGTCGACGCCATCGCCGCCATTATTCCGCCCGGAACGGGCCGGACGACGACGGCGCCCCCGCGCCGGGCAACTGCCGGGCGGGGGCGCCGCGTTGGACGTACTGGCCGCCGATGGGGCCTACAGGCCGAGGTCGACCTCGAACTCGCCGGCCTCCAGGATCGCCTTGACGGCGCCCAGGTAGCGGGCGGCGTCCGCGCCGTCGACCAGGCGGTGGTCGTACGACAGCGTCAGGTACGTCATGTGGCGCACGGCGATCGTCTCGCCGAGCTCCGGGTGGTCGACGACGACCGGGCGCTTCACCGTGGCGCCGATGCCCAGGATGGCGACCTGGTTCGGCGGGACGATGATCGTGTCGAACAGCGCGCCGCGCGAGCCGGTGTTGCTGATGGTGAACGTCGCGCCGGCCAGCTCGTCCGGGGTGATCTTGCTGGCCCGGACCTTGGCGGCCAGGTCGGCCGTCGCCTTGGCGATGCCGGCGAGGTTCAGGTCGCCCGCGCCCTTGATGACCGGCGTCATCAGACCCTTCTCGGAGTCCACGGCGATGCCGATGTTCTCCGAGTCGAAGTACGTGATGGTGCCCTCGTCGTCGTTGATCCGGGCGTTGATGACCGGGTGGGCCTTCAGCGCCTGGGCCGCCGCCTTGACGAAGAACGGCATCGGGGAGAGCTTGACGCCCTCGCGGGCGGCGAAGGCGTCCTTCGCCCGGGCGCGCAGCCGCATCAGCTTGGTGATGTCGACCTCGACGACCGAGGACAGCTGGGCCTGGCCGTGCAGCGCCTTCATCATGTTGTCGCCGATGACCTTGCGCATGCGGGTCATCTTGACCGTCTGGCCGCGCAGCGGGGACGCCTCCGGCGCCGGCGCCTTGGCGGCCGGAGCCGCGGCGGGGGCCGGAGCGGCCGGGGCCTTGGCGGCCTCGGCGGCGGCGAGGACGTCCTGCTTGCGGATGCGGCCGCCGACGCCGGTGCCCTTGACGGACGCCAGGTCGACGCCGTGCTCGGCGGCGAGCTTGCGCACCAGCGGGGTCACGTACGCGCCCTCGTCCGTCGCCTGGGCGGCGGCGGGAGCGGCCGGGGCGGGCTGCGCCGGGGCGGCCGGAGCCGGAGCCGGAGCCGGAGCGGGCTGCGCCGGGGCGGCCTGGGCGGGAGCCGGGGCCGGGGCGGGAGCCGCCTCAGCGGGAGCCGGAGCCGGGGCCTGGGCGGGAGCCGCCGGAGCGGGGGCCGGGGCCGGGGCCTCAGCGGGAGCCGGAGCCGGGGCCTGGGCGGGAGCCGCCGGAGCGGGGGCCGGGGCCGGGGCCTCAGCGGGAGCCGGAGCCGGGGCCTCGGCGGGGGCCGGGGCGGCCTGGGCCGGGGCGGGAGCCGGAGCGGCACCGGCGGCGCCGATGACTCCCAGCTTGGCGCCGACCTCGGCGGTCTCGTCCTCACCGACGGTGATCTCCAGCAGCGTGCCGGAGGCCGGGGCGGGGATCTCGGTGTCGACCTTGTCGGTGGAGACCTCGAGCAGCGGCTCGTCGGCCTCGACCGACTCGCCGACCTGCTTCAGCCAGCGCGTGACGGTGCCCTCGGTCACCGACTCGCCCAGCGCGGGCAGGACGACCTCGGTGCCCTCGGCCGAACCACCGCCGGCGGCGGCCTCGGCGGTCGGGGCGGGAGCCGGGGCCTCCGCCTCGGGCGACGGGACGGCCTGCGGGGCCTGCGGGGCTTCCTGGGCCGGGGCCTGCGGAGCCTGCGGGGCCTCCTGGGCAGGAGCCTCGGCGGCGGCCGGGGCCGGGGCGGCGGCGGGGGCGCCCGTACCGTCGTCGATGACGGCCAGCTCGGCGCCGACCTCGACGGTCTCGTCCTCGGCGACCTTGATGGAGGACAGGACGCCGGAGGCGGGAGCGGGGATCTCGGTGTCGACCTTGTCGGTGGAGACCTCGAGCAGCGGCTCGTCGGCCTCGACGCGCTCGCCCTCGGCCTTCAGCCAGCGGGTGACGGTGCCCTCGGTGACGCTCTCGCCGAGCGCCGGCAGGGTTACGGAAACCGGCATGGTTTCACTTGCTCCTAACGAACTTGTGCGGTAAGTGGTCGCGCCCGGTGACTGGTACGTCAGTCGTGGGAGTGGAGGGGCTTGCCCGCGAGGGCCAGGTGAGCCTCGCCGAGCGCCTCGTTCTGCGTCGGGTGGGCGTGGATGAGCTGGGCCACCTCGGCCGGCAGGGCCTCCCAGTTGTAGATCAGCTGGGCTTCGCCGACCTGCTCGCCCATGCGGTCACCGACCATGTGGACGCCGACCACGGCACCGTCCTTGACCTGGACGAGCTTGATCTCGCCCGCGGTCTTGAGGATCTTGCTCTTGCCGTTGCCCGCGAGGTTGTACTTCAGCGCGACGACCTTGTCCGCGCCGTAGACCTCCTTGGCCTTGGCCTCGGTGATGCCCACGGAGGCGACCTCGGGGTGGCAGTACGTCACCCGCGGCACGCCGTCGTAGTCGATCGGGACCGGCTTCAGGCCGGCCAGCCGCTCCGCGACCAGGATGCCCTCGGCGAAGCCGACGTGCGCGAGCTGGAGGGTGGGGACGAGGTCGCCCACGGCCGAGATCGTCGGCACGTTGGTCCGCATGTACTCGTCGACCAGGACGTAGCCGCGGTCCATGGCGACGCCCTGCTCCTCGTAGCCCAGGCCCTGGGAGACCGGGCCGCGGCCGATCGCGACCAGCAGCACCTCGGCCTCGAAGGTCTTGCCGTCCGCCAGGGTGACCTTGACGCCGTTCTCGGTGTACTCGGCGCTCTGGAAGAACGTGCCGAGGTTGAACTTGATGCCGCGCTTGCGGAAGGCGCGCTCCAGGAGCTTCGAGCTGTTCTCGTCCTCGACCGGGACCAGGTGCTTCAGGCCCTCGATGATCGTGACGTCCGTGCCGAAGGACTTCCACGCGGAGGCGAACTCGACGCCGATGACACCGCCGCCGAGGATGATCGCGGACTCCGGGACGCGGTCCAGGGTCAGCGCGTGGTCCGAGGACAGGATGCGGTTGCCGTCGATCTCCAGGCCGGGCAGCGACTTCGGCACGGAACCCGTGGCGAGCAGGACGTGGCGGCCCTCGACGCGCTGGCCGTTCACGTCGACGGAGGTCGGGGAGGAGAGGCGGCCCTCGCCCTCGATGTACGTCACCTTGCGGGAGGCGACCAGACCCTGCAGGCCCTTGTACAGGCCCGCGATCACGTCGTCCTTGTACTTGTGGACACCCTTGATGTCGATGCCCTCGAAGGAGGTCTTGACACCGAACTGGTCCGCCTCGCGGGCCTGGTCGGCGATCTCACCGGCGTGGAGCAGGGCCTTGGTGGGGATGCAGCCGTTGTGCAGGCAGGTGCCGCCGAGCTTGTTCTTCTCGATGAGTGCGACGTCCAGGCCCAGCTGCGCACCTCGCAGGGCCGCGGCGTAACCGCCACTACCACCGCCGAGGATCACTAGGTCGAAAACGGTGCTGGCGTCGTTCGCCACGTCACGTCCTCCATGCATGTGCGCCGGTCGCCGGTCCTCGGGGACTGGCGGCGGCTGGTGTTCGGCCGCTGTCTCTTCGGCCCTGTGGTGGGGGCCCTGTCCTGCCGGGAACCCATCTTCGCACTTGTCGCGGGAGTGCGGGACGCGGGGCCGGTTCCTGAGACGCGCCGACGGGACGCGAACGGCCCCGGACGGGTGACGTCCGGGGCCGTTCGCCGGAGGCCGCCCGGGGCGGCCGCGACGCGGGGTCCCTTCGCTGCCGGCCCACCCCTGGGCCGGCAGCCCTCCCCGGGACCGGCCGGCGTCAGCCCAGGTCGCCCTCCGCGGCGCGCTCCGCCAGCCGCACCAGGGTGCGCACCGCCGAACCGGTGCCGCCCTTCGGGGTGTAGCCGTACGGGGCGGCCTCGTTGAAGGCCGGACCGGCGATGTCCAGGTGCGCCCAGGTGATGCCCTCGCCGACGAACTCCTTCAGGAACAGGCCGGCCACCAGGCCGCCGCCCATGCGCTCGCCCATGTTGGCGATGTCGGCGGTGGGGGAGTCCATGCCCTTGCGCAGCTCCGCCGGGAGCGGCATCGGCCAGGACTGCTCGCCGACCTCCTCGGCGATCTCGTGGATCGCGGTGCGGAACGCGTCGTCGTTCGCCATGATGCCGAACGTGCGGTTGCCGAGCGCGAGGACCATCGCGCCGGTCAGGGTCGCCACGTCGACGATCGCGTCCGGGTTCTCCTCCGAGGCGCGGGTGAGCGCGTCGGCCAGCACCAGGCGGCCCTCGGCGTCGGTGTTCAGCACCTCGACGGTCTTGCCGCTGTACATGCGCAGCACGTCACCCGGGCGGACGGCCGAGCCGGACGGCATGTTCTCGGCGAGCGCCAGCCAGCCGGTGACGTTGACCGGCAGGCCGAGCCGGGCCACGGCCACGACCGCGGCGAACACGGCGGCGGCGCCGCTCATGTCGCACTTCATGGTCTCGTTGTGGCCGGCCGGCTTCAGGGAGATGCCGCCCGAGTCGTACGTGATGCCCTTGCCGACCAGGGCGAGGGTCTTCTCCGCGTCCGGGTGGGTGTAGGCGAGCCGCACCAGGCGCGGCGGGTTCTGCGAACCGGCGCCGACGCCGAGGATGCCGCCGTAACCGCCCTTGGCGAGCGCCTTCTCGTCGAGCACCTGGACCTTGACGCGGTTCTCCTTGCCCGCCGCGGCGACGACGGCGGCGAACGCCTCGGGGGTCAGGTCGTTCGGCGGGGTGTTGATCAGGTCGCGGGCGCGGTTGACCTCCTCGGCCACCGCGAGCGCGCGCTCCGCGGCGGCCTTGGCCGCCTTGTCGCGCGGCTTGGCACCGAGCAGGACGACCTCGGCGAGCGGGCCCTTGGCGTCCTTGCCCCGCTCCTGGTAGGCGGTGAAGGCGTACGCGCCGAGCAGCGCGCCCTCCGCGACGGCCGACACGTCCTCCGTCGCCTCGACGGGCAGGGCGAAGCCGGCCTTCTTGACACCGGTCAGGGCGCGGGCGGCCGAGCCGGCGGCGCGGCGCAGCGCCTCGGCGTCGTACGCCTCGTCCTTCTCGGGCGCCCGGCCGAGGCCGACGGCGAGGACGAGCGGCGCCTTCAGGCCGCCGGCGGACGGCACCTTGGTCACCTCGCCCTCGGCACCCGACGCGCCGAGGGTCTCCAGGACGGCGGCGAGCTTCCCGTCGAACGCCGAGTCCACGGCCTCGGCGCCCGGGGCGACGACGAGCCCCTTGCCGCCGTCCGCCGCCTTGGCGACACCGACCACGAGGGCGTCGGCGCGCAGCGTCGCGGCACCGGCGGTGCTGAGAGTGAGAGCAGTCACGGTGGTGAAATCTCGCTTCCGTTGAGTTCTTTGGCGGTCGAGGGGTGGGCCGACCGTGCCCGCCGCATGGTAGATCGGCCCGCGGGCGCGGCGGGCACGAGCCTACGCGCGCGTAGGGGCTTCGCTCACGAGGGCGGCCGTTCACCCGTGCGGGGGCCTCCCTGCCATGGTGCGCGGAGCGGCCCGCGGGAGCCGCGTCGGGCTCCCGCGTTCGGGCGAGCCGCCCGCGCACCCGTGCGCGCCGTCCCCGAGGGCCCTTGCGGCGCGGGCCCGCCGCGCGGGAGCACCCGCGGGGGGAGGGGTGGGGGAGCAACACCCGCGCGCCGCCGCGCAGTCGGGGCGCGGCGCACCCGTGACCCCCGCGCGGGAGCACCCCGCGGCAGCCGTTCACCGCGCTCGACAAGGTCTGCCGTGACCCCCGCGCGGGAGCACCCCGCGATGCCGGCCAGGACGTGCCGGACACGGACCTGCCCCTCGCCCGGGGCACCCCGCCGGGGTGAACCGGTCCGGGTGCGCGAGCGGCCCGGCCCCCGCGCCGATCCCGTCCGACCGACGGCCCGATCCCGTCCGACCGACGGCCCGATCCCGTCTGACCGACGGCCCGGCCCCCGGGCGCACGGGAAGGCGCGACAGAGGCTTCGCCCTGTTGAGCGTCCGTCAGCCCAGGGTCAGGGCCACCAGGGCGGCGGTCGCCGCCGTCTCCGCGACCGCACCGAACACGTCCCCCGTCACCCCGCCGAACCTGCGCACGCACCGGCGCAGCAGCAACTCCGCCGCGCCCAGCGCGACCAGCGCGCCCAGCGCGTGGCGCAGCGCTCCGTACGCCCCGGCGGGCGCCCCGGACAGCGCCCCGGCGCCCGCGCACGCGCCCACCACCAGCACGCCCGCCACCAGCGCGGCGCGCGCCGGCACGGTGCCCGCGACCACCGCGCCCAGCCCCTCGGGGCGGGCCGCCGGTACGCCGGTGCGGGAGGCGAGGGTGAGCGCGAGCCGGGCGACGGTACCGGCGAGGACCGCCGCGACGGCACCGCGCGCCCATCCCCCGTCGTACAGCCGGTGGAGCGCCGCCACCTGGGCGAGCAGCACGAGGAGCAGCGTGACGACGCCGAACGGCCCGATGTCCGACCGCTTCATGATCCGCAGCGCGTCCTCGGCCGGCTTGCCGCTGCCGAGTCCGTCGGCCGTGTCGGCGAGCCCGTCCAGGTGGAGCCCCCGGGTGAGCACGGCGGGCACGGCCGCCGAGGCGACGGCGGCGAGCAGCGGGCCCGCGCCGAGCAGCAGGAGCACCGTGCCGGCCGTTGCCGCGCAGAGGCCGACGACCAGCCCGGCGACGGGCGCGCACAGCATGCCGGAGCGGGCGGCGTCCCGGTCCCAGCGCGCGACCCGGGCGGGCAGGACGGTGAGCGTGCCGAAGGCGAAGCGCAGGCCGTGGAGGCGCGGGAGGGCGTCGGTGGTCGTCACCGCGCGCACACTAGTCGCCGCCGGACGCGCCCCCGCCCGGTAGATTACGCATAACGCCTGATTACGGACGAGGTGGCATGGGTCACTGGTTCACCCGCGACATCGTCGAGCCGGGCAAGCTGCCGCTGCTCCTGGCGCTGTCCTCCTTCGTGCTGACGTTCCTGGTCACCCGGACCGTCACCCGGCTCATCCGCGCCGGCCGGGGCCCCTTCCGGAACGTCACCACCGGCGGCGTCCACGTCCACCACGTGGTCCCCGGCGTCGTCCTCACCCTGATCGGCGGCTTCGGCTCGGTCGGCGCGCGGGGGGACGTGGCCGCCGCCGTCTGCGCGCTGGTCTTCGGGGTGGGCGCCGGGCTGGTCCTCGACGAGTTCGCCCTGATCCTCCACCTCGCCGACGTGTACTGGACCGAGCAGGGCCGCAAGAGCGTGGAGGCGGTCGTCCTCACCGCCGCGCTCGTCGCCCTCGTCCTGGGCGGCTCCTCGCCGTTCGGCGTGGACTCCCTGACGCCGGAGGAGCGGCGGGACCGGGCGCAGGTCTTCGTCACGGCCGGGACGAACCTGCTCTTCGTGGTCGTCGCCCTGCTGAAGGGCAAGTTCCGCATGGCCGTCATCGGGGCGCTCGTGCCGTTCGTCGCCGTCGTCGGCGCCCTGCGGCTGGCCCGCCCCGACTCGCCCTGGGCGCGGCGCGCCTACCGCAACCGGCCGCGCGCCCGGGCCAGGGCCGGACTGCGGGCCCACCGCTACGACCGGCGCTGGGCGCGGTTCACCCGCCGCTTCCACGAACTGGTCGGCGGCTTCCCCGCCCGCGTGCCGCCCCCGCCCGGCGGGGACGGCGACCCGCCCGCGGGCCCCGGCCCCTGACGCGAGCGCCGACGCCACGCCGACACCCCGTACGCGGCCACGGCCGCCGCGAGGGCCGCCAGGTGCTCCTTGCCGGCCAGGTTCGGCTTGACGACCACCTCGACGACCATGGCGACGATCACCAGCCACCCCGTCAGCCACGCCCGGTACCGCCAGCACACGAACACCGCCAGCCCCACCACGGCCGCCGACGGGCCCGTGTCCACCACCTCCGCGTCCGAGGCGGGCAGCCCCAGCAGCGGCGTCCCCGGGCCCAGCGCGACGCCGAGCCGCGCGTACGCCGTCCCGGCCAGCGTCGCCGCGTACGCGACGGTCAGCGTCCGCGCCCGGCCCAGGCAGGTCTCCGCGATCCCGAACACGACCAGGACCTGCGCCAGCGCCCCCCACACCGGCAGGTCGAGCGCCGGTACGAACAGCGACAGCGGCGTCCGCAGCAGCGCCGCCCACACCGGGTCCTCGGCCCGCACCGCCCCGATCGCCCGCACCGGCCCGTACCCCCACGGCTGGTTCTGCACCAGGTGGAACAGCGCCGTCAGGCACACCGCGCCCAGCGTCAGCGGGACGGCCCGCCACCCGCGCCCGGCCGGAGCCGCCCGGACGGCCCCGGCCAGCGGCCCCCACTCGCGGCGCGCGAACCGCCGTACGGCCGGACCCGCCCGGCGGCCCCCGGCCGCGGCGTCGGCGCGGGGCGCGCGGCGGCGCCGCGGCAGGGCTGTTCGTTCGGTGGTCAACCGGATCTCCCCAGGAAACGTGGTCGAAGGGGGTGCCGCGTGCCACGCCGGACGCCGGTGCGGCCCCGCCCGCGGGGGAGGGGCCGCACCGGAGACGTCAGTTCGAGCCGCCCTCCCCGCGCGCGTCCTTCGGCCCCGGCTGGTCGGGCCGCTCCGGCAGCTCCGCCGCGAGCGCCGCGGCGGCCTGGACGAGGGGCAGGGCGAGCAGCGCCCCGGTTCCTTCACCCACGGTGACGCCGTGGTCGAGCAGCGGGTTGAGCGCCATCCGGTCCAGCGCCTTCGCCTGCGCCGGCTCCCCGCTCGCCTGCCCCGCCAGCCACCAGTCGGGCGCCCGGAACGCGGCCCGCTGCCCGACCAGCGCGCACGCCGCCGACACGACGCCGTCCAGGATCACCGGCATCCGCCGCACGGCCGCCTGGAGCAGGAACCCGGTCGTCGCCGCGACGTCCGCGCCGCCCACCGTCGCCAGCAGCTCCAACTGGTCGCCCAGCACCGGCCGCGCCCGGCGCAGCGCGTCGCGGACCGCCGCGCACTTGCGCATCCACGCCAGGTCGTCGATGCCCGCGCCGCCGCGCCCGGTCACCACGGACGCGTCCGTCCCGCAGAGCGCGGCGATCAGCGTGGCCGCCACCGTGGTCCCGCCGACGCTCAGGTCGCCCAGCACCACCAGGTCGGTGCCCGAGTCGGCCTCCTCGTCGGCGATCGCCATGCCGAGCCGCACCGCCCGCTCGGCCTCCTCCGCCGTGAGGGCGTCCTCGACGTCGATGCGCCCGCTGCCGCGCCGCACCCGGTGCCGTACGACCTCCTCCGGCAGCAGTTCCGGGTCGCAGTCCAGACCCGCGTCGACGATCCGCACCGGCACCCCGGCGCGCCGCGCCAGCACGGCCACCGGGCCGGACCCGTCCAGCACCGCCCGTACCAGCGCGTACGCCGTCCCCGCGGCGCGCCCCGACACGTCGAGCGCGGCCACGCCGTGGTCCCCGGCGAACAGCACGGCCTTCGGCCGCTCCACCGGCCGCACGGGCACGGCGCCCTGCGCGGCGGCGAGCCACTCGCCGAGCTCGTCCAGACGGCCGAGCGCGCCGGGCGGGACGGCCAGCCGCTCCCGGCGTTCCTCGGCGTCCCTGCGGATTCCGCTGTCCGGGCGCTCGATCAGTTCGGAGAAGTCGTCGAGATTCAGCCTGCTCATTCGCGGAACAGTACCGGGCCCGGGAGACGGTCAGCCGCGCAGGACGAGAACCTGCCCCGACACCGCGAGCAACACCTGCTCGCACTCGTCCGCGACGGCCGCGTTCAGCCGCCCCAGCTCGTCCCGGAAGCGCCGCCCGGCCGCCGTCGCCGGCACGACGCCGGAGCCCACCTCGTTGGTGACGGCGACGACCGTGCGGGACGTGGCGCGGACGGCGGCGACCAGTTCGTCGACCCGCTCCCGCAGCGCCTTCTCGCCCGTACGGGCCCACGTCTCGTCGTCCCAGGCGCCGACCCGGTCCATGGCGTCGGTCAGCCACAGCGACAGGCAGTCGACCAGCAGGGGAGGCCCGTCCGCCGCCAGCAGTCCGGCCACCTCGCAGGTCTCCTCGGTGCGCCAGGAACCGGGCCGCCGCTCCCGGTGCGCGCCCACCCGGGCCGCCCACTCCGCGTCGCCGTCCCGGCCGCCGCCCGTCGCCACGTACACCACGTCCGGGTACGCCTCCAGGCGCCGCTCCGCCTCCAGGGACTTCCCCGACCGGGCGCCCCCGGTGACCAGCGTGCGGCGGGGCGGCGACGGGACCTCCCGGTACGCGCCGACCGTGAGCGTCGTCCCGTCCGGTACGGCCCGGGCGCCGGCCGCGGCGAGCCGCCGGTCCAGCTCCGGGCCGGGCGGCACGCCGTGGTCCAGGTGCACGGCCAGCACGTCGGTGTCCCGGCCCACCGCGCCGGCCGCCCGCAGCCGGGCCAGCGCGTCCGGCCGCCCGGTCACGTCGGCGGCGAGCAGGTCGTACGGGCGTCGCGGCGCGGCCGGCCCGGCGGGGGCGCAGCCCGGCGGCAGGTACAGCAGCCGCGCCCCCTCCGGGGACGTCACCTCGTACCCGGTGCCGGGCGCGTCCATCGGCACGGCCCGGACGCGGTGCCCGCTGATCAGCGCCAGCTCCCGCCCGTCCGGGACGCGGCCCGCGGGCGGCAGCCCGGCGGGCAGCTCCACGGGCGGGCCGTCGTGCGGGTGCGTCAGCAGCACCTGCCGCACGCCCGTGAGGGTGTGCCCCGCGCGGGCGGCGGCCAGGGCGGCGCCCGGGGTGAGGTCGAGCAGCAGCACGCCGTCCACGAGCAGCGAGGTCGCGGAGCGCGCGTACGGGCCGCGGGCGGTGGCGCACGCGGCGCAGGGGCAGCCGGGGCGGGGGAGGCCGGTCGGGGCCCCGGTGCCGAGCAGAGTCAGTTCCACGTACCCGATCCTCCCGCGGGCCCCGCGCGGCTGCGCGCCCGGCTACGCTGCGGGCAGGAACCAGCACAGGTGCAGGACGCGGGAGGCGCGCATGGCGTGGACGTGGCGGTTCGAGAAGTCCGACGGCACGGAGGTGGAGCCGGCGGTGACGCCGGAGGAGTTCACCACGCAGGGGGACGCGGAGTCCTGGATCGGCGAGACGTGGCGCGACCTGCTGGAGGGCGGCGCGGACCAGGTGACGCTCTTCGAGGACGGCACCAGGATCTACGGCCCCATGCCGTTGAACGCCGAGTCCTGACCCTGCCGGCGGGCCCGCGGCGTCCCGCGGCGGGCCCGCGGCGTCACATCTCGCCCAGGGTCACCCGCGCCGTCCGCGCGCGCCCCTCGCGCACGTACCGCACGGTCACCTTCTGCCCCGGCTTCAGCGAGGCCAGCGCCTCCAGCAGCGACGTGATCGTCGTGATCTCCTTGTCCTCCACCCGGGTGATGGTGTCCCCCACCCGCAGCCCCGCCCCCTGCGCCGCCCCGCCCTCCAGGACGCGCTCCACCGCGACCCCCGCCGGGCGGTACTCGTCGTCGAGGACCGTGCGCCCGGAGATCCCCAGCGCCGCCCGCCCGGAGTCCCGCACGCTCCCGAACTTCACGATCTGGTCCGCGACCGTCCGCACCATCGACACGGGGATGGCGAAGCCGATCCCGGGCGCCGAGCCCCCGCCGCCCTCGGGGTCGACCGCCGCGAGGGTCGGGATGCCGACGACCTCGCTGTTCAGGTTGACCAGCGCGCCCCCGCTGTTGCCGGGGTTGATCGGCGCGGAGGTCTGCACCATGTTGCCGATCGTCGCGCCCGTCCCCCCGCCGGACTGGCCCTCGCTGACGGTGCGGCCGATCGCGGAGACGATGCCCTGGGTGACGCTGCCGGACAGCCCCAGCGGCGACCCCATGGCGAGGACGATCTGCCCGACCTCCACCTTCGCCGAGTCGCCGAACCGGGCCGGGCGCACCCCCGCGGGCGGGGGGCCGTCCAGTTTGACGACGGCGAGGTCCTGGTCCGGGTAGCTGGAGATGAGCCGCGCCGCGAGGGGCTGCTCCTGCGTGGCGACCGTGACGCGGAAGCTGCGGGCGGAGCCGACGACGTGGGCGTTGGTCACGATGTGGCCCTCGTCGTCGTAGACGACCCCCGAGCCCAGGCTCTCGCCCGCCTCGATGGTGACGACCGACGGCAGCACGTTCTTGATCACGGCCTGGTACTCGCTCTGCAGGTCGCCCGCCTGCCGCTGTGCCGGCGCCGGCGCCTGCGTCCGCGCCTGCGCCGTGCCCGTCACGCGCGGCCCGGCCGCAGCGGGCCCGGCGGGCGGCAGGGCGGTGGTGCAGCCGCCCAGCAGGGCGACCGCGCTCACTCCGGCGACGAGGGGCAACGACAGCGCGCGCACACGCGGCAGCAGGAGGTCCATGTCCGGAGTATCCCTTTCATCCCTCCGTCCCTGCCCGTGCAGCGCATCCGATCAGGGGGCGGAACGGTGCCCCCGCTGCCCCCGGCCCCGTTTCGTTCCCCGCTACCCCCGCGTCGCCAGGAACTGCGTCGCCGCCAGCTCCGCGTACAGCGGATCGCCGGCCACCAGCTCCGCGTGCGTGCCCACCGCCCGGACCCGTCCCGCGTCCATCACCACGATCCGGTCCGCCAGCGTCACCGTCGACAGCCGGTGCGCCACCACCAGGACGGTCACCTCCCGCGCCACCTCCGCGACGACGTCCCGCAGCGCCATCTCGTTGACCGCGTCCAGCTGCGACGTCGCCTCGTCGAGCAGCAGCAGCCGGGGCCTGCGCAGCAGCGCCCGGGCGACGGCGACGCGCTGGCGCTCCCCGCCGGACAGCTTCGAGCCGCGGTGCCCGACGACGGTGTCCAGCCCGTCCGGCAGCCGCTCCACGAGCGCGTCCAGCCGCGTCCGCACGAGCACCTCCCGGACCTCCTCCTCCGTCGCGCCGGGCGCGGCGAACACGAGGTTCTCGCGGAGCGTCCCCGCCAGGACCGGCGCGTCCTGCTCGACGTACCCGATGGCGCCCCGCAGCGCGGCGACCGGCCAGTCCCGCACGTCCCGGCCGTCGACGAGGACCCGCCCGCCGGTCGCCTCGTAGAACCGCTCGACGAGCCCGAACACGGTCGTCTTGCCCGCGCCGGACGGCCCGACGAACGCGGTCATGCCGGGCCCGGGCACCTCGAACGACACCCCGTGGTGCACGTACGGCAGGTCGTCCCGGTACCGGAAGGCGACGTCCTCGAAGACGACCGACGCCGGCCCGTCCCCGCCCACCGCGACGGCCCCGGCCCCCTGCTCCGGGTCCTCGGCGGCCAGCCGCTCCGCCTCCTCGATCCGGGCGATCGCCGCCGACCCCACCTGGTACTGCGTCACCGCCTCGACCAACTGCGACACCGGCTCGATCAGGTAGAAGAGGTACAGCAGGAACGCGATCAGCTCGGCGACGGTGATCGCCCCCGACGCGACCCGCGCCCCGCCGATGCCCAGCACGGCCAGGAACGACACCTGCACCGCGAGCCCCACCGACGACCCGGCGAGCGCCTGCCACCCCGCGGCCCTCACCCCGTGCCGCCACGCGTCGTGCGCCGCCTCCTCCACGACCGCCGTCTCCCGCGCCTCGGCGCCCGACGCCTTCACCGTGCGGAACGCCCCGAACGCCCGCTCCAGGCGGCTGGATATCTCCCCGACCGCCGCCTGCGACCGGCGCGTCGCCTCCGCGATCCTCGGCATGGCCAACGCGAACGCCCCGCCGATCAGCACGATCACGCCGAGCGTCACGCCGAGCAGCACGGCGTCCATCATCAGCATCATCACGAGCGTGGCGAGGAACCCGAGCCCGCCGGTCGCCGCCGAGACGACCGACCGCGTCGTCACCGCCCGCAGCAGCGTCGTGTCCGAGGTGATCCGCGCCATCAGGTCGCCGGGCTGGGTCCGCTCCACCTCCACCAGCCGCAGCCGCAGCAGCCGCCCGATGAGGGAGTGGCGGGCGGCCAGCACCACCGACTCGGCGGTGCGCTCCAGGACGTACGAGCCGACCGCCGAGACCGCCGTCCCGGCGACCACCAGCGCGGTCAGGCCCAGCAGGACGCCCGTGATCGGCTCGTCCCGGCCGAGCCGGTCCACCAGGGTCTTCGCGGCGAGCGGCTGCGCCAGCCCGGTCACGGTGCCGACCAGCGCCAGCAGCGCGCCGAGGGCGACGGCCGCGCGGTGCGGCCGGAAGTGCCGGTACAGCGCCCGCCACGTCTCGCGGGCGGGCAGGCGGGGCGTCACGGCCCCGGGGTCGATTGCGCCTTCACCAGTACTCACACCGACGAGGACGCGGAAGTCCCGCGCGCACCTGCCTGCCGGGCGCGACGGATTCCGCCCGGCCGGGCGCGGGGCCGGCCACGGGTCCGGGCGGGGTCAGCCGCGGACGCCGCACAGGTGCAGCAGCGCCGCCACCGCGCGGTACGGGTCGGTGCGGCCCGCCCGGTCCTCGGCGGCCAGCAGCCGCTCCAGCTCCTGCGCCGCGGGCAGGCCCTCGTCCGTGGGCACCGCGTCGGTGAAGACCCGCACGCCGTACCACGCCTGCAGCGGCGCCGCGATCCCGGCGAGCGTGGCCGTCAGCGTCTCCAGGCGGTCGGCGCGCGTCGGCACCCCGAAGTCGCTCACGCAGGTGTCCGAGTCGAACGCGGCCAGGGCGGCCGACCAGTCCCCGGCCAGCCCCGGCCGCATGGCCAGCGCGTCCGCGTTCCGTACGACCAGGGACAGCAGACCGCCGGGCGCCAGCATCCGGGCCAGCCCGGCCAGCATGGCGTCGGGCTCGTCCACGTACATCAGGACGCCGTGGCACAGCACGACGTCGAAGCTGCCCGGCAGGAAGTGCACGCCGGTCTCCCGGCCGTCGCCCTGGATCAGCCGGAACCGCTCGCGGATGCCGGCCGGCTCGGTCGCCAGCGCCTCACGGGCGACCCTCAACATCTCGGGGTCGGACTCCAGGCCGGTCACCGTGTGCCCGGCCCGGGCCAGCCGCAGCGCCTGCGTGCCCTGGCCCATGCCGACGTCGAGTATGCGCAGCCGCTGACCCACCGGGTAGCGGGCGCCTATCTGCTCGTCCAGTTGGCGCGCGACGAGCTCCTGGCGGACGGTGTCGCGCAGTCCGCCGAGCCCGTCCAGCCATTCCGCCGCCGCGCCCCCGCTTCCGGAGACCGTGGTGCTCAGGGCCGCTCTCCCCGTTTGACCTGCGGCTTCGGCAGCCGCAGCCGGCGCATCTGGAGCGAGCGCATCAGGGCGTACGCGACGGCGCCGCGCTTCGGCTCGTTCGGGAAGCGCTGCTTGAGCTGCTTCTTCAGGCGGAACGCCAACCCGATCGAGTCGAGGATGATCAGCACGATCACGCCCAGCCACAGCAGCGTGGCGATCGTCTGCATCTGGCCGATCTGGATCACCGACAGGACCAGGATCACCAGCGCCAGCGGCAGGAACATCTCGGCGACGAAGAACCGCGAGTCGACGAAGTCCCGCACGAAGCGGCGGACCGGCCCGCGGTCGCGGGCGGGCAGGAAGCGCTCGTCGCCCGAGGCCAGCGCCTCGCGCTGGCGGGCCAGGTCTGCGCGGCGGGCCTCGCGCTGGCGGCGCATCGCCTCCTTGCGGTCGAGCGTCGGCGTCACCGCGCGGCGGCGCTGGGTCTGGGCCTCGCTCCGCTTCGGGGTGGGGCGGCCCTTGGGGGCCTGCGGGTCGCGGGGCTGCTTGGAGAGGTCCGCCGTCACCTTGCCGGTGGGGGCCTTCTCATCCTTCGAACGGCTACGGAACACAAATCCCAAGGGTACGGGGTGCCGCGCATGGACCCCACCCCGGTGGGGAACGATCCGGCAACGGCCCGCGTCCCGCGGCCGGCTCCCCGGGGCGGACGCCCCGGCGGCCATCTACTCCCTGGGCCGGAGACGGGCCGTCAGCAGTCGTCCTTGGGGAGGAGCGCATCGGCGCCCGAACAGTGCGGTAATGGAGACAGGGCCCGTACTGTGGGTTCTGTCGGAGTGCTGCAGCCGAAGTCGGTCAGAAGGGGGCGCGCGAAGCCCATGAGCGGTGTGATGAAGCGTATGGGGATGATCTTCCGCGCGAAGGCGAACAAGGCCCTGGACCGGGCCGAGGACCCGCGCGAGACCCTCGATTACTCGTACCAGAAGCAGCTGGAGCTGCTCCAGAAGGTCCGCCGCGGCGTGGCGGACGTGGCCACCTCCCGCAAGCGCCTCGAACTCCAGCTGAACCAGCTGCAGAACCAGTCCGCCAAGCTGGAGGACCAGGGCCGCAAGGCGCTGGCGCTCGGCCGCGAGGACCTCGCCCGCGAGGCGCTGTCCCGGCGCGCGGCGCTGCAGCAGCAGGTGACCGACCTGGAGACGCAGCACCAGACCCTCCAGGGCGAGGAGGAGAAGCTGACGCTCGCCGCGCAGCGGCTCCAGGCCAAGGTCGACGCCTTCCGCACGAAGAAGGAGACCATCAAGGCCACGTACACGGCGGCGCAGGCCCAGACCCGCATCGCCGAGTCCTTCTCCGGCATTTCGGAGGAGATGAGCGACGTGGGCGTCGCCATCCAGCGCGCCGAGGACAAGACCGCGCAGCTCCAGGCCCGCGCCGGCGCCATCGACGAGCTCCTCGCCTCCGGCGCCCTCGACGACCAGTCCGGCCTCGCGAAGGACGACATCCAGGCCGAGCTGGACCGCCTGTCGGGCGGAACGGACGTGGAGCTGGAGCTCCAGCGCATGAAGGCCGAGCTGGCGGGCGGCACGGCCGCGCAGCAGGCGATCGAGGGCGGCGACGCCACGCCGCAGGCCCAGGAACAGGACCGGCAGGCGTCGCGGCCGAGGTTCGACAAGCAGTAAGGACGGCGCGTCATGATCGTGAGGATCATGGGGGAGGGCCAGGTGAGGCTGGCCGAGGGCCACTTCGCCGAACTGGACGGGCTCGACGACGAGCTGCTCGCCGAGATGGAGACCGGTGACGGCGCCGGTTTCCGCCGGACCCTGCACGCCCTCCTGGAGCGCGTCCGCGAGCTGGGTGACCCGCTCCCGGACGACTCCCTGGAGCCCTCCGACCTCATCCTCCCGTCCCCGGACGCCACCCTGGAGGACGTGCGCTCCCTCCTCTCCGACTCCGACGAGGGCCTGATCCCCCCGCTGTAGCGCTGCTGTAGCGCTCCCCTCCGGCCGCGGCCCCGGTGGCGGCGGCCCCGGCCCGGCACCCGACCCGGTGCCCGCCCGGCACCCGACCTGGCACCCGCCCGGCGCCCGGCCCGGTGCCGGGCGCCGGGCGGGCCGTCCGGGCGCCGCTCCGCCGGGCCGGCCGGGCAGCCGGGCGGGGCTACCCTCTCGGTATGCCGGCACAAGGAAACGCCTTCACCCGCTGCCGCGACCGGCTGCGCGCGCACCCCCTCGCCTTCGACGCCCTCCTGGCCGCGGCCGTCCTCGGGGCCATGGTCCTGGGGTCCTTCGTCGACCCGCACGGCGACGGCACGGGCCCCACCTTCGGCACCCGCGCCCCCCGCCCCACCGGCGTCCTGCTGATGGCCGTCGGCGCCGCCGCCCTCGTGGCGAGGCGCCGCGCGCCCCTGCGGGCCCTCGCGGCCACCGGCGCGGCCACGGTCGTGGAGTTCGTCGCCGGAGACCCGCCCGCACCGGTCTCGATGAGCGCCGTCGTCGCCCTGTACACCGTCGCCTCCCGCACCGACCGCCCCACCACCTGGCGCGTGGGCCTGGCGACGATGACGGTCCTGACGGCCGCCGCCATGTTCTTCGGCTCCTCCCCCTGGTACGCCCAGCAGAACCTGGGCGTCTTCGCCTGGACGGGCATGGCCGCCGCCGCGGGCGACGCGGTCCGCAGCCGCCGCGCGTTCGTCGACGCCATCCGGGAGCGCGCCGAGCGCGCCGAGCGCACCCGGGAGGAGGAGGCCCGCCGCCGCGTCGCCGAGGAGCGCCTGCGCATCGCCCGCGACCTCCACGACGTGGTCGCCCACCACATCGCCCTCGTCAACGTCCAGGCCGGTGTCGCCGCGCACGTCATGGACCGCCGCCCCGACCAGGCCAAGGAGGCCCTGGCGCACGTGCGGGAGGCCAGCCGTTCCGCGCTGGACGAGCTGCGCGCCACGGTCGGCCTGCTCCGCCAGTCCGGCGACCCGGAGGCCCCCACCGAGCCCGCGCCGGGCCTGGCCGTCCTCGACGACCTGCTGGACACGTTCCGCCACGCCGGCCTCCCCGTGCGGCTGGCCCGCACCGACCACGGCACGCACCTGCCCGCGGCCGTCGACCTCGCCGCGTACCGGATCATCCAGGAGGCGCTCACCAACGTCCGCAAGCACGCCGGCGCGTCCGCCACCGCGGAGGTGAGCGTCCTGCGCGTCGGCCGGACCATCGAGGTCACCGTCCTCGACGACGGCGGCGGCCCCGCCCCCGCGCCGGCGGGCACGGCCGGCGGGCACGGCCTGGTCGGCATGCGCGAGCGGGCCGCCGCCCTCGGCGGCGCCCTCACCACGGGCCCCCGCTACGGGGGCGGCTTCCGCGTGCAGGCGATACTGCCCCTCACCACTCGCTCTGGGGAGGACCGGGCCACATGACGACGACCGAACCGATCAAGGTGCTGCTCGCCGACGACCAGGCCCTGCTCCGCAGCGCGTTCCGGGTGCTGGTCGAGTCGGAGCCGGACATGCGGGTCGTCGGGGAGGCGTCGGACGGCGCCGAGGCGGTCGCCCTGACCCGCTCGGCCTCGCCGGACGTGGTCCTGATGGACATCCGCATGCCCGGTACGGACGGCCTCGCCGCCACCCGCGAGATCACCGCCGATCCGGCCCTCGGCCACGTCCACGTGGTGATGCTGACGACGTTCGAGGTCGACGAGTACGTCGTGCAGTCGCTGCGCGCCGGCGCCTGCGGCTTCCTCGGCAAGGGCGCCGAACCGGACGAGCTGCTGAGCGCCATCCGGGTCGCCGCCGCCGGGGACGCCCTGCTGTCGCCCGCCGCCACCAAGGGCCTGATCGCCACGTTCCTCGCCCAGAGCGGGAACGGCGGCTCCGGGCCGCGCCCCGGCGGCCCCGGCGCGCACGCCGAGCGGCTCGCCGGGCTGACGGGCCGTGAGCGGGAGGTCCTCGTCCACGTCGCCGCCGGGCTCTCCAACGACGAGATCGCCGAGCGCCTGCGGGTCAGCCCGCTCACCGTCAAGACCCATGTGAACCGGGCCATGGCGAAGCTCGGCGCCCGCGACCGCGCCCAGCTCGTCGTCATCGCGTACGAGTCGGGGCTGGTACGCCCGAGGGTGGACTGAGGCACCGCCCCGCGTACTCCGTACGCGGTACGCGCCGCGCCAGGAATGGACCTGGGGGCGAGAAAACGCCCGCCTCCGATGGCGGAAGGTGTGGAGGACCGGACCACCACGCCGAGCCACACCGCGGAAGAGAGACTCAAGACGCCATGTCCTGGCTGTCCAGATTCAGCCTCGCCCAACGGGCCCTGATAGGCCTGATGTCGATCATCGCGATCGTCTTCGGCACGATCGCGATACCCCAGCTCAAGCAGCAGCTCCTGCCGTCCATCGAACTCCCCATGGTCTCGGTCATCGCGCCGTACCAGGGGGCCTCGCCCGACGTGGTCGAGAAGCAGGTCGTCGAGCCCGTCGAGAACGCCCTCGACGCCGTCGACGGCATCAAGGGCGTCACCTCCACGGCCAGCGAGGGCAACGCCCTGATCATGGCCACCTTCGACTACGGCGACGAGTCCACCAAGCAGCTCGTCGCCGACGTCCAGCAGGCCGTCAACCGCGCCCGCCCCCTGCTGCCGGAGGGGGTCGACCCGCAGGTGGTCGCCGGTTCGACGGACGACATCCCGACCGTCGTCCTCGCCGCCTCGTCCACCGGCAAGGACCAGCAGGCCCTCGCCGACCTGCTGGAGCGGACCGTCGTCCCCGCCCTGGAGGACATCGACGGGGTCGGCCAGGTCTCCGTCAGCGGCGTCCAGGACGTCCAGGTCTCCGTCACGCCCGACGACCGGAAGCTCGCCGCGGCCGGCCTGGCGGTCCCGCAGCTCGCGGACGCGCTCAGGGCGGGCGGCGCGACCGTCCCCGCGGGCTCGTTCGCGGAAGGGGGCAAGAGCCGCACCGTGCAGGTCGGCGGCGGCTTCACCTCGCTGGAGCAGATCGAGGAGCTCCGCATCCCGCCGGCCGCCCCGGGCAAGGGCAAGGCGGTCCGCCTCGGCGACGTCGCCACCGTCGAGCAGGAGGAGTCCGCCCGGACCTCCCTGACCCGGACCAACGGCAGGCCGAGCCTCGCCGTGATGGCGACCATGGACCAGGACGGCAGCGCCGTCGCCATCTCCGAGGCCGTCGAGGAGAAGCTGCCGGAGCTGCGGCGCGACCTGGGCGCGGGCGCCGAGCTGACCGTCGTCTCCGACCAGGGCCCGGCCGTCGCCAAGTCGATCTCAGGCCTCACCACGGAGGGCGCGCTCGGCCTGGTCTTCGCGGTCCTCGTCATCCTGGTGTTCCTGGCGTCGATCCGGTCGACGCTGGTGACGGCGGTGTCCATCCCGCTGTCCGTCGTCCTCGCGCTGCTCGTGCTGTGGAGCCGCGACCTGTCGCTGAACATGCTGACGCTGGGCGCGCTGACCATCGCCATCGGCCGGGTCGTCGACGACTCGATCGTCGTCCTGGAGAACATCAAGCGGCACCTGGGGTACGGCGAGGAGCGGCAGGCGGCGATCCTCACGGCCGTGCGCGAGGTGGCGGGCGCCGTCACGTCGTCGACGCTCACCACCGTCGCCGTGTTCCTGCCGATCGGCCTGGTCGGCGGCATGGTGGGCGAGCTGTTCGGATCGTTCTCGCTGACCGTCACGGCGGCCCTGTTGGCGTCGCTGCTCGTGTCGCTGACCGTGGTGCCGGTCCTGTCGTACTGGTTCCTGCGCGCCCCCAAGGGCACGTCGGAGGACCCGGAGGAGGCGCGCCGCGCCGCCGAGGAGAAGGAGGCCCGCAGCCGCCTCCAGCGGATGTACGTGCCGGTGCTGCGGTTCGCGACGCGCCGCCGCCTCACCAGCGTGGCCATCGCGGTCGTCGTCCTGCTCGGCACGTTCGGCATGGCGCCGCTGCTGAAGACGAACTTCTTTGACCAGGGCGAGCAGGCCGTGCTGTCGGTGAAGCAGAAGCTGCCGCCGGGCACCAGCCTGGACGCGATGGACGCGGCGGCGAAGAAGGTCGAGAAGGTCCTGGCGTCGGCCGACGGGGTCGAGGACTACCAGGTGACGGTCGGCTCGTCCGGCTTCATGGCCGCGTTCGGCGGCGGCACGGGCGCCAACCAGGCGTCGTACCAGGTGAAGCTGGCGGAGTCGGCGTCGTCCGAGGAGGTCCACGACCGGATCGACGAGGAGTTGGGCCGGCTCGACGGCATCGGCGACACGACCATCGCCGCCGGCGACGGCTTCGCCAACCAGGACCTGAGCGTCGTCGTCAAGGCGTCCGACGCGAAGACCCTGCGCGAGGCGTCCGAGGCGGTACGGGCGGAGGTGGCGGAGCTGGACGACGTCACCGACGTCCAGAGCGACCTGGCGCAGTCGGTGCCGCGGATCTCGGTCCGGGCCACCGCGAAGGCGGCGGACGCCGGGTTCGGCGACGCGGCGCTCGGCATGGCCGTCGCCCAGGCGGTCCGCGGCACCCCGGCCGGCAAGGCGGTCCTGAACGACACCGAGCGGGACGTGGTGATCACGTCGGCCGACCCGGCCCGTACGCTCGCCGAGCTGCGGCAGCTTCCGCTCGGCCCGGTCAAGCTGGGTGACATCGCCGACGTACGGCTGGTTCCCGGGCCGGTCTCGATGACCCGGATCGACGGCTCGCGGGCCGCGACGATCACGGCGAAGCCGACCGGCGACAACACGGGCGCGGTGAGCGCCGAACTCCAGACGAAGATCAACGCCCTGGACCTGCCGGACGGCGCGACCGCGTCCATCGGCGGCGTCTCGGAGGACCAGGAGGAGGCGTTCGCCAACCTGGGCCTGGCCATGCTCGCGGCCATCGCGATCGTCTTCCTGCTGCTGGTGGCGACGTTCCGCAGCCTGGTCCAGCCGCTGATCCTGCTGGTCTCCGTCCCGTTCGCGGCGACGGGCGCGATCGGCCTGCTGATCGTCACGGGCACGGCGATGGGCGTCCCGGCGATGATCGGCCTGCTGATGCTGATCGGCATCGTGGTGACGAACGCGATCGTGCTGATCGACCTGATCAACCAGTACCGGGCGCAGGGCCTCGGCGTGGTCGAGGCGGTCGTCGAGGGCGGTCGCCACCGCCTCCGCCCGATCCTGATGACGGCGCTGGCCACGATCTGCGCCCTGGTCCCGATGGCCCTCGGCATCACGGGCGAGGGCGGCTTCATCGCCCAGCCCCTGGCGGTCGTGGTGATCGGCGGCCTGATCACCTCGACGCTCCTGACGCTGCTCCTGGTGCCCACGCTGTACGCGATGGTGGAGCTCCGCAAGGAGCGCCGGGCCGCCAGGCGCGCGGCGAAGAAGGCGGACGGGGCCGGGGCCCCGCCCGGGACCGCCGAACCGGAGACGGCCGGCACCAGGTAGGGCCCCCGCGCGAGCGGCACGTACGAGAGGGGCGCCCCCCGCACCGGGGGGCGCCCCTCAGACGTGTGCGCGCCGCGCGGTCACGGGAGCGCCAGCATCCGCTCCAGCGCCAGTTTGGCGAAGCTCTCCGTCTCGCGGTCGACCTGGATCCGGTTGACCAGGTTGCCCTCGGCGAGCGACTCCAGCGCCCACACCAGGTGCGGCAGGTCGATCCGGTTCATGGTGGAGCAGAAGCAGACGGTCCGGTCGAGGAAGACGATCTCCTTGCCCTCGTCCGCGAACCGGTTCGCGAGCCGCCGCACCAGGTTCAGCTCCGTGCCGATGGCCCACTTCGACCCGGCGGGCGCCGCCTCCAGGGTCTTGATGATGTACTCGGTCGACCCCACGTGGTCGGCGGCGGCGACGACCTCGTGCCGGCACTCCGGGTGCACCAGCACGTTGACACCGGGGATGCGCTCGCGGACCTCGTTGACCGAGTCCAGCGAGAACCGGCCGTGCACGGAGCAGTGGCCGCGCCACAGGATCATCTTCGCGTCGCGCAGCTCCTCGGCGGTCAGCCCGCCGTTCGGCTTGTGCGGGTTGTAGACGACGCAGTCGTCGAGGGACATGCCCAGGTCGCGGACGGCGGTGTTGCGGCCCAGGTGCTGGTCGGGCAGGAAGAGGACCTTCTCGCCCTGCTCGAAGGCCCAGTTCAGGGCACGCTCGGCGTTGGACGAGGTGCAGATCGTGCCGCCGTGCTTGCCGGTGAACGCCTTGATGTCGGCGGAGGAGTTCATGTACGAGACCGGCACGGTCACGTCCGCGACGCCCGCCTCCGTCAGCACGTCCCAGCACTCGGCGACCTGCTCGGCGGTGGCCATGTCGGCCATGGAGCAGCCCGCGGCCAGGTCCGGCAGGACGACCTTCTGGTCGTCGCCGGTCAGGATGTCCGCCGACTCGGCCATGAAGTGCACGCCGCAGAAGACGATGTACTCCGCCTCGGGCCGGGCGGCCGCGTCACGGGCGAGCTTGAAGGAGTCGCCCGTGACGTCCGCGAACTGGATGACCTCGTCACGCTGGTAGTGGTGGCCGAGGACGAAGACCTTGTCCCCGAGCTTCGCCTTGGCGGCGCGGGCGCGTTCCACCAGGTCCGGGTCGGACGGCGAGGGGAGGTCGCCGGGGCACTCGACGCCCCGCTCGCTCTTGGGGTCGGCCTCGCGGCCGAGCAGCAGCAGGGCGAGCGGCGTCGGCTGGACATCCAGGGGCTGGGCGGTGGTCACGTCACGCACCCTTTCTACTGAGCCTTTTCGTCTAATTGACGCTATCTATCATAACCGGTTCACGTCACGTTGACGATGTCCATAGTGTCGATGTGACGAATTCGCTCTCCACGGCTCGGTGCTTGCGCGCGCGGCGGTGTGCGAGCATGAAGGAGAAGGACCGGGCGCGGCCCGGAATGAATCGGCGACCCCGCCGGTTGGAACCGTCGGCAAGCAGTCTCCGAACAACCCGGGAGAGAAGCAGATGTCCGTATCGGACGAGAAGACCACTGTCAGTGACGGCATCATCCTCACGGACGCCGCCGCGGCCAAGGTCAAGGCCCTGCTCGACCAGGAAGGCCGCGACGACCTGGCGCTCCGCGTCGCCGTTCAGCCGGGTGGCTGCTCCGGCCTGCGCTACCAGCTCTTCTTCGACGAGCGCTCGCTCGACGGTGACGTCGTCAAGGACTTCGGCGGCGTCAAGGTCGTCACCGACCGCATGAGCGCCCCGTACCTCGGTGGCGCCTCCATCGACTTCGTCGACACGATCGAGAAGCAGGGCTTCACGATCGACAACCCGAACGCCACGGGCTCCTGCGCCTGCGGCGACTCCTTCAGCTGACCCGCCGGCGAGTTCCTCGCCCGTGACGCGGGCGGCGGCCCCCGGACCTCCCGGTCCGGGGGCCGCCGCGTCACCGCGTCACCGCGTCACCGCGTCACCGCGTCACCGCGTCACCGCGTCACCGCGTCACCATGTCGCGCCCTTCTGTCGGGGCAGCGGCTTGCCGGTCACGGCGCTCACCACGGCACGGTCACCGACCGGTTCCTCCAGGACGACCGTCGCGCTCACCGACAGCGCGATCGAAGGGCACGCCCCCGCCCCGTCCGGGATCTCGAACAGCCGCAGCCGCACCTGCGTGGTGGTCTCCTCCGCCCGTACCAGGTACGAACTGCACGCCCCGCCGCCGAACGACAGCCGCAGCCGCCGGTCCTGCGGCGCGTACGGCTTGACGTACGGCTCCGACCACATCGCCTCCGGCTTCTCCGGCTTCGGGAACAGCCGCTCCAGCGGCACCGCCGGGTAGTCGAACCGGTGGGGCTTTCCGTCCCGCTCCCCCTCGAACAGCCAGGACGGGGCCAGCGTCTCCCCGGTCTTCCCCGTCACCCCCGACAGCCCGAGCGTGACCGTGCGGATGGTGGTCACGGACTCCTTCTCGGCCTTCGGGAGGTCCGTCCTCGGCTCGCACGGCCCGCTCGGGTCCGCCCCGGCCCGCTCCTTCGCCGCCCCGGTCCCGTCCAGCGGGGCGGGCGTCGCGCAGTCGCCCGTGCCGCCCCTCGGCCACATCGCCCGGACGGTCTCGTTCAGCTCCCGAAGCGCCTGCCCGGCGCTGATCACCGGGTACGTCCCCCCTCGTACGAACGCGGCCAGCCGCCCCTCCGCGTAGGTCACGCCCTCGCCGTCGTCCACGGTGAAGACCGTCTCCCAGTCCCGGGTCGGCAGCCCGTCGACCCGGGGAGCGGCGGTCACCAGGCGGTCCGCCCCGCTGGTGGCCAAGGTCACGTCGGCGTCCGCGAGGCCGAGCGCCTTCATCAGGGGTGCGGCGGCCCGCCGCGCCTCCTCGTCGCTCACCGGCCTGTCGGTCGGGTCGGCCTTGCACCGCTTGCCGCGGGGGCAGTTGTCGGTGAGCGGTCCCTGCGCCTCGTACCGCCACTCGCCCCTCTCGTACACGTCGAGCGAGTGCCCCAGCCCCTCGCTGTGCCGGGGGCCGACGCGCCATCCGACGGGGCCCTTCACCGGCGTGCCGGGGACGTTCAGTGCCTTCGCCAGCCGGGCCACGTCCGCCTCCGTGACCTTCACCCGCATCCGGTAGGCGTGCGCCGTCTCCGGCGCCTTCGGCAGCGTGCCCACCAGGCGGTACGGGTCGTCGCCGCCCGGGTCCGGCTCGCCCGGCGCGACGCCCGGGGACGTGCCGCCGGGGGAGGGCGACAGGGCGGGCCCTGTGCCGCGTCCCTCCGCCGGGGCCGCGGCCGTGCCGCCGCCCGACCGGTCCACCGCCAGGTACGTTCCGCCCCCCGCCGCCAGCACCGCCGCCACCAGGGCGACGGCGAACGGCCGCCGCCTGCGGCCGGGGCCCGTGTCCGTGCTGTTCTCCGTCTCGCTCACCGCAACGCTCCTTCGTCGGTCCACGTCATCACTCGCACCCCCGCCTGACGGGAGACACGGGTGGGACGGAGCGGACGGGCGAGCGGTTCCGTACGCCGTGCGGGCGTCAGGCGCCGTACTCGGCGGTGGCGGCGACCAGCCGGACGGACGCGGGCTCCACCACCACCCCGTGGATCAGCGACGGCGGTACGGGCGCGGGCGCGGCGTCCGCCGGGGCCGGCCAGTGCGGCGCCATCCGCGCGCAGTCCCCGCGCAACTCCGCCAGGGTGAACTCGGGCTCCGGCCGCTCACGCGACGTGATGTGGTTCGCCATACCGGCACCGTACGCACGCCGGCCCCGACCGAGAAGACCTACTATCGGGTAGTTTCTCCTCTTCGCGGTCGCCCCGTGACCCGGTAGCGTGAACTGTCCATGCTGTCTCCCCGCAGGAGCATCCCGCCGTGCGCATCGCAGTCACCGGCTCCATCGCCACCGACCACCTCATGACCTTCCCCGGCCGATTCGCCGACCAGTTCGTCGCCGATCAGCTGCACACGGTCTCCCTCTCCTTCCTCGTCGACAACCTCGACGTCCGCAGGGGAGGCGTCGGCGCGAACATCTGCTTCGGCATGGGGCAGCTGGGCACCCGCCCGATCCTCGTCGGCGCCGCCGGCTCCGACTTCGACGAGTACCGCGCCTGGCTCGACCGGCACGGCGTGGACACCGAATCCGTGCGGATCTCCGAGGTCCTCCACACGGCCCGCTTCGTCTGCACCACCGACGCCGACCACAACCAGATCGGCTCGTTCTACACGGGCGCCATGAGCGAGGCCCGGCTCATCGAGCTCAAGGCCGTCGCCGACCGCGTCGGCGGCCTCGACCTGGTCCTCGTCGGCGCCGACGACCCCGAGGCGATGCTCCGCCACACCGAGGAGTGCCGGACGCGCGGCATCCCCTTCGCCGCCGACTTCTCCCAGCAGATCGCCCGCATGGACGGCGAGGAGATCCGCACCCTCCTCGACGGCGCCACCTACCTCTTCTCCAACGAGTACGAGAAGGGCCTGATCGAGGCCAAAACCGGCTGGAGCGACGAGGAGATCCTCGGCCGCGTCGGCCACCGCGTCACCACCCTCGGCGCCCGCGGCGTGCGCGTCGAGCGCGCCGGCGAGCCCGCCTTCGAGGTCGGCTGCCCCGAGGAGGAGGCCAAGGTCGACCCGACCGGCGTCGGCGACGCCTTCCGCGCCGGTTTCCTCTCCGGCCTGTCCTGGGGCGTCGGCCTGGAGCGCGCCGCCCAGGTCGGCTGCATGCTGGCCACCCTGGTCATCGAGACCCTCGGCACGCAGGAGTACACCCTGCGCCGCGCCCACTTCATGGAGCGCTTCACCAAGGCGTACGGCGACGAGGCCGCCGCCGAGGTCCAGGCCCACCTCGGGTAGCCGGGCGCCTCACGCGAGCCGGCGGACCACGTGGGCCGAACCCCCGTCCGCCGGCTCCTCGCCCACGTACTCCTGGCCCCGCATCCCGCACCACGCCGGGATGTCCAGCCGCGCCGCCGCGTCGTCCGCGAGCACCCGCACCGTCCCGCCGACCGGCACGCGGCCGATCGCCTTCGCCAGCTCGATGACCGGCAGCGGACACCGCTTCCCCAGCGCGTCCACGACCAGTTCGCCGCCCCCGCCGGCCGTCCCCGCGGCCCCGGCCGCCGGCGCCCCGAGCCGCTCCCGCACCCCCGCCACCACCCCCGGCAGCACCTCCAGGAACCGCTCCACGTCCGCCTCCGCCACCCCCGTCGGCAGCGAGACGCGGACGTTCCCCTCCGACAGCACCCCCATCGCGCGCAGGACGTGGCTGGGCGTCAGCGTCGAACTCGTACACGACGAACCGGACGAAACCGAGAAACCGGACCGGTCCAGCTCGTGCAGCAGCGCCTCCCCGTCCACGTACAGGCAGGAGAACGTCACCAGGTGGGGCAGTCGCCGCACCGGGTCGCCCACCACCTCCACCTCCGGCACCGACTCCGCCACCCGCGCCCGGATCCGCTCCACCAGCTCCCGCAGCCGCTCCGCCTCCGCCGCCGCCTCGGCCCGCACGGCCCGCAGCGACGCCGCCGCCGCCACGATCGCCGGGAGGTTCGGGAACCCGGCCGACCGCCCCGACTCCCGCTCGTCCGCCGGCCCCTGCGGCGCGAACCGCACCCCCTTGCGCACCGCCAGCAGCCCGACCCCCGCCGGACCGCCCCACTTGTGGGCGCTCGCCGCCAGCAGTGACCAGTCCCCCTCCACCGGACCCCACGCCAGCGACTGCGCCGCGTCCACCAGCAGCGGCACCCCCGCCGCCCGGCACGCCTCCGCCGCCCGCGCCACCGGCTGCACCGTCCCCACCTCGTGGTTGGCGGACTGCAGGCACGCCAGCGCCGTGTCGTCGCGCAGCGCCCCCGCGTACGCCTCCGGGGCCACCGCCCCGGACCGCTCCACCGGCACCCGCGTCACCGCCCCGCCCGCCGCCTCGTGCGCGTCCGCCGCGTGCAGCACCGACGAGTGCTCCACCGTCGACACCACCAGGTGCCGGCCCGCCCGGCGCCGTCCCGCGAGGGCGCCGGCGATGCCCGAGTGGACCGCGTGCGTCCCCGAAGGAGTGAACGTCAGCTCGTCCGGCCGGCACCCCACCGCCTCCGCCGCCGCCTCCCGCGCGGCGTCCAGCAGCAGGCGGGCGCGCCTCCCCTCCCGGTACAGGCGCGCGGGATCGGCCCACCCCTCGTCGAGGGACGCCTGGAGCGCCTGACGGGCGACGGGGTGGAGGGGAGCGGAGGAAGCGACGTCGAAGTAGGCCACGTGGCAACGCTAACTCCGCACCCCCACCGGACCGGGTGACGGGCCCGCGACCTGCGCCCCCAACCCGAAAGAGGGGCCCGGCGGCGCGTTGGGCACCCTCCCCGCGCGACCCCGGATAGCGTCCAGTAGGGTTTGGTCCGCATAAACATCCAAACCCCTGCCCGCGTCAGGGCGGCGACCGACCAGCGAGACGGCCGCAGCCGAGCCGCGGGCGAGACTCTCGGGAAGGCGCTACGTGAGTCCCAACGGCTCCGACCGCTCGTCGCGGCGCCCGATGCGGCGGAAGCTGCCGCAGGTGCTGACTGCGGGCCTGATCCTGGCTACCGCCTCCGGTTGCTCGTACAACTGGGAGGACTTCCCTCGCCTCGGTATGCCCACCCCGGTGACGGAGGAGGCCCCGCGGATCCTCTCCCTCTGGCAGGGCTCGTGGGCGGCAGCGCTCGCCACGGGCGTGCTCGTGTGGGGCCTGATCCTGTGGAGCGTCATCTTCCACCGGCGCAGCCGCACCAAGGTCGAGGTTCCTCCGCAGACCCGGTACAACATGCCCATCGAGGCGCTGTACACGGTGACCCCGCTCATCATCGTCTCGGTGCTCTTCTACTTCACCGCGCGTGACGAGTCCAAGCTCCTCGCCCTCTCCGACAAGCCGGCCCACACGATCAACGTGGTCGGCTACCAGTGGAGCTGGGGCTTCAACTACATCGAGAACGTGGACGGCGACGCCACCACGGGCGCCGAGCCCTCCCCGGAGCTCGGTGCCATTCCGGACAAGTGGCAGAAGCAGTTCCCCGCCGGTGCCGAGGGCGTCCACGACGTCGGCGTCCCGGGGACGCGGAACCCGCAGACCGGCAACCCGGGCCCGACGCTGTGGCTGCCGAAGGGGGAGAAGGTCCGGTTCGTCCTGACCTCCCGCGACGTCATCCACTCCTTCTGGGTGGTCCCCTTCCTGATGAAGCAGGACGTCATCCCGGGCCACACCAACGCCTTCGAGGTGACCCCCACCCGGGAGGGCACCTTCCTGGGCAAGTGCGCCGAACTGTGCGGCGTCGACCACTCCCGGATGCTCTTCAACGTCAAGGTCGTCTCCCCGGAGCGCTACCAGCAGCACCTCAAGGAGCTGGCCGAGAAGGGGCAGACCGGCTACATCCCGTCGGGCATTGAGCAGACGGACCCGGCCAGGAATGCGGAGAAGAACCAACTGTGAGCATCCTCAACGAACCTCAGGGTGCCGCCACGGCAGCTGACGGCTCGAAGGAGCCGTACCAGAACGAGCTGCCCGTCCGGCGCAAGCAGCCCGGCAACCGCGTCGTGAAGTGGCTGACCACCACCGACCACAAGACGATCGGCACGCTCTACCTGGTCACCTCGTTCGTCTTCTTCTGCATCGGCGGTCTGCTGGCGCTGTTCATGCGCGCCGAACTGGCCCGCCCCGGCACGCAGATCATGTCGAACGAGCAGTTCAACCAGGCGTTCACGATGCACGGCACGATCATGCTGCTGATGTTCGCGACGCCGCTGTTCGCCGGATTCGCGAACTGGATCATGCCGCTGCAGATCGGCGCGCCCGACGTGGCGTTCCCGCGGCTGAACATGTTCGCCTACTGGCTCTACCTGTTCGGCTCAATCATCGCCGTGGCCGGCTTCCTCACCCCGCAGGGTGCCGCCGACTTCGGCTGGTTCGCCTACACCCCGCTGTCGGACGCCGTCCGCTCGCCGGGGGTCGGCGCCGACATGTGGATCATGGGTCTGGCCTTCTCCGGCTTCGGCACGATCCTCGGCTCGGTCAACTTCATCACCACCATCATCTGCATGCGCGCCCCCGGCATGACGATGTTCCGCATGCCGATCTTCACCTGGAACGTGCTGCTGACCGGTGTCCTGGTCCTGCTCGCCTTCCCGGTCCTGGCCGCGGCGCTCTTCGCGCTGGAGGCCGACCGCAAGTTCGGCGCGCACATCTTCGACTCGGCCAACGGCGGTGCCCTGCTCTGGCAGCACCTCTTCTGGTTCTTCGGCCATCCAGAGGTGTACATCATCGCGCTGCCGTTCTTCGGCATCGTCTCCGAGATCGTCCCGGTCTTCAGCCGCAAGCCGATGTTCGGTTACATCGGCCTCGTGGCCGCGACCATCGCGATCGCCGGCCTGTCCGTGACGGTGTGGGCGCACCACATGTACGTCACCGGCGGTGTGCTGCTGCCGTTCTTCTCCTTCATGACCTTCCTGATCGCGGTCCCGACCGGTGTGAAGTTCTTCAACTGGATCGGCACCATGTGGAAGGGCTCGCTGTCCTTCGAGACGCCGATGCTCTGGACGATCGGCTTCCTGGTCACCTTCACCTTCGGTGGCCTGACCGGTGTGATCCTGGCGTCGCCGCCGATGGACTTCCACGTCTCCGACTCGTACTTCGTCGTCGCGCACTTCCACTACGTCGTCTTCGGCACCGTGGTGTTCGCGATGTTCGCCGGATTCCACTTCTGGTGGCCGAAGTTCACCGGGAAGATGCTGGACGAGCGCCTCGGCAAGATCACCTTCTGGACGCTGTTCATCGGCTTCCACGGCACGTTCCTCGTCCAGCACTGGCTGGGCGCCGAGGGCATGCCCCGCCGCTACGCGGACTACCTGGCCGCGGACGGCTTCACCGCGCTGAACACGATCTCCACGATCAGCTCGTTCCTGCTCGGCATGTCGATCCTGCCGTTCTTCTACAACGTCTGGAAGACCGCCAAGTACGGCAAGAAGATCGAGGTCGACGACCCGTGGGGCTACGGCCGGTCGCTGGAGTGGGCCACGTCCTGCCCGCCGCCGCGCCACAACTTCCTCACGCTGCCGCGCATTCGCTCCGAATCCCCGGCGTTCGACCTGCACCACCCTGAGATCGCCGCGATCGACCAGCTCGAGAACCAGGGCCGCGAGCACACCGCGCTGGTCGGCGGCAAGGAGGCCGGCAAGTGAAGATCCAGGGCAAGATGTTCATCTGGCTGAGCTTCTTCATCCTGGCCATGGCCGTCCTGTACGGCCTGTGGTCGAAGGAGCCGGTCGGCACCACCGCGCTGTTCATGGCCTTCGGCCTGGCGATCATGGTCGGCTACTACCTGGCCTTCACGGCCCGGCGCGTGGACGCCATGGCGCAGGACGACAAGGAGGCCGACGTCGCGGACGAGGCCGGTGAGCTCGGCTTCTTCTCGCCGCACAGCTGGCAGCCGCTCTCCCTGGCCATCGGTGGCGCGTTCGCCTTCCTCGGCGTCGCCCTCGACTGGTGGCTGATGTTCTTCTCCCTGCCGATCATCCTGATCGGCATCTGGGGCTGGGTCTTCGAGTACTACCGGGGCGAGAACCAGAACCAGTAGTCACCCGTAGGGGTGAAGGGACCCGGCGGCCTCCGGGAAGAGGCCGCCGGGTCCCTCTTTTGCACCCATCCGGAGTGCCGCCCCCGACCGCCGTTCCTACGGTGTGGCTATGAGCCACACGCCGAGCCTCCGCATCGCCCTCAGCTGCTCCCTGCTGGCCGTCACCACGGTCGCCGGCGTGGCCGGCTGCGGAGGACCGGACGGCCACCCGCTCTCCGCGCGGCCCTACGACGCCACCCGGCAGGTGGCCCTCGCCGGCTTCGCCGAGGACCGCGAGGTCCCCCTCGGCAAGCCCCTCACCGTCACCGCCACGGACGACGACGCCCGGATCACGGACGTCACCGCCGTCGACGGGGCCGGGCGCCGCCTGGCGGGCGAGCTCTCCGCCGACGGCACCGATTGGCGCTCCACCCGCCCGCTCGCCGCCGACGCCCGCTACACCGTCAGGGTCGCCACGGAGGACGACGACGGGGCACCGGGCGTCCGTACGCTGACGTTCCGGACGGCGCGGGCCAAGAAGCTCCTGAAGGTGGATTTCGGGCCGGAGGCGGGCAAGTACGGCGTCGGACAGCCCCTCACGGCGACCCTGAGCGCCCCCGTCACCTCCCAGGAGGGCCGCGCGGCCGTCGAGCGCGCCCTGGAGGTCCGCTCCACCCCCGCCGTCGTCGGCGCCTGGCACTGGGTCGACGCCAAGGAGCTCCACTTCCGGCCCAAGGAGTACTGGCCCGCCGGCGCCTCCGTCACCCTGACGAGCCGCCTCGCCGGCGCCCCCGTCGCCCACGGCCTCTACGGCACGGCGACCGCCCCGCTCCGCATCGACATCGGCGACCGCGTCGAGGCCATCGCCGACGCGTCCACCCACCACATGGTCGTCAAGCGCAACGGTGAAGTGATCAACACCATTCCGGTGACGACCGGCAAGCCCGGCTTCGCCACGCGCAACGGCGTCAAGGTGGTGCTGGAGAAGCAGCCGTTCGTCCGGATGCGCAGCACCACGGTCGGCATCGCGGCGGACAGCAGCGAGGCGTACGACCTGCCCGTCCACTACGCGACCCGCGTCACCTGGAGCGGCGAGTACGTCCACGCCGCGCCCTGGTCGGTCGGTTCGCAGGGGTACGCCAACGTCAGCCACGGCTGCGTCGGGATGTCCACCGGCAACGCCGCCTGGTTCTTCGAGAACATCCGGCGCGGCGACATCGTCGAGGTCGTCAACAGCCAGGGCGAGGAGATGACCCCGTTCGGCAACGGCTTCGGCGACTGGAACCTGCCCTGGGACCAGTGGCGCCGGGGCAGCGCCGTCCACGCCGACGCCCGCGAGGGCACCGCCCCCGCCCGGCTGCGGCCCCAGCCGCTGTAGCCGGGGCCCCGGCACCGGTGCGGGAAGGGGCGGAGGTCAGGCCTCCACGGACAGGCGGCTGCGCAGCAGCGCCGCCAGGGCCTCCGCCAGCTCCGCGGGGTCCACCGGCAGCGTCACCGCCGCGTCGGCCCGGCTCCACGTCGCCAACCACGCGTCCTGCGGCCGTCCGATCAGCAGCAGCACCGGCGGGCAGTCGAAGACCTCGTCCTTGATCTGCCGGCACACGCCCATCCCGCCCGCCGGAACGGCCTCGCCGTCCAGCACGCACACGTCGACACCGCCCCCGCCCAGCTCCTCCAGGACCGCCGGCAGCGTCGCGCACTCGACGTACTCGACCGGGGGAACGTCGGCCGCGGGGCGCCGCCCGGCCGCCAGCCGCACCTGCGCGCGGGTGTTCGCGTCATCGCTGTAGACCAGTACGGTGGCGTGGGGCTGCATGGTTCCTCCGAGTTCGTACGTGGCAGTGCTCGGTAACCGATGCGGCGGATGCTACTCCGTCCCACAGCCCGTCAACACCGTCCCGTCACCGCTTCGGACGCGTCCACGATGGGCCGTTCGGGTGCGGTCGCGGCGCCCGGGGAGGGCCGGGACACTCCGAACGGCACCCCCCGGAGTGAGGGCGGGATAAGCGACCGACATAATGTCGGTCGTGGCGACAGCAACGACAGTAGATACCGGGCACGCGCACCCGTCGGTCAATCGACCGAACCTCACCAGCGTCGGAACCATCATCTGGCTGAGTTCCGAGCTGATGTTCTTCGCGGCCCTCTTCGCGATGTACTTCACCCTGCGATCGGTAACGGGTGCCGAATACTGGTCCGAGCAGGCGGGCCACCTGAACTTCCCGTTCTCGGCGACCAACACCACGATCCTGGTGCTCTCCTCCCTCACCTGCCAGCTCGGCGTCTTCGCCGCCGAGCGCGGCGACGTGAAGAAGCTGCGCGCCTGGTTCATCGTGACGTTCATCATGGGCGCGATCTTCATCGGCGGCCAGGTCCTCGAGTACACCGAGCTGGTCAAGGAGGCGGGCATGTCCCTCTCCTCCGGCCCGTACGGCTCGGTGTTCTACCTGACCACCGGCTTCCACGGCCTCCACGTGACGGGTGGCCTCATCGCGTTCCTGCTGGTCCTCGGCCGGACGTACGCCGCGAGGCGGTTCACTCACGAGCAGGCAACCGCCGCCATCGTCGTGTCCTACTACTGGCACTTCGTCGATGTCGTCTGGATCGGCCTCTTCGCCACGATCTACATGATCAAGTAATCGGGCCAGGCCCGACTTCCAGCAAGCATCGACGCAGAAGATCCTGACACCGGGGTAATCCGTGAAAAAGCTCTCCGCACGACGACGCCATCCGCTGGCGGCGGTCGTCGTCCTACTTCTCGCGCTGGCGGCCACCGGGGGGCTGTACGCCGCGTTCGCGCCCGCGAGCACGGCACAGGCCGACGAGACCGCCCAGTCCCTCGCCATCGAGGAGGGCAAGAAGCTCTACACCGTCGGCTGCGCCAGCTGCCACGGCACCGGCGGTCAGGGCACCTCCGACGGCCCGTCCCTGGTCGGCGTGGGCGCCGCCGCCGTCGACTTCCAGGTCGGCACCGGCCGCATGCCCGCGCAGCAGCCGGGCGCCCAGGTCCCGCGGAAGAAGAACATCTACACGCAGGCCCAGATCGACCAGCTCGCGGCGTACATCGCGTCGCTCGGTGCCGGTCCGATCACCCCCACCGAGAAGCAGTACAGCGTGGAAGGCGCGGACGTCGCCAGGGGTGGCGAACTCTTCCGCAACAACTGCGCCCAGTGCCACAACTTCACCGGCGAGGGTGGCGCGCTCACCAAGGGCAAGTACGCACCGAGCCTCGACGACGTCAGCGAGAAGCACATCTACGAGGCCATGCAGACCGGCCCGCAGAACATGCCCTCCTTCCCCGACACGACGATGCCGGAGAAGGAGAAGAAGGACATCATCGCGTACATCAAGGCCGTGAACGGTGAGGAGACGCCGACCCCCGGCGGCTTCGCGCTGGGCGGCCTCGGACCGGTCAGCGAGGGCCTGTTCGGCTGGATCTTCGGGCTGGGTTCGCTGATCGCTGTCGCCGTCTGGGTCGCGGCCCACACCGCTAAGGCCAAGAAGTCATGAGTAGCCAAGAGATTTCCGAAGAGAGCCTGCACGAGCAGGACACCGCGCACGGCAAGGCGCTAGCCGAGAACCCGTTCGCCAACCCGGGGCTGCCGCCCCACAAGCCCCGCATCCAGGACATCGACGAGCGGGCCGCCAAGCGCTCGGAGCGCACGGTCGCCCTGCTCTTCACGATCTCGATGCTGGCCACGGTCGGCTTCATCGCCTCGTTCGTGATCTTCCCGGTCGACAAGATCGTGTACGTGTGGCCGCTCGGCCACGTGAGCGCGACCAACCTGTCGCTCGGCCTGACGCTGGGCCTCGCCCTCTTCTGCATCGGCGCCGGCGCGGTCCACTGGGCCCGCACGCTGATGTCGGACGTGGAGATCGCCGACGACCGCCACCCGATCGAGGCGGCGCCGGAGGTCAAGGCCAAGATCATGGCCGACTTCGCCCAGGGCGCCAAGGAGTCCGCGCTCGGCCGGCGCAAGCTGATCCGCAACACCATGTTCGGCGCGCTGGCCATGGTGCCGCTCTCCGGTGTCGTGCTGCTGCGCGAGCTGGGCCCGCTGCCCGAGAAGAAGCTCTTCCACACGTCCTGGGGCAAGGGCAAGCAGCTCATCAACATGAACACGCACGAGCCGCTGCGTCCCGAGGACGTCGCGGTGGGCTCGCTCACCTTCGCCATGCCGGAGGGCCTGAGCGAGGAAGACCACGACTTCAACAACAAGATCGCCAAGGATGCCCTGATGATCGTCCGGATCCAGCCGGAGGACATCAAGGACAAGCGCGAGTTGGAGTGGTCCCACGACGGCATCGTCGCGTTCTCCAAGATCTGCACCCACGTGGGCTGCCCGATCTCCCTGTACGAGCAGCAGACCCACCACGTCCTCTGCCCGTGCCACCAGTCCACCTTCGACCTCTCCGACGGCGCCCGCGTCATCTTCGGCCCTGCCGGTCACGCCCTCCCGCAGCTGCGGATCGGCGTCAATGACAAGGGCTTCCTCGAGGCGCTCGGCGACTTCGAGGAGCCGGTCGGTCCTGCATTCTGGGAGCGCGGATGAGTACCGCACACGACAAGCGGAAGGCGCCCGCCGGTGAGCGGGTGGCCGACTGGGCGGACGGCCGGCTCGGGATCTACTCCCTGGCCAAGGCCAACATGCGCAAGATCTTCCCGGACCACTGGTCCTTCATGCTGGGCGAGATCTGCCTCTACAGCTTCCTGATCATCATCCTCACGGGTGTGTACCTGACGCTGTTCTTCCACCCGAGCATGAACGAGGTCGTGTACCACGGCTCGTACGTGCCGATGCACGGCGTCCGGATGACGGAGGCGTACGCCTCGACCCTGGACATCAGCTTCGACGTCCGCGGTGGCCTGCTGATCCGTCAGATCCACCACTGGGCGGCGCTGATCTTCATCGCCGGCATGTTCGTGCACATGATGCGCGTCTTCTTCACCGGCGCGTTCCGCAAGCCGCGCGAGATCAACTGGCTGTTCGGCTTCCTGCTGTTCGTCCTGGGCATGTTCACCGGCTTCACCGGCTACTCGCTCCCGGACGACCTGCTCTCCGGCACCGGTGTGCGCTTCACGCAGGGCGCGATCCTGTCCGTGCCGATCGTGGGCACGTACCTGTCGATGTTCCTCTTCGGCGGCGAGTTCCCCGGCCACGACATGGTCGCCCGGTTCTACTCGATCCACATCCTGCTGCTGCCGGGCATCATGCTCGGCCTCGTGGTGGCCCACCTGATCCTGGTCTTCTACCACAAGCACACGCAGTTCGCGGGCCCCGGCCGGACGAACAAGAACGTGGTCGGCATGCCGTTCATGCCGGTCTACATCGCCAAGGCCGGCGGCTTCTTCTTCCTGGTCTTCGGCGTCATCGCGGCCATCGCCGGCATGTTCACCATCAACCCGGTGTGGGCGCTCGGCCCGTACCGCCCGGACATGGTGTCCACCGGCGCCCAGCCCGACTGGTACATGGGCTTCGCCGAGGGCCTCATCCGCGCCATGCCCGGCTGGGAGATCAACCTGTGGGGCCACACGCTCGTCCTGGGCGTGTTCCTCCCGCTGGTCCTGTTCGGCGTGATGCTGGCGGCGATCGCGGCGTACCCGTTCATCGAGTCGTGGATCACCGGCGACAAGCGCGAGCACCACATCCTGGACCGCCCGCGCAACGCCCCGACGCGGACGGCGCTCGGCGTCGCCTGGGTCACCGGCTACATGATCATGCTGATCGGCGGTGGCAACGACATCGTCGCCACCTACTTCCACCTGTCGATCAACGCGGTCACCTGGTTCGTCCGGATCTTCTTCTTCCTCGGACCGGTCCTCGCGTTCATCGTCACCAAGCGGATCTGCCTGGGCCTCCAGCGCCGCGACCGCGACAAGGTGCTGCACGGCCGCGAGACCGGCATCATCAAGCGGCTGCCGCACGGTGAGTTCGTCGAGGTCCACGAGCCGCTCAGCCAGGCGCAGCTCCACGCGCTCACCGCGCACGAGCAGTACGCCCCGGCCGAGATCGGCCCGACGGTCGACGAGAACGGCGTCGAGCGCAAGCCGACGGCCAAGGAGAAGCTCCGCTCGAAGCTCAGCAAGGGCTACTACGGCGAGGGGAACCAGATCCCCAAGGCCACGGTCGAGGAGTACAAGGAGATCAGCGCGGGCCACGGCCACCACTGATCACCTGACCTGAAGGTCGCCACGGCGAGAGCCCCGTCCAATCGTCGGACGGGGCTCTTCGCCGTCCCCGGGGCTCGCTAGGCTGGTCCCGTCCCACCCGTCACGGACCCAGGAGCGACCATGAGCGCTGTGCCACCCGCTGGAGGACCTACCGCGGCGGGCCGCTCCTGGCCCGTCCTCCTCGACGCCCTGCTCTCGGGGCGGGACCTGGACGCGGACACGACCGCGTGGGCGATGGAGCGCATCCTCGGCGGGGAGGCCACGGACGCGCAGATCGCCGGCTTCGCGGTGGCCCTGCGCGCCAAGGGCGAGACCGTGGAGGAGATCTCCGGCCTCGTCCGCACCATGTACGCCCACGCCCGGACCATCGAGGTCCCGGGGCGGTCGGTCGACATCGTCGGCACGGGCGGCGACGGCGCGAAGACCGTCAACATCTCCACCATGTCGGCGGTCGTCGTCGCCGGTACGGGCGCGAAGGTCGTCAAGCACGGCAACCGCGCCGCCTCGTCCGCGTCGGGGGCCTCCGACGTCCTGGAGAAGCTCGGCGTCAACCTGGAGCTGTCCCCGGAGCGGGTCGCCGAGGTGGCGGAGGAGGCGGGCATCACGTTCTGCTTCGCCGTCAAGTTCCACCCGGCGCTCCGCCACGTCGCCGCCGCCCGCAAGGAGCTGGGCATCCGCACGACGTTCAACTTCCTGGGCCCGCTGACCAACCCGGCCCGGGTCCGCGCCCAGGCGACGGGGGTGGCCGATGCCCGGATGGCGCCGATCCTCGCCGGGGTGCTCGCCGAGCGCGGCTCGTCGGCGCTGGTGTTCCGCGGTGACGACGGGCTGGACGAGCTGACGACGACGGCCGGGTCCCGGGTGTGGGTCGTGCGGGACGGGACCGTCCGGGAGGAGGTCTTCCACCCGCGCGACGTGGGCCTCGACCTGGTCCCGGTGGAGGCCCTGCGCGGTGCCGACGCCTCGTACAACGCGGACGTGGCGCGCCGTCTGCTGGCCGGCGAGACCGGGCCGGTGCGGGACGCGGTGCTGCTGAACGCGGCGGCGGCGCTGGTCGCGCTGGACCCGTCGGACGCGCCGCTGGCCGAGCAGTTGCGGGCCGGCATGGCGAAGGCCGCCGAGTCCGTCGATTCGGGCGCCGCCCGCGACGCCCTGGACCGCTGGGTGCGGGTCAGCAACCGCTAGTGCCGCCCCCATCGACGCCGGCCCCGTCCGGGACGCGGTGAGGTCCGTGAGCGGTGACCGCCGACCGGACCCGGACGAGGTCGAGGCGTGTCTGGCCGCCGTGGTCGAGGGGCGCGTGAGCCGGGAGGCCGCCGACCGGTGGGCCGGGCGCCGGGTCGCCGACGACGCGCTCGCGTGGGACGAACCGTCCTGGTGGGCGCTGGGGCTCCTGCACGGAATCGACCTGCGGCCGGGGCCCGGGGAGCCGTACCTGCACGACGACGAACAGGTGCGGGGATGGCTGGAGGAACTGCGGCGGCGCCGGGCGGCCCACCGCGAAGGCCCCCCGTCCGGCGACCGGCGCCCGTGAACGCCGTGGGCGCGAACGTCCCCTGACGGGGCGTGGGTTCCACGGGTCCGCGGCACCGCCCCGCCCGGGGTGCGCGCCGCGGACCCGTCCACTGTGCGGACCCCGTCTTGCGCGGTGACCGGGTAGGTGTGGCAGGATGCTCGACAAGGTCATGAGTGACAGCGACTACGGCCCCGGCCCGCTGTCCGGCAACCCTCCGTCCGTGGCGGGGTGCCCCGGGTGAAGACCAGGCCGCAGGCAGAGAGGTCTGCGGCAAGCGCGGACCCCTGCACACCCTGGGGTCCTGGTCCCGAGGGAGCAGTCTCGTGAGCAAGCGAATGCGCTAGGGCCCTTCCGGCCCCTTCCCCCTCCTCCGCGCGGCCGTCGTCGCCGCGCGTCGAGGCAACACCCGCGTGCGGTACGGCAGTCGAGCCGTCCCCGTGGGCCTCCACCTCCGTTCGCCTTGTCCTCGCCGGGAGAATCCGCCATGTCCGCGTACCCGAACACCGCCGTCGCCTCCGCCCCCGTCGCTGTCGCCTCCGTCGCCCCCGCCTCCGCCGAGTGCTCCGCCCCCGCCGCCCTGCCGCTGCCCGTGCTCGGGCGGGACGTGACCGTGCCGCTCGTCACCGGCGGGGAGGCCGTGTACGCCGCGCTGGACTACGCGGCCAGCGCCCCGGCGCTCCAGCGCGTGTGGGACGACGTCGCCGCGTACGCGCCGTACTACGGCAGCGTCCACCGGGGCGCCGGGTACCTGTCGCAGCTCTCCACGGACCTGTTCGAGAACAGCCGCAGGACGGTCGCGGAGTTCCTCGGCTGCCGCCCCGGCGACCAGGTCGTGTTCACCCGCTCCACGACCGACTCGCTGAACCTGCTCGCGCACGCCCTCCCGGCCGGCTGCGAGGTGTTCGTCTTCGAGACCGAGCACCACGCCTCGCTCCTGCCGTGGCGCGACGCCCGCGTGACGTACCTGGACGCGCCCCGCACCCCCGGCCGGGCCGTGGAGACGCTGGAGCGGGCCCTCGCCGGCCGGGACCCCCACGGCCCCGCCCTCGTGTGCGTGACCGGCGCCTCCAACGTGACCGGCGAGCTGTGGCCGGTACGGGAGCTGGCGGCCGCCGCGCACGCGCACGGCGCGCGGATCGTGCTGGACGCCGCCCAGCTGGCGCCGCACCACCCGGTGGACGTGGCGGACCTGGACGTGGACTGGGTGGCGTTCTCGGGGCACAAGCTGTACGCGCCCTTCGGGGCCGGTGTGCTGGCCGGGCGGGCCGACTGGCTGCGGGACGCCGAGCCGTACCTGGCGGGCGGCGGCGCGTCGCGGACGGTGGCCCGGCGGGCCGACGGCGGGGTGGAGGTCGCCTGGCACACCACGGCGGCCCGCCACGAGGCCGGCTCGCCGAACGTGATCGGCGCCTACGCCATCGCCTCGGCCTGCGAGGCGCTCACCGCGGCCGGCTTCGACGCGCTCGTGGCCCGTGAGCAGGAGCTGATCGCCCGCGTGCGGGAGGGGCTGGCCGAGGTGCCCGAGGTGCGGGTGCTGTCGCTGTTCGGCGACGACGCCCCGCGCGTCGGCGTCCTCTCCTTCGTCGTGGAGGGCTGGAACAGCTCGCACTTCGCCGCGGCGCTCTCCGCCGAGTACGGCATCGGCGTCCGCGACGGGCTGTTCTGCGCCCACCCGCTGGTCCGGACCCTGCTGGGCGGGACGCCGCAGGAGCCGGGGGAGTGCGGGGCGCCGGAGGGCGGGCCGGGGGAGCGGTCCCTCAACGCGATCCGGGTCAGCTTCGGCGCGGGCACCCCCGACGAGCACGTCGACCGCTTCGTCCGCGCCGTGCGGGAACTGGTCAGGGACGGCGCCCGCTGGAGCTACCGCACGGAGGACGGGCGCTGCGTGCCCGACCGCGGCTGAGACGGCGATCGCGCCGTGGCTGATTCCGCCTCACCCGTTCGGGTGAATCGGTGGGGCGGGGCGGTCAGGCGTCGAGACCGATCGCGAAGGCCGCTTCCAGGTCGTGCTGCGAGTACGTGCGGAACGCGACGTGCGTGTCCGTCGCGACGACGCCGGGGATCTTGCTGATGCGGCCGGGGATGATGTCGGCCAGGTTCTCGTGCCGGGGCACGCGGACCATGGCGACCAGGTCGTAGGTCCCGGTGACGGAGAAGACCTCGCTCACGCTGTCGAGCGCGGCGATCGCCTCCGCGATCTCCGGGATGCGGTCCACGCTGGTCTTGATGAGCACGATCGCGGTGATCACGGCTGTCCCTCTCCCTCGGTGGCCGCTGCTGGAGCCTTCACTCTAATGCCCCGGTAGCGCGCCCACGCGTACAGGAACCCCAGCGCGAACCCGACGAGGTGCGCGAGGTAGGCGACCCCGGGCCCGCTGCCCGCCCCGCGCGCCGCCAGCCACTGGAGGGCGAACCAGAAGACCAGGACGATCCAGGCGGGGAAGCGCAGCGGCAGGAAGAACAGGAACGGGAAGAGGCTGGTCACCCGCGCCCGGGGGAAGAGGTACAGGAAGGCGCCGAGGACCCCCGAGACCGCCCCCGACGCCCCCACCAGGGTCTGCCCGCTGTCCGCGTGGGCCAGGGCGTAACCGGCCAGCGCGAGGTAGCCGCACACCACGTAGAACACCCCGAACCGGATGTGCCCCATCCGCTCCTCGGCCATCGCGCCGAAGACGAAGAGGAACAGCATGTTCCCCAGCAGGTGCAGCCAGTTGCCGTGCACGAACAGGGCGCTGAGCGGGGTGAGCAGCGCCGGGAGGGAACCGCTCAGGAGGTCCGCCGGGATCACCCCCCAGCGCCGGAAGTACGTGCTCTGCGCGGTGATCAGGGCGTCCCCGCTCCCGTACGAGGCCCGCAGGCCCGAGGCCGGGCCGAGGACGAAGACCAGCGCGCACACCCCGATGACGCCGTACGTCACCGAGGGGCCGGTGACGGTGCGCCGCAACGCTCCACGCCAATCGATCACGCACAGATCATGACGTAGAGGGCGCGAGCGGGACAGAGCGCCTCGCCGGGGCGGGCACCCCTCTCCCCGCTCCCCACCGTCCGCGCAGGCGGGACCGCGGAGGCCGTAGGGTTACGGGCGTGCCCGGGCCGCTCCCGGGGCACCCGCAGTTCGAGGGCGCACCGCGGGTCGAAGCACTGGAACGACCGGACCATGACAAGGACGGCACCATGACGACGGTTCCCCAGCCGACCGCCGACACCCGTTGGCGCTGCACGCTCTGCGGCAATCTGACGCGCTTCGACGTGACGCGCTCCTCGAAGGTCGTGGAGTACGTCCATCTGGACCTGGCGGGGGAACCCACGGTGGAGGAGCGCGAGGTGGTCAGTGAGACCATCGAGTCGGTCCGCTGCCGCTGGTGCAACGCGGTGGACCAGATCGAGCTGGTGGACAGGCCGGGCGCCGGCTCCTGAGCGCGGGCCCGGGACGACGGGCGGCCCGGCAGAGTCAGAACGGACGGGTAGTGGGGTGACGGATCGTGGCGCAGCCCGCAAGCGGCGCTGAGTCGGCCGGCGCGGCCGGTGACGCCGCCGAGGCGCTCGACCGCCCGCTGCCCGAGGCGGTACGGCGCCGGGTGGTCGCGCTCGTCTCCGAGGCGTTCGGCGGTCTGACGGTCCCCGAGCTGCCGTCGCAGCTTCGCCAGTACGCCCGGTTCACCCCCTCCCGGCGGGCCCGGTTCGCGGGCAACGCGATGGCCGCCGCCCTGGAGGGCGACGCGCTGTTCCGGCAGCGCATCGGCGATCGGCTGCGGACCGCCCAGCCGGAGCTGGCCGCGGCCGTCGAGTCGGGCGTGCCGCCCGCCGCCGCCGACCCGGTCGACGTGGCGGCGGCGGCGTACGTGCTGCGCCCCACCGGCTGGGTCAAGCTGGTCGCCGCCGCGGGCGAGGAGGTGCAGCGCGCGGACGCCGAGCGCGCCGACGAGGCGGGCCGGCGCGAACTGGAGCGGCTGCGCGAAGAGCTGGCGGAGGCCCGCGCGCACACCCGCGTGGAGACGGAGCGGCTGCGCTCCGAGCTGGAGGCGGCCCGCAAGGAAGCCGAATCGCTTCAGCGCAAGCTCCGCAGCGCGCAGAGCGACGTCAAGCGCGGCGAGGCCGCCCTGCGCCGCGCCCAGGCGGAGATCGACGGCGTCCGGGCGGACGCCGCCGCCCGCGTCTCGGCCGCCGAGAGCGAGACCCGCCGCCTCAAGGCCCGGCTCGGCGAGACCGAGGCCGCGCTGGAGGCGAGCCGCCGGGCCGCCCGCGAGGGCCGCTCGGTGGAGGACGTGCGGCTCCGGCTGCTGCTGGACACGGTCCTGGAGGCCGCCCAGGGGCTGCGCCGCGAACTGGCCCTGCCGCCCGTCTCCGTACGGCCCGCGGACTCCGTGGAGGCGGTGGAGCCCGGCCGGATGTCGCCGAAGGACGTCGCCGCCCGCGCGCTGTCCGAGACCGACCCGGCCCTCCTCGACCAGCTCCTCGCCCTCCCGCAGGCCCACCTCGTCGTCGACGGCTACAACGTCACCAAGACCGGCTATCCGACGATGCCGCTGGAGAAGCAGCGGCTGCGGCTGCTCGGCGGGCTCTCCGCGCTCGCCGCCCGCTCGGGCGCCGAGGTCACCTGCGTCTTCGACGGCGCGGAGCTGGTCGCCCCGGTGCTGCTCGCCCCGCCGCGCGGGGTGCGCGTGCTGTTCTCCAAGCCGGGGGTGACCGCCGACGAGCTGATCCGCCAGCTCGTCCGCGCCGAGCCCGCGGGCCGGCCGGTGGTCGTGGTCTCCAGCGACCGGGAGGTGGCCGACGGCGTCGCCAAGTCCGGCGCCCGCCCGGTCGCGTCCGTGATGCTGCTGAAGCGGCTTTCGCGCATCTCGTAACTCCTGGGTGGGATGCCCGGTTTGAGGACGCGTGCGGGGGACCCAACGTCAACTTCCCGTGACGCGCTGTGGGGCGCGCGCCAAGAAAGGGCCGGGTGGGAGAGATTTTTCTCATGAGGATTTGAACTGATCACAACTTGGTCACTAGGGTCTGGGCTCGAACCTTCGCGCGGTTGACCGTCCATCCGGGACGGCAGCGAAGGCACCGCCTGAACCGTGCAGTTCGGACCTGGATCACGGGGGAGTGTCCGGACGCCTAGCGCGGAACCGGGGCATTGACCGTCGACCCGGCAGGCGGCTCGAACGAGGAAGAAGGAGCTCGCCTCCGTGGCGTCCCACCGTCGACCCAAGCAGCCGAGCCGCGCCCGTGTGACCGTGCTCACCGCGACCGCCGCCGCTGCCGTCGCCCTGACCGCCCAGACCGCTTCGGCCACGCCGCAGCCCAGCAAGGAACAGGTCAAGGAGAAGGTCGACAAGCTCCACCACGAGGCCGAGGAGGCCACGGAGCAGTTCAACCTCGCCGACGAGCGCCGCGAGAAGCTCCAGAAGGAGGTCACGGCCCTCCAGGACCAGGTCGCCCGCGGCCAGGAGGAGCTCAACGCCCTGCGCGACGGCATCGGTTCGGTCGCCAGCGCCCAGTACCGCAACGGCGGCATGGACCCCTCGCTCCAGCTCTTCCTCTCCTCGAACCCGGACGACTACCTCGACAAGGCGTCCGCCGTCGACCAGCTCTCCGCGAAGCAGGCCGAGACGCTGCGCACCATCCAGGCCAAGCAGCGCACCCTCGCCCAGCAGCGCGCCGAGGCCACGGCGAAGCTCGCCGACCTGGAGGACGTCCGCAAGTCCCTCGGCGAGAAGAAGAAGAAGTTCCAGACCAAGCTCGCCGAAGCGCAGAAGCTCCTCAACACGCTCACCGCCGAGGAGCGGCGGAAGATGCAGGCGGAGGAGGAGCGCGCCAGCCGCGACGCCGGCGAGCGCGTCGAGCTCGGCAACGAGGTCCCCGCCTCCCAGCGCGGCGCCGCCGCCCTCAGCGCCGCCGCCACCCAGGTCGGCAAGCCGTACGTGTCCGGTGCCGAGGGCCCCAACTCGTACGACTGCTCCGGCCTGACGCAGTGGGCCTACCGCCAGGCCGGCGTCAGCCTCACCCGCACCACGTACACACAGCAGAACGACGGCGTGAAGATCGGCCGCAGCCAACTCAAGCCGGGCGACCTCGTCTTCTTCAACAACCTCTCCCACGTCGGCCTCTACGCCGGCAACAACACCGTCCTGCACGCCCCGTACCCGGGCGCCCACGTCCGCTACGAGGCGATGAAGTACCTGGGCACGTTCCAGTTCGGCGTCCGCATCTGAGCCGTCCCGCCCGCGCCCCGGGCAGTGAGGGCGCGCGATGCGCCGGGGCCTCCCCGAACCGCCGCGCGCACACGTCCGATCGGGGGATTTCCGCTCCCCGTACCGACGCTCCGCCCCGCCGGTGACCTGTGGTTCCCGGCGGGGCGCCGCCGTGCGCGCCTCCCGGGGGCTTTGATCACGCCGTGACCGCCCGGCTACTGTCTGCGCGCAACAGCCCCGAACAGTCGAAGGGAGCGCGGTCCGTGGCGTCCCACCGCCGTCCCCCCCACCCGGGCCTCCAACGGAGCGCCACCCGGGTCACCGTCCTGTCCGCCGCGGCGGCCACGGCGGCCGCCGCCTTCGGCGCCACCCCGGTGCAGGCCGAGCCGACCGACCCCGCCCACACCGTCCGCGCCCGCGTCGACCGGCTCTACGCCGAGGCGGAGCAGGCCACGGAGCGCTTCAACGCCGCCGGCGAGCGCACCGACCGGCTCCGCATCGCCGTCGACGCCGCCCGCGACGGCGTGGCGCGCGGCCAGGAGCGCGTCAACCGCATGCGCGGCGCGCTCGGCTCGGTCGCCGGCGCCCAGTACCGGTCCGGCGGGATCGACCCGTCGCTCGCGCTGATGCTCTCGGAGGAGCCCGACACGTACCTCGACAGGGCCGCCGCGCTGGACCGGCTCAGCGAGCGGCAGGCCGCCACGCTCGCCCGGCTCCGCCTCGTGCAGCGGGGGCTGGCCCAGGAGCGCGCCGAGGCCACCCGCGCCCTCGCCGAACTGGAGCGCAGCCGCGCGGCCCTGGCCCGGCACAAGCAGGAGATCGAGCGGAGGCTCACCGCGGCGCGGACGCTGCTGAACTCCCTGCCGTCGCGGGAGCGCGCCGCCTTCGACCGGGCCTCCCGCTCCGGCCGCGTCGGCGCCCTGCTGCCGCTGCCCGTCGGGGCCGCGTCACCGCGGGCCGCCGCCGCCGTGCGGGCCGCCCGGTCGGCGGTCGGCAAGCCGTACGTGTGGGGCGCGAACGGGCCCGACGCCTTCGACTGCTCGGGCCTCACGCAGTGGGCGTACGCGCAGGCCGGGGTGGGGCTGCCGCGCACCTCGCAGGGGCAGCGGAACGCGGGGCGGCACGTGGGGCTGTCGGAGGCGCGGCCGGGCGACCTGGTGACGTACCGCTCGGACGCGAGCCACGTGGCGATGTACATGGGCCACGGCCGGGTCGTCCACGCCCCCTACCCGGGCGCCCCGGTCCGTTACGACCCGGTGGGCATGATGCCGGTCTCGGCGGTGACCCGCGTCTGAGACCCCGGTCCCCGTGCCCGGCCGACCGCGCGGTCGGCGGCGGCCCGCCGGAGCGGGCGGGCACGGCGGGCCGACACGGTGCGCCTACGATCGGCGCGTGGGTGTTCTCAGGCGGTGGGCCGCCGTCGTGGCCGTGCTCGTCGCGGCCGTCACGGGGTGCGCCCCGTGGCCGGGCGGAGCCGCGGACGAGAGCGGCATCCGGCGGGCCGTCGCCGCGCGGGGCGACCTCGTGCGGGGCCTGCTCGGCGGCGTGCCGCTCGCCTCCCGGGCCTACCGCGTCCTCGACGTCCGGCACGAGGGCGCCCGGCGCGCGACCGTCGACGCCGAGCTGACGTACGTGCTCGACGGCTACGACCGCGCCCCCGCCACCGTCCGGCGCCGCCTCGACCTGGTGGAGCACGACGGCCGGTGGCGCGTCACCGCGGACCGCCCCGCCGAGGGGCAGCCCGCCCAGCTCTGGGACCAGGGGCAGGTCCGGGCGGTGCGCGGCACCCACAGCCTCGTTCTCGGGGTCGGCCACCCCCCGGCGCTGCTCGGCGAGGTCGCCGCGGCGGCCGACCTCGCCGTCCCCGCCGTGGCGGCCGCCTGGCCGGGCGCGGCGTGGCGGGAGAAGGTCGTCGTCCTCGTACCGGGGTCGCTCGACGCCATGGCCGCCCTCCTCGGGGAGGGGACCGCCGCGTACCGGGGTGTCGCCGCGGTCACCACCGGGCGCACCGGCGGCGGGGCCGCCGACCGCGTGGTGGTCAACCCGGAGGCGTACCGGGACCTCGGCGCCTTCGGGCGGGCCTTCGTCCTCACCCACGAGACCGTCCACGTCGCCACCCGCGCCGACACGTCCGCCGCCACGCCCCTCTGGCTCTCGGAGGGACTGGCCGACAAGATCGCGTACCGGGGTACGGGCCGCACGGCGGCCGAGGCGGCGCCCGAGCTGGGCCGGGCGGTGCGCGCCGGGAACGTGCCGGCGGCGCTCCCGCCCGACGCGGACTTCACCTCCGGCGGGGACCCCGCCGCCGTGGCGCGCGCCTACGAGGGCGCCTGGCTGGCCTGCGAGCTGATCGCGGACCGGTGGGGCGAGGAACGGCTCGCCGACTTCTACCGGGCCGTCGGGGTGTCCGGCGCGCGCCGCGCCTTCCGGGAGGTCCTGGCCACCACGCCGGAGGAGTTCACCCGCGCCTGGCAGGGCCGCCTCCGTCAGGAGTTCAGCAGCGCCCCGTCGCGGTGAGCGCCCTGCGCCGGCACCCGCGCCGGCCCGGCCCCGTCCCCGGCCGCGCGCAGCCGCGGCTCGGTGACGGTCTGCCGCCACAGTTGCCGCGCCGCGACCAGGGACGCCGCGACGAGCAGCCCGTTGCGGACGAACAGCAGCGCCAGGCCCGGCCCGTCGCTGGCCACCACGTGCGAGAACCAGATCGGGAACTCCAGGAGCGTCACCCCGGTCGCCACCAACACCATCAGTGCCGCCTTGCGCATCCGGCTCCGCCGCCACACCAGGCACACCGCGGCCAGCCCGACCAGCCACAGCATGTACTGGGGGCTGATCACCCGGCTCGTCGTGGTGAACAGCAGCACCGCCACGAACGCCGCGTCGCACAGCGTCGTCGCGCCGAACTCCCGGACCCGCAGCCGCCACAGCATCAGCCAGCCGAACGCCAGCGCCGTCAGCACCATCGCCGCCCCGCTCACCAGCGGCACGTACGGGCCGAGGAACTCCACCGACCCGTAGTTCAGCCGCACCTCGCCGTCCCAGCCGCCGAAGAACCGCGCCACGTGGAACACCAGCGCCCCCAGCGACTCCACCTCGGTGCCCCGGTCGCGCTGGAACGTCAGGAACGCCAGCGCGCCCGGCGCCGCGAGGACGCACGCCGCCAGCACCGCCGCGCCCGACACGACCGCCGCCGCCCACGAGCGGCGCGTGACGCGGCCCCGCACCGTGCCCACGAGCAGCAGCGCCGGCCACACCTTCAGCAGCGCGCCGATCCCGGTGAGGACGCCCATCGTGCGCGGGCTGCGGACCCCGGCGAGCAGCGCGGCGACGGCGACGGCGGTGACCATGATGTCGTACCGGGAGTACGCGGTCGGCCCGAGCAGCGGCACGCCCACGAGCCACACCCAGGCGCCCGCGGGGCTCTTGCCGGGGCGTCCGCCCGCGTACACGAGGAGCCCGAAGACCACCGCGTCGCAGACGAGCGCGAGCACGAAGAACGCGTGCGCGTACTCCAGGAACGGCAGCAGGCCGGGGGAGAGGATCGCGAACGCCGCGGCCGGCGGGTACTGCCACGTCACGTCGTCCAGCGGGTACGTCCCGCCGCGCAGCACCTCGTACCAGTCGTGGTAGATCACCGAGACGTCGGTGGTGACGTCCGGGCCGGGGACGAAGACGACCCTGAAGGTGTAGAGCAGCAGGACGGCCCTGCTGAGCAGCCAGAAGGCCGCCAGGGACAGCCGCGGTCCGCTCGGGTGCTTCATCGGTACCTCGTCCGGTCTCGTGGTGGTCTGCGGGTGGGGGCGGTACGGTGCGCGAGCGGTGGGGGCGGGCCGTTCGGTACTGTCGGCCACGATGCACAAGACGCTGATCGTAACGAACGACTTCCCTCCCCGGCCCGGCGGGATCCAGGCGTTCCTGCACAACATGGCCCTGCGGCTGGATCCGGACCGGGTCGTCGTCTACGCCTCCACGTGGAAGCACGGGCGGGAGGGCGCGGAGGCGACCGCCCGGTTCGACGCGGAGCAGCCGTTCCGGGTGGTGCGGGACCGCACGACGATGCTGCTGCCCACCCCGCGGGTGACCGCGCGGGCGGCCGGGCTGCTGCGGGAGCACGGCTGCACGTCGGTGTGGTTCGGCGCGGCCGCGCCGCTCGGGCTGATGGCGCCCGCGCTGCGCCGGGCCGGGGCCCGCCGCCTGGTCGCGACGACCCACGGCCACGAGGCCGGGTGGGCGCAGCTGCCGGCCGCGCGGCAACTGCTGCGGCGCATCGGCGAGGGCACGGACACGATCACGTACCTCGGGGAGTACACGCGCTCCCGGATCGCCGCCGCGCTCACCCCCGGGGCCGCGGCGCGCATGGTGCGGCTGCCGCCCGGCGTCGACGAGAAGACCTTCCACCCCGGCTCGGGCGGCGACGCCGTGCGCGCCCGGCTGGGGCTGGCCGACCGGCCCGTGGTCGTGTGCGTCTCGCGGCTGGTGCCGCGCAAGGGCCAGGACACGCTGATCCGGGCGATGCCCGCGGTCCTCGCCGCCGTGCCGGACGCCGTCCTGCTGGTCGTCGGCGGCGGCCCGTACGCGAAGGACCTGCACCGCCTCGCCCGGGAGACGGGCGTGGCCGGCTCCGTGCGGTTCACGGGACCCGTGCCGTGGGAGGAACTGCCCGCGCACTACGGGGCCGGCGACGTGTTCGCGATGCCGTGCCGCACCCGGCGCGGCGGGCTGGACGTCGAGGGGCTCGGCATCGTCTACCTGGAGGCGTCCGCGACGGGCCTCCCGGTCGTCGCCGGCGACTCGGGCGGCGCCCCGGACGCGGTCCTGGACGGCGAGACCGGCTGGGTCGTACGGGGCGGCTCCCCGCAGGAGGCCGCCGAGCGGATCGTGCCCCTGCTCCAGGACCCGGAGCTGCGCCGCCGCATGGGCGAGCGGGGCCGCCGGTGGGTCGAGGAGACGTGGCGCTGGGACCTCCTCGCGGAACGCCTCAGGGACCTCCTGTAGCCCGGCCCTGAGCCCCGGCGGACGCGGCGGCGCCCGCCGGGGCGGACCCGGCGGGCGCCGAAGGGACCCGGAGAGTGCCGAAGGGCTCCGGAAGGGCTCCGGACGGCGGGCTCAGCCCTGGTAGATCGCCTCGATCTCGTCGGCGAAGTCCTTCGCCACCACGTTCCGCTTCAGCTTCAGCGACGGCGTGATGTGGCCGGCCTCCTCCGTGAACTGCGCGGGCAGGACGCGGAACTTGCGCACCGACTCCGCCTTGGACACGGCCGCGTTGCCGTCGTCCACGGCCCGCTGGACCTCCGCCAGCAGCTCCGGGTCCTCCCGCAGCTGCGCCGCCGTCGACCCGGCCGGCTTGCCGTGCTCGGCCGCCCAGCGCGCCAGGAACTCCTCGTCCAGGGTGATCAGCGCGCCCACGAACGGCCGCCCGTCGCCGACGACCATGCACTCCGCGACCAGGGCGTGCCCGCGGATGCGGTCCTCGATCACCGCCGGGGCGACGTTCTTGCCGCCCGCGGTGACCAGGATCTCCTTCTTCCGGCCCGTGATGGCCAGGTAGCCGTCCTCGTCGAGGGTGCCGATGTCGCCCGTGTGGAACCAGCCGTCCGCCAGCGCCTCGGCCGTCGCCGCCTCGTTGTTCCAGTAGCCGGTGAAGACGTGCTCGCCGTGCAGGAGCACCTCGCCGTCGTCGGCGATCCGCACCTTGGAACCGGGCAGCGGCTGGCCCACCGTGCCGATCTTCTGCCGGTCCCACGGGTTGAACGCGGTCGCCGCGCACGACTCCGTCAGGCCGTACCCCTCCAGCACGGTGAAGCCGATGCCGCTGTAGAAGTGGCCGAGCCGCTCGCCCAGCGGCGCGCCGCCCGAGATCGCGAACTCGCAGCGGCCGCCCAGCACCGCGCGCAGCTTGGCGTAGACGAGCACGTCGAACAGCTTGTGCCTCAGCCGCAGGCCGAGCGAGGGGCCGCGCGGCGTGGACTTCGCCCGGCTGTACGCGATGGCGGTCTGCGCGGCCCGGTCGAAGATCTTGCCCTTGCCGTCCGCCTGGGCCTTCGCCCGCGCCGAGTTGTACACCTTCTCGAAGACGCGCGGCACGCCCAGGATCAGCGTCGGCCGGAACGAGGCCAGGTCGTCGGTGAGGTTCTTGATGTCCGGCACGCAGCCGAGCCGGATCGGCGCCAGCACCGACGCGACCTCGACCATGCGGCCGAAGACGTGCGCGGCGGGCAGGAACAGCAGCACCGACGAGCGGCCCGTCCGGAACAGCGGCTTGAGCCGCTCCACGACGTTGCCGCACTCGGCGAAGAAGTTCCGGTGGGTCAGTACGCAGCCCTTGGGGCGGCCCGTCGTGCCGGACGTGTAGACGATGGTCGCCACGTCGTCCGCCCTGGCGGTCCCGCCGCGCTCGTCGAGCGTCTCGTCGGACACGTCGCGGCCGGCCGCGACCAGCTCCTCGACGGCGCCGCCGTCGATCCGCCACACGTGCTCCAGCGCCGGCAGCGCGTCCCGCACGGACTCGACCGCGTCGGCGTGCGCCGCGCTCTCCACGATCACCGCGACCGCGCCCGAGTCGCCGAGGATCCACTGGATCTGCTCGGGCGAGCTCGTCTCGTACACCGGCACGGTCACCGCGCCCGCGCTCCAGATCGCGAAGTCCAGCTGCACCCACTCGTAGCGCGTACGGGACACCAGCGCGACCCGGTCCCCGGGCCGCACGCCCCGCGCGACCAGGCCCTTGGCCGCGGCCCGCACCTCGGCGAGGAACTCCTTCGCGGTGACGTCCGCCCAGCCGCCGGGGACCTTGCGGGCCATCACGGCCACGTCTGGGTGCTGCGCGGCGTTGCGGCGGACGAGGTCCGTCAGATTGCCGTCCGCAGGGACCTCGTACAGGGCCGGAAGGCTGAACTCGCGCAAGACTGCTGCTCCTCATCGGGCGCCGACGCCACGACTTTGTGTGATGCGCCGGTTCACGGTCCACGTGGGACACGTACTCAGCGGGGTGAGTACGACTGGACCGCCCGGACGTTACCCATCAGTACCGGGTTCCCGATAGGGGGTCCTGGCCAGATGTTCGCTGCGTCACACATCATGGGCACTACTGCGCGCACAGTAGTCCACTTCCGTCACGACTCGGAAGTAACCGCAGGTCCGGCCCCCCTGCGGGGTCGTAGGGTGGGGTCCTATGCGAGTTCATGTGGTGAGCGACGTGCACGGCAACGCCCGGGACCTGGCCAGGGCCGGCGAGGGCGCCGACGCGCTGGTCTGCCTCGGCGACCTGGTGCTCTTCCTCGACTACGCGAACCACGCCCGCGGCATCTTCCCCGACCTCTTCGGCGAGGAGAACGCCCGCCGCATCGTCGCCCTGCGCACCGCCCGCCGCTTCGACGAGGCCCGCGCCTTCGCCCGCGGCCTGTGGGAGGAGCTGGCACTGCGGGGCGTCGACAAGGCGGCGGCCGTCGAGTCGGCCGTCCGCGACCAGTACGCCGAGCTGTTCGCCGCGTTCCCCGCGCCGACGTACGCCACCTACGGCAACGTCGACGTGCCCCCGCTGTGGCCCGAGTACGTCCGCCCCGGCACGACCGTCCTGGACGGCGAGCGCGTCGAGATCGGCGGTCGCGTCTTCGGCTTCGTCGGCGGCGGCCTGCCCTCCCCGATGCGCACCCCGTACGAGGTGCCGGAGGAGGAGTACGCGGCGAAGGTCGAGGCGCTCGGCGAGGTCGACGTGCTGTGCTCGCACATCCCGCCGGACGTCCCCGAGCTGACGTACGACACGGTCGCCCGCCGCTTCGAGCGCGGCTCCGCCGCCCTGCTGGCCGCGATCCGCCGGGTACGGCCCCGGTACGCGCTGTTCGGGCACGTGCACCAGCCGCTGGCGCGGCGCATGCGCGTCGGCGCGACGGAGTGCGTCAACGTGGGCCATTTCGCCTCCTCGGGGCGGCCCTGGGCCCTGGAGTGGTGACCCGCGGGCACGCGATAGCCTTCCCCCACGTAACGAGCCCTCTGGAGGAGCCACAGCGATGGCGGAACACACCAGCTCGAGCATCACGATCGAGGCGGCGCCCGCCGACGTCATGGGGGTGATCGCCGACTTCGCGCGCTACCCGGAGTGGACGGGCGAGGTCAAGGAGGCGGAGGTCCTGTCGAAGGACGCGGCCGGCCGCGCCGAGCAGGTCCGCCTGCTGCTGGACGCCGGCGCGATCAAGGACGACCACACCCTCGCGTACACGTGGACCGGGGACGACGAGGTCAGCTGGACGCTGGTGAGGTCCCAGATGCTGCGGGAGCTCGACGGCTCGTACAAGCTCACCCCCCTCGCCGGCGGCACGCGCACGGAGGTCACATACCGGCTGACGGTGGACGTCAAGATCCCCATGCTCGGCATGATCAAGCGCAAGGCGGAGAAGGTCATCATCGACCGGGCCCTGGCGGGCCTGAAGAAGCGCGTCGAGTCGACCACCGGCGCCTGAGCACCGCCCGCCCGCCCCGTCCCGGCGCGGGCCGCGGCGGGCGCCCCGGTCCGAGGCCGCGCGCCCCGGCCCCGGTGCCGCCCGCTACCGTGCACGCATGCGCACCCTCCTCGTCACGGGGCCCGGCGGGTCCGGCCGGTCCACCGTCGCCGCCGCGACGGCCCTGGGCGCGGCCCGCGAGGGCCACAAGGTCCTCCTCCTGACCGCCGACCCGGCCGACGCCCTCGCGTCCGGCGGCGCAGGCGGCCCGGCCGTCCGCCTCCTGGACCCCGCCGCCCGCTTCCGCGAGGAGGTCCTCGCCCTCCAGGCCCACGCGGCCCCCGCCCTCGACCTGCTGGGCGCCGCCCCCCTCGACGACGACGAGCTCACCCCCCTCCCCGGCAGCGCCCACCTCGCGTACCTGACGGCCCTGCGCGACGCCGCCCGCGGCGACTGGGACATCCTCGTCGCCGACCTCCCGCCGCTGCGCGACGCGATCGCCCTGCTCGCCCTGCCCGAGCAGCTCCGCCGCTACCTGCGCCGCCTCCTCCCGCCCGAGCGGCGGGCCGCCCGCGCCCTGCGCCCGGTGCTGGCCCAGCTCGCCGGCGTCCCCGTGCCCGCCGACGGGCTGTACGAGGCGGCGGCCCGCCGGGACGCCGAGCTGGCCGCCGTGCAGGACCTGGTCGGCGCCCCGGGCACCAGCGTCCGCCTCGTCGTCGAACCCGGCCCCGCCGCCGCCGACGCGCTGCGCGCCGCCCGCGCCGGGCTCGCCCTGCACCGCCTCGCCCTCGACCCGGTCGTCGCCAACCGCGTCCTGCCCGCCGCCTCCCCCGACCCGTGGCTCGCCGCCCTCGCCGCGCAGCAGCAGGCCCACCTCAAGGAGCTGGGCGAGGACGGCGCCCCCGCCGCGCACGAGGTCCCCCACCTGGGCCGCGACCCGCGCACCGCCGACGACCTGGCCCTCCTCGGCCCGCTCGCCCCCGCCGCCGCGCCCGCCCCGGCCCCCCGGTGGCCCGTCGAGGACCGCCGCGGCACCGACGGCGTACTGGTCTGGCGCATCCCCCTGCCCGGCGCGGCCAAGCCCGACCTGGGGCTCGTCCGGCGCGGCGACGAACTCGTCCTCACCGTCGGACCGTTCCGCCGCGCCGTGCCGCTCCCGTCCGCGCTGCGCCGCTGCACCGTCGCCGGCGCCGCCCTCCACGACGGCGAACTGCGCGTCCGGTTCGCCCCCGACCCCGGCCTGTGGCCCCGTACCCCCTGAACACCCGCCCGCCGGTCGGGTACCGTCGATGGCATGAGCGATGCCACCCACCGGCCCGGCCCCTTCGAGGACGACGCCTGGGCGCGGGCCTGCGCCGAGGACCTGGCGGCCGAGCGCGCCCGCCGCGGCGGTGGCCCGCCGCCCGGATCGGCCGCCGAGGAGCTGCGCAAGCTCGTCGACGCCGTCGCCGACAAGGTCTCCGCGCTCGGCACCCCGCTGCTCGGGGTCGGGGCGCAGAGCGCCGTCCGGCAGGCCGTCGCGCAGGCGAAGTCCGCGATCGAGCCGGTCATCGAGCGCAACCCGGAGGTCTTCGACCACCTCGCCGCCGCGGGCGGCGAACTCCTCGCCGCCTACCGCTCCGCCGTCCAGGGCCACGAGCACCGCTGGACGCGGGGAACGCAGGAGCCGCGCGGCGCCGGTGAATCCGAACGCGGGGAGAACGGCGAGGGACCGGAAAGCAGCCACCGCATCGACCTCGACTGACGCGGGAGCCGACAGCCCGGCGCCCGCCCTCCGGTACGGTTGGGCATAGCGGGGCTCGACCGAAAACTGAGGGACACATGGGACTCACCATCGGCGTCGACATCGGCGGCACGAAGATCGCGGCCGGCGTGGTCGACGAAGAGGGCACCATTCTCGACACCCACAAGGTGCCCACTCCGTCGACGCCCGAGGGCATCGTCGACGCGATCTGCGCGGCCGTCTCCGCGGCGGGCAAGGGCCATGACATCGAGGCCGTCGGCATCGGCGCCGCCGGCTACGTCGACGACAAGCGCGCGACCGTCCTCTTCGCGCCCAACATCGACTGGCGGCACGAGCCGCTGAAGGACAAGGTCGAGCAGCGCGTCGGGCTGCCCGTCGTCGTGGAGAACGACGCGAACGCCGCCGCCTGGGGCGAGTACCGCTTCGGCGCCGGCCAGGGCCACGACGACGTCATCTGCATCACGCTCGGCACGGGCCTCGGCGGCGGCATCATCATCGGCAACAAGCTGCGCCGCGGACGGTTCGGCGTCGCCGCCGAGTTCGGCCACATCCGGGTCGTCCCGGACGGCCTGCTGTGCGGCTGCGGCAGCCAGGGCTGCTGGGAGCAGTACGCCTCCGGCCGGGCCCTCGTCCGGTACGCGAGGCAGCGCGCCAATGCCACCCCGGAGAACGCCCGGATCCTCCTCGCCCTCGGCGACGGCACGCCCGACGGCATCCAGGGCAAGCACGTCAGCGACGCCGCCCGCCAGGGCGACAAGGTCGCCGTCGACTCGTTCCGCGAACTGGCCCGCTGGGCCGGCGCGGGCCTCGCCGACCTGGCCTCCCTGTTCGACCCGTCCGCGTTCATCGTCGGCGGCGGCGTCTCCGACGAGGGCGACCTGGTCCTCGACCCGATCCGCAAGTCGTTCCGCCGCTGGCTCGTCGGCGGGCGGTACCGGCCGCACGCCCAGGTCCTCGCCGCCCAGCTCGGCGGAAAGGCGGGCCTGGTCGGCGCCGCGGACCTCGCCCGCCAGGGCTGAGCGCCGCCCGGGCCGAGCGCCAGGACCGAGCACCCGGGCCGGCGCCCGGAGTCGGAGTTCGACGGTTGCCCGCCGCGTCCCCCCGGGGGCGCGGCGGGCGCCGTCGTATCGTGCCCGCATGGCGCTCACCGCACTGCCCGCCTCCCGCACCGAACCGGACGGTTCGGCCGTGGTCCGGGTGCTCGGCTACAACATCCGGTCGATGCGCGACGACGAGGACGCCCTGGCCCGGGTCATCCGCGCCTGCGCCCCCGACGCCGTCCTCGTCCAGGAGGCGCCCCGCTTCTTCCGCTGGCGCAAGCACGCCGCCCGGCTCGCCGCCAAGAGCGGGCTGTTCGTCCTCGGCGGCGGCGCCCCCGCAGCCGGGCCGCTGCTGCTGTGCTCCCCGCGCGTCACCGTCGAACGGACGCGGGACGTCCTGCTGCCGCTCACCCCCGGCCTGCACCGGCGCGGCTTCGCCACCGCCGTCGTCCGGGTCGCCGGCGCCCGGTTCGGACTGCTCAGCTGTCACCTCGGCCTGCGCGGCGACGAGCGGTACGCGCAGGCGGGCAGGGTGCTGGACGAGCTCGCCGCGCTCGGCGTGGACCACGCGATCGCCGGGGGCGACATCAACGAGCGCCCCGACGGCCGCTCGTTCCGCCGCCTCGCCGCCGAACTGCAGGACTGCCGGGCCGTACGCCCCTGGGGCGGCGAGTACACCTTCACGCCGGACGACCCGCACCAGCGGATCGACGCGCTCTTCGCCACGCGGGGCGTGGAGGTGCTGGGCTGCGGCGTGCCGGCCGGGCTGCCCGGCGTCACCGACGCGGACCTGAGGGCGGCGACGGACCACCTGCCCGTGCTCGCCGCCCTCCGCGTACCGGCCGCCCCCTGACGGCGGGGGCGTCAGACGACCGCGCCGCGCCCCGGGTCGTCGTCCTCCTCGTCGTCGCCGGCCTTCATCCGCGCCACCAGCGTCGCGAAACCGCCCAGGAACCCGCCGACGCACAGCGTGGTCAGCCACCACGTCATGTCCCACTGGAGCAGGACGGCGACCAGCATCAGCACCGGTCCGCCGACCACGCCCAGCCAGCCGAACTTCACCGCCGGGTCCGCCTCGGGCAGCGGCGGCGGCTCCGGCGGGACGAAGTGCCCCTCGCCGTCGTCGTCGCCACCCGCACCCGCACCCGCGCCCCCGCCCGTACCCGAGCCGGTGGCGTCGCCCTTCGGCTCCACCAGCTCGTAGTCGCGCGGGCCGCGCGGGCGGACCCCCGGCGCGAACACGACGGAACCGCCCAGCACCGGCTTGTCCGCCGGGCCGTCGTCGCCGTCGCCGTCGCCGGCGTCGTCGCCTCCCGCGTCCCGTCCGTCGCGGTCGCCGTCCTCCGGGTCCTCCTCCAGTAGCGCCAGGTCCTCCACCGACCGGAACGGCTTCGCGCCCGGCGGGTCCGCCGGCTCCTCCCCGTACGCGGCGACGATCGCCGCCCAGGCCGCCTCCTCGTCGATGGGCGCCCCGCCGCCGTCCACCGGCTCCGGGGCGGGCCGGTCCTCGGGGCCGTCCCGCCGGTCCCGGCCCTCCTCGCGGTCCGCGTCCGCGTCGTGCTGCTCAGCCACCGTTCGTGCTCCCCTCCCTGTCCCTGTCCTGGGCGGCGGTCCCGCCGGCCCCCGGAGCGAGCCGGCCGATGAACGCGTGGCTCTCCTGGAAGATCCGCTCCGCGTCGTGGTCCAACGTCGCCACGTGGTAGCTCTGTTCCAGCAGGACCTCCGTGACGTCCGTGGAGGAGACACGGCTCAGGACGCGCGCCGGGTCGGCGGGCGGCACGACGTGGTCCTGCGGCGAGCGCAGCAGCAGGAGCGGCTGCGTCACCTGCGGCAGCTCCCCGTCCACCAGGCGCAGGAACCGCCGCAGCGAGTACGCCGCGTGCAGCGGCACCCGGTCGTAGCCCAGCTCGTCCACGCCCTCCTTCGCGATGTCGTTCGCGAGGCCGCCCGTCGACGGCACCAGGTGGCGGACGAGCGGCAGCGCGTGCGCCGTCACGCCGTGCACCTTGTTCGCCGGGTTCACCAGGACGACGCCCGTGACCGCGTCGCCGTGGCGGGCCGCCAGCCGCAGCGCCAGCGCGCCGCCCATGGACAGCCCGCACACGAAGACCCGGGCACACCTCCCGCGCAGCGCGCGCAGCTCCCGGTCGACCTCCGCGTACCAGTCCTGCCACCCGGTGACCTGCATGTCCTGCCAGCGCGTGCCGTGTCCGGGGAGCAGCGGCACCGACACGGTCAGGCCGCGCTCCGCGAGGTACTCGCCCCAGGGGCGCATCGACCGGGGCGAACCGGTGAAGCCGTGACAGAGGAGTACGCCGACGTCACCGCCTTCGCGGCGGTACGGCTCGGCTCCGGGAAGGACCGGCACGGAGGACTCCCGTTCGGGTTCGGTGGGGCTCGGAAACGTGTACTTCACCGTACGCGACCGGGGTGACACCGACCAGGGCCGTCACACCCGCAACCCGGTCCCCGCACGGACGGAAGGGTGGCCCGGGCCGCGCACGGGTTAAGGTCTGTGCGACGGAACACGGGAGGAACACGAGTTGATCTACGGCGCTATGAAGTTCTCCATCGGAGGGACGCTGAAGCTCGCCTTCAGGCCCTGGGTGGAGGGCCTCGAGAACGTTCCCGCCGAGGGGCCGGCGATCCTCGCGAGCAACCACCTGTCGTTCTCCGACTCCTTCTTCCTCCCGGCGGTCCTCGACCGGAAGGTCACCTTCATCGCCAAGGCCGAGTACTTCACCTCGCCCGGGGTGAAGGGCAGGCTCACCGCCGCGTTCTTCAAGGGCGTCGGCCAGCTGCCCGTGGACCGCTCCGGCGCGCGGGGCGCCGGCGACGCCGCCGTGCGCAGCGGCATCGAGGTCATCAGGCGCGGTGAGCTGTTCGGCATCTACCCGGAGGGCACCCGCTCCCCGGACGGGCGGCTCTACCGCGGCAAGACCGGCGGCCTCGCGCGCGTGGCACTGGCCACGGGCGCGCCCGTCATCCCGATCGCCATGATCGACACGGAGAAGATCCAGCCGCCCGGCAAGGTCGTCCCCAAGTTGATGCGCCCCGGCATCCGCATCGGCAAGCCGCTGGACTTCAGCCGCTACCAGGGCATGGACAACGACCGCTTCATCCTCCGCTCGGTCACCGACGAGGTGATGTACGAGATCATGAAGTTGTCGGGCCAGGAGTACGTCGACGTCTACGCCACGGTCGCCAAGCGGCGCATCGCCGAGGCGGAGAAGGCCGCCAAGGCGGCGGGCAGGACCGAGAACAAGGCCGACTGAGGCCGAGCGACGACGTACGGCACCCGGCGCCCGAACGGCGCGCCGGGCGTGCGCGGGGGTGGGGGAGATGGCCGGGCGCGAGCGGGTGGTCCGCATGTCCGTGGAGCAGCCGCTGTGGCGCGCGCTCACCGCGTACCGCGTCCTCACCACGGTCTACGCGGACCTCCTCTTCGCGGTCAACCGCGGCGACTTCGAACGGCCGTGGATCGCCGCCGGCTTCCTCGCCGCGATGACCGGGTGGACGCTGGCGACCCTGCCGAAGGTGTCCGCAGCCGCCCGCTGCACCAAGCGGTTCCTCGCCGTCGACCTGGCCCTCGCGCTGACGGGCATCCTGCTCACCCCGTTCGCCGACAGCCACGCCCAGCTCCAGGACGGCCCCACGCTGCCCGGCATCTGGACGGCGGGCGCGGTCCTCGCCTACGCGATCAAGGGCGGCTGGCGCTGGGCCGGCTTCGCGTCCTCGCTGGTCGCCGTCGCCAACATCGTCGAGCGCGGCGAGCCCAGCCGCGACACGCTCCACAACGTGCTGCTCGTCTGGGTGGCGTCCATCGCGATCGGCTACGTCGTCGAGGTCGCCCGCGCCTCCGAGCGGACGCTCGCCCGGGCGCTGGAGATCGAGGCCGCCACCCGCGAGCGGGAGCGGCTGGCCCGCGACATCCACGACTCGGTCCTCCAGGTGCTGGCCATGGTGCAGCGCCGCGGCACCGCCCTGGGCGGCGAGGCGGCCGAGCTGGGCCGGATGGCGGGGGAGCAGGAGGTCGCCCTGCGCACCCTGGTCGCCGGGGGCCTCGGGCGGCCCTCCCGCCTCTGGGAGGACGCCTCGCGGGGGGCCGTCGTCCGCCCGGCCGACGGGTCCGGTGGGTCCGGTGGGTCCGGTGGGTCCGGCGAGGGCGACGGTGGCGGGCAGGACCTGCGGACCCTCCTGGCCCCGCACGCCGGCTCCCGCGTCACGTTCGCCGAACCGGGCGCCCCGGTCATGCTGCCGCGCCCGGTGGCCGCCGAGCTGGCGGCCGCCGTCGGCGCCGCCCTGGACAACGTGCGCAGGCACGCGGGGCCCGGCGCCCGGGCGTGGATACTCGTCGAGGACTGGCCCGACGAGGTCGTCGTGACCGTGCGCGACGACGGCCCGGGCATCCCCGACGGGCGCCTCGCCGAGGCGGAGGGCGAGGGACGGCTCGGCGTCGCCCAGTCCATCCGCGGCAGGCTGCGGGACCTGGGCGGGACGGCGGAGCTGGTCTCGGTGCCCGGCCAGGGCACGGAAGTCGAGTTGAAGGTCCCCCGGGGAAAGGCGAGGCGATGACGGAACGGCCGATCAAGGTGATGGTGGTCGACGACCACCCGATGTGGCGGGACGCCGTCGCCCGCGACCTGGCCGAGGCCGGGTTCGACGTGGTCGCCACGGCCGGCGACGGCGACCAGGCCGTACGCCGCGCCCGCGCCACCTCCCCCGACGTGCTGGTCCTCGACCTGAACCTGCCGGGCAGGCCCGGCGTCGAGGTCTGCAAGGAGCTCGTCGCCGGCGGCGACCTGCCCGTACGGGTCCTGGTGCTCTCCGCGAGCGGCGAGCACGCCGACGTCCTGGAGGCCGTGAAGTCCGGCGCCACGGGGTACCTGCTGAAGTCCGCCAGCACCGCCGACCTCCTGGACGCGGTGCGGCGCACGGCCGCCGGCGACGCGGTGTTCACGCCCGGCCTCGCCGGCCTGGTGCTCGGCGAGTACCGCCGCCTGGCCGCCGAGCCCGCGCCGGCCCGGGGCGCCGCCGAGCCCGGCGCCCCCCGCCTGACCGACCGCGAGACGGAGGTGCTCCGCCTGGTGGCGAAGGGCCTCAGCTACAAGCAGATCGCCGAACGGCTCGTCATCTCCCACCGCACGGTCCAGAACCACGTCCAGAACACCCTGGGCAAGCTCCAGCTCCACAACCGCGTCGAGCTGGTCCGCTACGCCATAGAGCGCGGCCTGGACGACGCCTGATCCCGAAGTCCCTCCCGGCGCGCCCGCCCCGGCCCGGGCGGGCGCGCCGGGAGGGCGGGGGCGGGCGCGGAGCCGTATATTCACGGTGACCGCACCGACCAGCGGGAGGCACCGTGGACGTCCTGGCCTTCGGCGTGCAGGCCGACGAGAAGCCCCTCCTGGAGCGCGCCTTCGCGGGCCGCCACGACCTCCGCTGCCTGGACGTCTTCCTGACGGAGGACACCGCCCCCCTCGCCGCAGGCCACGAGGCCGTCTCCACCAGCGTCAACGCCGACCTCGGCGCCCGCGTGCTGCGCGTCCTCGCCGAAGGCGGCACCCGGATGGTCGCCCAGCGCTCCACCGGCTTCAACAACATCGACCTGGACGTCGCCCGCGACCTCGGGCTGACCGTGGCCCGCGTGTCGTACTACTCGCCGTACGCGGTCGCCGAGTTCGCGTGGACGCTCGCCATGGCGGTGAACCGCCGCATCGTCCGCGCCGCCCACCGCACCCGCGACTTCGACTTCCGCCTCGACGGCCTCCTCGGCCGCGACATGCGGGGCCGCACCGCCGGCGTGCTCGGCACCGGCAAGATCGGTGAGGCGTTCGCCCGGATCGCGCACGGCTTCGGCATGCGCCTCCTCGGCTGGGACCTGGCGGAGAACCCGGCCTGCCTGGACCTCGGCATGGAGTACGTCGGGAAGGACGAGCTCCTCGCCTCCTCCGACCTCGTCAGCCTGCACGTCCCGCTGACGTCCGGAACCCGGCACCTCCTCGACGCGTCCGCCCTCGCCTCGATGAAGGACGACGCCATCCTGGTGAACTCCAGCCGGGGCGGCCTCGTCGACACCGACGCCCTCGTCGCCGAGCTGCGCGCCGGGCGGTTCGCGGGCGTCGGTCTCGACGTCTACGAGTCGGAGGCCGGGCTGTTCTACCTCGACAAGTCGATCGAGGGCGTCGACGACGACACCCTGGCCCGGCTGATGACCTTCCCGAACGTGCTGGTCACCAGCCACCAGGCGTACTACACCGCCGAGGCGGTGGGGGAGATCGTCGAGGCGACGCTGCGGAACGTCACGGACTACGCCGAGGGCCGCCGCAACGAGAACGTGCTGGTCCCCGCCGGCTGACCCAGCAGGCCCCGCACGATCGCGGGGCCGTTCAGCGTGAGCACCGACTCGGGGTGGAACTGCACCCCGGCGAAGCCGTCGCCGCGCAGCGCGTGCACCTCCCCGGTCAGCGGGTCGCGGCTCACCTCCACCCCGCGCGCCGCCAGCCGCCCGGCCGCCGCGTCGTCGCAGCGGGCGGTGAAGCTGTTGTAGAAGCCGACCGTCTCCCGCGCCCCGAACAGGTCGACCTCCACCTGCGCGCCCTGGAACGGGGTCCGCTTCCGCACGATCTCCAGGCCCAGCTCCGCCGCGATCAGCTCGTGGCCCAGGCAGACGCCGAGCAGCGGGCGGTGCGGGCCGCCCAGCAGCTCCGCGGCGAGGCCCCGCAGCAGCCGCATCCTCGGGTCGCCGTCGCGCGGGTCGCCCGGCCCGGGGCCCAGGACCACCGGCCCGGCGTGCGCCAGTGCGGCCTCCCGCAGCCCCGGCTCGTCGAACCGCCGCACCGTCACCTCCAGCCCGCAGGAGCCGAGCAGGTGCGCCAGCATCGACGTGAACGTGTCCTCCCCGTCGATCACGAGGACGTGCCCGGCCCGCTCCGCGGCCCGTTCCTGCATCCGCAGCCAGAACGGCGCCAGGTCCGCGCGGCGGGCGTCCAGCGCCGCCCGCACCCGCGGGTCGTCGGCGAGCCGCGGGACCGGGGCCGCCCCGTCGTACGGTCGCCCCGGGCGCACCCCGAGCGCCGCCAGCACGCCCGCCGCCTTGGCGTGGGTCTCCGCGACCTCGCCCTCCGGGTCGGAGTGCCGCACCAGCGTCGCCCCGACCGGCACCCGCAGCCGGCCCCCGGCGTCGATGTCGGCGGTGCGGATCAGGATGGGCGAGTCCAGCGTCTGCGCGCCGCCGGCGTCCGTGCCGAGCAGCGCGAGCGCGCCCGCGTAGTAGCCGCGCCCGCCCTGCTCGTGGCGCTCGATGACCCGGCAGGCGTTCTGCACCGGCGACCCGGTGACCGTCGCCGCGAACATCGTCTCCCGCAGCACCTCGCGCACGTCCAGCGTCGACCGCCCGCGCAGCTCGTACTCGGTGTGGGCGAGGTGCGCCATCTCCTTCAGCCGGGGCCCGACCACGACACCGCCCATGTCGCCGACGGCGCACATCATCTTCAGCTCCTCGTCGACGACCATCGACAGCTCGTCGGTCTCCTTGCGGCTGGCGAGGAACGTCAGCAGGTCCTCCGGGGTCGGCCCGTCGGCCGGATAGCGGTACGTGCCGCTGATCGGGTTCATCACGACCGTGCCGCCGGACATCCGCACGTGGACCTCGGGGCTCGCCCCGACCAGGGTGCGGTCGCCGGTGTGGACGACGAACGTCCAGTACGCGCCCCGCTCACCGGCCAGCAGCCGCCGGAACAGCGCCAGCGCGTCCGCCCGGCCGAAGCCCGGCACGCGCCCGCGGTAGGTGCGGCGGATGACGAAGTTGGCGCCCTCGCCGCGGCCGATCTCGTCGTCGATCACGCGCCGCACGATCCGCGCGTAGGCGTCGTCCGGCACGTCGAACCCGCCGTCCTCCACCCGCACGTCGTGGGCGGGCAACTGGTCCAGGGCGTCGGCGAGCGGCAGCTCGTACGTCTCGTCGGCGACCAGGACGGACAGCGGCGTCCCGTCGTCGCGGACGTCGAAGCCGCGCTCCCGGAGCTGCCGGAACGGCACGAGGGCCAGCGCGGGCCGCTCCCCGACGGGCAGGTCGGCCAGCCGCTCCACCTCGTGGACCTCGCCGACGAGCACCTCGACGGTGTCGTGGTCGCGGCCGGGCGTGCGGCGGCGGAGCAGGGCGAACGCAGGGCGGTTCGGGTCGAGCAGGTGTCCGAGGTCCATCCGTGGTGTTCCTTCCGTGTGGGGAGGAACGGCCCGGAGAACGAGAGAAGGCCGCCCCTCGGGCGGCCTTCGCGTGTCGTGTACGCGCGTCGATCAGCGGGCCGCCGGATGAGCGGTCCACCACCAGTGCTTGGTCGTCGGCGCGAACATGGCGCCGACCCTAGCGCATCCGCCCGCGCCGCCGCAGGCCGTTGCGGGAAGCGGGACGGACCGCCGCCCGGCGCCGCGCCGCGGCCGGAGGAAGGGGCCGTCTCACTTTCTGATCCCGTATGTGGACGCCTGTCCGGAGCGCGTAATGTTGTCGAGGTGACCGTGAACGCTGACACCCACGCCGTCGCCGCCAAGGCGACCTGGCGAGACCTGCCCGCGGCGCAGCAGCCCGAGTACCCGGATGCCGAGGCTCTGCGCGATGTGATCGCCGACCTCGAGGCGTATCCGCCGCTCGTCTTCGCCGGAGAGTGCGACCAGCTGCGCGCCCGGATGGGGGCCGTCGCCCGGGGCGAGGCGTTCCTCCTCCAGGGCGGCGACTGCGCGGAGTCCTTCGACGCCGTGGGCGCCGAGGACATCCGGGCCAAGCTGAAGACGCTCCTCCAGATGGGCGCCGTGCTGACGTACGCCGCCTCCGTGCCCGTCGTGAAGGTGGGCCGGATCGCCGGCCAGTACTCGAAGCCGCGCTCCAAGCCCACCGAGACCCGCGACGGGGTGACCCTGCCGACGTACCGCGGCGACTCCGTCAACGGCTTCGACTTCACCGAAGAGGCCCGCGTCCCCGACCCGCAGCGGCTGAAGCGCATGTACCAGGCGTCCGCCTCGACGCTGAACCTGGTCCGCGCCTTCACCACCGGCGGCTACGCCGACCTGCGCCAGGTGCACGCCTGGAACCAGGACTTCGTGAAGTCGTCCCCGTCCGGCCAGCGGTACGAGCAGCTGGCCCGCGAGATCGACAACGCCCTCAACTTCATGAAGGCGTGCGGCACGGACCCGGCCGAGTTCCGCACGGTCGAGTTCTTCGCCTCCCACGAGGCGCTGCTCCTCGACTACGAGTCGGCGCTGACCCGGATCGACTCGCGGACCGGCGACCTGTACGACACGTCGGGCCACATGCTGTGGATCGGCGAGCGCACGCGGCAGCTGGACCACGCGCACATCGAGTTCGCGTCCAAGATCCGCAACCCGATCGGCATCAAGCTCGGCCCGACCACGACGGTCGACGAGGCGCTCACCTACATCGACCGCCTGGACCCGGAGCGCGAGCCGGGCCGGCTGACCTTCATCGTCCGCATGGGCGCCGACAAGGTCCGCGACCGGCTCCCGGGGCTGGTCGAGAAGGTCACGGCCTCGGGCGCGGTCGTCGCCTGGGTCACCGACCCGATGCACGGCAACACCTTCGAGGCGGCCTCCGGCCACAAGACGCGCCGCTTCGACGACGTCCTGGACGAGGTCAAGGGCTTCTTCGAGGTCCACAAGGCGCTCGGTACGCACCCGGGCGGCATCCACGTCGAGCTGACCGGCGACGACGTCACCGAGTGCGTGGGCGGCGGCGACGAGATCTTCGTCGACGACCTGCACCAGCGGTACGAGACGGCCTGCGATCCGCGGCTCAACCGCAGCCAGTCGCTCGACCTCGCGTTCCTGGTGGCGGAGATGTACCGGGACCAGTGAGCGAGGAGCGCTGATTCCGGCTGGAAACGGCCGTGGCACGTGCGTGGGGCGTGGATCCGTGTGATCCGCGCCCCACCGCCTTTTCCGGGGACGCCCCGGGCTTTCGCGCACCGCACCCTATGAGTAAGGTTAGGTAAGCCTCACCGAACAAGCGGGGGGCTTCGGCTCGTGACCTGCAGGGAGGTGACCCGCGTGTACGTGTGCTCGTGCTTCGGCATCACCGAGAAGCAGGTCAAGGAACACGCGGACGCCGGGGCCTGCACCCCGCGCCAGATCGCCTCGGCCTGCAAGGCGGGCACCGACTGCGGCTCCTGCGTACGGCGCATCCAGGCCCTTCTCGGCCGGGGCGCCTGCCCGCGGCGCCGGCTGCTGGACCAGGGCGAGCCGGCCCTCTCCGAGCTGCCCGCGGCGCCGGCCCCCGCAACGCCGTCCGGCGCGCTCCAGGACCTCTCCCAGGTCGCCTGAGCCCCGCCCGGGGTCCCGGCGGCCCCGGCCCCTCGCGGCCTAGCCCTCCGGCTGCTCGACGACGGTCGCCAGGTACAGCGACTCGCCGAGCTTCTGCACCAGCTCCAGTTGCGTGTCGAGGTAGTCGATGTGGTGCTCCTCGTCGGCGAGGATCGACTCGAAGATGTTGGCCGAGGTGATGTCGCCCTTGTTGCGCATCACCTCGATGCCGCGCCGCAGCCGGTCGATCGCCTCGACCTCGACCTCGCGGTCCGCGTGGAACATCTCCGTCACCGTCTGGCCCACGCGGACGTGGAACAGCCGCTGGTAGTTGGGCAGGCCCTCCAGGAAGAGGATCCGGTCCGTGAGCACCTCGGCGTGCTTCATCTCGTCGAAGGACTCCGCGCGGGTGTACTTCGCGAGCTTCGTCCATCCGAAGTTCTCCTGCATCTTCGCGTGCAGGAAGTACTGGTTGATGGCGGTCAGTTCGGCGGTGAGCTGCTCGTTGAGGAACTCGATGACCTCGGGGTCGCCCTGCATCGCAGAGGCTCCTTCCGCGTGTGTGAAGGGGCGGGATGCGCGCATCCTCGCACCACGAGAGGGGGCCGTCCAGTAAGTGGAGGCTTAGTAGGACTTGCCCGATTCGATCCCGGACCCGGTCGTCACCACCCCTCCCGGTCTGTCACCATTGAGGCATGGGTCAGCCGGAGAGCGGAGAACACCGGGCGGCGAGGGAGTCCGCGCTTCCGCCGGGACAGCGCCTGCAACGCGGTTGGCCGGTCACCCACTACGGGCCCGTCCCCAAGTTCCGGCCCGAGCGCTGGGAGTTCCGCGTCTTCGGAGCCACGGCGGACGGCGGGAAGCACTGCTGGAACCACGAGGAGTTCACCGCGCTCCCGTTCTCCACCGTCGTCGCCGATCTGCACTGCGTCACGAAATTCAGCATGGTCGGGGCCGAATGGGGGGGCGTGCCCGCGCGCACGGTGCTGGAGCTGGCGCCGCCGGCCCCCGACGTCAGCCACGTGATGGTGTGGGCCGAATACGGCTTCAGCGCCAACATGCGGCTGTCGGACTTCGCCTCCGAGCACGCCATCTTCGCCACCCACAAGGACGGCGAGCTGCTCACCGCGGAGCACGGCTTCCCGCTCCGGCTGATCGTGCCCCACCTGTACGCCTGGAAGGGCCCCAAATGGGTCCGCGGCGTCGAGTACATGACCGCCGACCGCCGCGGTTTCTGGGAGGAGCGCGGCTACCACAACATCGGCGACCCGTGGGCCGAGCAGCGCTACTCGTACCAGGAGGAGCCGGGCGACGGCCCGGAGCTCTGACCCCGGGACCCGGCCCGGCCGGCCGCCCCGGAGCCGCGTACCCGGGGGGTAGGGATCGAGGTCAGGGCCGGGGCGTCGCCCGCAGGGACTTCAGCCGTGCCACGTCCTCGGCGTGCCGCTCCTTGCCGCCCGGCGTCTCGATGACCAGCGGCACGCCCTCCGTGGCGGGGTGGCGCATCAGCTCCCGGAAGGGCTCCTCGCCGATGTGACCGGCGCCGATGTTGGCGTGCCGGTCCCGGTGGGCCCCGACCGCCTCCTGGGAGTCGTTGGCGTGGATCAGCTTCAGCCGCCCCTCGCCGACCGTCTCCACCAGCAGGTCCAGCGTCTTGCGCATCCCGTTGGCCCCGGTCAGGTCGTGACCGGCGGCGAAGACGTGGCAGGTGTCCAGGCAGACGCCGAGCTTGGGGTGGGCGTCGAGCGCCTCGAAGTACGGCCCGAAGTCCCAGGTCCGCGAGCAGAGCGACGAGCCCTGCCCGGCCGTCGACTCCAGCAGCAGGAACGGGTCGTCGTCGTGGGTGAGCTCGTCCAGCAGCGGCAGCATCCGCTCCCGTACCTGCGCGAGCGCCTCCGCGCGGGGCCGCCCGCCCGTCGCCGAGCCGGTGTGGACGACGACGCCCAGGGCGCCGATGGCGCGGGCCCGGCGCAGCGAGTGGCGCAGGGACTCCACCGACCGCTCGACGGTGGCCTCGGTGTGCGAGCCGAAGTTGATCAGGTACGGGGCGTGGACGTACACGGGTATGTCCTCGGCGGCGCACCGGTCGCGGAACATCTCGTCCTGCGCAGGGTTGCCGGCCGGGGTGGCCCAGCCGCGCGGGTTGGCGACGAAGACCTGGACGGCCTCGGCGCCGATCGCGCGGGCGGCGGCGAGACCGGTGGTGGCCAGACCGCCGGCCACGGGGACGTGGCCGCCGACGGGGCGGAGCGACCGCCCCGGGCGGGCGGGGTCGAGGACTCGGGGGAGCATGGGGGGTCAGATTCCCTTGGTCTTGATGGTGATCGTGCTGCCCTCGGGGGCGGTGCGGCCGCCGGGCACGGACTGGGCGTCGACGGTGTCGCCGAGGTACGGGAACGACCTCTCGACCTTCACCTCGAAGCCCGCCGCCTCCAGCTTCCGCGTGGCGTCCTCGACGTTCTCGCCCGTCACGTCCGGTACGGGGACCTTGCGCGGGCCCTTGGAGAGCGTGAGCGTCACGGTCTCGCCCTCGGCTGCGCGGGCGCCCGCCGGGAGGGACTGGGCGGCGACCGCGCCGGCGGGGTGCGGGGCGTGGACGCGCTCCTCGGCGACCTCCACCCTGAACCCGGCGTCCGTCAGCGCGTCGCGGGCCTCCTCCAGCGGCCGTCCGACGGCGGCCGGGACGTCGATGGGGACGCCCTTGCTGACGACCAGCGCCACGGCGGCGTCCGGCGACCGCTCGGTGCCGGCCGGCGGGTCGCTGTCGATGACCGAGCCCTTCGCCACCTCGCCGTCGAACTCCTCGGTGACGACGCCCGCCGCGAGCCCCGCCCGGCGCAACTGCTCCTTCGCGGCGGCCAGCGGCCGGCCCTTCAGCTCCGGCACCTTCACGATCTCCGGGCCGCGCGAGATGACGAGGTCCACCGAGTCGTTGCCGCGGATGCGCTCGCCGGGCGCCGGGTCCGTGGCCATGACCGTGCCCCGCTCGTACGCGCTGCTGAACTCCTCGCGCGTCGAGCCGACGTCGAGGCCCTCGTCCGCGAGCCGCCGCTCGGCGTCCGCCCGGGTCTTGCCGAGCACCCCGGTGGTCGGGACGTGGGTGAACTGGCCCGAGTTGATGTACCAGACGCCGGCGCCGAGCCCGAGGACCAGCAGCACGGCCGCCAGGACCGCCGCGGCGCCCCGCCGCGGACCGGCGGCCGGGACCGGGGCGCCGCGGCGGCGCCCGGCGGGTTCGGCGGGCGCCGCGGGGCGCGGCTGCGGCCGCGTACCGGACTGCGGCGGCACCTCCAGCCGGCTCGTGCGCTCCGCGCCCCCGGCCGGGGGCAGCGGGCGGGGGATGACGCTCGTCACGTCCTCGGGCCCGGCCTCCGCCCCCCGCCGCGCCGCGTCCGCGCGGTCCTCGCCGCGCGCGCCCGGCGGCACCAGGTCCAGTTGCGCGTCGCCGAGCGCGGCCCGGGCGGCGCGGGTCAGGGAGAGCAGCGCCACGGCGTCGCGCGGGCGTGCGGTGGCGTCCCGCGCCGTGGCGGCGGCCACGAGCGCGTCCAGCTCGGGCGCGAGGCCGGGGGCGGCGGCCGAGGGGGCCGGGACGTCGTGGTTCAGGTGCCGGTAGAGGACCTGGGCGGGGGTGTCCCCGCCGTGCGGCTTGCCGCCGGTCAGCATCTCGTACAGGACGACCCCGCAGGCGTACACGTCGGTGCGGGTGTCGGCGGTGCCGTGCTCGATCTGCTCGGGCGCCAGGTACGACACGGTGCCCAGGACGGAGCCGGTCGTGTGGGTGGCCGTGCCGACCGCCCGGACGAGGCCGAAGTCGGCGACCTTGACCCGGCCGTCGTCGCCGACCAGGACGTTCTCCGGCTTCATGTCCCGGTGGACGAACCCGGCCCGGTGCGCCGCCCCGAGCGCGGCGAGCACCGGCTCCAGGACGTCCAGCGCCGCCCGCGGGGACAGCGCCCCGCGCTCGCGGAGCACGTCGCGCAGCGTGCAGCCGGCGACGTACTCCATCGCCAGGTACACGTACGGTCCGTCCGCGCCCTGGTCGAAGACGCCGACCACGTTCGGGTGGGAGAGCCGCGCCACGGACTTGGCCTCGCGGATGAACCGCTCCACGAACGACGCGTCGGCCGCCAGCGACGGGTGCATCACCTTCAGGGCGAGGTCACGGTCGAGGCGGGTGTCGACCGCCCGGTACACCGTGGCCATGCCACCGACGGCGACGCGCGCGTCGACCCGGTAGCGGCCGTCGAGCAGCCGGCCGACGAGCGGGTCGTGAAGGGTTGTGTCCACCCGCCCGAGTCTACGAGCCCCGGCGGACCCGTCCGTCGCCCCGTACACGACCGGCCCGCGGTGCGGCGCACCCGTCACGGGCGCGCCGCACCGCTCAGAAGGCGGGCCGCTCCGGGTCGAGGGCGGCGCGGCCCTCGACGGGGGAGGAGGCGTGCGCGAAGTGGCGGCGCGGGATGCGGCCGGCCCGGTGGGCGAGCCGCCCCGCCTCCACGGCGTGCCGCATCGCCTCCGCCATCAGCACCGGCTCCTGGGCCCGGGTCACCGCCGACGCCAGCATCACCGCGGCGCAGCCCAGCTCCATCGCCAGCGCCGCGTCCGACGCCGTCCCCGCGCCCGCGTCCAGGATCACCGGCACGCGCGCGTGCTCCACGATCAGCTGGAAGTTGTGCGGGTTGCGGATGCCGAGCCCCGACCCGATGGGCGACCCCAGCGGCATGATCGCCGCACAGCCCGCCTCCTCCAGCCTCCGCGCCAGGATCGGGTCGTCGTTGGTGTACGGCAGCACCGTGAAACCGTCGTCGACCAGCGTCTCCGCGGCGTCCAGCAGCTCGACCGGGTCGGGCAGCAGCGTCCGCTCGTCCGCCACGACCTCCAGCTTCACCCAGTCCGTACCGAGCGCTTCGCGCGCGAGGCGGGCCGTCAGCACGGCCTCGCCCGCCGTGAAGCACCCGGCCGTGTTCGGCAGGACGCGGATGCCCAGCCTGTCCAGCACGGACAGCACCGAGCCGTGGACGGTCGGGTCGATGCGCCGCATCGCGACGGTCGTCAGCTGCGTGCCGCTCGCCACGAGGGCCCGCTCCAGCACGTCGAGGCTCGGGGCCCCGCCCGTGCCCATGATCAGCCGGGAGTCGAAGGAGGTCCCGGCGATGGTGAGGCGGTCGTCGGCCACGGCTCAGCCCCCCTGCACCGCGGTGAGGACCTCGACCCGGTCGCCGTCGGCGAGGACGGTGGACGCCCACCCGCCGCGCGGGACGACCGTCTCGTTGACCGCCGCGGCCACCCCGGAGGGGGCCGTGGTCAACGTGGCCACCAGCGCGTCGAGGGTGACCGGGGCGGTGAGCTCGCGGGGCTCGCCGTTCACCGAGACGGTGACGGCGGCGCGTACCTGGTTCGTCATGACACTCCTACGGGGGCGAATCGGGCGGGCGTGAACGCGCGGGCGACCTCGGGCAGCTCCCCGGTCGTCAGCACGGCGGCCATCACGTCCCCGGTGACCGGGGTCAGCAGCACGCCGTTGCGGTGGTGGCCGGTCGCCAGGTGCAGGCCCGGCAGCGCGGACGGGCCCAGCAGCGGCGCGTTGTCGGGCGAGCCGGGCCGCAGCCCGGCGCGGGTCTCGGTGAGCGGCAGCTCGGTGATGCCCGGCACCAGCTCGTGGGCGTCGCGCAGCAGCTCGTACACCCCGCCCGCGGTGACCGTGGTGTCCCAGCCCATCTCCTCGCTCGTCGCGCCGACGACCAGCTCGCCGTTCTCGCGCGGCACCAGGTACACGTGGCCGCCCCGGACGACCGCCCGCACCGTCCGGCTCAGGAACGGCGTGTACGCCTCCGGCACCGACAGCCGCAGCACCTGCCCCTTCACCGGGCGCACCGGCGGCAGCACCTCCTCCGGTACGCCGCCCAGCCGGCCGCTCAGGCTCCCCGCCGCCAGCACCACCTGGTCCGCCACCGGCTCCGCGCCGTCCGAGAGGACCGCGCCCGCCGCCCGGCCCCGCACCACCGACAGCCGGTCGGCCCACGCGCGGTGGAAGACCACCCCGGCCCGCTCGCAGGCCAGCACCAGCGCCGCCGACAGCCGCCGCGGGTCGACCTGGTGGTCGCCGTCCACGCGCAGCCCGCCGCGCACGCAGGGCGCCAGCATCGGCTCCAGGCGCCGACACTCCCGTCCCGACAGCCACTCCGAGGCGAGCCCGCACCGCCGCTGCAGCGCGTGCAGCTCCCGCAGGTGGGCCCGGTCGTCGGCGTCCAGCGCCACGGCGAGCGTGCCGCTCGTGCGGAAGCCGACGTCCAGGCCGGTCGCCCCCTCCAGCTCGGCGACGAAGTCCGGGTAGCGCTCCGCGGAGGCCACGTTGAGGCCGAGGAGCGTCTCCTCGCCGTAGTGCAGCTCCGTGACCGCGGCGAGCATCCCCGCCGCCACCCGGGCGGCGCCGCCGCCCGGCTCCGGGTCCGCCACGGCGGTGCGCAGCCCGCGCTGCGCCGCCCGCCAGGCCGTGACCAGGCCGATGATCCCGCCCCCGATGACGAGGACGTCCGACGTACTCCGTGGCATGGGCGTCCAGCCCCTCCCTTCGCCGGCATGACCCGGATCAGGTTCGTACGGTCGGAGGCCGCCCAGCCTCCCTCTCAGCCCGGTGCGCCGGGCTCCCGCGATGTTCTGGCGTGGCCAGACTAACCCCACGCCCCGAACCCCGGTAAGGGAGCCCGGGCCCGGCCGCCGCGCTCTGGCGGATCAGCGGCGGATCCCCGGCGGAAGCGGCTTCCTGACGGTACGGCCGCTGCGTAAGGTGATCGCGTGAGCGAGCAGCAGCACGAGCAGCCGGGGCAGCGGTTCCCGGGACAGCAGCAGGGGCACGCGGCCGAAACCGGTTCCGCGGACGGGCGGCGCGTGGTCGTCGTCGGGGCCGGGATGGCCGGGGTGCAGACCGCCGTCGCCCTGCGCGAGCAGGGGTTCACCGGGTCGGTGCTGCTCCTGGGCGCCGAACCCCACCAGCCGTACGACAGGCCGCCGCTGTCCAAGGCGTACCTGCTCGGCACGGCCGAGGGCTCCGCCTTCGAAGTGGACTTCGAGTCGCTCGGCGTCGAGCTGCGCCTCGGCGTCGAGGTGACCGGGCTGCGCCCCGGCGACCACGAGGTCGACACGGAGGCCGGCCCCGTCCCGTACGACATGCTGGTCGTCGCGACCGGCGCCGCCCCCGTGGCGCTGCCCGGCTCCGAGGGCGTCCCCGGCGTCCACCTCCTGCGCACCCTGGACGACGCCGAGCGGCTGCGCCCGGTCCTCGCCGGGCAGCACGACGTGGTGGTCGTCGGCGCCGGCTGGATCGGCGCCGAGGTCGCCACCACCGCCCGGGAGGCGGGATGCGCGGTCACCGTCGTCGAGGCCGCCGGGCGGCCCCTCGCCGGCGCGCTGCCGGCCGAGGCCGCCGAGCCGATGGCCGCCTGGTACGGGGAGAACGGCGTCGAACTGCTGACCCACGCGCGCGTGGAGCGGATCGAGCCCGGCCGGGTCGTCCTCGCGGACGGCCGCGTCCTGCCCGCCGGAGCCGTCGTCGTGGGCATCGGCGCGCGGCCCGCGACCGGCTGGCTCCGCGGCTCCGGCGTGGCGCTGGGCCCGGACGGCTCGATCGTCGCCGACGACCACCTGCGCACCTCCGTGCCGGACGTGTACGCGGTCGGCGACTGCGCCTCCTTCCCCTCGGCCCGCTACGGGGCGCGGCTCCTCGTCCACCACTGGGACAACGCCCTGCAGGGGCCGCGCACGGTCGCCGCCGCCGTCGTGGGCGGGGAACCCCGGCCGTACGACCCGGTGCCGTACTTCTGGTCCGAGCAGTTCGGCCGCTTCGTGCAGTACGCCGGACACCACGCGTCCGCCGACACGACCGTCCGGCGCGGCGACCCCGCCGATCCGGCGTGGTCCCTGGCGTGGTTGCGGGACGGCGTCCTGGTGGCGCTGCTCGCGGTGGGCCGGCCGCGCGACCTGGCGCAGGGCCGGCGGCTCATCGAGGCCGGCACACCGGTCGACCCGGAGCTGGTCGCGGATCCGGCGGTGCCGCTGAAGTCCGCGGTCCGCGCCTGACGGAGGCGGCCGGGGCCCGTGGGCGACACGGGCCGTGGCCCGGACGGCGGGCCCGGCTACCGGCTGTCAGCGCGGGATGGCAGGCTTGTCGTGTGACCGAGATTGACACGAAGATCGACGCGCTCGTCCCTGCCTGGCTGTACCTCCCCGACATCGCCGAGCTGCTCGGCGTCGAAGTGACGCGGGTGCGCCAGCTCGTCAAGGAGGGCCAGCTGATCGCCGTGCGCCGCGGTGAGAACCGGGCGCTGCAGGTGCCCGCCGCCTTCATCAAGGACGGCAAGGTCGTCAAGGGCCTCTCCGGCACCCTGACGCTGCTGAGGGACGACGGCTTCACCGACGAGGAAATGCTGGAGTGGCTCTTCACGCCGGACCCGTCCCTGCCGGGCACGCCCGCGCAGGCCCTGGCGGAGAACCGCGGCACGGAGGTGAAGCGCCGCGCCCAGGCGCTCGCCGTCTGAGACCGAAAGCCACCGCACCGACACCCGGCGGCGGGGGGGGGGGGGGGGGGGGGGGGCGGCCCCCCCCCCCCCCGCCCCCGCCCCCGCCCCCCCCCCCCCCGCCGCCTCGCCCCCCACCACACCCCCAGACGCCCGCACGCCGCGGGCCAGAGGG
>NZ_JBWKJG010000001.1:711646-755357 GCF_056432325.1 Streptomyces sp. NPDC045287
CCCCGCGCTACCCCCCCCCCCTCCCTCGCGGGGCACTCCGCGGCCTAGCACGTCCCGCCGCGCCACAGGGCCACCGGGCCCCCCCCCCCCCCGCCGCCGCACCGACCCGGGGGGAACACCTCATGTCCACCAGCACCCGCGCGGCCCTGTCCGACGCGAGGCTGTACCTGTGCACGGACGCCCGCAAGCGCCAGGGCGACCTCCCGGAGTTCCTCGACGCGGTCCTCGCCGCCGGGGTCGACATCGTGCAGTTGCGCGACAAGGGCATGGAGGCCGGCGAGGAGCTGGAGCACCTCGCCGTGTTCGCCGACGCCTGCCGCCGGCACGGCAAGCTGCTGGCCGTGAACGACCGGGCCGACGTGGCGCACGCCGCCGCCTCCGACGTCCTGCACCTCGGCCAGGGCGACCTGCCGGTCCCGGCCGCCCGCGCGATCCTCGGCGACGGGGTGCTGATAGGCCGGTCCACCCACGCGGAGGCGGAGGTCGACGCGGCCGTCGCCGAGCCCGGCGTGGACTACTTCTGCACGGGCCCCTGCTGGCCCACGCCCACCAAGCCGGGACGGCACGCGCCGGGCCTCGGCCTCGTGCGGTACGCGGCCTCCCTCGGCCAGGACCGCCCCTGGTTCGCGATCGGCGGCATCGACGCGGGCAACCTCGACGAGGTCCTGGACGCCGGCGCCCGCCGCGTCGTCGTCGTCCGCGCCGTCACCGAGGCGGACGACCCGGCCGCCGCCGCGGCCGACCTGGCCCGCCGGATACGCGAGCGCGCCGCCGACGCGCCCCCCGTGGCGGCCGGGTGACCCGGTCCCGCCGGGGGCCGGGACGGCGGTGCCCGCGCCCGGGGGTCCTGAGCCCGGTTCCGTCCGCCCCGTGGACAAGATTCCGGCAAAAGACATGAAACCCGCTGCTCTGGTTGGGTGACCCCTCTTCGGGTGGCTAACCTGCCCGTATGGCCCTTGGCACCCCCTCCACCAGGTCGGATCGCGCGCGTACGGTGCGCGATCTGCTCGCGAACGGCACCACGTACTCCTTCGAGTTCTGGGCGCCCAAGACCGAGAAGGGCGAGCGGAACCTCTGGAACGCGCTGCGCCGGGTGGAGGCGGTGGCCCCGAGCTTCGTCTCCGTGACGTACGGGGCCGGCGGGTCCACCCGTGCCGGGACCGTCAAGGCCACCGAGCAGATCGCCTCCGACACGACGCTCACGCCGGTCGCCCACCTGACGGCCGTGGACCACTCGGTCGCCGAACTGCGCAACATGGTGGGCCAGTTCGCCGACGCCGGCATCCGCAACATCCTCGCCCTGCGCGGCGACCCGCCCGGTGACCCGATGGGCGAGTGGGTCCCGCACCCGCAGGGGCTGCACTACGCGGCCGACCTCGTCCGGCTGATCAAGGAGGCCGGTGACTTCTGCGTGGGCGTCGCCGCCTTCCCCGAGATGCACCCCCGGTCCCCCGACTGGGACACGGACGTCCGCCACTTCGTCGACAAGTGCCGGGCCGGCGCCGACTACGCGATCACGCAGATGTTCTTCGACCCCGAGAGCTACCTGCGCCTGCGCGACCGGCTCGCCGCCGCGGGCTGCGACACGCCGATCATCCCCGAGGTCATGCCGGTCACGGCCGTCCGGCAACTGGACCGGCTGCCGCAGTTGAGCAACGCGCGTTTCCCCGCGGCCGTCGAAGAGCGGATCCTCGCGGTCAAGGACGACGCCGCCGCTGTACGCTCCTTGGGCATCGAGTTCGCGACGGAGTTCTGTGCGCGGCTGCTGTCCGAAGGCGTGCCCGGACTGCACTTCATCACGCTGAACAACTCCACGGCGACACTCGAGATCTACGAGAATCTCGGACTGCACCCGCAGTCCTGACCGGCCGTACCCGTCACGTCCCGAGGCGGCGGCCGAAGGAGAGGGGCGGGCATGGACTGGAGCTGGTGGACGGTCCTCTACATCGCGTTCGGCGTCGTCGCGCTCTGGCTTCTCGGCGAGGTGCTCCTGCAGTACAAGGCGCGGCTGCGCTGGCGCCTGCTGGCCTTCTTCGGCTTCCTCGGCGTCGTCGCCGGCGTCGTCGTGTCGTCGATCGTCCTGATCATCGCCGGTGCCGCGGCCTTCGGCGTCGGCCAGACCTGCGTCACGCTGTCGTTCCTGCGCGGCTTCTCCACCGGGTGGGCGCTCGGCGGCAGGCCCGGCGCCAGCCGCCGCCGCAGGACCGCCGGGCAGCCGCAGGACCGCGGCCCCGCCCTGGAGGTCACCGAGCTCGCGTACGACGAGCCGCAGGCCCCGCCGGTGCCGGGCGCCCCGCCCGTCCACGAGCCGCTGCCGCTGCCCGACGACACCGGCGGCTACGGGATCTACGGCACGGACGGCGCGTACGGCACGGACGACACGCACGGCACGGAGGGGACGGACGGCCTGCGGCAGCCCGCCGCCCCCGGCCCGTCCGCCGCGGGCCACCCGGACGCGTACGGCGACCACCCGGTGTACGACCCGGGCGCGTACGCCCCCGTCCACGACCACGGTGCGGGCGGCCAGGAGCAGTACGCCGTCTACGCGGACCCGTACGCCGGAACGGCCACCGCCGCCCAGCCGCACGACGCCCACGACGCGTACGGGCAGCCGTACGCCGCCGACCCCTACGCGCAGCAGTACGCCACGGACACCCCGCCCGGCGGCGTGTGGGTGCCGCCCCAGCGGGACGGGTCGCAGCAGTTCCCGCCGCCCCCGCAGGAGCCCCCCTCCCCGTACGGCTACGACCAGGACGGCCGGCGGCACCACTACTGAGCCGCCGGGGCCCGGCCCCGCCCCCTCCCGACGGCCGACGGCCGACGGCTGACGGTCAACGACCGGCGGGCGGGGCGGGCGGGGCCGCCGCGGCCGGCTACCGCGAGCCGCGGAAGTCCGCGCCCTCCACGATCAGCCCCGCGACCAGCGCCCCCGACATCCCGGCGTGCGCCAGCCCGCCGCCCGGGTGGGACCAGCCGCCGGCGAAGTACAGGCCCGGCAGCGGCGCGGGGTTGGCCGCCGGCAGGTGGGCGCCGCCCCCGCCCGCCAGTGCGGGGCCGGGCACGCGCCGGCTGCCGGTCTCCTCCCCGGTGTGGACCGGCGTGCGGACCTCGCGCCACAGCAGCCGCTCCCGAAGCCCCGGCACCGCCGCCCCGGCCGCCTCCACCATCCGGTCCGCGAACGCCTCCACGGCCTCCGCCGCGCCCCACGGGTCGCCCGGCGCCCGCGGGTCGTCGCCCGCCGGGACCGTCGCCGTCACCGTGACCGCCTCGTGGTCGCCGTCCGGCCGCAGCTCCGCGTCACCGGGCCGCAGCACCACCACGGTCGGCCGCTCGCACGGCGGCCCGCCGCCCGCGAGGGCCGCCCGCTCCCCGGCCGGATCCGCGGAGTGCACCACCGTGCGGTGCGCCGCGCCCTCCTCCCGCGCGCCGCGCAGCGCCAGGCACACGGTCACCCGCCCCGTCGCCACCCCGGTCTGGAAGCGCGGCCACGCGTCCTGCCGCTCCCAGGCCACCACGTGGTCCCGGTACAGCGCCGGCACGGGCGCCCCCGCGACCACGTGGTCGGCGTCCACGACCCTCCCGTCCGCCAGCTCCACCCCGGCGGCGCGCCCGTCCTCCTCCACCACGCCGGTCACCCCGGCGCCGAAGACGAACTCGACCCGCCGCGCGAGGCACCGCTCGTACACCGCGTCCGCCAGCGCCCGCAGGCCGCCGCGCACGTACCAGGTGCCGAAGGTCTGCTCCATGTACGGCAGGACCGCCGCCGACGGGGGAGCGGTCGCCGGGTCCAGGCCGTACGCCAGCGCGTACCCCTCCAGCAGCGCGGCCAGCCGCGCGTCCCCCAGCTCCCGGCGGCCCACCTCGGCGAGGTTCGCCGCGGTCCGGCGCAGCAGTCCCGTCCTCGGCGCCGGGTACGGGTCGCGGGAGAACGGCGCCACGTCGGCCGGGAGCGGCTCCTCCAGCAGCGGTCGCCGCGAGCGGTCCCACGCGTCGCGCGCCCGGTTCAGGAACGCCGCCCACCGTTCGCCCGCGCCCCGCCCGAGGGCGTCGTCCAGGGCCGCGACGACCCCGGCCCGCGACGCGTTCGGCAGCGACACGGCCGTGCCGTCCGCGAAGACGTGCCGGCTCGCCGGGTCGACCTGCGTCAGCTCGACGCACCGCTCCAGCGGCTCCTTGCCGGTCTTGACGAACAGGTCCCGGTAGACGGCGGGCAGGTGCAGCAGCCCGGGACCGGTGTCGAAGCCGAAGCCGTCCCGCGCGAACCGGCGCACCGCGCCGCCGTACGTCCCCGTCCGCTCGTACACCGTCACCCGGTGGCCCGCCACAGCCAACCGGGCGGCCGCCGCCATGGCGCCCATCCCGGCGCCGATCACCGCAATCCGTGCCATGCCGGGGACTCTATAGGCCCTGCCGCAGGTCCCTGCCGAGAGCCCCGGCCGCGCCGGTCGGCGCCGGTCGCGCCGCTCGCGCCGGGGAGCGGGGCCGCCGCGCGCGGGTCCTGAGTACGGGTACTCAGGGCTCCGGATGAGTAGGCGCGCGGATGGGCCGGGGACCGCCGGGGCGGAAGAGTGGGGGCCACGGAAGGGGCGCGGCGCGGGCACCGCCGACACGGGGCTGCGGAACCGGCGTCGCGCACCCGTCCGGACGGGGGGATCGGGGGCCGGCGCGCCGGTCCGGTGGGGCTCGGGGGGATCGAGCCCCACCGGACCGGCGCTTCGCGTCACTCCGCGGGGGCCTTCGTCCCGGAACCCCGGCGCGCGGTCAGCGACCGCTCACCCGCCCGTGCAGCAGCCGCGACAGGGCGGCGTGCACGTCGTCGATGGACCGCTCCCGCTGGAACGCCTGCCAGTCGAGCGCCGCCACCAGCACCATGCCGACGAGCGCCGCCGCCGTCAGTGGGATGTCGATGTCCTCGCTCAGCTCACCGCCCGCGACGGCGTCCCGCAGCACGGTCTCGACGACCGCGACCGCCTCCTGCCGCACCACCAGGAGGGTCGACTGCCACGCCCGGTTGGTGCGCCACAGCTCGGCCACGTACAACTGGGTGAAGGCCGGGTACCGGTCGATGAAGACCAGGCCCGCCCGGATCATCGCGTCCAGCGCCTCGACCCGCGTCCCGCCGCGCGCCGCCGTCTCGTCGGCGGCGGCGCGCAGCGAGGCGGTGAGCAGTCCGACGCCGTGCCGCAGCAACTCCTCGAACAGCTCGGTCTTGCTCTTGAAGTTGTAGTAGACCGTGCCCTTGGCCACCCCGGCCCGCTCCGCGATCTCGTCGACGGTCGTCGCCGAGAAGCCCTGTTCCGCGATGAGGGTGACGGCCGCCTCGTACAGCTTGGTACGGGTGGCCTGCCGTCGGGTGCTCTGGGTGTCCATGGCGTCGATTCTCACAGGTCCCGGCCGCCCGTCCGGCCTACAGGCTCAGCTCGGGGTGCAGACGGTCGAACGTCCACACCTGCTTGCGGCGGGCCGACAGGGCCGTCAGCGCGAGCGCGCCCGCCGTGAACGCGGCCAGGACCGCGCACGCCTGCCACACGGGGCCCGCGGGGCCGCCCGTGATGAGCCGGCGCAGCGCCTCGACGACGTGGGTCATCGGCAGGTACGGGTGGACCGCGTTGAAGAAGCCCGGGCTGGTCTCCACGGGGTACGTGCCGCCCGCCGAGGTCAACTGGAGCATGAGCAGCGCCAGGACGAGGATGCGCCCCGCCGCCCCGAACCGGGCGTTCAACCACTGGATGATCGCGGCGAAGCAGCAGGTCACCAGGGCCAGGAAGCCCAGGGTCCCGGCGGCGCGCGCCATCTCCAGGCCGAGTCCCCAGTGCAGTACCGCCATCAGCGCCGCCACCTGCACGAGGCCGATCGCGGCGACGGGCAGCCAGCCGGCGAACGCGATCCGCCAGGCGGAGGCGCCCGCGGCCAGGGCCCGCCGGTTCATCGGCTGGATCAGCATGTACGCCACCATGGCACCCACCCACAGGGACAGCGGGATGAAGTACGGCGCGAAGCCCGTGCCGTAGTTGGACGCCTCGTGCAGCGACTGGGAGGCGAGTCGGACCGGGTCGGCCATGACCTCGGTACGACGGTCGCGGTCCCGCTCGTCGTAGTCGGGGATCCGCCCGACGCCCTCGTCGAGGCCGCTGGCGAGTTCGGTGGAGCCGTCGGCCAGCTTGAACAGGCCGCCGTCCAGGTCGTTGGCGCCCTTCTTGATCCGGCCGAGGCCGGAGTCGATGCCGACGGCGCCGTCCCTGCTCTTGGTGACGCCCCGGTGGAGTTCGGCCATCCCCTTGGCGACGCGCTGCGCGCCGCTGTTCAGCTCGTTGATCCGGGCGATCGCGTAGTCGACGTCCTGGCTGAGGGTCGGCGCGCGCCTGCCGAGGGCCTCCGCCTTCCGCTGGAGATCGGCGAGTTGGGCGTCCAGCCTCTTGAGGTCGCCGCCGCTGTCCTGCGCCAGCGCGTGCACGTCGTCCGCGACGGTCGCCACGTCGGCGGCGGCCACCTTGGCCTTCTTCAGCTCGGCGCACAGCTCGGCGTCGGCGGCCGGGGTGCCCTCGCACCGCTCGGTGTGCAGCGCGGCGAGCCCGTCGGCCGCCTTGTGCGCCCCGGCGCGGGCGGCGGGGCCGTGCCGGACGATGCCGTCCAGGCTGTCGCGGGCCGCCCGGGAGGTGTCCGCGACGAGCCGGGCCGCGTCACCGATCTGCTTGCCGTTGTCCCGCAGGTACGGGCGGACCTTCGGCGCGACGCCGTTGACCCGGTCGGCGAGCTGCCGGGTGCCGTCGGCGACCTCGCGGGTGCCGCTCTCCAGCCGTCCGGCGGCGGAGTCGATCTTCTTGAGGCCGGAGGCGAGGTCGGCGGTGCCGTCCTTGGCCTTCGCCAGGTTGTCCGCGAGGCTCCTGGCGCCCTTCTTCGCCTCGCCGACGCCGTCCTTGAGGTCGTTGGCGCCCTTGGCGGCCTTCTCCGTCGCGTCGTGGATGTCGGAGAACGAGATGAAGATCTTGTCGAGGAACGAGCGGGACGACTTCGTCGACGCGGCGGTCCGCACCTCGGAGAACACGGTCCGCGAGATCTGGCCGACGATGTAGTTGTTGGCGTCGTTCGTCCGCACCTGGAGCGCGCCGGTCTCCGGGGCGTCGCCGGAGCTGGAGGCGACGCGGGCGCTGAAGTCCTCGGGCATGGTCAGCGACAGGTAGTACCTGCCGTCCTCGACGCCGTCGCGGGCCTCGGCGTCGCTCACCTCGTGCCAGTCGAAGACGGCGCTGTCCCGCAGGCCCTCGGTGATGTCGTCGCCGGCGTTGACCTCCTTGCCGTCGGCGGTGGTGCCCCTGTCCTCGTTGACGAGCGCGACGGGTATCCGGTCGAGCCTGCCGTACGGGTCCCAGAACGACCACAGGTACAGCGCGCCGTACAGCAGCGGCAGCAGCAGGATCGCGACCAGCGCGGCCCGCGGCAGCTTCCCCCGCCCGAACCGCTTCAGCTCAAGCGCGGCCAGTCTCGGCGAACGCATCGGCCGCCCCCTCCTCGTCGTCGATGTCGTCACCGGGGCCCTCGCCGCTCCGCGCGGCGCCGTCCCCGTCCTCCCGGGCGTCCCCGTCCTCCCGGGCGCCCGCGCCCCGGCGGGCCTCCCCGGCCGCGCGCCCGGCGGAGCCTTCGGACGGGGTGCCGGCCGCCGCGGCGGCCGGGCCCGTCGTACGAATGACCACGTCCGGCTCGTCCGTCGTACGAGTGACCACGTCCGGCTCGTCCGTCGTACGAGTGACCACGTCCGGTTCGTCCGTCGTGCGGATCACCACGTCCGCCTCGTCCGGGACCTCCGTGCAGACCGCCAGCACCGTGACGCCGCCGTCGGCGACACGGCGGAGCATCGACCAGGCGGCCGCCTTCTCGGCGCCGTCCAGCTTCAGGTCCGTGTCGTCCACCGCGAGCAGCCGGGGCCCGCCCAGCAGGGCGAGCGCGACGGACAGGCGCAGGGCCTCCAGCCGCTCCAGGTCCCGCACCGAGGTCCGCTCGCCCTTGGGCAGCGCCTCCGGGTCCAGCCCGGCCGCCTCCAGGGCGGCCTCCACCCGGCGCCGGTTCTCGGCCGCCCGCCCGGAGCGCGGTCGCAGCAGGGCCAGCGGGGGACCGCCGAACCGGCGGCGCAGCAGCGCGGCCTCCCGCAGGTGCTCCGCGACGGTGAACGCCGGGTCCAGCTCGCTCACCCCCGGTACGTGCGCGAGGGCGCTGAACCGCCGTACGGCGGCCATCCTGCGCGGCAGGCGCGCCCCGCCCACCTCGGCGTACCCCTCACCCGGGCGCATCCGGCCGGTCAGGGCGAGCAGCAGGCACGTACGGCCGGACCCGGAAGGCCCCGCCACGGCGACGAGGCTGCCGGGCGCGGCCTTCGCGTCCACCCCCCGGAACGCCCAGCCGCGCGGGCCCTTCAGGCCGAACCCCTCCGCCCTGACGGCGGCTCCCGGCCGCGCCGGGGGCGCCTTCGTCCCCGTGGAACCGGTCTCGTCGTCCGCGCTCTCCACGAACCTCCCCCAACCTTTTTGAACTGACCAGTCAGTTCAAAAGCTACAGGCGGCCGGCGGACGAAGCAAAACCGCAGGTCACCCGGGGATGTCAGTGGCGGCTTGCACGATGGGAACCAGACGGCCGAAGCGCCGTCACACGACGACAGGAGGTCCGTCATGGCGAGCGACGTCCATCCCGTGCCGCGCCGCTCATCGGCACCGCCCGCCGCCCTCGACCTGCTCGCCCAGGCACACGCCGGCCTGACCGAGGCGACCACCCTCGACGACCCCAACGAGCGGTATGCGACGGCCCACCTGGCCGCCCTCCGCACCGCCGCCGCCGTCCTGGCCGTGCGCGGTCGCCCGGAGCCCCCGCGGCGCGGCCGGCGCGGGATCCGCACGGCCTGGGAGATCCTGACCGAGACCGCGCCCGAGCTGGCCGAATGGAGCGCCCTGTTCGCCGCGGGCGCCACCCGCAGGGCCCGCGCCGAGGCGGGCATACGCGGCGCCGCCACCGCGCGGGACGCCGACGACCTGGTCCGCGACGTCGCGATGTTCCTGCGCCTGGTGGAGCGGCTGCTCGCGCTGCGGCCGGCGGCGCGGCCGAGGACGGCCCCCGAGGCCATAGGCTGGGACCGTTCGTAACAGTCAGCGAGGAGTCAACCGCCGTGCCCGACCCGCAGCGCCCCCGTGCCTCCCTTCGTACCGCCGTGGTGTGGGACGTCCTCCAGGGGGCCCTCGACCGCAGGGCCGAAGCGACCGGCAAGGAAAGCCTCGACGTCCTCGACACGGGCGGCGGCAGCGGCAACTTCGCGGTGCCCGTCGCCCGCCTCGGCCACCGCGTGACCGTGGTCGACCCCAGCCCCAACGCCCTGTTCGCCCTGGAGCGCCGCATCGCGGAGGCGGGCGTCGCCGACCGCGTCCACGGCGTCCAGGGGGACATCCACGACCTGTTCGACGTCGTCGGGCGCGGCGGCTTCGACGCGGTGCTCTGCCACGGGGTCCTGGAGTACGTCGACGACCCCGCCGAGGGCGTGCGCCACGCCGTCGAGGCCCTGCGCCCCGGGGGCGTGCTCAGCCTGCTCGCGGCCGGCCTCGGCGGCGCCGTCCTGGCGCGGGCCCTCGCCGGCCACTTCAACCAGGCGCTCCGCGCGCTGACCGACCCGGCGGGCCACTGGGGCGAGGGCGACGCGGTACCGCGCCGCTTCACCGCCGAGCAGCTCACCGGGGCCGTCGAGGCGGCCGGCGTGAAGATCGGCGCGGTGCACGGCGTGCGCGTCTTCGCCGACCTCGTCCCCGGCGTCCTCGTCGACACGGAACCCGGCGCCATCGACGCCCTCAACAGGCTGGAGGCCGCCGCCGCCGAGCTGCCCGCGTTCCACTCGGTGGCGTCGCAACTGCACGTGCTGGGCGAAAAGCGCGGCTGACCCGGCGAAGGGGTCTGAACAGCGCCGCAGCGGCAGATGGAGTACGCCACAGCCGCCCCGATCGCGCCGGGATCCCCGTATGATCGAAGGACACCATCCGGCATGACGGTTCGGACGACGGGGAATCAAGGCCTCACCGGCTGAACCGGCATGGCGGTCCGATCGGCGAATTGGCACTGAGGGCGGGTTTCACGGGGACGATTCCCTGCCTATCCTGAAAGGGCCGCATACCGGTCGCCCCCGCGACCGACGATGAGGAGGACTCCGTGCCGCTCTCGGAGCACGAGCAGCGAATGCTCGAGCAGATGGAGCGAGCGCTGTACGCCGAAGATCCCAAGTTCGCGACAGCGCTCGAGGGAAGCGGGCTGCGTACGTACACCCGACGACGGGTCTACCAGGCGGTCGCTGGATTCCTGGTGGGTATCGCGCTCCTCATGGCCGGAATGGTCGCCCAGCAGATCTGGATCAGCGTGGTGGGCTTCCTCGTCATGCTCGGCTGCGCGGTCCTGGCCGTCACCGGCTGGCGCAAGGCCCCCAAGCCCGGGGAGCAGCCCGCCCCCGGAGGCGCGCCCCACGGCAGGGCGAACCGCCAGCGCCGCTCGATGATGGACCGCATCGAACAGCGCTGGCAGCGCCGGCGCGACGAACAGGGCCACTGACCCACACCGCGACGGAGGGGTGACCGCACAGGCGGTCACCCCTCCGTCGCGTACGTCCTCGTCCTCCCGCGCCGGCCGGTGACGGCCTCTCGCACGCCGCCCCGGGGCGGACCCCCGTCACGCCGCCCGGGGACGAACCCCCGGCACGCCGCCCGGGGACGGGCGCCTGCTACGGCGCCTGGGGGGACGGGCGCCCCGCCACGGCACCCGGGGACGGACGCGCCCGCCCCGCCACGCCGCCCGGGAACGGACCCCCGTCACAGCGCCCGGGAACAGATCCCCGCCACGCCGCCCGGGTGGACCGCGGCCCCAGGCGGTGCATCCCCGGAACCGCCCTGGCCGCCGGGCTCGGCCGCGGGGTGCCGGGCGTCACCGGGGCGGCGCACCCCCCGGAACCGCCCTGGTCCTGCCGCCGGGACGCGGCGTCCACGAGGACCCCGTGGACGCCGGCCCGGAACCGCCCTAGCCCTGCTGCCGGGACGGCCGTCGCAGCAGTGCGCCCCAACGGGCCGCCACCGCCGCCCGGCGCCGCGACAGCGCCCACGCCACCCGCGCCGCCGACCGCGGCGCGAGCAGCGCCCGCAGGCGCACCCCGCGCCCGCTGGCCGCCACGATCCCGGCACGCACCCGCGCGGCGTCCCGCGCCAGACCGTCCACGGGCCGCGGCGCCGGCGCGTAGAGGGCCTCCTCCACGGCGCCCGCGATCCGGTGCACCGCCTCCGCCGCGGCACCCTCCAGCGGGCCCGTGCGCACCAACCGCTCCGCCGTCCGGCGCGGGGTCAGCGACTCGTCCGGCGGGATGCCGTGGTCCCAGGCCGTGTCCACGACCTCCTCCCACACCGCCAGCGGCTGCCCGCCGCGCAGCCGTCGCGCCCGCGCCCGCCGCCGCCACAGCATCGGCGTCAACGGCAGCGCGACGACCGCCGCGACCCCGGCCGCGGCCAGCAGCACCGGCCCGAGCGCCACGCCCGCGTCCGCCGGCGGTTCGGCGCCCTGGGGCGCCGGCCCCGCGCAGCCCTCCGGCCCGGCCATCTGCGGGGCGCAGCTGTCCTGCGGGGACGGCTCCGCCGAGGGGACCGCCGACGGGCGCGCCGTGGGCTCCGCCGCCCCCGGCTCCTCACCGGCCGGCGTCTCGGGGAACGCGTAGTCCGGGATCGAGCCCCGCGACGGCGTCGGCTCGAAGCGGGTCCAGCCCACGCCCTCGAAGTACAGCTCCGGCCACGCGTGCGCGTCCTTGATGCTCACCGACACGGTGCCCCCGCCCGCGGGCGTGCCCGGCATGAAGCCGACGGCGACCCGGGCCGGCACGTTCAGCGTGCGGGCCATCGCCGCCATCGCGAAGGAGAAGTGGACGCAGAAGCCCTCCTTGTCCTTCAGGAACCGGGAGATCGCCGTGACCCCCGTCCCCGACGAGACCGTCGTGTCGTACGTGAAGCCGCCCTTCGAAGCGAACCAGTCCTGCAGCCGGACCGCCCGCTCGTAGTCGTTCTCCGCGCCCGCCGTCACCTGGAGCGCCGTGGCCTTCACGTCGCGCGGCAGCGAGTCCGGTACGCGCGTGTACTCCCGCAGCAGCGCGCCCGGCGCCGCCGGCGCCGCGGCCAACTGCTCCGGCGTCGGCCGCACCACCAGGCTGTTCACCGAGTACTGGGCGCCGCTCGTCGTCTGCCCGTCGTCACCGACGACCATCCGCCCGACCGGCTCGTACCGCCAGCGCCCCTCGATCTCCACGTCGGTCGCCGGGTACGGCATCGGCAGCCACTTCTGCTCGTACGAGCCGGCCGCCGAGACGTTCGTGCTGATCTCCGTCGTGCCGGTCCGCTCGCTCAGCCCGGTCGGCCGGGGCAGCCGCTCCGGCACGTCCTCCACGCCGCGCACGGACGTCCGCCACGACGTGCCGTCGAACTGGTCCAGCGACACCAGCCGCAGGTACAGCCCTGAGCCGTCCGGCGCGTTCGTCCGGTACCGCAGGACCTCCCGGTCCTCCTGCTGGTTGAGGTTCTCCTTGAGCGACACGAGCGGGTTCACCGCGGAGATCGTGCCGCCGCCCTCGCCCTCGCCGGTACCGCCGGAGCCCAGCAGACCGCCGTCCAGCGACGGCAACACGCCCGGGACGACCAGCGCGATGCCCAGCGCCAGCGCACCGATCCGCCGCCCCGTGCGCAGCGGGGCGGGCGCCGACCCGTCCGGGGACCCGAACGCGGCCGGGCCGCCCGGCCGGGCCCTGGGCCCGCCGAACACCCGGCCCCACTGGGCGAGCCGGTCACGGCCCTCCGCCAGCAGCAGCACCAGGTACCCGGCCGCCGCGACCAGGAACCACAGCCAGTCCGCCCCGCCGCCCGAGAGCCCGGCCGCGACCGAGTACAGCGCCAGCAGCGGGAGCCCCGCCGGGGCCGCGCTGCGGAACGTCACCGCGAGGGCGTCCACCGCCAGGCCGATCAGCAGCACCCCGCCGACCAGCATCAGCCGGATCCCGTCCGTCGCCGGAGCGGGCGGCGCGTACTGCCCCACGTCCTGGACGCCCGCCTCCAGCAGCGCGCCGAACCGGCGGAACACCCCGGGGGACGGCAGCACCCCGGCCACCGCCTGCTCCCGCGCGAAGACCACTGTCAGCAGCACGAGGCCCACCGCGACCTGGGAGGCCACCGTCAGCGGACGCGCCACCGGCACCCGCCGCGCGACCGCGCCCACCCCGGTCACCACCGCCAGCAGCAGCGCCGCCTGGACGATCCAGCCGACCTCGCCCACCAGCGGCAGCAGCGAGCACGCCGCCGCGACCGTGGCGATCAGGGCACACACCGCCAGGCGCCCGCCACCGCTCATGACCAACCCCCCGAGAACCCCGTCGTACCACCGCCGGCGACCGCGCCCGCGCCCCGCGCGGCGTGCCGCCACAGCGCGGCGAGCGAGTCGCCCGGCCGCACCGGCACAGCCGACCAGCCCGCCTCCTGGAGGCGCCGCACCGCGTCCGGCGCCCCGCCGCCCGCGCCGTCGCCGCCGTCCCGGACGAACGCGACCGCGGCGCCGCTGCGCCGCCGCATCCGGCCCGCCAACTCCGCCTGCTCCTCGTCCAGCTCGCCGAAGAACGCGATCAGCAGCCCCTCGCCCCCGGCGCGCAGCACGTCGTGGGCGGGGGCCAGGCCGGTCTCCTCCGAGTGGTCGACGACCGCGAGGGCGTCCATCATCAGGCCCGCCGTGTCCGCCGCCCCGTGGCCCGGCGCGACGTACCCGTCCGAGCCGTCACCGGACAGCGTGTCCCCGGTGTCCGTCAGGAGCCGCACCGCGTAGCCGCGCTCCAGCAGGTGCGTCACCGCCGACGCCGCGCCCGACACCGCCCACTCGAACGACGAGTCGGGCCCGCCGCCCTCGTACGCCTCCGCGCGCGTGTCCAGCAGGACGGTGCAGCGGGCCTGCTGCGGCTGCTCCTCGCGCCGCACCATCAGCTCGCCGTACCGCGCCGTGGACCGCCAGTGCACCCGGCGCAGATCGTCGCCGTACCGGTACTCGCGGGGGATGATGTCGTCCTCGCCGACCTGGGCCAGCGCGCGGTGCCGCCCGTCGCCGTAGCCCGGGGCCTCGCCGGCGAGCCGGACGGCCGGCAGCGGCTCCGTCCGCGGAACGACCGTCAGCAGGTCGTACGCGCTGAACGAACGCGTCAGTTCGCACATCCCGAACGGGTCGCTCAGCCGTAGCTGGAGCGGGCCCAGCGGGTACCGCCCGCGCAGGTCCGACCGGACCCGGTACGACACCTCCCGCTTGCCGCCCGGCTCCACCCGGTCGAGCACGAACCGGGGCCGCGGCCCCAGCACGTACGGCACGTGGTCCTGGAGCATCAGCAGCCCCGTCGGCAGCCGCGACACGTTGTCCATCCGCAGCCGCACCCGCGCCTCCGCGCCCGCGGCGACCCGCTGCGGGGAGAGCCGCCGGCTGCCCGTGACCCGGTACCGCGTGCGGTACAGCACCGTCACGCACACCAGCGGCAGCGCCGCCAGCAGCAGCCCCACGCGCAGCAGGTCCGGCTGGCCCAGCACGTACGCGCACACCGCCGCCGCCACCCCGGCCGCCAGGAACGACCGGCCGCGCGTGGTCAGCCCGCCGAGGGCGCCCCGCAGCCCGCCCCGGACCGCGCCGTCCGGACCGGCGGGGCCAGCGGATGCCATCACAGCCGCCGCAGGCCGGGCCGCTGGGCGAGGAACGCCTCCCCGGCGGGCTGCTGCCGGGACGCCGCCGGCAGGGGCGTGCGCTGCAGGATGTCCATGACGACCTGCTCGGCGGTCCGCCGGTTCAGTTGCGCCTGCGCGGTCGGCAGCAGCCGGTGCGCCAGCACGGGCACGGCCAGCGCCTGCACGTCGTCGGGGAGGGCGTACTCGCGGCCGCTCAGCGCGGCGGCGGCCTTCGCGGCGCGCAGCAGGTGCAGCGTCGCGCGCGGGGACGCGCCCAGCCGCAGGTCCGGATGGGTGCGGGTCGCCCCGACCAGGTCCACCGCGTACCGCCGGACCGGGTCGGCCACGTGGACGCCCCGCACCGCGTCTATCAGCTTCACGACGTCGTGGGCGTGCGCCACCGGCTGGAGGCCGTCCAGCGGGGACACCCCACCGTGCGTGTCCAGCATCCGCAGCTCGGCCTCGGCGCTCGGGTAGCCGATCGAGACGCGCGCCATGAAGCGGTCCCGCTGGGCCTCCGGCAGCGGATACGTTCCTTCCATCTCCACCGGGTTCTGCGTGGCCACCACCATGAACGGGCTCGGCAGCTCGTACGACTGCCCGTCGACGGTGACCTGGCGTTCCTCCAGCGACTCCAGCAGCGCGGACTGCGTCTTCGGCGAGGCGCGGTTGATCTCGTCGCCGATCACGATCTGCGAGAAGATCGCGCCCGGCTTGAACTCGAACTCGCGCCGCTGCTGGTCGTACACCGACACGCCCGTGATGTCGGACGGCAGCAGGTCGGGGGTGAACTGGATCCGCCGCACCGAGCAGTCGATGGACCGCGCCAGCGCCTTCGCCAGCATCGTCTTGCCGACCCCGGGGACGTCCTCGATGAGGAGGTGCCCCTCGGCCAGCAGCACGGTCAGCGAGAGCCGTACGACCTCGGGCTTGCCCTCGATCACACCCTCCACCGACCGGCGGATCAGCTCCGCTGTGGTGGTCAGATCAGTGAGGCTCGCTCGGTCGTCATAGGTCGTCACCCGGCCCTCCTCGGCCCTTTCGGTCATGGGCCTGCGCGATGAAGGACGGCGCGGCCCACACGGAAACACGGACACCGCCCGCGGAGCGTCTCCTGCGGTCCGGAAGGGGTGCCACTCCGCATTCTTGTTGCCGTGCGGCGTGGTGTCACTCGGCTGTGGACAACTGCGGGCGATATGTCGGGGCTTCGACGGGTCGGTCCCGCCGACGACCGCCCTCGGCGGTCCCCGGCGGGTCCTCCGACAGGTCGTTCACCGGGCCGGTCAGGCCGGGTCGATCTCCCGCAGCAGGCCGGTCGTCACGTCGAAGACGAAGCCCCGCACGTCGTCGGTGTGCTGGAGGAAGGGCGAGGTGCGCACCCGCTGCATCGACTGCCGTACGTCCTGGTCGACGTCCCGGAAGGACTCCACCGCCCAGGTCGGACGCTGCCCGATTTCCTGCTCCAGCTCGTCGCGGAAGCCCTCGGTGATCTTCTCCAGACCGCAACCCGTGTGGTGCACGAGCACGACGCTGCGGGTGCCGAGCGCCCGCTGGCTGATGGTGAGCGAGCGGATCACGTCGTCCGTGACCACGCCGCCCGCGTTGCGGATCGTGTGGCAGTCGCCGAGGTGGAGGCCGAGTGCGGCGTGCAGGTCGAGGCGGGCGTCCATGCAGGCGACGACGGCCACCTTGAGCACGGGCCGCGCGTCCATGCCGGGGTCGGTGAACTGCTCGGCGTAGCGGCGGTTCGCTTCGACGAGGCGGTCGGTGACCGGCTCGCCCTGAACATCGGTGGAGAGGTGCGCGGAAGTCGACATGACTACGACGTTAGTGGCCGCGGCTCCCCGGGGCTCCCCGCGAGAGCGGACAAAGAACATCAATGAGACGTGTTGTGAGGTAGCCCACAAGAGTGATGGGCGGTGAGGGCGGACAGGGGATATGCCCCGGTTGCTCCACCTCGCGCACCCCCCGGGCGACGCGCTGGCCGGTTGATTGACCGAACGGAGGCGTGCACTAGAGTGGCGCGAAGTTCACGGAGACATTGAGCGAATTCCGAGCGATTTCCGCGGTTTCTCCTCCGCGTGTGCGGCGGCACGTACGGCTCGGCCCCTCCGCTCGCCGGTCGGCCGACGCCCTCTCCGGCGCCGGTGGCCCGGCGGTACGTACGCCGCGCCGGACCTGAGAGGGCAGATGAAAGGGCGCGATGGGGGTGCCGCCGGTACGGATCCGGTGGAGCTCCCCGACAAGGACGGCGGCGAACGGCCGGACGGGAACACCCGGCACGTCCCCGTGATGCTCCAGCGGTGCCTGGACCTGCTCGCCCCCGCGCTGGAGCGGCCCGGAGCGGTCGTCGTCGACTGCACCCTGGGCCTCGGCGGCCACAGCGAGGCCCTGCTCACCCGCTTCCCCGGGGCGCGGCTCGTCGCCCTCGACCGCGACACCGAGGCGCTGCGCCTCTCCGGTGAGCGCCTCGCCCGGTTCGGTGACCGCGCCACGCTCGTCCACGCGGTCTACGACGAGCTGCCCGCCGTGCTCGACCGGCTCGGCGTCCCGCGCGTCCAGGGCGTCCTGTTCGACCTCGGCGTCTCCTCCATGCAGCTCGACGAGGCCGATCGCGGCTTCGCCTACGCCCAGGACGCCCCGCTCGACATGCGCATGGACCAGACGGCCGGCGTCAGCGCCGCCGAGGTCCTCAACACCTACCCGCCCGGCGAACTGGTCCGCATCCTGCGCGCGTACGGCGAGGAGAAGCAGGCCAAGCGGATCGTCGCCGCCATCGTGCGGGAGCGCGAGAAGGAGCCGTTCACCCGCAGCGCCCGTCTGGTCGAGCTGATCCGCGACGCCCTGCCGCAGGCCGCCAAGCGCACCGGCGGCAACCCGGCCAAGCGGACCTTCCAGGCCCTGCGCATCGAGGTCAACGGCGAACTGGCCGTACTGGAGCGGGCCGTCCCGGCCGCCGTGAAGGCCCTCGCCGTCGGCGGGCGCATCGCCGTCCTGTCGTACCACTCGCTGGAGGACCGCCTCGTCAAACAGGTGTTCGCCGCCGGTGCCGCCACCACGGCGCCGCCCGGCCTGCCCGTCGTCCCCGAGCGGTACCAGCCGCGGCTCAAGCTCCTGACCCGGGGCGCCGAACTCCCCACCGAGGAGGAGATCGCCGAGAACCGCAGGGCCGCGCCGGCCCGGCTGCGCGGCGCGGAACGGATCAGGGAGGACGCGTGACGAAGGCGGGACCCCTGAAGGGGCGCGCGGCCCGGCTCGCCCGGTTCATGCCGTCCGGGCCGAACACCGCCGCCCGCACCCCCTTCGTCCTGCTCGTCGTCGTCCTCCTCGGCGGCGGGCTCATCGGGCTCCTGCTCCTCAACACCTCCCTCAGCCAGGGCTCCTTCAAGCTGACCGAGCTGAAGAGGAAGACCACCGAACTCACCGACGAGGAGCAGGCCCTCCAGCGGGACGTCGACGCCCGCTCCGCCCCCGACGCCCTGGAGCGCCGGGCCCGCGAGCTGGGCATGGTGCCCGGCGGCAGCCCCGTCTTCCTGGAACCGGACGGCACGGTCCGCGGCCTCCCCGGCGAGGCCGTCGCCCCCGCGCCGGACGGCAGCGCCCTCCCCGCCGCCCCCGCACCCGATGGCGGCGCCCTCCCCGGCGCCGGCCCGTCCCCGGCCGGCGCCCCGCTCCGGCAGCTCGCCCCCGCGCCGTGGGTCCCCGTCACCCCCGCCCCCACGGCCCCCCTCCCCGCCCCGACGCCCTCCGGCAGGTGAGCAGTGCCCTCCCAGGAACCTCCGCACCGCCGCGTCCCCCGGCCCTCCGACGCCCGGCGCACCCCCGGGCGCGCCCCCGGCGCCGCCCGCGCGGACCGCGCCGGCCACCCGCGCCCCGCGCCCCGTCCCGCCGCGCGCCGCCCGCGCCAGGCCCCGCCCCGCCCCGCCCCCGCGCGCCCGCTCCGCCTCGGCAGCCCCCGCCCCCGCCTCCGCCTGGTCAGCCTCGGCCTGACCCTCGTCATGCTGGTGTTCGTCGTACGGCTCCTCCAGGTCCAGGCCGTCGACGCCGCCGCGTACGCCGCCAAGGCCGAGAAGAACCGCTACCTGAGCCACAAGCTGGCCGCCGAGCGCGGCGAGATCACCGACCGCTCCGGCGTCGCCCTCGCCACCAGCGTCGACGCGTACGACATCACCGCCGACCCGAAGATGTTCACCCCGCAGGAGAGCAAGGTCCCCGACGCGCCCGAGCAGGCCGCCGCCCTCCTCGCCCCGATCCTGGGCAAGGACCCCGCCGTCCTCGTCCGCACCCTCAAGACCCCGCCGTCCCCGCGCTACGCCGTCCTCGCCCGCAAGCAGACCCCGCAGGTCTGGAACCAGATCAAGGACCTCAAGGCGCTCTTCGCCGAGAAGGCCCGCGAGGACAAGGCCAAGGGTGGCCCCGGCATCAGCGTCCTCGCCGGCGTGCTCAGCGAGAAGAGCAGCAAGCGCGTCTACCCCAACGGCTCCCTCGGCGCCGGGATACTCGGCTACGTCAACGCCGAGGGCCGCGGCGCCGGCGGCATCGAGTCGATGCTCGACGCGGAGCTCGCCGGCCGGGACGGCAAGATCACGTACGCCCACTCCGGCGGACGCCGCGTCCCCACCGCCGGCGCCCGCGAGACACCCGCCGTACCCGGCTCCGACATCGAGCTGACCATCGACCGCGACATCCAGTGGGCCGCCCAGAGGGCCATCAGCGAGCAGGTCGCCGCCTCCCGCGCCGACCGCGGCTACGTCGTCGTCCAGGACACCCGGACCGGCGAGGTCCTCGCCATGGCCAACGCCCCCGGCTTCGACCCCAACGACCTGTCCCAGGCCGACTCCGCCGCCATGGGCAACGCCGCCCTCCAGGACGCCTTCGAACCGGGCTCCACCGCCAAGGTGATGTCGATGGCCGCCGTACTGGAGGAGGGCGTCGCCACGCCGTCCACCCACGTCGTCGTCCCCAACCGGCTGCACCGCGGCGACCGCCTCTTCAAGGACGACGTCGACCACCCCACCTGGTACCTGACGCTCAACGGCGTCCTCGCCAAGTCGTCCAACATCGGCACCATCCTCGCCACCGGCCAGCTCGGCCGGGACCAGGCGGAGGCCAACCGGGTCCTCCACTCCTACCTGCGCAAGTTCGGCATCGGCAGTCCCACCGGCCTCGGCTACCCCGGGGAGACCTCCGGCATCCTCGCCCACCCGCGGGACTGGAACACCTCCCAGCAGTACACGATCCCCTTCGGCCAGGGACTGTCCGTCAACGCCGTGCAGGCCGCCTCCGTCTACTCGACCATCGCCAACGGGGGCGTCCGCGTCCAGCCCACCCTCGTCCGCGGCACCCGGGGCCCGGACGGCCGCTTCGCCCCCGCCCCCGCGCCCGATCGGACGCGTGTCGTGAGCGAGAAGACCGCCAAGACCCTCGCCGCCATGCTGGAATCGGTCGTCGACGACCAGGAGGGCACCGGCACCAAGGCCGCCATCCCCGGCTACCGCGTCGCCGGCAAGACCGGCACCGCCAACCGCGTCGACCCGCAACTCGGCCGCTACAAGGGCTACACCGCGTCCTTCGCCGGGTTCGCACCCGCCGACGCCCCCCGGCTCACCGTCTACTGCGCCATCCAGAACCCCACCCAGGGCAGCTACTTCGGCGGCCAGATCTGCGGCCCCGTCCACAAGAAGGTCATGGAGTTCGCCCTGAAGACCCTGCACATCGCGCCGACCGGAGCACCGCCCCCGCGCATGCCGGTCACCTTCACACCCGGCAGCTGAGCCGAGGGGAGTCCCCAGTGACAACGATCACGCCCGACCCCGGGAACCGATCCGGCGCCGACCGCGACCCGGCGGCCTCATTTAGCCCGATCACGGGTGCGCCCGGTACGCTCACCGCCGTGCCCCACCCTGATCAGTCCCGAACCACCGACCAGGACGCCCCCGCGAAACAGCCGGGAGCGCCCCGTCCGGTCCAGGTCCGCCCCACGCCCCTCGGCGAACTGGCCGCCCGGCTGGGCGCCCCCGCTCCGCACGAGCCGCACCGGCCGTTCGAGGGGCAGGTCACCGGCATCACCCACGATTCCCGGGCCGTACGCCCCGGGGACGTGTACGCCGCGCTGCCGGGCGCCCGGCTGCACGGGGCCGACTTCGCCGCCCAGGCGGCCGGCCTCGGCGCCGTCGCGATCCTCACCGACCCGGCGGGAGCCGACCGCGCCGCCGCGGCCGGCCTGCCCGTCCTGGTGGTCGACGACCCGCGCGGCCGGATGGGCGAACTCGCCGCCGATATCTACGGCCGCCCCGGCGACGACCTCCTGCGGATCGGCATCACCGGAACGTCCGGCAAGACCACCACGGCGTACCTCGTCGAAGGCGGCCTCAGGGCCGCCGGACGCAGGTCCGGGCTGATCGGGACCGTCGAGACGCGCATCGGCGACGAGCGCGTCAAGTCCGAGCGGACCACCCCCGAGGCCACCGACCTCCAGGCCCTGTTCGCCGTCATGCGGGAGCGCGGCGTGGAGGCCGTCGCCATGGAGGTGTCCAGCCACGCCCTCGTGCTCGGTCGGGTCGACGGCTGCGTCTTCGACGTCGCCGTCTTCAACAACCTCAGCCCGGAGCACATGGAGTTCCACTCCGGCATGGAGGACTACTTCCAGGCCAAGGCGCAGCTGTTCACGCCGCGCCGCTCCCGCCAGGGGGTCGTCAACTACGACGACGCCTACGGCAGGAGGCTGGTGACCGAGGCGACCGTGCCCGTCGTCACCTTCTCCGCCGACGGCGACCCGGACGCCGACTGGCGCGCCGAGGACGTCCGCAGCGGCCCCCTCGGCAGCACCTTCACCATCGTCGGCCCCAAGGACGAGCGGATCAGCGCCGAAGCGCCGCTGCCCGGCCCGTTCAACGTCGCCAACACCCTCGCCGCCGTCGTCGCCCTCGCCGTCGCCGGGATCGACCCGCAGACGGCCGCCGACGGCGTCGCCGCCGTGTCGGGCGTCCCCGGCCGGCTGGAGCGCGTCGACGCCGGCCAGCCGTACCTCGCCGTCGTCGACTACGCCCACAAGACCGACGCCGTCGAGTCCGTGCTGCGCTCCCTGCGCAAGGTCACCGAGGGCAGGCTGCACATCGTCCTCGGCTGCGGCGGCGACCGCGACGTCACCAAGCGCGGCCCCATGGGCGCCGCCGCGGCGCGCTTCGCCGACACCGCCGTGCTGACCTCCGACAACCCGCGCTCCGAGGATCCCCTCGCGATCCTCTCCGCCATGCTCGCCGGCGCCGCCCAGGTGCCCGCCCACGAGCGGGGCACCGTCCTCGTCGACGCCGACCGGGCCTCCGCCATCGCCACCGCCGTGGCCCGCGCGCGGCCGGGCGACACCGTGCTGGTCGCGGGCAAGGGCCACGAGCAGGGCCAGGACATCGCAGGCGTGGTACGGCCCTTCGACGACCGCCAGGTTTTGCGGGAAGCCATCCAGAACAGTCAGGGATGAAGAAGTGATCGCCCTCTCCCTCACCGAGATCGCCGAAATCGTCGGCGGGCAGACGTACGACATACCGGATCCGGCGGCACGTGTCACCGGCTCCGTGGTCTACGACTCCCGCCAGGTCGAGCCCGGCAGTCTCTTCGCCGCGTTCGCCGGTGAGAACGTCGACGGGCACGACTACGCCGAAGGCGCCGTCGCGGCCGGAGCGGTGGCCGTCCTGGCCACCCGTCCCGTCGGCGTCCCCGCCGTCGTCGTGCCCGACGTGACCGCCGCCCTCGGCGCGCTCGCCCGTACCGTCGTCGAGCGGCTCGGGACCACCGTCGTCGCCCTGACGGGCTCGGCCGGCAAGACCAGCACCAAGGACCTCATCGCGCAGCTCCTCCAGCGCCAGGGGCCCACGGTCTGGCCTGCCGGCAACCTCAACAACGAGATCGGCCTCCCGGTCACCGCCCTGCGGGCCACCGAGGAGACCCGGCACCTCGTCCTGGAGATGGGCGCCCGCGGTGTCGGCCACATCCGGTACCTCACCGAGCTGACCCCGCCCCGCGTCGGCCTCGTCCTCAACGTGGGCTCCGCCCACATCGGCGAGTTCGGCGGACGCGAGCGGATCGCCCAGGCGAAGGGCGAACTCGTCGAGGCCCTCCCGCCCGCCGAGGAGGGCGGCGTGGCCGTCCTCAACGCCGACGACCCGCTCGTGAAGGCCATGGCGTCCCGCACCGCGGCGCGCGTGGTCTTCTTCGGCGAGTCCGAGGAAGCGTCCGTACGCGCCGAAAATGTCCGTCTCACAGAGAACGGACGGCCCTCTTTCCGCCTTCACACACCCACCGGGTGCAGCGACGTGACCATGCGCCTGTACGGTGAGCACCACGTGTCGAACGCGCTCGCCGCGGCCGCCGTCGCCCATGAGCTGGGCATGCCCGTGCACGAGATCGCCGCCGCGCTCTCCGAGGCGGGCTCCCTCTCCCGCTGGCGCATGGAGGTCACCGAGCGTCCGGACGGTGTGACGATCGTCAACGACGCCTACAACGCGAACCCCGAGTCCATGCGGGCCGCCCTGCGCGCGCTGGCAGCCATGGGCGAGGCCGCACGGGCCAAGGGGGGGCGCACGTGGGCGGTGCTCGGCCTCATGGCCGAGCTCGGCGACGAGGCGCTCGCCGAGCACGACGCGGTCGGACGGCTCGCCGTCCGGCTCAATGTCGGCAAGCTCGTCGCAGTCGGGGGCAGGGAAGCGTCCTGGCTGCAACTGGGCGCATATAACGAGGGTTCGTGGGGTGAGGAGTCGGTGCACGTGTCCGACGCGCAGGCGGCGATCGACCTGTTGCGCAGTGAACTGCGTCCGGGTGACGTCGTGCTGGTGAAGGCTTCCAGGTCGGTCGGGCTCGAGCGGGTCGCCCAGGCACTGCTCGAGAACACCACCGAGGGCGAGGTCGCCGGCCGATGAGGCAGATCCTCTTCGCGGGAGCCATCGGGCTCTTCCTGACACTGATCGGCACGCCGCTGCTGATCAAGCTCCTGGCCCGCAAGGGATACGGGCAGTTCATCCGGGACGACGGCCCGCGCACGCACGGCAGCAAGAAGGGCACGCCCACCATGGGCGGCATCTCCTTCATCCTGGCCACGATCATCGCGTACGCCCTGGCCAAGGTCATCACCGGCGAGGACCCGACGTACTCGGGCCTCCTGGTGCTGTTCCTCATGGCCGGCATGGGCCTGGTCGGCTTCCTCGACGACTACATCAAGATCGTCAAGCAGCGGTCGCTCGGCCTGCGGGCCAAGGCCAAGATGGCGGGCCAGCTGATCGTCGGCATCGCCTTCGCCGTGCTCGCGCTGCAGTTCTCCGACAAGCGCGGACTGGCCCCGGCCTCCACCAAGCTGTCGTTCATCACCGACTTCGGCTGGACCATCGGCCCGGTGCTGTTCGTGGTCTGGGCGCTGTTCATGATCCTGGCGATGTCGAACGGCGTGAACCTGACGGACGGCCTGGACGGCCTCGCCACCGGCGCGTCGGTGATGGTCTTCGGCGCGTACACGTTCATCGGGCTCTGGCAGTTCCAGGAGTCCTGCGCCAACGCCGAGACGCTCACCAACCCGAACGCCTGCTTCGAGGTGCGCGACCCGCTCGACCTCGCCGTCGTGGCCTCCGCGCTGATGGGCGCCTGCTTCGGCTTCCTGTGGTGGAACACCTCACCCGCGAAGATCTTCATGGGCGACACCGGATCGCTCGCCCTCGGCGGCGCCCTCGCCGGCCTCGCCATCTGCTCCCGCACGGAGCTGCTGCTGGCGATCCTCGGCGGCCTCTTCGTCCTGATCACCCTCTCCGTGATCATCCAGGTCGGCTCCTTCCGGCTGACCGGCAAGCGCGTCTTCCGCATGGCGCCCCTCCAGCACCACTTCGAACTCAAGGGGTGGTCGGAAGTCCTCGTCGTGGTCCGCTTCTGGATCATCCAGGGCATGTGCGTCATCGTGGGTCTGGGCCTCTTCTACGCGGGATGGGCAGCCGACAAGTGAGCACCGACACAGCGGACTGGCAGGGCAGGAAGGTCACCGTCGCCGGCCTGGGCGTGAGCGGCGTGCCCGCCGCCCGCGTCCTGCGCGGCCTGGGCGCGCGCGTCACCGTCGTCAACGACGGCGCCGACGAGCGCGCCCGCGCCCAGGCGACCGAGCTGGAGGCCGAGGGGATCACCGTCCGCCTCGGGGACGGCGACACGCTCCCCGAGGGCACCGAGCTGATCGTCACCGCCCCCGGCTGGCGGCCCGACAAGCCGCTGTTCGCCGCCGCCGGGGCGGCCGGCGTCCCCGTCTGGGGCGACGTCGAGCTGGCCTGGCAGCTCCGCGGCCTCGGCGGCCGGAAGCCCGCCCCCTGGCTCGCGGTCACCGGCACCAACGGCAAGACGACGACGGTCCGCATGCTCGCCTCCATCCTGGAGGCGGCCGGGCTGCGGACCGCCGCCGTCGGCAACATCGGCGTCTCCCTCCTCGACGCCGTCCTCGGCGACGAGGAGTACGACGTCCTCGCCGTCGAGCTCTCCAGCTACCAGCTCCACTGGGCACCCAGCGTGCGCGCCCACTCCGCGGCCGTGCTCAACCTGGCCCCGGACCACCTCGACTGGCACGGCTCCATGGAGGCGTACGCCGCCGACAAGGGCCGGATCTACGAGGGCAACACCGTCGCCTGCGTCTACAACGCCGCCGACAAGGCCACCGAGGACCTGGTCCGCGAGGCCGACGTGGAGGAGGGCTGCCGCGCGATCGGCTTCACCCTCGGCACGCCCGGCCCGTCCCAGCTCGGCCTCGTCGACGACATCCTCGTGGACCGCGCGTTCGTCCCGAACCGCCAGAAGCAGGCGCAGGAGCTGGCGCAGGTCTCCGACGTGAACCCGCCCGCCCCCCACAACATCGCCAACGCGCTCGCCGCGGCGGCCCTCGCCCGCGCCTTCGGCGTGGAGCCGGCGGCCGTCCGCGAGGGACTGCGCGCCTTCCGCCCCGACGCCCACCGCATCGCGTACGTCGCGGAGGTCGAGGGGGTCGCGTACGTCGACGACTCCAAGGCCACCAACACGCACGCCGCGGAGGCGTCGCTCGCCTCCTACGACCCGGTCGTCTGGATCGCCGGCGGCCTCGCCAAGGGCGCCACGTTCGACGAGCTCGTCGCGAAGTCGGCGGAGCGGCTGCGCGGCGTCGTCCTCATCGGCGCCGACCGCGCCCTGATCCGCGAAGCCCTCGCGCGACACGCCCCGCAGGTGCCGGTGGTCGACCTCGACCGGACAGACACTGGGGCGATGGCGGCGGCGGTCCGGGAGGCGGCGCGGCTCGCCCGGCCGGGGGACACGGTGCTCCTCGCCCCGGCCTGCGCCTCGATGGACATGTTCGTCAACTACAACAAGCGGGGTGAGGCGTTCGCGGACGCCGTCCGCGCACTCGCCGCCGGGGACGCCTGACCAGCCGACAGGTCCGGCGGCGCCGGACACGACTGGAGGGGACAGCGACCATGCCGGCCGACGACACCGCAGCCCCGGCGCCCGCACCCGTGCGGGCCCGGGCAGCCGCCGACGCCCTGGCCGTACGGCTCGCGGCCACGGGCCGGCGCCTCGCGGACCTGGTCCCGGGCGCCGTACCGCGCCCGCAGGCCGCCGCCGGGGCGTGGGCGCCCGGGCCGCCCCCCGCACCCGGATTCGCCCCGCGCACCCGTACGACGGGCCCCCGCAAGGCCGCCGTACCGCGCGGGAGGGCCGGCACGCGGTCGCGGGGCGCGCCCCGGCCGCCTCGCGGGGCGGGGGTGCGGGGCCTGTACGAGCGGGCGCGCCGCGCCTGGGATCGCCCGCTCACGGCGTACTACGTGATCCTCGGCGCCAGCATGCTGATCACGGTGCTCGGCCTCGTCATGGTCTACTCGGCGTCGATCATCAAGGCGCTGGAGCTGTCCCTGCCGGCCACGTACTTCTTCCGCAAGCAGTTCGTCGCCGCCGCCATCGGCACCGCCCTGCTCCTGCTCGCCTCCCGCATGCCGGTCAGGCTGCACCGCGCCCTGGCCTACCCGCTGCTCGTGGCCACGGTCTTCCTGATGGTCCTGGTCCAGGTCCCGGGGATAGGGCACGCGGTCAACGGCAACCAGAACTGGCTGTACCTCGGCGGCCCCTTCCAGCTCCAGCCCAGCGAGTTCGGCAAGCTGGCGCTGATCCTGTGGGGCGCGGACCTGCTCGCCAGGAAGCAGGACAAGCGGCTGCTCACGCAGTGGAAGCACCTGCTCGTGCCGCTCGTGCCCGGCGCGCTCCTGCTGCTCGGGCTGATCATGCTGGGCGGCGACATGGGGACGGCGATCATCCTCACGGCCATCCTCTTCGGCCTGCTGTGGCTGACCGGCGCGCCCACGCGGCTGTTCGCCGGCGTCCTGGGCGTCGCCGCCGTCATCGGCGTGGTGCTGGTCAGGGGCAACGACAACCGCATGGCGCGGGTCGCCTGCCTCGGGGCCACGGACCCCGGCCCGGGGGACGCCTGCTGGCAGGCCGTCCATGGCATCTATGCCCTGGCGTCCGGCGGATGGTTCGGTTCCGGGTTGGGGGCGAGTGTGGAAAAATGGGGCCAACTCCCCGAACCGCACACCGACTTCATCTTCGCCATCACCGGGGAGGAACTGGGGCTGGCGGGGACGCTGTCGGTGCTCGCCCTGTTCGCGGCTCTAGGCTATGCGGGTATTCGCGTGGCCGGACGCACGGAGGACCCCTTCGTGAGGTACGCCGCGGGAGGTGTGACCACCTGGATCACGGCTCAGGCCGTGGTCAACATCGGTGCGGTGCTCGGCCTGCTGCCGATCGCCGGTGTCCCCCTCCCGCTGTTCTCCTACGGGGGATCCGCCCTGCTGCCGACCATGTTCGCCGTCGGGTTGCTGATCGCCTTCGCGCGAGACGAGCCCGCCGCGAAAGCGGCCCTGGCCGGCCGCGAGCCCCGTTTCGGCGGCCGGGCCGGGGTGAGTTGGATGTCGATGCGACGGCGCGTCAAGAAGCGTCCGTCCGGAGAGCGGTGAATTTCGGTGCATGTCGTACTCGCCGGCGGGGGGACCGCCGGCCACATCGAGCCCGCGCTCGCCCTCGCGGATGCCCTGCGCAGGCAGGACCCGACCGTGGGGATCACGGCCCTCGGCACGGAGCGGGGCCTGGAGACCCGGCTCGTGCCCGAGCGGGGTTACGAGCTGGCGCTCATCCCCGCCGTACCGCTGCCGCGCAAGCCCACCCCCGAGCTGATCACCGTTCCCGGGCGGCTGCGCGGCACGATCAAGGCCGCCGAGCAGATCCTGGAGCGCACCAAGGCGGACTGCGTCGTCGGCTTCGGCGGCTACGTGGCGCTGCCCGGGTACCTGGCCGCCAAGCGGCTCGGTGTGCCCATCGTCGTCCACGAGGCCAACGCCCGGCCCGGCCTGGCCAACAAGATCGGCTCCCGGTACGCCTCCGCGGTCGCCGTCGCCACGCCCGACAGCAAGCTGCGGAACGCCCGGTACATCGGCATCCCGCTGCGCCACTCCATCGCGACCCTCGACCGCGCCCGGGTGCGCCCCGAGGCGCGCGCGGCGTTCGGCCTCGACCCCAACCTGCCCACGCTGCTGGTTTCCGGCGGTTCGCAGGGCGCCCGCCGCCTCAACGAGGTGGTCCAGCGGGCCGCCCCGGTGCTCCAGCGGTCCGGCATCCAGATCCTGCACGCGGTCGGCCCGAAGAACGAGGTGCCACACGTCGACAACATGCCCGGTATGCCGCCCTATGTCCCGGTATCGTATGTGGACCGGATGGACCTCGCGTACGCCGCGGCCGACATGATGCTCTGCCGCGCGGGCGCGATGACCGTCGCCGAACTCTCCGCCGTCGGGCTGCCCGCCGCCTACGTCCCGCTGCCCATCGGCAACGGCGAGCAGCGGCTCAACGCCCAGCCGGTGGTCAAGGCCGGCGGCGGCCTGCTGGTCGACGACGCCGAGCTGACCCCCGAGTGGGTCCAGGGCAACGTCCTGCCCGTGCTCGCCGATCCGCACCGGCTGTACGAGATGTCCCGCGCCGCCGCCGAGTTCGGCCGCCGGGACGCCGACCAGTTGCTCGTCGGCATGGTCCACGAGGCGATCGCGGCACGCCGGTAGGGGCGCGCCCCGGCTCAGGGAAGGGCAGGGCAGGGAGCATGGCCGGACCGACGGCCGCCGAGCGCGGCGCCAAGGGGGCCGCGGGCGCGCCGCCGGGCCGGTCCTCCACGGGCCCCGGTCCGGAGCCCGGCGGGGGCGCGCGCCGTTTCCGGGTGCGCCCCCGCGTCCTGCTCCCCGCCCTCGCCGCCCTCGCGTTCACCGGCGGGGCGGTCTGGCTGCTCTACGGCTCCCCGTGGCTGCGGGTCGACCACGTCTCCGTTTCCGGCACGCGCGTCCTCCCGCCGGAGCAGGTCCGTTCCGCGGCGGCCGTCCCCGGCGGCTCGCCGCTCGTCTCCGTCGACACGGAAGCCATCGAGGAGCGGCTGCGCCGCGCCCTGCCGCGGATCGACTCGGTCGAGGCCGTCCGCTCGTGGCCGAACGGGATCGGTCTCGAAGTGACCGAACGCCGACCCGTCCTCCTGGTTCAACAGGGCGGAAAACACATCGAAGTGGACGCGAAGGGCATCCGTTACGCCACGGTCGACACCGCGCCCGCCGGGGTCCCCCTCCTCCACCTGCCCGCCGGGCGGTCGCCCAGTCTGCGCCGCTTCGGCGCGGACCGGCTGACCCGCGAGGCAGTGGGCGTGGTGACCGGGCTCCCGGAGCGGATCGGTCGCGACCTCCGGTCCGTCCGCGTCCGCTCGTACGACTCCCTCACGTTGGAGCTGGCGGACGGCCGCACGGTGTTCTGGGGGAGCGGAGAGGAGCGCGAGGCGAAGGCGCGCGCGCTCCTCGCGCTGATGAAAGCGGTACCCAAAGCGGGGCACTTCGACGTGAGCGCCCCGAGCGCCCCTGCGGCGTCGCGGAGTTGACGCACATACGTGCTGGCCAGCACCCTGGTTGGTCAGCGCTATGGGTGATCACATAGGGTGAAAAGAAAAACGGGAGGTTCGGCGTGTTCGTTGAACGTGCGCCGCTTGCCGACTTAGTGTCCTGTTCGGAAGAGTGCAGGGAGCAGGCACACTAGTAACCCTAAACTTCAACGTTAGGGTTTGGGTCGGCGGTTCGGACCGTCCCTTCGGCATCCGCCGTCGCGGCGCGCCACGCAGCGCGAAGCGGCGGCACGTAACTCGAGGCGAGAGGCCTTCGACGTGGCAGCACCGCAGAACTACCTCGCAGTCATCAAGGTCATCGGTGTCGGCGGCGGTGGTGTCAATGCCATCAACCGAATGATCGAGGTCGGTCTCAAGGGCGTCGAGTTCATCGCCATCAACACGGACGCACAAGCCCTGTTGATGAGCGACGCCGACGTCAAGCTGGACGTCGGCCGCGAACTCACCCGCGGCCTCGGGGCCGGGGCCAACCCGGCAGTCGGCCGCAAGGCGGCAGAGGACCACCGCGAGGAGATCGAGGAGGTCCTCAAGGGGGCCGACATGGTCTTCGTCACCGCCGGCGAGGGCGGCGGCACCGGAACCGGCGGCGCACCCGTCGTCGCGAACATCGCGCGCTCCCTCGGCGCGCTCACCATCGGTGTGGTCACCCGCCCCTTCACCTTCGAGGGCCGGCGCCGCGCGAACCAGGCGGAGGACGGCATCGCCGAGCTCCGCGAAGAGGTCGACACCCTCATCGTCATCCCCAACGACCGGCTGCTGTCCATCTCGGACCGCCAGGTCAGCGTGCTCGACGCGTTCAAGTCCGCCGACCAGGTGCTGCTCTCGGGCGTCCAGGGCATCACGGACCTCATCACGACCCCGGGCCTGATCAACCTCGACTTCGCCGACGTCAAGTCGGTCATGTCGGAGGCCGGTTCGGCGCTCATGGGCATCGGCTCCGCCCGCGGCGACGACCGCGCCGTGGCCGCCGCCGAGATGGCGATCTCCTCGCCGCTCCTGGAGGCGTCCATCGACGGCGCCCGGGGCGTGCTGCTCTCCATCTCCGGCGGCTCCGACCTCGGCCTGTTCGAGATCAACGAGGCCGCCCAACTGGTCAGCGAAGCCGCCCACCCCGAAGCCAACATCATCTTCGGTGCCGTCATCGACGACGCCCTGGGCGACGAGGTGCGGGTCACGGTCATCGCGGCCGGCTTCGACGGCGGCCAGCCGCCCGCCCGGCGCGACAACGTGCTCGGCGCCTCGGCGGTCAAGCGCGAGGAGCCGGCCGCGCCGGCGCCCCGCGTCTCCGACCCCGTCCGCTCCGCGAGCGGCGGCCTCGGCACGGTCCCGGTCCGCGAGGAGCCCCCGGCCCCTCCGGTCGAGCCCGCCCCGGCCCCGGTCGAGACCCCGCTCTCGACCGTCACGCCGCCGTCGATCCCGACGACGCGCCCGTACCCGGACAGCCAGGCCGAAGAGCTGGACGTCCCGGACTTCCTGAAGTGACGGCCACGAAGTGACCCTGACGTGATAGAGCGGTACGACACCGAGGACGGCGCGCACTTCGCCTTCACCGACCGGTGGGGCGGGGTGAGCGCCGTTCCGTACGAGGAGCTCAACCTCGGCGGCGCCGTGGGCGACGACCCCGCCGCCGTACGGCGGAACCGGAAGATCGCGGCCGTCGGGCTGGGCGTCGACCCCGGGCTGGTCGTCTGGATGCACCAGGTGCACGGCCGGGCCGTCCACGTGGTCGACGGGCCCTGGCCGGCCCGGGCGGAGGTGCCGGAGGGTGACGGCGTCGTCACCGCCCGGCGGGGCCTCCCGCTCGCGGTCCTGACCGCGGACTGCGTCCCCGTCCTCCTCGCCGACCCGGTCGCGGGGGTCGCGGCCGCGGCCCACGCGGGGCGCCCCGGCATGGTCGCCGGGGTCGTCCCGGCAACGGTCGAGGCCATGGTCGGCCTCGGGGCGGAACCGTCCAGGATCGTCGCCAGGACCGGCCCCGCCGTCTGCGGACGCTGCTACGAGGTCCCGGCGGCCCTGCGGGACGAGGTCGCCGCCGTCGAGCCGGCCGCCCGGGCCGAGACCTCCTGGGGAACCCCGGCCGTCGACGTGGTCGCCGGGGTCCACGCCCAGCTGGAGCGGATGGGGATCCGGGACAGGCGGGCCTCCGAGGTCTGCACCCGCGAGTCGGGCGACCACTTCTCGTACCGCCGCGACCGCACGACAGGGCGACTCGCGGGATATGTCTGGTTGGACGGATAGGACATGACGGACCGCAGGACCGAACTCGCCGAGAACCTCGCACGGGTGGAGGAGCGCATCGCCGCGGCCTGCGCGGCGGCCAGGCGCGCACGCGAGGACGTGACCCTGATCGTGGTCACCAAGACCTACCCCGCGAGCGACGTCCGCCTCCTCCACGAACTCGGCGTCCGCCACGTCGCGGAGAACCGGGACCAGGACGCGGCCCCCAAGGCCGCCGCGTGCGCGGATCTCGATCTGACGTGGCACTTCGTCGGTCAGCTCCAGACCAACAAGGTGCGATCGGTGGCCGGTTATGCCCAGGTTGTGCAGTCGATCGACCGGTTGAAGCTGGTTTCCGCACTGTCGGCGGCGGCCGTGCGGGCCGGGCGGGAGCTGGACTGCCTGATCCAGGTCGCGCTCGACGCCGAGGCGGGCGAGCGGGGGGCGCGCGGAGGCGTCGCCCCCGGAGGCGTCGAGGAACTGGCGGCCGCGGTCGACGGCGCGCCCGGGCTCCGGCTCGGCGGGCTGATGACGGTGGCGCCGCTGGTCGGGCCGTACGCGGGGCGGCAACGCGCGGCCTTCGACCGGCTGATGGAATGCTCGTCGCGTCTGCGCGCGTCCCGCCCCGCTGCGACCATGGTCTCGGCGGGGATGAGCGCCGACCTCGAGGACGCGGTGGCGGCGGGGGCGACACATGTACGCATCGGTACGGCGGTACTCGGAGACCGACCCCGGCTCGGGTAACGTCGCGAAGCAAGTCGGACCACAGTAGAAAATATGGTCATTTCCGCCGAATGGCGGACAGGCCCAGTGGATCGCGGGCGCGACCCGACGTTGCCGATCCACCACAGAGCGGAGGAATCGGAGAATGGCCGGCGCGATGCGCAAGATGGCGGTCTACCTCGGCCTCGTGGAGGACGATGGGTACGACGGCCGGGGGTTCGACCCCGATGACGATTTCGAACCCGAACTCGAGCCGGAGCCCGAGCGTGACCGGCGCCACCACCAGCCCCCCCGTCAGGTGGAGCGCGAAGAGCCGGTCCGTGCGCCGGTAGTGCAACCCCCAGTGCAACGCGAGCCCGTTCCGCTTCCCGCTGAAAGCGGGCGACCCGCCCGAATCGCCCCCGTGGCGTCCATCACACCTGAACGCCCGAGCCTGGAGAAGAGCGCACCGGTGATCATGCCCAAGGTCGTGTCCGAGCGGGAGCCCTACCGCATCACCACGCTGCACCCGCGGACCTACAACGAGGCCCGTACCATCGGGGAACACTTCCGCGAGGGCACGCCCGTGATCATGAACCTCACGGAGATGGATGACACGGACGCGAAGCGACTTGTCGACTTTGCCGCCGGTCTCGTCTTCGGGCTGCATGGCAGCATTGAGCGAGTGACGCAGAAGGTGTTCCTGTTGTCGCCTGCTAACGTCGATGTCACGGCGGAGGACAAGGCCCGCATCGCAGAGGGCGGATTCTTCAACCAGAGCTGAGACACGACACCGGGAACGGCCCGGCCGCAAGGCCGGTACAGAGAGCCAGGGGAGAGGGAACGCGGGATGGGTATCGCACTACAGGTGATCTACATCGCGCTGATGTGCTTCCTGATCCTGCTGATCTTCCGGCTGGTCATGCAGTACGTCTTCCAGTTCGCCCGTTCATGGGAACCCGGCAAGGCGATGGTGGTCGTCCTGGAGGCCACCTACACTGTCACCGATCCACCACTGAAGCTTCTGCAGCGGTTCATCCCGCCGCTGCGTCTCGGGGGCGTGGCACTCGACCTGTCCTTCTTCGTTCTGATGATCATCGTCTACATCCTGCTCAACATCGTGGGTAGCTTCGCGATGAGGGTGTGAGCGATACGGTCCTGCCGACTGCCGACGACTACGTAGAGGTGAAGAAGAGATGCCGCTGACCCCCGAGGACGTGCGGAACAAGCAGTTCACGACCGTCCGTCTCCGAGAGGGCTACGACGAGGACGAGGTCGATGCCTTTCTCGACGAGGTCGAGGCCGAGCTGACCCGCCTGCTCCGGGAGAACGAGGACCTGCGCGCGAAGCTGGCCGCCGCGACGCGCGCCGCCGCGCAGAACCAGCAGCAGGCGATGCGCAAACCGCCGGAGCAGCAGGAGCGCCCGGTCGGTCCCGGCGGTCCGGTGCCCGCCGCCATATCCGGTCCGCCGGTCCAGCAGCAGCCCCCGCAGATGGGTCCGCCCCAACTGCCCGGTGGTGCCCCTCAGCTGCCGGCCGGTCCCAGCCACGGCGGACCGCAGGGTCCGCACGGCCCCGGACCCATGCAGGGCGGCCCCATGGGCGGCCCGATGGGTGGACCCATGGGTGGTCACGGCCCGGGGATGCCCCAGCAGGGGCCCGGCGGCGACAGCGCTGCGCGCGTTCTGTCGCTGGCCCAGCAGACTGCCGACCAGGCGATCGCGGAGGCCCGCTCCGAGGCCAACAAGATCGTCGGTGAGGCCCGGTCGCGCGCCGAGGGCCTGGAGCGGGACGCCCGCGCCAAGGCCGACGCGCTGGAGCGGGACGCGCAGGAGAAGCACCGCGTCGCGATGGGCTCCCTGGAGTCCGCCCGCGCCACGCTGGAGCGCAAGGTCGAGGACCTGCGCGGCTTCGAGCGCGAGTACCGCACGCGGCTGAAGTCGTACCTGGAGAGCCAGCTGCGCCAGTTGGAGAGCCAGGGCGACGAGTCGCTGGCCCCGCCGCGCACGCCGTCCGCGGCTCCGTCGCTGCCGCCGTCCCCGTCGATGGCGTCGGCCGGCGCGAGCGGCCCGTCGTACGGTGGCAACCAGTCGATGGGCGGCTCCCCGACGATGGGCGGCGCCCCGTCGTACGGCAGCCAGCAGCAGATGTCGCCGGCGATGACGCAGCCGATGGCACCGGTGCGGCCGCAGGCCCCGCAGCCGATGCAGCAGGCCCCGTCGCCGATGCGCGGCTTCCTCATCGACGAGGACGACAACTAGGAGCCGAACGGCAGTCGGCCCGTACCCGGGGGCCCAGGACACCCGTCCTGGACCCCCGGGCCTTTTCGTCTCCGGAGCGGCTTCCGCGGCCACCGCCGTCAGGGGTGCCGGCGCGGTCGCCGCGGGGGACGGGAGAGCCCCGGCCGCGCGGGCCGGGGCTCTCTCCTTCCGGGGCCGTCGCCCCCTCGTGTCACGCCTTGCGGAGGCGGAAGACGAGGGACAGCGCCTCGTCCGCGAACGGCTCGCCGAAGGTCCCGTCGCCCTCACCCCGGGCGAAGTCCGTGGCCAGGACCTCCTCCGCGATGAGCCCCGCGTGCTCCTCCAGGGCGGACGCGACCTCCGCGTCCGTCGACGACCAGCGCAGCGCGATCCGGTCCGCGACGTCCAGGCCGCTGTTCTTCCGCGCCTCCTGGATCAGCCGGATCGCGTCCCGCGCCAGCCCCGCCAGCCGCAGCTCCGGGGTGATCTCCAGGTCCAGCGCGACCGTCGCGCCCGCGTCGGAGGCCACCGACCAGCCCTCGCGGGGGGTCTCGGTGATGATGACCTCCTCGGGCGTGAGCGTGATCGTCTCGCCGTTGACGTCCAGCGTCGCCCCGCCCTCCCGCAGCGCCAGCGACAGCGCCGCCGCGTCCGCGGCCGCGATCGCCTTGGCCACGTCCTGGACGCCCTTGCCGAACCGCTTGCCCAGCGCCCGGAAGTTGGCCTTGGCCGTCGTGTCGACCAGCGACCCGCCCACCTCGGACAGGGACGCCAGCGACGAGACGTTCAGCTCCTCGGTGATCTGGGCGTGCAGCTCTGGCGTCAGCGAGTCGAAGCCGGCCGCGGCGACCAGCGCCCGGGACAGCGGCTGCCGGGTCTTCACGCCGGACTCCGCGCGCGTGGCGCGGCCCAGCTCGACCAGCCGCCGGACGAGCGCCATCTGCTGCGACAGCACCGGGTCGACCGCCGAGGGGTCCGCCTCGGGCCACGTCGACAGGTGCACCGACTCCGGGGCGTCCGGCGTCACCGGCACCACCAGGTCCTGCCAGACCCGCTCGGTGATGAACGGGGTCAGCGGCGCCATCAGGCGCGTGACGGTCTCCACGACCTCGTGGAGGGTGCGCAGCGCGCCCTTGTCGCCCTGCCAGAACCGGCGCCGCGACCGGCGCACGTACCAGTTCGACAGGTCGTCGACGAACGCGGAGAGCAGCTTGCCGGCGCGCTGCGTGTCGTACGCCTCCAGCGCCTGCGTCACCTGGTCGGTCAGCGCGTGCAGCTCGCTCAGCAGCCAGCGGTCCAGGACCGTGCGCTCGGCCGGGGCCGGGTCGGCGTCGGACGGGGCCCAGCCCGCCGTGCGCGCGTACAGGGCCTGGAACGCGACCGTGTTCCAGTACGTGAGGAGCGTCTTGCGGACGACCTCCTGGATCGTGCCGTGGCCGACCCGGCGGGCCGCCCACGGGGAGCCGCCGGCCGCCATGAACCAGCGGACCGCGTCCGCGCCGTGCTGGTCCATCAGCGGGATCGGCTGGAGGATGTTGCCGAGGTGCTTGGACATCTTCCGGCCGTCCTCGGCCAGGATGTGGCCCAGGCACACGACGTTCTCGTACGACGACTTGTCGAAGACGAGCGTGCCGACCGCCATCAGCGTGTAGAACCAGCCGCGGGTCTGGTCGATGGCCTCCGAGATGAACTGCGCCGGGTAGCGCTTCTCGAACAGCTCCTTGTTGCGGTACGGGTAGCCCCACTGCGCGAACGGCATCGACCCCGAGTCGTACCAGGCGTCGATGACCTCGGGCACGCGGGTCGCGGTGAGCGCGCACCCCTCGTGGGTGCAGCCGAACGTGACGTCGTCGATGTACGGGCGGTGCGGGTCCAGCTCCGACTGGTCGGTGCCGGTCAGCTCGGTCAGCTCCGCGCGCGAGCCGACGCACGTGAGGTGGCCCTCCTCGCAGCGCCAGATCGGCAGCGGCGTGCCCCAGTAGCGGTTGCGGGAGAGCGCCCAGTCGATGTTGTTGTTCAGCCAGTCGCCGAAGCGGCCGTGCTTGACGGAGTCGGGGAACCAGTTGGTCGCCTCGTTCTCCTCCAGGAGCCGGTCCTTGACCGCCGTGGTGCGGATGTACCAGGACGGCTGCGCGTAGTACAGCAGCGCCGTGTGGCAGCGCCAGCAGTGCGGGTAGCTGTGCTCGTACGCGATGTGCTTGAACAGCAGGCCGCGCGCGTCCAGGTCGGCGGTCAGCGCCTCGTCGGCCTTCTTGAAGAACACGCCGCCGACGAGCCCGAGGGACTCCTCGAACGTGCCGTCGGGGCGGACCGGGTTCACCACGGGCATGCCGTACGAGCGGCACACCTTGAGGTCGTCCTCACCGAACGCCGGCGCCTGGTGGACCAGACCCGTACCGTCCTCGGTGGTGACGTACTCGGCGTTCACCACGTAGTGCGCCGCCGGGCCGCCGTCGGTCGCGGCCGGGAACTCGACCAGGTCGAACGGGCGCCGGTACGTCCAGCGCTCCATCTCCGCGCCCGTGAAGGTCCGGCCCGTGGCCTCCCAGCCCTCGCCCAGGGCCTTCTCCAGCAGCGCCTCGGCGACGACCAGCTTCTCCCGGCCGTCCGTGGCCACCACGTACGTCACGTCGGGGTGCGCGGCGACCGCCGTGTTCGACACGAGCGTCCACGGGGTCGTCGTCCACACCACCAGGGACGCCTCGCCCGCGAGGGGGCCGGACGTCAGCGGGAAGCGGACGTAGACGGACGGGTCGACGACCGTCTCGTAGCCCTGCGCCAGCTCGTGGTCCGACAGGCCCGTGCCGCAGCGGGGGCACCAGGGGGCGACGCGGTGGTCCTGGACCAGCAGGCCCTTGCCGAAGATCTCCTTCAGCGACCACCACACGGAGTCGATGTACTCGGGGTCCATCGTCCGGTAGGCGTCGTCCAGGTCGACCCAGTAGCCCATGCGGGTCGTCAGCTCGGCGAACGCGTCGGTGTGCCGGGTGACGGACTCGCGGCACTTGGCGTTGAACTCGGCGATGCCGTACGCCTCGATGTCCTTCTTGCCGGAGAAGCCCAGCTCCTTCTCGACGGCGAGCTCCACGGGCAGGCCGTGGCAGTCCCAGCCGGCCTTGCGGGCGACGTGGTAGCCGCGCATGGTCCGGAAGCGGGGGAACACGTCCTTGAAGACGCGGGCCTCGATGTGGTGGGCGCCCGGCATGCCGTTGGCCGTGGGCGGGCCCTCGTAGAACACCCACTCCGGGCGCCCCTCGGACTGCTCCAGGCTCTTGGCGAAAACCTTGCTCTCGCGCCAGAAATCGAGCACGGCGTGCTCGAGCGCGGGCAGGTCGACCTGGGCGGGTACCTGGCGGTACTGCGACATCGAATCCTCCGGCGGACAGGTTCGTCTTTCCGTCGGAGGGACGAGAGCGCCTGCTCCCGCGGTACCACCCTCCTTGGCGCCGGGCACGCGGGCCCGGCAGCCCCCTCATTCGGGTCGCGAAGCCGGTTCTACTGACCTTGCGCCCGTGGGCGGGCCCACGGTCCAAGGCGTTCTTCCGGCGGCTCCGGGGCGATGCTTCACGTCGGGCTCGCCCCCGGGCTCTCACCGTCCCCGGGTCGCTCATGGCTGCGTACGACGCTACTGGTCCCCATCCACGCCTTTCGCTGCGCCCAGTGTACGGGCCCGCACGGACACCGGCCGACACGGTTTTCCGGAGCGGGCGGCGGGAGGGCGGCCGCGACCCGCACGGGCGCACCGGTGCGGGCGGCTCGCCGGACGGGGGCGTGCGGCCGATTACCGGCCGGCGGGCCGGGCACAAGGGCTGCGGGCTCGCCTGGTCGGGTACCGGGTCTCCGGTGCGGGCGGCGTGCCCCGTTGCCGCGGGGCCGAAGTCGATTTATCGTCCCAGCACGATTCGCGAGCAAGATCACAATATGTGAAGGGGCCGCGGCATGGTGGCGAAGAAGACCGCTGTCCAGGGGACGGCGCCCGCGCGGTCCGCCCCGGGCGGGCCCGAGGGCGGCGGGAAGGCCACGACGTCCGCGGCCGGGGCTCCGCCGTCCGGGGGAGCGGCCGCCCGGAAGCGGGCGGCGGGGAAGGCTCCGGGGGAGGAGGCGGCTGCCGAGGGGCCGCCACCGGGGAAGACCCCTGCCGGGAAGGCCGCCGCCCGGGCGGAGCCGGCGCCCCGGAAGACCGCGTCGGGGAGGACGCCCGCCCGGAAGACGGCCGCGGAGGGGGCGCCGGCCGGGAAGGTGCCGGCGGTGGACGAGGCACCCGCCAAGAAGACCGGGGTCAAGAAGGCCGGGGCCAAGAAGGCCGTGGCCGGGAAGGGCGGGACCAAGAAGGCCGAGGTCGGGAGGGCCGCGGCCGGGAAGGCGGCCGTTTCCGGGGCGGTCGGCGGGGCCGCGCGCGGTCGGGAAGCGGACGCGGGGGTGTCCGGAGGCGCTGTGGTGGGTAAAGCGGCTGGGGCCGCTCGTACGGGTGGGAAGAGGGCCGCCGGGGGTGCGGCCGACGCCGAACAGACAGGAGCCAGGACGGTGGCAGCGAAGAAGACTGCGGACGTGACCACGGCGGCCGGCGTGGCCATGCCCACGGCCCGCGGGGTCGCGGAGGCGACGCCCGGGGAGCTCGCCGTACGGCCGGGCGAGGAACCGTGGACGCCGGAGGAGGTCGCGGAGGCCCGCGCCGAGCTGGAGGGCGAGGTCCGCCGCCTGCGGGAGGAGCTCGCCGTGTCCGAGGCGGCCCTGTCCGGGCTGATGCGGGACTCCGGCGAGGGCGCCGGCCACGACGAGGCCGACACGGGCACCAAGAACATCACGCGCGAGCACGAGATGGCCCTCGCGGCGAACGCCCGCGCGACCCTGGAGCAGACCCAGCACGCGCTCCAGCGGCTCGACGCCGGTACGTACGGGCTGTGCGAGGTTTGCGGCAAGCCCATCGGCAAGGCCCGCATGCAGGCGTTCCCGCGGGCCACGCTGTGCGTGGAGGACAAGCAGAAGCAGGAGCGGCGCGGCTGACCCGTACGGGGGTGCCGTACTCTCGTCACAGTCAGGTACCTAGGTTGAGGGACTCACGTGACAGAGGCGGAGTACGGCATCGGTACGCCGGAGGTTGACGACGAGGCCGGGGCGCCCGCCGAGCGGCCCCGGGGACGGCGCAGGGTCGTGGCGCTCCTCGCCGTGGCCCTCCTCGCCTACCTCCTGGACCTCGGCAGCAAGATGCTCGTCGTGGCGAAGCTGGAGCACCACGATCCGATCGTGGTCATCGAGGGCCTGCTGAAGTTCGAGGCCGTGCGGAACCCGGGCGCGGCCTTCGGCATCGGCGAGGCGTTCACCGTCGTCTTCACGGTGATCGCGGCCGCGGTGATCGTCGTGATCGTACGGCTGGCGCGCAAGCTGTACAGCCTGCCCTGGGCGATCGCGCTGGGGCTGCTGCTGGGCGGCGCGCTCGGCAACCTCACGGACCGGATCTTCCGCGCGCCGGGCGTGTTCGAGGGCGCCGTGGTCGACTTCATCGCGCCCGCGCACTTCGCGGTGTTCAACCTCGCGGACTCGGCGATCGTCTGCGGCGGCTTCCTCATCGTGATCCTCTCCTTCCGGGGTCTGGACCCGGACGGGACCGTCCACAGGGACTGAGCGGTCGCGCGGGTTGTCCACAGGCCAGACCGGTCGCGGCCGCCGACAAGGCATACTCGACGGGTGAGCACGATTCCCGAGATCCGTACGCTGCCCGTTCCCGATGGCCTGGAGGGCGAGCGCGTCGACGCCGCCATCGCCCGCATGTTCGGCTTCTCCCGCACGAAGGCGGCCGAGCTGGCCTCCGCCGGGAAGGTCCTCGTCGACGGCGCCGTCGTCGGCAAGTCCGAGCGGGTCACGGGCGGCGCCTGGCTCGAGGTCGAGATGCCCGGCGCCCCCGCGCCGGTCCAGGTCGTCGCGGAGCCGGTCGAGGGCATGGAGATCGTGCACGACGACGACGACATCGTCGTGATCATGAAGCCGGTCGGCGTCGCCGCCCACCCCAGCCCGGGCTGGACGGGCACGACCGTGATCGGCGGCCTCGCCGCCGCCGGGTACCGGATCTCCACCTCGGGCGCCGCCGAGCGCCAGGGCATCGTGCACCGCCTCGACGTGGGCACGTCCGGCCTGATGGTCGTCGCCAAGTCGGAGCGGGCCTACACGCTGCTGAAGGCGCAGTTCCGCGAGCGGGTCGTCGACAAGCGGTACCACGCGCTCGTGCAGGGCCACCCCGACCCGCTGAGCGGCACGATCGACGCGCCCATCGGCCGCCACCCGAACCACGACTACAAGTGGGCGGTCACCGCCGAGGGCAAGCCGTCCGTCACGCACTACGACCTGATAGAGGCCTACCGGGCCGCGTCCCTGCTGGACATCAAGCTGGAGACGGGGCGGACGCACCAGATCCGCGTCCACATGTCGGCGCACCGCCACCCGTGCGTCGGCGACCTGACGTACGGCGCCGACCCGACGCTCGCCAAGCGGCTCCGCCTCACCCGCCAGTGGCTGCACGCCGTGCGCCTCGGCTTCGAGCACCCGTCGGACGGCCGGTGGGTCGAGTTCGAGAGCGGCTACCCCGCCGACCTCCAGTACGCGCTGGACACCATCGCCGAGGAGAGCGCGTGAACGCCTACGAGATACGGGAGGCGGTGAGCGACGAGGACCGCGAGGCGGCCTTCGCGGTCCGCCGCGAGGTCTTCGTCGTCGAGCAGGGCGTCCCCGAGGAGATCGAGTACGACGCGCACGACGCGACGGCCGTGCACGTCCTGGCCGTCCGCGCCGACGACGGCGTCGCCCTCGGCACGGGCCGGCTCCTGTACGGGCCGGACGCCGCGGACCGCACGGGCGGTGAGGACGGCGTGGGCGCGCTCGGCCGCCTCGCCGTCACCCGCCGCGCCCGCGGCCTCGGCGTGGGCGCGGCGCTCGTACGGGCCGTCGAGGAGGCGGCGCGGGCGCGCGGCCTCAAGGCCGTGGACCTGCACGCGCAGACCCACGCGCTGGGCTTCTACGAGCGGCTGGGGTACGAGGCGTACGGCTCGGAGTTCCCCGACGCGGGAATACCCCACCTGGCGATGCGCCGCACGCTCTGATCCGCACGTGCGCATGGCAGGGTGGAAGCCCTGACCTGGTGTTCGTGAGCGGGCGGAGGGTGTCGCACCGTGGACCAGCTGGCTCTCCTGCTCGTTCTGCTGCTCGGTGCCGTGCTGACCGTTCCGCTCGGTGACCGGCTCGGGCTGCCCGCGCCGGTCCTGATGACGCTCCTCGGGGTCGTCCTGGCGCTGCTGCCGTTCGTGCCGAACGTCGACGTCCCGCCCGAGTTCATCCTGCCGCTCGTCCTGCCGCCGCTGCTGTACGCGTCCGTGCAGCGCACGTCCTGGCGGCAGTTCACGGTGAACCTGCGGCCGATCCTGCTGCTCGCGGTGGCGCTCGTCCTGGTCACGACGGCCGCCGTCGCCGCGGTCGCGCACACGGTCGTTCCCGGGCTGCCGATCGCCGCCGCCGTCGCGCTGGGCGCGCTCGTCGCCCCGCCCGACCCGGTCGCCGCGACCGCCGTCGCCGGGTCGGTGGGCCTGCCGCGCCGCCTCGTCTCCATCCTGGAGGGCGAGGGCCTGTTCAACGACGTGACGGCCATCGTCGTCTACCACGTGGCGGTCGGCGCGGTCGTCGCCGGGGCGTTCTCGTGGACGGACGCCGGCCTGGAGCTGCTGCTGTCCGCCGTCGTCGCCGTCGCCACCGGGCTGGTCCTCGGCAAGGTGGGCGGCCGGATCGCGGGTGCGCTGGACGATCCCATCCTACGGACCGGGATGACCCTGCTGCTGCCGTTCGCGGCGTACGCGCTCGCCGAGGAGCTGCACGGCTCGGGCGTCCTCGCGGTCCTCGTCACGGCCCTCGTCGTGGCGGGGCACACCCTCGACGCGGACGACGTGACGGGCCGGCTCACGGGCCGCACCTTCTGGGAGATCATCGACACCCTGGTCACCGGGGTGGCGTTCGGCCTCGTCGGGCTGGAGCTGAGCACGGTGGTCAGGCTGGCCGAGGGCCGCGAGCTGCGGATGCTCGGCTGGGGCGCGATCGTCGTCGCGACCGTCGTCGGGGTGCGGCTGCTGTGGCTGCTGCCCGCCGCGTGGCTGGCGAAGCGGCTCCACACGCCGGGCTCCTCGGCCGAGGAGATCCCGGTGAGCTGGCGGGAGGCCGTCATCATGTGGTGGTCGGGCATGCGCGGTGTCGCGTCGGTCGCGCTGGCGCTGGCCATCCCGCTCACCACCGACGCGGGGGAGGGGTTCCCGGCCCGCGACGAGATCCTGTTCATCGCTTTCTGCGTGATCATGGTGACGCTGGTCCTCCAGGGCCTCACCCTGCCCTGGCTGGTCGGGCGGCTCGGCGTGCGCGCCGACAGCGACGCGGAGCGGTGGCTGGAGCGCGACCTCGCGCTGCGCGCCACCCTCGCCGCCAAACGGCGCCTGAAGGAGATCCAGCAGGCCGAGGAGCTGCCGGACGACCTGGTGGAGCAGTTGCGGCGGTTGGCGTTCGACATCGGGGCGAGGATCAGCCCCGACGTGGTCGACGAGGAGAGGCGGGCGGCGTACGAGCGGCGGGCGCGGCGCCTGGAGACCGTCCAGCGCGTCCAGCACGACATGCTGTCGGCGGCCCGCCACGAGGTGCTGGCCGCCCGCGCCGAGCCGGGCGCCGACCCGGAGGTCGTCGACCGGGTGCTGCACCAGTTGGACGTCCGCAGCCTCCACTGAAACCGCCCGGGCCGCGCGGCGCCTAGGTCCTGTCTGACAAAGGATCTTGGTTGGGTTCGCGGAGCCAGAGGATGAGTGAGGCGAGGTGGACTCCGGCCTTGTAGCGGGTGGCGAGTT
>NZ_JBWKJG010000002.1:0-291995 GCF_056432325.1 Streptomyces sp. NPDC045287
GCGGCGGTCAGCGCCTGGAAGTGGTTGACCTCACCGGCCGACCCCTCCTCGTCGTACTTGCCGCGCACCACGTCGATGGCCAGCTTGAACTTGCGGATCTGCACGAGCCCGAACCAGGCGGTGAAGACCAGGCCGGCGACGACGAGCCAGGCGACGATGAGCGGGAGCTCCGTCCCCGCGACGGGAACGGAATAGAAGACGACTTCCCCGAGCCAGGCGGCTATGGGCTCGAAGAGGCCGCTGACGGCTTCGTCGACGGACGTGGTGATGGAGTCGAGTGACACGGTGGCTACCTCGATGGCGCAGTACCGGCGCACAGGAGGGTGCGCCGGGAAGAAGTGCGGTCTTTGAGCGAACGCCGTTGTCCGATCGGCGACCCTGGGTGGCGTGCCCGCGGACTCGGACCGTGATCACCCTGGTCGTACAGCCGGTGTGTGTACCGGCACTCCGCTCGGCCGCGATGGGTGGTGCGACCTGCGGAGTTGCGCAGTTCTACCACGCCCGACCCCTACTGGTGAGTGATGCAGATCACATTACTGTCGGTGGCATTCGAAAATGACAGCGAACGAAATAAGACCGTTATACGGCGAGGCGAGTCCGTTCATCGGACACCTATGTCCGTGAGGTGAGATCGGTGGGCTGGAGGACGGCCCTGCGACCCTCGGGCGAGGTGAGTGGGGGCGCGGGGGGCTTCGCCCCTTTCCCGGTCGTTCGCCCTCCGGTGGCCCACCCGGCCCCGCGGCTGACAGGGGCGGTGACGCGCCGGCCTGCCGGCCGGCTCCACCACTGCGCGACGCCTGCCGGAAGCGGGCGATCCGGCCTGCTCGTCACCGCGTCGCGGATCGGTCGGGCGGTGGGCGTCCTCATCTGGTGTCCTGTCGTCCCGAACCGTCGGTGGGCTGGTCACGGGCGCCGTCGGAGGGGGCGCGGTCCGCCTCGTCGCTGCGGGCGCCGCCGCCCTCGCGAGGTCCTGGACGACGCCGACGCTCCTGCTCGGTGAGGCGCCGTTCCCCTGCCCGGCGCCCGTCACCGGGCTCCTCGGACCCGCCGGCGCGGGCCCGGGACGCCGCCCGCCCGTAGGGAGCCGCGCCCGCAGCGAGGGGTGCCGGGCGCCGCGCCCTCCCGCATCCGGGCGGAACCGCGCCCGACCGGTGAGGGCGCGACGGCCGCGGCCGGTGGGGAGACGGCCCGCACGGGTGTGCCGGGTGCCGGCGCCCGCGTCCTCGGCCGAGGGGTCCCCTGGGGGCGGCGGCCGTTCGACCCGTCGCACCGTTCGGCGTCCGGATGTCTATACACGCATCGGCGGCCGGTGTACGGTCTCGGACCAATGGGCTGTGGGAGCGCTCCCATGACTGGTTCCGCTTCCTATGAGGAGGAGTGCTTTGAAACGCTTTTTGGCCTTACTGGCGACCTGTGCGACGGCCCTGGGGCTCACGGCGCTGTCCAGCCCCCAGGCGGCGGCCGCCACCGGCTGCAAGGTCGACTACACGGTCACCAGCCAGTGGCAGGGCGGCTTCCAGGCCGGAGTGAAGATCACCAACCTGGGCGACCCCGTCAGCGGATGGACCCTCAAGTTCACCCTGCCGGACGCGGGGCAGAAGGTCGTCCAGGGCTGGAGCGGCACGTGGTCGCAGTCCGGCTCCACGGTCACCGCCGCCGGCGCCGACTGGAACCGCACGCTGGCCACCGGCGCGTCGACCGAGATGGGATTCGTGGGTTCCTTCACGGGCGCCAACCCCAAGCCCACGGCGTTCACGCTCAACGGCGTCGCCTGTACGGGATCCGTCGAAGAGCCCCCGCCCGGCCCGGGCCCCGGGCCGGACCCGGGTCCGAACGACGGCACCCCCGTCGGAATCAACGGCCAGCTCCACGTCTGCGGCGTGCACCTGTGCAACCAGTACAACCGCCCCATCCAGCTGCGGGGCATGAGCACGCACGGCATCCAGTGGTTCAGCCGGTGCTACAACAACGCGTCGCTGGACGCGCTGGCGAAGGACTGGAAGTCCGACCTGCTGCGCATCGCCATGTACGTGCAGGAGAGCGGCTACGAGACCGACCCGGCGGGCTTCACCAGCCGCGTGAACAACCTCGTCGACATGGCCGAGGCCCGCGGCATGTACGCGGTGATCGACTTCCACACGCTGACGCCGGGCGACCCGAACTACAACCTCGACCGCGCGAAGACGTTCTTCGCGTCCGTCGCCGCCCGCAACGCCGGCAAGAAGAACGTGATCTACGAGATCGCCAACGAGCCCAACGGCGTGAGCTGGGCGGCCGTCAAGAGCTACGCCGAGCAGGTCATCCCGGTGATCCGGGCCGCCGACCCGGACGCCGTGGTCATCGTCGGCACCCGCGGCTGGTCCTCGCTGGGCGTCTCGGACGGCTCCAACGAGAGCGAGGTCATCAACAACCCCGTCAACGCCACCAACATCATGTACGCGTTCCACTTCTACGCCGCGAGCCACAAGGACACCTATCGCGCCGCGCTGAGCCGCGCGGCCTCGAAACTGCCGCTCTTCGTCAGCGAGTTCGGCACGGTGACCGCCACCGGCGGCGGAACGATGGACCGGGCGAGCACCACGGCGTGGCTGGACCTGCTCGACCAGTTGAAGATCGGTTACGCGAACTGGACCTACTCCGACGCGCCCGAGAGCAGCGCGGCGTTCCGGCCCGGTACCTGCGGCGGCAGCGACTACAGCAGCAGCGGCGTGCTGAACGAATCGGGGTCCCTGCTCAAGGCCCGGATCAGCACCCCTGACAACTTCCCCGTCAACTGACCGCCGACGGGGTTCCGGCCCGGCCGGAGCCCCGTCACCACCCCCGTCCGCGACCGCGCGCCGGGCACCGCACACCGGGTGCCCGGCGCGCGGTGCGCCGTCCCCGGCGGCCGGCCGCGCACGCCGCCCGAACGGACGCCCCCCCATGGGAAGCGGCGGGTCCACGCGGACGAAAGCCCCGTCGGCCGGCGGCCGACGGGGCTGCGGTGGCGGAGCTCAGCCGTGTCAGGCGTGCCGCCGGGCCCACATGGGGCTGACGAAGGAGATGAGGAGAGCGGCGACGCCCACCTGGAAGATGTGACGGATCCAGTCGATGCCACCCGTGTCGCGCACACCGAAAGCAGAGGCGAGCGCGTTTCCCACGACGGCGCCGACGATACCGAGGACGACCGTCAGCCACAGGGGGATGGGCTGCCGTCCGGGGAGGACGAGCTTCGCCACAAGACCGATGATCAGACCCGCGATGATGGCCCAGAGAAACGACACGGTGGCTCCTTCCGTTCTTGCCCGACCTTCGGGTACCACCCCGCGTGCCCGCGTGTCGCCGCCGTAAGCATCCGCCGTCGCGGACTTCCTGCCCCGGCCGTGCCCGCGCCGTCGCCACGGAGGGCCGCGCCGCTTCACCCGGAGGGGGGCAGGTCCCCCGACCGGGGCTTCGGCATCATGGCCCGGGCGCCACCGGCACCGGAGCGCCGTCCGGCGGGGTGGGCGCCGTACCAGTCCAGGCACAGGACGGTGGCGTCGTCCCTCAAACTGCCCCCGCAGGCGTCGTGGACGGCGGTGACGAGGGCCCGGACGGTCTCGCGCGGGTGGAGGAGACGGGTGTCGTGGATGAGCCCGATCAGGTCCGCGTCGGCCGCGGCGCGCTCCTGCATGCCGTCGGTGAGCAGGACCAGCCGGTCGTACGGACGCAGGGAGAACCGCTGGACCAGGTGGGCGTGGGGGGAGGGGACGCCGAAGGGGAGGTTGGCGTGCAGGGGGAGCTCCTCCACGGTGCCGTCGCGCAGCAACAGGGGCCGCGGGTGACCGGCGTTGACCAGTTGGACGGAGCCCTCGTCGAGGGAGATGCGCAGCAACTGGCCGGTGGCCAGGCCCCGGTCGTGGTCGAGGAGGGCCTGGTGCGCCCGGCGGGCCTGCTCCGCGATGTCGCAACCCGTGCGCCGGGCACCGCGCAGCGCGCCCAGCAGGAGGGTGGCCAGCAGCGCGGAGTCGGTGTCGTGCCCCATGGCGTCGGTGATGGACAGGTGCAGCGTGTCCTGGTCGACGGCGTAGTCGTACGTGTCGCCGCCGATGTCGTCGGCGGGCACGAGCCCCCCGGCCACGGAGAACTGGGCGGCCTCGCAGCACGAGGCGGAAGGCAGCAGGTGGTGCTGGATCTCGGCGGCCAGGCTCATCGGCGTGGTGCGCCGGCCGCAGTGGTAGAGGTCGGTGAAGCGCCGGTCGGTGACGATGATGTACGCCAACGCGTGCGCCGCCTCGCCCACTTGCCGCAGCACCCTCTCGTCGACGTGGGGCAGCGTCATCTCCAGCACGCCGACGCAGTCGCCGCGGTTGGTGACGGGCGCGACCGCCCGGTGGCCACCCTCCCCGTCGGCCTCCACGTGCAGGCGCTGGGATCTCAGGACCTTCTCGTACAGGCTGTCCCGCAGGACGATGCGCGTCGCCTCGCAGCCGTCCGCCGTGCCGTCCGCCGTGGCGAGCCGTACGAGCCCCTCCCCGATGAGGTCGACGAACAGGAACGACACGCAGGCCGCTCCGAACCGCTTCTGCAGGTTTCGTGCCACGACCTCCACGGAATCCACCGGGGAGGCGTTCTCCGCCTCCGCCAGGACGTCTTCCAACCCCAGCGTGTCACCATCCACGGCAGCCTCCCTCGGTTGCTGCTTCTTGTGCCCGGGCTTTCCGCGCTCTCACCTGGCAGCCGGTCACAGAGAGTGCCCTCCCGGTGCCCGAGGGGGCAAGGCCGACGCGGCCGGCCACGCGGGGTCCGTACGCCGCCGGGCACCGAAGGGGGACCGGCATCCGGCGGCGTACGCGCGTCGGAACGGCAGGCGCTCGGCGCCGGTACGCACGTCGGTACGGGGGCGCCCGCGGGCCCGTGGACGGCGGGGTCCGGCGGGGCCACGGGCCTTTCCGGCGCCGCCCCGCCGCCGGGGCGGCGCCGGGATCAGCCGGCGGAGTCCGTACGCACCGTGAGCAGCCCGTGGTCGGCGATCGCGGCCAGGGAGAGCGTCCTGTACCCCATCGAGTCGAACAGGACGGTGATCCGGTCCCCCTCCTCGCTCATCACCGTGCCGTCCCCCCACTCGCGGTGCCGGACCCGTGTCCCCGTGGGGTACGAGGCGGCCGCGGGGTGTGCGGGCGGGGCGTCGCCCGGGGCCGTCACGCCTTCGGCGGCCGTGCCGCCGGCGGGGTCGGCCGAGTCGGTGGAGTCGGCGCGGCACGCGTCGCACCGGCCGCAGGGCGGCTCGTACGCCTCGCCGAAGTAACCGAGCAGGAAGCGGCGGCGACAGCCCGGCGTCTCGGCGTACGCCCGCACCATGTCCAGCCGCGGCTCCTCCAGCCTCCTGCGCGCCTCCGCCGCCCCCGCCGCCCGCTCGGCGGCGTCGTCGGCCGTCATGCCGGGCAGGGCGCGCACCTCCCCGTCGTCGTCGGTGCGCACCGCGCCGGCCTGCTCCAGCAGGTTGGCGGCGGCCGTCACCCGGCGGCGCGACAGGTCGGTCTCCGCGCCGAGCTCGTCCAGCCCCACGGGGCCCTCCCGGTCGTGGACGGCCTCCGCGACCTCGCCGAGGGTCTCCTCGTCGGGGGTGCGCGCGGCGAACAGGCGTTGCAGGCCGCTGTCCTCCGGCCGGTAGTGGAGGACCGCCAACGCCGGTTCGCCGTCGCGCCCCGCCCGCCCGATCTCCTGGTAGTAGGCGTCCAGGGAGCCGGGCAGGGACGCGTGCAGCACGAACCGCACGTCCTCCTTGTCGATGCCCATGCCGAAGGCCGAGGTGGCGACGACGACGTCGGCGCGTCCGGCGAGGAAGGCCTCGTGCACCCGGGACCGCTCCCCGGCGGGCAGCCCCGCGTGGTAGGCCGCGGCCGACAGGCCCAGCCCGGCGAGCTCGGCCGCGTAGCCCTCGGCGTCCTTGCGGGTGGCGGCGTACACGATGCCGGGCTTGGGTTCCGCCGCCGCGCGCTCCACCACCGCCCGGCGCTTGTCCGCGTCCTCCGTGAAGCGGCGGACCTCCAAGGTGATGTTCGGCCGGTCGAACCCGGCCGCGACCAGTACGGGATCCTCCATGCCCAGCCGCCGCGCGATCTCCTCGCGCACGGGAGGTGCGGCGGTGGCCGTCAGGGCGAGGACGGGCGGCCTGCCCACCCGCCGCACGGCGGGTGCCAGGCGCAGGTAGTCCGGGCGGAAGTCATGGCCCCAGGCGGCGACGCACTGCGCCTCGTCGACCACGAAGAGAGAGGGAGCCGCCCGAGCCAGACGCTCGACCACCTCGTCCTTCGCCAGTTGCTCGGGGGAGAGGAACAGGTACTCGGCGTCCCCCTGCCGCACCGCCTCCCAGGCCGCCGCCGTCTCCCCGGATCCCTGCGCCGAGTTGACGGCCACGGCGGCCGGGCCGCCGTGGTCCGGCAGTCCGGCGATCTGGTCCCGCTGCAGGGCGATGAGCGGGGAGACCACGACGGTCGGCCCGGGCAGCGCGACCCCGGCCACCTGGTACACCGCCGACTTGCCCGCGCCGGTCGGCATGACCACGAGCGTGTCGCGGCCCGCCAACACCGCTTCCATGGCGGTCAGCTGCCCCGGCCTCAGGGTGTCCCAGCCGAACACGTCGGCGGCGGTCCGGGCCAGCAGGCCCGCGGCGTCCTCCGCGTCTTTCCCGATCATGGTCGCCTCCTCGTCGCTCCGGCGGCGCGGGCGCCCCAGGGCCCTTTGTCGCCCGCCGGGCCGCTTCCCGGGCCGCTTTCCGGGCCGTCTCCCGGGCCCGTCCGCCCCGGGCTGTCTTCCGGGCCGTCCGCCCCGGGCCGCTTTCCGGGCCGTCCGCCCCGCCCGTACGGGGCGGGGTGCGCCGCAGGCGGCCGGTCATCCGCGACGCCTCCGCCCCGGTGAGACCGTCCGGGTCCCTCACCCGCCCCTCGGGCCGGGGCGCGCGGACGGATCGGTGGCGGACCGGTGGCGGGCTCGCCGCCGGCCACCCGGTCCTCCGCGTCCCCGCGCGGGCCCTCTTCGCTCCTGGTGTCCGACTACCCCGCTTTCGCCGGCCGTCCCCACCGGGGCCGCCCTCTGGGGCGGGGCGGCCCGTGGCGTGGGGGGCCCGCGCGGAGCCGTCGACACCCGGCAGCAAGGCTGCCCGTGCCCGCGCCCGTTCGGCGCGGCGGTTGCTGCGGGGCCCGGCTTCCGGACGACCGGGGGCTCGGCTTCGTCCCGCCCCGGACGTGTCGCCCGGGGGCCCTCCGGGCGGGGCTCGTCCGGGCAGTCGGGCCCGCGGGAGGGGCCGGGGGAGGCCCGCTACGGTCACGACGCCGTACCGGCCGCGGAAAGAGCATTGGTGTGCCGCGATGACAGGCGCCAGGAGACGCGTCCCCCGCGGTGCTGATGTTCCCGTGCTCCCTCATGATCGGAAGCGGGCACCGCGGCACACTTACTCTGTCTCCTCGGAGCAACCGCGTAAACCCCGGGGAACGCGGCCGGGCCGAAGGGGCTCGGCGGCTCGTGCGGCGAAGCCGGGCCTCCGGCGTCCCCCTCCGGCACCCACCGGGACGGCCTTCATGCCCCTTCCGGTCCTTCCGCGCCGCCGACCTGCCCGCCCGCCCGCTCTGCGGCGGTCTCCTCCCGCGCTCCCAGGCCCGCCCTTCCGCCCGTCCGCCCCGTCCGGCCGCGGGCGGGGGAGTGGTGCTTCGGGGCCGCGGGCGTGGTCCGGGGGAGGCTCACTCGTCCGGACGGTACCGATGGCCGATCGGGAGGCGCGTGGCCAGGCCGGCGGGAGCGGGCGGTGCCGCGCGCGGACGAGGCCGTCAGGAGGCCGGGAGGCGGATGGCTGTGGTCGGGCAGGGCCGTGCCGGTGTGACGGGGCCCTCCCGCCCTCGGCACGGCCCCCTGCCCGGGCCGGCACCGTGGCACCGGCCACAGCGCCCCGGCCCGTGCCGGCGCCCCACCCGTCGGACGTCCCGCCGGTTCCGCCGTGCGGGGCGTCGGACGCCCCGCTGATCCCGCCGTGCGCCGCCGGGGGCCCGGCCACGCCCCGCACGCCGCTCGCACCCCGAGTCCGGCACACCGCGGCCCACGTGAGTGAAGGAGGGACATGGCCCACGCCAGCGTTCCGGAGACCCCCCAGGCGATCAAGAACGTCGACTTCCCGGCCGACAAGGACGACCTCATCGACGCCGCCCGCCGGTCGGGAGCCTCCGACGAGGTCATCAAGGCCCTGCGCGGGATCCCGCCCGAGGAGCACACCGACCGCGACGACGTGGCCCACTCCGTACGCGTCGACGCCGACAGCGACCGGCACGCGACCCCCGCCACCAAGGCGGAGCAAGCCCGGAAAGGCGGCAAACCCGGTCCGGCCCAGGACCTCCGCGAGGTCCCCGAGCCGCCCGTCCAGGAGGAGCTCGACCAGGAGGAGCAGCCGGGACCGGGAACCCCGGCGTTCACCGTCCCGGCCGGCCGCGCGAGTACGCTGGCCGCCTACGCGAGGAGGGGTGCGTGGCGAAAGTCGTCTTCGTGCACGGTGTCGGGAAGCAGTACCTCAGCGAGGACTCACTCGCCCGGGACACCGTCCCCGAACTCCTGGGCGGCGTCCGGCTCGCCGGCGGCCCCGTACCCGAACCCGCCGACGTCGCCGTCGCGTTCTACGGCGACCTCTTCCGCCCCCGCGCCACCCGCGGGGGCGACACACCCGACTACGACGCCGCGGACGTCGAGGCGGACGACGAGTTCGAGCTCCTGATGGAGTGGTGGGCCGAGGCCGCCCGCACGGACCCCGGCGTCCCGCCGCCGGACGCGCCCGGTACGCGCGGAGCCGCCGGGCGGGCGCTCTCCCGGTCGCTGCGGATCAGGCGGGTGCGGGCGGCCCTGGACGCGCTCACCGGCGCCTCGTTCCTCCGCGGCGTCCTCGACAAGGCGCTCATCGCCGACCTGAAGCAGCTCACCGGCTACTTCGGTGACGAGGACGTGCGCCGGGAGGCCCGCGGGCGCCTCGCCGCGCACATCGACGCCGACACGCGCGTGGTCGTCGCCCACTCGCTGGGCTCGGTCGTCGCCTACGAGACGCTGTGCGGGGAGGCCCGCCCCGACTGGGACGTCCACATGCTCGTCACCCTCGGCTCGCCCCTCGGCATGGGAGCCCTCGTACTGGACCGCCTCCGCCCCCCGGCGGAGAACCGCAGGGCGTGGTGGCCCCGGCCCCTGCGCGCCTGGACCAACATCGCCGACGACACCGACATCGTGGCCGTCGTACGGGAACTGCGGCCGGCCTTCGGGCCGCGCGTGACCGACGTGCCCGTGCGCAACGGCGCCCACGTGCACGACGCGGTCCGCTACCTCACGGCCGAGGAGACGGGGCGCGCCGTCCTGGCGGGCCTGGGGCGGGAGGACGTGCCCGCCTGATGCGGTACCTGATAGCCGCGGGCACCTCCGCGTACCGTCCCGACTCCGGGCTCACCGACCTGGACCAGGCACTCCGCGACGTGGAACGCATGACGGAGTTCCTCACCTCGCCCGCCATGGGCTACACGCGGGTGCTCACGGACGTGTCGGAGAACCCCACGGCCGCCGACCTCGAGGACGCCGTGGCCGAGTGGTGCGCGCACGCCCCGCTCACCCCCGACGACGTGGTCGTCCTCTACTACGCGGGCCACGGCGACCGCCCCACCCCGGGCGGCCCCTACCGGCTCGCCTGCGCCGACAGCCGCGAAGGACGCCCCCGGTCCTGGCTGTCGCCGCAGAACCTCGCGGAGACCCTGGCCGCCTCCCCCGTCCGCAACGTGCTCTTCGTCATCGACGCCTGCCACGCGGCCCTCGGCGGCGCCGAGGTCCAGTCCGTCACCGACGGCATCGTCGCCGCCCGCCCGCGCGGCGACACCAACGGGGCCGGCACCTGGGTCCTCGCCTCCGCCCGCCACCGCGACCTCGCCGACGACGGCGCCTTCGTCACCCGCCTCGCGGAGGTCTGCGGAAGGGGAGACGGGCCGTCGCAGCGCTACCTCGCGCCGTCGGCGGTGGCGACGAGGATCAGCGAGGCGTTCGCCGCCGACGGCCGCCGGCAGCGGGCGGCCTGCTCCGCGACGAACCAGACGGAGCTGCCGCCGTTCTTCCCCAACCCCCGCCACGACCCGGCCGCGGAACTCCGCGGCGACGGCCGCGCGCAGGGCGACACCACCGACCTCTCCACCCACTTCGACCCCCGCGGCCGGGGCGTGGAACACGTCCACGACCCGGGCTCCTACTTCACCGGACGGCGCAACGCCCTCTCCTCCCTGCGGGCCCACCTGGAGGGCCCCGGCGGACGCGGCGCCCTGGTCGTCACGGCCGCACCCGGATCCGGCAAGTCGGCCGTGCTGGGCCGGATCGTCCTCGACGGCGGCTGCGACGTCTCCGTCAACGCCCGCCACCAGACGCTGGAGACCCTGGTCGACCGGCTCGCCGCCGGCGCCGACGTCCGGGCGGCCCACCCCGCGGCGCTGCTGACGGCGCTCGCCGAGCGCCGCACGCCGTTCCGCGTCGTCGTCGACTCGCTCGACGAGGCCGGACCGGCCGGCGACAAGGCCGAGGCCCGCCGGATCGCCTGGGACCTGCTGCGCCCCCTCGGCGCGGTGCCCTGCGTACGCCTCGTCGTCGGCTCGCGCCGGGAACTCCTCGCGCACCTCGGCGAACACGCCCGCCGCGTCGACCTCGACAGCCCGTGGTACGCGGCGGACACCGACGCGGCCGAGTACGTCCGCCGCGTCCTCACCGACACCGGCTCCCCGTACGCCGACCGGCCCGCCGAGGCGCACGTGATCGCCCGGGAGGTGGCCCGACGGGCGGGCCCCTGCTTCCTCGTGGCGCGGATGACCGCCAGCGCGCTGCTGCGCGGCGAACCCCTCGACACGACCGTCCCCGGCTGGGCCGAGACCCTCCCGTCCGACGTGGGCGGGGCCTTCGAGGCGTACCTGCGCCGCCTGCCGCGCGCCCGGCACGCGACGGCGATGGCCCTGCTCACCGCACTGGCCTTCGGAGAGGGCCACGGCCTGCCCCGCCGGGTCTGGGTCAGGGTGGCGGCCCGCCTCTCCGGCCTCGCGCTGCGGGAGGCGGACATCGACGAACTGGTCGAGGAGGACGGCTCGTACCTCACCGCGGTCGAGATTGCCGGGGCCAGGCACTTCCGCCTCTACCACCAGTTGCTCACCGACCACCTCCGCCAGCGCGTCCTGGCCCACCGTGACCTGCGCGACCTGCAGGAGTGCTTCGTCGACGTCCTCCTGGAACTCACCCCCGCCCGGGAGTGGGCGCGGGCCCTGCCCTACGTACGCGGGCACCTGGCCACCCACGCGGCGGCGGCCGGATCGATCCGCGCCCTCGTCGCGGACCCGGCGTTCCTCCTCGCCGCCGACCCGGCCGGGCTCCTCCCCGCCGTGCGGCACGCGTCGTGCGACCCGGTGCTCGCCATGGCGGTCGAGCGCTGCGCGGACGTGCTGGGGACTTCGGCGCCCCCGAGCTACGACCGGGCGGCCCGCCTCGCCTTCGCGGCCGAGGCCCACGGGGCGCACGACCTGGCCCGGAGCGCGGAGGAACTCTCCCCGTCGGTGCGGCGCGTACGCGTGGAGGCCCGCCCGGTGACGCCCCACCGGATCGTGGGGCGGTACGACGGCGGGACCTACTCGACGACCTCGGTGACGCGCGGATGGGTCATGGACGACATGACGCTGCCCGACGGGACCCGTGTCGTGCTCGCCGCGGAGACCGACACGCCGGAGGTCCACGTGTGGCCGGTCGACGATCCGGCGCGTGCCACCGTGCTGCCGCACCCGGCCGCCGTCAGGGCGCTGGAGGTGCCGCGCGCCGTGCCCGGCCGGGCCCTGGCCGTCACGCTCGACGACGCCGGCGGCCTGCGCCTGTGGGACGTCGTGGACCAGACCGTCGCACGGGTCCTCGGAAACGGGTACGACGCGCTCCTGGACGCGGGGCGCCTCGCGGACGGCGCCCCCGCGGTCGTGTGCCGCGACAAGGGCGGCGTGGTGGTCCTGGACCTCACGGGCCGGACCGTCCTGCGCGTCCCCGTCGACCGGGCGGTCGCCGCCTTCCTGGTGTACGGCGAGGGCGACGGGTCCCACCTGGTCGTGGTCGGCGGAGCCGGCGGAGCGGTGACCCGGTACCCGCTCGGGGGCGCGTCGGGTCCGAGGACCCTCCTGGAGGGCCTGCGGGAGCCCCATCTCCTGGCGCGCGCCCCGGTCCGCTCCGGCTCCCCCGTGGTGGCACTCCTGGACGGGGAGGACGGGGACGCCGCCGCCCGCCGGGTCACGCTGCTCGACTGCGTGTCGGGCGCCGCCTCCACCGTGGCGGCGCCCCACGTCTCGTGGGGCGGCGGCCACCGCTTCGTCCAGCACTCCGCGCACGGCAGCGTGCTCCTCCTGCGGACGCACGAGGAGTTGGAGGCGCACTCCATCGGTTCGGGCCGCATCTCGGCGATGCCGATGGGCGGGTGGCACGACGTCACCCCGCTGCCCGAGGACCACGGAGGGCGCGTCTACGCCTTCACCGACGACATGACGGGCGAGGTGACCCTCTGGGACTGCACGGACGGCAGGGGCGTGGCCACGCTGCAGGTGCACGAGAGCGCGGTGTGCGGCCTGCACGTGCTCGGATCGTCGGTGAGCGGCACGCCCGAGGTCCTGACCGTCGGCAACGACGGAACGGCGCGGTTCTGGCAGTGCCACCTCGATGAACTGCGGACCGCGGGCCGCGACGAGCGGGTCGGGGAGAGGGGGCTGGCGACGGCCAGCACGGAACTGGTCCGCGGCTGGGCCGCACGCCCGCACGATCTGGTGGTCGGCTCCTGGAGTGGCCTCCGCCTCGCGGACTGGTCCGCGCTGGACCGGTCCGGACCGGCGTACGCCCCCCTCGTGCCGGCCCCGTTGCCGGAGAGCCACAAGCCGCGGGACGCCCACCTCGCCGAGGACGCGACGGGGACGATCCACGCGTTGACGAGGAGGGACGTCTCCCTGGGGGAACACGCGGAGGACTGGCGGGGGTTCAAGGTCACCTTCGAGTGGCAGCGACTCCACGGGGACGGGAGGGTCGACCACATCCGCCCGGACCCCCTCGCCGCGGTGCCGTCGGGCACGGACTGCCATCTGATCCCGCCGTCGACCGCGCCCCACACCCCCCGCGTGGTCGGGTACGACCCCCTCCACGCCCACCTCCTCACCGTCGACCCCTCCGGCGACGCCCACCGGGACGACGCCCCGTGGGCCATGGACCCCGCGACCATGACCATGTGTTCCACCGGCTTCACCGACCAAGCGGGCCGCGCCGTCCTCATGGTCGCCGTACGGCAGTTGCTGAAGGGCGACTTCACGCTCGACCACCGCTATGTGGAACACGACCCGGACGCGGCGGACGCGCCCGCGCGCGGATACCTCTGGGACGCGGGCGCCCGCCGGCTCCTCGACCCCGCGCCGAGGGAATTGCCCGCGGGGCTGTCGACGCTGGTCCCGCACCACGGCGGGGCCGGTACCCGCTTCGTCGCCCTCGACGGCCGCGTGGGGGACGCCTCCGTGCTCGACCTCCGGGAGGGGCGCGTCCACACCGTTCACAGCGGATCGGACACCGGCCGGAAGAAGCCCCTGTCCTTCAGGAGCCTGGCCCCCGGCCACGGTCACCTCCTCCGCTGGGCCGACCTGCCCGACGGCGGCCCCCTCCTGGTCCACCTGGACGGGGCGGGCGTCGACGACACCGTCCTCAGCCGGGTCGTCGTCTGGGACTCCGCCGATCCCGACGCCCCCGCCCGCCCCCTGCCCGTCCCCGCGCGCAGGCTGCTGTGGACGGGGTTCGCGCCCGGCGGGGACGCGCTGCTGGCGATCAGCGACGAGCAGGGGGTCGGCCTGTTCCACCTGCCGAGCCTGGAACGGGTGTGGTCGGCCCCCGTCCCCGCGCTGGTCACCTCCCTCACCGCCCGGCCCGGCAGCCCTCACCTCGACCTCGCCGTGGCCACCCAGCAGGGCGTCGTACTGATGCGTCCCCGGTTCGAACCCGCCTGGGAGACGCGGCTGCTGCGCCCGGCGGACGCCTGAGCCGCGCGGCCCCACTCGTCGAGGAGGGACGCCCGCCGAGGAACGGCGCCCGTCAAGGAGCGGCGCCCGTCGAGGGGAGCGCCCGTCGAGGGGGCGCCCGTGCCGCCCGTACGGGCAACGGCGCGGCGACCGGTGCCGGCTGGTGCCGCCGACCGGAGGCGGACGGCAGCCACTTCCCGGCACCGGACCCCCACGATCCGGACAGCGTGGGAGGATGACGGTCGAACAGGGCTACAGGGCGTGAAACACGGGGTACCCGACCATCCAACCCGCGGAGGAGCGACGGTGCGTCCTTGAGGGGACGGAGGAGGCTGCCATGGCATTTCGGACCCGTACGACACTTGCACAGGCCCGGCGGTCGCGGTCGGCGCCGCTCGCCTCCGCGCTGGTCCTCGCGCTCACGCTCTCCGCGTGCGCGGCGGGCACCGGCGGGGCGGTCGCGCCCGGGGACGCGCCGCGTACCGGATCGTCCGCGCCGGCGGACCCGGCCACCACCGCCGCCCCGCCGCCGACGTCCGGCGCCGCGTCCCCCGGCCGCACCACACCGCCCGAGCCGGCGACCCCGCCCCCGGACACGACCCGGCCCGCCACCCCGTCCGCGGCGGGCAAGCAGGTACGGGTCGCCGTCTACTTCCTGCACGGCGGACGGGTGTCGCCCGCCTCCCGCTCCGTGACCGCCCCCGCCACCGCGGCCGGCGCCCTGCGCGCCCTGCTGTCGGGACCGAACGGCTTCGAACGCCGGCACGACCGGACGACGGCGATCCCGGCGGGGACGGAACTGAGGTCCCTCGCCGTACGCGACGGCATCGCCACCGTCGACCTGACCGGCCGGTACGACGACGGGGGCGACACCCCGGCGCTGCGCACCCGGCTCGCCCAGGTCGTCTTCACGGCCACGCGCTTCCCCGCGGTGAAGTCGGTGCGGTTCGCGCTCGACGGCAAGCCGGTCAGCCGCTTCGGCGGCGAGGGCGTCGACCTCACCCGCCCGGTCGGCCGGGCCGACTTCGAGGACCTCACCCCCGCCGTGCTCGTGGAGTCGCCGATGATCGGCGACACCGTCCGCAGCCCGGTCAGGGTGTGGGGGACCGCGAACACCTTCGAGGCGGGCTTCGGCCTGCGGCTCACCGACGCGACCGGCCGCGCCGCGGCGAAGGTGCACGGCATGGCCTCCTCGGGCAACGGCACGCGCGGGACCTTCGACCTGACGGTCCGGTTCCAGGCCACGCGCGAGGGCGCCGGGACCCTGACCGCCTCCTGGGACTCCCCGGAGGACGGTCGCCTCGTGGACTCCGCCACCGTCCCGGTGACCCTGCGGCGCTGACGGCCCGGGCCGCGCGCACGGTCGGGACGGCCGGGGACCCATGGCCGTACCCGTCCACACCGGCGCGGCCCCGCGGCGGCTCGTCGCCGCGGGGCCGCGCCGCCGGTCGTCTCCCCGGCCGTCTACCCGCCCGTGGATCAGGCAACGGCGCAGGGGGCGCCGTTGAGGGTGAAGGCGGTGGGTACGGCGGGGGTGCCGGTGTGGGTGGCCTGGTAGCCGATGCTCACACCGGCGCCGGGGGCGATGCGGCCGTTGTACGCGGCGTTGGTGGCCGTCACCGCGCCGGAACGGGAGCTGTAGGTGGCGTTCCACCCGTTGGTGAGGGTCTGGCCCGAGGGCAGGGTGAAGCCCAGCGACCAGCCGTCGACCGGTGCGGTACCGGTGTTGGTGATCGTGAGGGAGGCGGTCAGGCCGCTGTTCCAGCTGTTCGTCGTCACCGCCACCTTGCAGGCGGCCGGGACGGGGTCCGGGCCCGGGCCGGGTCCGGCGCCGTCGAGGGCCGCGGTCAGCGCGGGGTACCAGCGGCTCTCCAGCTTCCGTATCCCGGTCGTGTCGTTGGGGTGCACCCCGTCGGTGGTGTCGGTGGCGGTGCTGAAGCCCGTCCACTGGTCGACCACGGTGATCGGCGACCGCTCGGTGCTGTGCGCGTCGGCCCACCCGGGAATGGCGTTGTTGAGGGCGACCACGCCCTGGGCACAGTCGCCGCAGCCGGCCGGGTCCATGGGCGGGATCTGCGCGACGACGAGCTTCACGTCCGGGTTCTGGGCGCGCATCTGGCCCAGCAGCGTCGTGTAGGCGCCGAGGATGGTGGACGGCGGGAGGTGGCTCCACACGTCGTTGGTGCCGAGCATCATCAGGACGATGTCCGGGTCGGTGGCGGAGAGCCAGCCGGGAAGCTGGTTGTTGTTGGCGATGCCGGTGGCCAGGAAGCCGCCGTGCCCCTCGTTGTCGATGTCGAACTCGCCCTCGCACCAGGGGTTCCGCTGGGTGCCGACGAAGTCCACGCCGGTGTACCCGGTGGACTGCAGGTGCTGCCAGAGCAGGGCGCGCCAGCAGCCGTTGTTACCGGTGATGGAGTCCCCCAGCAGCATGACCCGGGTGGGGGCGGCCGGGGCGGCCGCGGCGGGCTGGGCGGTGAGACCCGTGGCGAGGGCCGCCAGACAGGTGAGGAACAGGGCCAGGAGCCGGCCGAATCGCTGCGGTCGGCCGAGGGGTGAGGCGGGCATGGACGCTCCTCGGGGATGAGGGGGCGGTGGATGGACACGGGCAGGGCGCCGGGAGCGCCGTGGCGCGGAGGCGGACCGGCCGCCGGGCGGGCGGCACGGTTCGGCGGGACGGGGGACCGGGTGAAGGGGCTCGGTTCCTGGTCGTGATGCCGCCCGTCCTCTCTGCCGGCCGGCCCGATCGACGGTCCGGCGAACGCGCGTACGCACGCATGTGCGCGGAGGCTTCCGCGCCACCGCGTGGGAGCGCTCCCAAGATCCCAACTAGGGACTATCGGGCGCGGCGCCGCGCCCGTCAATCCCCACGACGCATGTCCGTGCGCTTCCGGCCGGATTCCACGGCGCCGCACCCGTCCCGGGCCGCGTGGCGCGTCAGGCCCACGGTCGGCGGTCCGGAGGCGACCGAGACGGCCAACGGTGATCGCGACGAACGGCACCCCCTGCGCCACCCCCGTGGGTGCGGGCCCTGTTCCGGCAGCCGAGGGGGGCATTCGGCCCGGGTGGCCTCGGCGTGGTCGGTGACAAAGCGTCTGGACACGTCGTGGCCGGTGCGTCCGGCGCGGCGCGGTGCCCAGCCCTGTGCGGCAGCCTGCTCACCGCGGGCGCCGGATTCGTCGCCGCAGCCGGCGGTGACACAGAACGTCTCGTGGGTGACACCCCCTTCGGGGGCATGGCGGATGGTGGGGGTGGCGTGCCGGTAGACGGCGCGGGGGCTCATTGGTGGCCCTCCGGGTGGCGTCGCATGGAGACGTTGCAGTCACTGACGGTGGTCATGTCGCCGACCGCGCGGGCCCGATCGCGCACGTCGGCAAGCTCGGCGCAACCCGCGCAGCCGTCGACGGGTGCCGGCTCCGGGGCCAGGCACAAGGGGAGTTCGACCGGCGGGGTCGAGTACCTGGTCGGCTCCGTCATTGCACATCGCCACCTTTCGAACGTCACATGGCCGACCTCTTGACAGGTCGGTGCTCTAGTTCAGTATTCGAGTGGCCGAAGCGCTCCCGCTACGGTTCGTAGTGCACTAGTGTGCTTTCGGTGACAACACGTCAACTCAACGGAGGGGCGCGCCTCATGCCCAGTCCCAAGACGTTCACGAAGATCGCGGACCACTTCCGGGAACGCATCCTGTCGGGAGAGCTCGAACCGGGCGCCAAGCTGCCGACGAACCGGGAGATCGCCGGGCAGTGGCAGGCCGCAGCCGCCACGGTCTCCCGGGCCTTGCAGGCCCTTCAGGTGGAGAACTTCATCCGCACCACCCCGCGCGGCACCTACGTCGCCGACGACCCGCGATGGACGCTGTCGGCACGGGATCGGCTGGCCCGGGTCCAGCGGGTGAAGTCGTTCCTGGCCGAAGGCGAGACGAGCAGGGTGACGGCCGCCGAACTGATCGTCCCGCCGCTCTACGTGGCGGAGATCTTCGACCTGGAGACCGGTGACCAGGTGGTGCGGCGCGAGTGGTTGGCGGGCCGGGGCAAGACCCGGACCGTGTTCGCGGTCACCTGGTACCCGGCCCCGTTCGCCGCCCTCGTACCGGACCTGCTGAACATCGCCCCGGGGCGCAACCACGGACTGTCCGCCCGGGTCCTGGAAGCCACCGGGCGCACGATCACCCACGCCCGCGACGACATGCACGCCCGCCCCGCCGACGCCCGAGAGGCGAGCGCACTCGGCCTGCCGGTCGGCTCCCCGATCCTGGCCGGCGCCCACCGGTGGTCGGACGCGGAAGGAATCATCGAGTACGGGGAGTGGTGCCTGCCGCCCCGGTTCACCATCGGCTACGAGTACCAGTCCTGACCAGCCGGCGCGACGCGTCCCCGAGAGCCGGCCTGCGGCCTTCGGGGACACCATCGTTCACGCGCCACCTCGGTCCGCGTCGCGGCTTTCGAGGCGTTCGACGCGCTCCTTCAGTTCCTCGATCCGCTCCAGGGCTCGTTCCGGCTTGTAGACCAGACCCGCTACTCCGGCAGCCGCCGGGAACTCCTTCTGTGGGGCAGTCGACGCTTCGTCCGACTCGTCCACCGGTTGCACCGTAACCGGTACCTCTGTGCCGAACTCGCCCCCCACGACGACATACGCCATCGACCCGTTCCGCTGATGGGCCTTCTTCATCCTGCCCTCCAGGGCGAGGAAGAGCAGGGCCTGATCTACGGATTCCGAGTCGCCGCCGATCGTGTCGACCACCTCGTCCACGGTGACCCTGGCTCCCCTGGCCAGTGATCCGCCCCTGGCCTTGCGGGCCAGGCGGCCGTGTCCGGTGTGCTCGGGTACCCACCACCGCTCCGTCTGGATCCGCGCCCTCAAGAAGCACCAGGAACGGCAGGACAAGGAGCGCGAGATCGCAGAGTCAGTCTGACAGGACAGCGGCCACGTCTTCACCACGCCCACAGGAAGGCTTCTCGCCCCGGCCAACCTCACCCGATGCTTCCGCAGCTTCCTCAACCGGGCCAGCCCCCGCCGCATCCGCTTCCACGACCTCCGCCGCTCGACCGCCACCCTGCTCCTGGAACAGGGCGTCGACCCCGTCGTCATCTAGGAACTCCTCGGACACGCCCACATCGGCGTCACCGCCGGCGTCTACGCCCACGTCCGGCTCCGCCTCCAACGCCAAGCCATCGATGCATTGGGCCACGCCCTCGGCCCCACTGACGACGACCACGACAACCCACCCGCCGCAGCCATCGTCCGTTGACGTTGCCGTCAGCGTTGCCGTCAAACGACTCAGAAGCCCCGCCGAGATTACTCCCGGCGGGGCTTCTGATATATCCAAGGACATTCCGCCTTGCCGTTGCGGAAACAGACGGATCAGAGCAGAGCTCTATCCATCAGTCCAGTTGATCCAGTTCAGCACGGATTCCTTCTGCTTCGGCGCGAGCGGCGGCCGCTTCGGCGGCAGCTCTCTGGCGATCTTCCTGATAGATGAGAACGCCGGCCAGTGAGTCCAGAGCGTCTGCAATCCTTTCCCGCCACGCGGCAAAAGATTCAGTTTCACGCCCACCCGGAGGCTTTTCGGATCGCACTTCTCTCAATTTCTTAAGTGCGGTGCGCAACTCTGGAGAGACAGGCACGAGGCTCACCCGCGTCCACCGATTTGAGGCAAGAACCGCTGGCAGGCAGGGCACGGTGCGATCAGTTCACCATGATCCTCAATTGGGAACGAATTCCCTCTACCGCCACCGCCGATCCTGACAGACTGGAACGTCGCCCCCTCTAGCGGGATGCCGGCGCTCTCGAACTGAATGGCACACCCAACTTCCCCGCACCCGCCATGGTGTCCGGAGTTAGCTACTGCTCTCGCTGTCTGCGGAGGCATTGCACCACTGCGCGTATCCGTTGCATAGGAGAAACGGACATGCTCTCCATCCGCAGAGGTAATCTTCGTAGCAACATTGGGACGCGATTCCGGACTCATACTCAGCGCCTCGTCTGCGAAGTCGAGCAAGTCATCATCGGCCTCCCCACAGTTGTGAACGAGAACCGGCGCCGCCCCCGCCAGCACATAGTACGTGTGGGAGTCGGAGACGGTCAGGTTGTGGACGGTGGCGCTCCGCGTCGTCCAGCGCTGGACCGCGGTGATCTGGACGTGGGTTCCGGCGCTGGTGCGGAGCCACTGGCCGGAGCGCAGGTCGGTGGCGTCGACCCACTCGCCGAGTTCGGGTATCCAGAAGGGGTGGCCTTCGGTCGCGGTGACCTGGGCCGTCTTCGTGCCGGCCCCGCGGTCGGTGTCGACGGTGACCTTGACCAGGTGCTTGAGGCCCTGCCCCTTGATGGCGGCGGTGACCGTCTCGACGCGGGTCTTCCCGGTCTTCGGGTCGGTGGCCAGGACCTTGTCGCCGGGCTTGACCTTCTCGATCGGCTTGGTGGAGCCGTCGGCCATCAGCACCTTCGTGCCGGGGGTGAAGCTGTTGTTGATCGGGCAGGAGCCGCCGCCTTCACCGGCCTTGCCCGCGCCGCCGCCTCCGCTGGATCCGCCGCTGCCGCGGGAGGACCCTCCGGAGTTGCCGCCGGGCTTGCTCGAACTCGCCTTGCCGCCGCCTCCGCCCTTGCCGGCGCCCACCGCGGAGGACACCTTCGGCGCCGCCTTGGCCTGGGCCTGCTTGTGGACGGGGTTGCCGGTCTTCTTGGTCTGGTTGACCGCCTTGTCGCTGGTTCTCTTCGCCTGTTCTGCGGCTTTCTTCTTGGCCCGTTGCGCGGCCTCCTTCTTGGCCTTCTCGATGGCGGCCTTCTTGGCTCTGAGGGCCGCCGCCTCGGCGGCCTTCGCGGCCTTGAGGACGATCTCGGCGGCCTTCTTCGCGGCCTTGAACGCCTTGATGGCCTCGATCGTGCGGCTGACGGCCTTCAGCACCGACGGGATCTTGCCGAGCTTGGTCCACGGGATCGCGTCGATGATGATGCTGCCGCAGGACCACATGTCGCCGCCGAAGCAGGCCATCGCGTCGCCGAGGCCGATGAAGTCGCTCAGGACGCTCCAGGCCGCGCCGAGGATCACCGAGGTCAGGGACTTGCCCATGGTGGCCTGCGCCTGGGCGACCTGCGCCGCGGACAGGCCCGCGCCCCGCAGGGCGGCGGCCCGCTCGGAGTCGGTCAGGGTGATCGCCAGGCCCGTCGGGTCGGCGTGGGTGACCGGGTTGTTGTGGGCGTACGCGTACCCGTTGGACTGCAGCGGGTCGTTCAGGTCGAGCACCGGGTCGGCGGAGAGGAAGCGTCCGACCACCGGGTCGTAGAGGCGGGCGCCGAGCGGCGTGTAGCCGGAGGCGTCGTCGCGGGTGGCGCCGAGGAACCCGGTGTGGGCCTTCATGTTGGCGCCGAGCGAGCCGGTGCCGCGCTGGTTGCCGAACGGGTCCTGCTTGCGGATCCGGACCGGCATCGTGCCGCTGAGCGAGACCTCCGCGTAGGTGGAGCCCTGGTGGTCACCGGTGAGGGCGACCAGGTACTCCGCCCCCGCCCCGTGGGCGTAGCGCAGGACCGCGCCGCCGGGGACGGCGTAGGTGCGCTGGCTGTTGAGCAGCGCACCGCCCTGCTGGACGGTCACCTCGGCCTCGCTCAGGTGCAGCGTGGCCTGCTTGCCCTTGATCGTCAGCAGTCGGCTGCCGTCGGGGCCGTAGACGTGACGGGTGTCGTTCTGCGGCGCCCACAGTTGCGCGGCGGACGTGGCGGAGCACGCGGCCAGCACGACCGGGGTGGAGTCCGCCGAGGCGGCGTCCTTCACCGCCAGGCACAGGGTGGAGGCGGTGTGGACGAGCTGCCCGGCCGTGGTGCGCTTCAGCCGCTGGGCGTCCGAGCCGTCGCACGTGCGGATCTGCACCGCCGACCCGGCCGTGTTGGCGGCCGGCTGGACGCACCAGTCGTCGTAGATGGACAGGGCGCCGACGTTCGAGTCGGCCTGTCCCGCTTCGGGGCTGAACCTCCAGCTCTGCGCCACGGAGGTGTTGCAGGAGTGGAGCTGGACCGGCTGGGCCGGTGCCGCGAGGCCGGACTTGAGGTCGAGGCACTTCTCGGCGAGGCCCACGTACGGGGTCCTGCCGTTGGCGCCCTGGCCGGTGATCCGGTCGACCTGGCCGTCCCAGGTCCACGTCAGCGACTGCTTGTCGCCGTTCTGGGTCGAGGTGATCGACTTGGTCTCGCCGGAGAGCTCGTACAGACGCTCCGCCTCGGCCGTGACCTCCGCCCCCTGCGGGGTGGTGTACTTCTTCGTCACCTTCGTCAGGGTGCGCGGCTGGGAACCGTCCGCCTTGCCGTAGGCGTAGGTGGTGGTGGTGTCCTTGGCCGTGTTGCCGGTGAGGTCCTTCTCGACCAGGCTCTTGCGGTTGCCGAGCAGGTCGTACGCGTACTCCTGCCAGTAGCCGGAGCCGTCCTCACCCGCGGCGACGTTCAGGGTGCCGTCGGTGTTCTTCGGGGAGGCGCAGCCCCCCTCCGCCTTGGCGGTCCAGGCGGTTTCGAGCTGGCCCAGCGGGTCGTAGGCGAAGCACTGCCGCTCCTCGATCCCGACCGCCTGCTCGTGGATCGAGGTGATGTTGCCGGCCGGGTCGTAGGCGTAGCCCCGGTTCGACACGAGGTTGTCGCTGACGACGGTGTTGTCGGCGGCCGTGCCGCCCTTCTCCCGGTAGACGAGCTGGTTCAGCAGCGCGCCGCTGGACTCGTCGTACGAGTTCTGCGTCCACACGCGGTAGGGGTGGGCGCCCAGGGTGGAGCGCATGAGCTGGCCGTAGGAGGAGTAGACGATCTCCGAGCCGTACCAGTCCTTGCCGGAGACCGACCGGGGCAGGCCCTCCTCGTTGTAGCGGAAGACCAGCTTCTCGGAGGCGAGTGCGCCGGCCTTCGGCAGGACGGCCTCCTTCAGCAGGCCGGTGTCGGTGTACGCGTAGGTGTACGTGTACTGCTTCGGCAGCCCCCAGGTGCCGGCGAGCGCGTCCGGCAGGGTCAGCGTGGTCGACGTCGGCTGGTAGTCCTTGGTGTAGCCGTTGACCTCCTGGACGTACGGCAGGCCGTCCGTCCACCGGGTGATGGTGGCGGGCAGGCCCTTGCCGCCGGGCACCGTGTCGTAGGCGAAGGCGGCCAGGACCTTGCCGTTGGCGTCGTCCTCCCGCTGTTGCTTGGGCCGCGACAGCACGTCGTAGGCGTTCCACACCGTCACGCCGCGGGCGTTGGTGACGGTCAGCGGACGGTCGCGGTGGTCGTAGACGGTCCTCGTCGTGCCCGAGTCCGGGTCGGTGGCCGTCTCCATCCGGCCCCGGTGGTCGTACGTCCACGTCCACGGGCGCGTCGGGTCGGCCGAGGAGACGGCCTTGTCGAGCCGGCCGCGGGGGTCGTAGTGGTAGCTCATCGACGTGAAGCCGCCGGGAGCCTTCGGGTTGAACGTGTCCACCCGCGAGGTCCGGCCCAGGGCGTCGGTGTAGACCCGGTAGGAGGAGGCCCCCTGCGGGTTGATCACCTTCGACCAGTCGGCGCCGTACTCGTAGCGGGTCGCCCGGTCGGTGGCCGGGACGCCCTTGAGGACGGGCGTCTCCTCCAGGACGCGGCCCATGCCGTCGTACGTGTACCGGGTGGCGTTGGGCATGGCGGTGTTCGGCAGCGCCGTGAACAGCTCACCGGGCTTGACGTCGAAGGTGAGGTAGGCGTTGTTGGTCTGCCTGATCTCGCCCAGGCCGTCGTAGAGGGTGTCGGTGATCAGGTGGCCGCCGCCGGTCGCCTCCTCCTGCGTCTGCCGTTCCCGGCCGAGCCCGTCGTAGAAGGTGACGGACGTTTCGACGCGGTTCTTGTGGCCGCGCGCGTAGGTGGTGACGTAGGGGGGCTTGCGCGGCTGGTCGGCCGCGACCTTCGGGATGGTGTAGACGGCCTTGAAGTCCGGCACCGCCGACGCGGACGGGGTGCGGCCGGGGGCCCATCCCTCGACGAGGCGGCCCAGCGGGTCGAACCTCGCCTCGCTGACGTGGTTGTTGGCGTCGGTCGTCCTCACCGCAACCGAACGGCCCGGGTCCAGTTCCTGCTTCTGGCTGTGGCCGAGCGCGTTGGTCTCGGTGACCTCGAAGACCTGGCCCTGGGGCGGGTCGAAGGTGATCGTGGAGGGCTGCTGGTCGGGGTCCGTCCTCCGGACGACCCGGCCGATCGCGTCGAACGCGACGGTGCCGTCGGACTGGAAGCCGGTGCCGTCGCCCTTCAGCGACCACGTCTGGGTCGCCAGGCCGCGCGTGCCGGCGCCGAGTTCGGTCTGGGCCGCGTTGTACGCCGTCTGGCCGTCGTAGCCGGTCCGGGTGGCGGAGGCGAGCGTCGCGAGGTCGGAGAAGTCCGCGTTCGCGCACGTGGTCGGGGAGACGAGGACCTGCTTGGACAGGCCGATGAGGTTCTTGCCGGTGTGGTGCAGGTATTCGAGCTTGGTGCAGGACTCGTCGCCGCTCCTGCCGGTGTCGCCGAGCGACTCCACCAGGGTCGGCAGGCCGTGCACCGGCTCGTACGTCGTCTTCGTGCGGACGACCCGCTCGGTGCCGGGGTCGGTGGTGTTGGTCCCGGAGGACTTGGTGTACGCGATCTCCTCGGGCTCGGTGACGCGCCAGGCCCGCAGGGGGGCCAGGCCGTCGCCGCGGTCGCGGCTGGCGAGTTCGGTGGCGGCGGGGACGGTGACGCTGCGCGAGAGCCAGTCGGTGTCCGCGGCGGCGGCGCTGGTGTAGGTGAGCTCCTCGGCGATGCGGCCGGCGAAGGGCTCGCGGTCCTTGGCGATCTCCGCGCCGGTGATGTCCTTGACGGACACGGTGTCGCCCATGCCGCGGAAGTAGCGGGTGACGGACTTGGACTTCTTGCCCGCCTCCACACCCTCCTCGGGGCCGGTGACGACGGTGGTCTGCTCGAAGCCCGCGAACTGCGAGTACGTGCGCGTCGCCTTCTTGGAGAACTCCTGGTCGGCGAGTTTCCAACCAGCGTTCTTGTACGCGTAGGACGTCAGCGTGGGGAAGGCGCCGTCGACGTTCGGGAGCTCCTCGACGCTGCTCACGACGTACTTGTGGAACCAGTCGATCTCTTCGTCGGTGCGTTCCGGATCGGGGTGCCAGTACATCGGGTAGCACAGGCGGGTGTTGGCCTTGAGGGCCGCCGTCTGGTCCTTGGTGGGCAGGCCCACGCCGGTCGCGCACTCGCCGGTGGCCGGCTTGTAGGTGATGACGGTGTCACCGCCGTACTCGTTGATGACACGGGCGATGCGCAGGCGCGAGAAGCCCGGGCGCTGGGGGTTGAAGCCCTTGACGCGGTTGGGCATGTCCTCGGCGTTGGACTCGAAGCGCACCGGGTTGAGGGTGACCTTCGCGTCCGACGCGCCGTTGCGGCCGTATCCCGTGCGGGTGATCGCCTCCAGCCACAGGGCCGGGTTGGGGCCGATCTTCAGCGTGGGGAAGTTCTGCGTGAGTTGGTACTCGTCCACCAACTGGTGCGCGGTCACGCCCCGGAGCCGCTGCGCGGTGGTGCTGATCTTGTCCAGGCGCTTGCGGGACCAGAACGTGGGACCGGCGTTCCAGCACATCTTGCCCGACTGGCACCGCAGGTCGGCCGGGGTGTCGTACCAGATGCGGTACTTGCCGGGGTCCTTGGAGGTGAAGTTCGTCTCCGAGCAGGTGACGCCGCCCTTGTCGTAGCAGCGTTCCTCCACGGCGAAGCTGACGCGGGCCGGAGCGGCGGTGGAGAAGATGCTGCCGTTGGCGTCCTTGCGCTGGCCGTAGTCGATGTGCGACAGGTAGCCGCCGCGGTGGTACTCGACCGGGGCCTTGAAGTTCAGGTTGCGCGCGTAGTAGTTCTTCTCGCGCTGCCACCACAGCGACATGGCGTTGCCGTGGATGTCCTCGACGTAGTCGAGGCTCCAGCGCCAGCCCTGGGTGCAGGACGAACCGGCCCAGTCACCGGCCTTGTAGCAGTCTTCCGCGGGGTGGTTGCCGTACACCGGCACGGTGAGCACGGACTGCGTCTGCGGGTCGTCGTCGGCGGTGGTGGTGGTGCCCTGGTCGGACCAGCCGGGCAGCTTGTTCTTGCCGAAGTGGTACTTGGTGCCGTCCTTGGTGGTGACGATCCAGTACTCGCCGTTGCGGGCATCGTTGTCGGTGTTCTCACCGATGACCCGCTCCACCTTGGAGCCGTCGCCGTTGGCGGTGAACCACTTCCCCTCCGTCGCGTCCCACACCAGCTCGGTGGTCGTGCCGCCCAGGGAGAGCGTGGCGTTGTTCGACCCCCAGCACAGGTCAGGCGTGCGATGGGTGGCGTTGTTCGACCCGGCCTTCTTGGAGTCCTGGCGGCAGTTGACGTACGTCCGGGTGATCGAGCCCGGATTGTAGTCCCAGCCGTCGCCGATCCAGGAGGCCTGGTTGTTCGTCGCCGAGGTGCGGCCGTCGACCGTCTGCGAGGAGTACCCCAGGGTGACCTTCGGCGTCAGACCGCCGGCCGTCTCGGGGACCTGCACCTGGTACGAGTACGTGAACGCGCCGCTCGACGCACCCGCCGACCAGGCGCCGGAGGAGAGCAGCGGGGTCGCCGCGAAGTCGCCGACGGGGGCGTTGGCCTTGTCGGTCATGCCGAGGGCGGAGGGCCCGGCCGCGTCGACCGCCGGCAGCGCGGCGTGGCGGGCGGAGGCCGTGCTCGTCCGGCTCTCGGCGGCGTCCCGGAGCTTGCCGACGGGCACGCTGCCCGAGACGAGGCTGCGCACCGCGGCGCCCTCGGCGGCGTTGGTCCGGGTGGGGGCCTTCGCGGCCGGCACCTCCTTGACCGTGCTGCTCAGGGGCTGGAAGGAGGTGGGGGCGTCCCGGCCGGCCATGGTCTCCAGGCCGCCTTCCGGGGCGCACTCGCCGGTCGCCTCACCGCTGTGCGCGCATTCGGGCAGCAGGACGAAGCCGAAGCGACCGGCGGCCTGGGGACCGAAGTAGTCGGCGAAGCCGGTCGTGTCGACGGTGACGGTGACCTGGGCCGCCGGGTCGGCGGTGGCCGGCGGCGTGACCTTCATGACCAGTCCGTGGAGGTCCACGGCCTGCGAGGTCGCGGGGGAGGCGAGGTCGACGGACCACTGCCCGGCCAGCGTGGCCGGGTCCGTGCCCGCGGGTACGCCGAGCGCGATCGGCAGGCCGTTGGAGACCGCCTTGGTGGCCCCCGGCTCGACGCCGGTCAGGTCCACCGAGCCCACTCCGTGGGTCCACGGGGCGACGGCGGTCGGTACATAGGGGCTGATCGGCACCTCCTTCGCCGTCGACAGCTCCTTGACCGCCTGCTCGTCGCCTTCGAGCGCCGTGCTCCGCGGGATGTCGGGCAGGTCGACCTGAGCGATCTCCGCCTCACGGGACATGCCGTCCCCGGGGACGGCCAGCGCCTGACCGCCCACGCTGGTCACCGTGAGCAGCGAGGACAGCAGAACGACGGTCGTCGCGCGGTTTCGCCGGCGGCGCCGTCGTTGTGAGTCCGTCACGGCCAGGCGTCCCCGCCCCAGCCATGACAGTGGTTCTGAAGCACGCATGCGCGTCGACTCCCACCCAACGAACAAAGAGAACGGATTGCGGTGCGGAAACACCAAAGAGCACGCGCCTGCCTCAGGCGCGTGCGTGCGCACACTCTGTCATGTACGGGACCGTCTTCACGGTCGTCGCGGTGGGTGCGGAGCGGCTCGCGTGACGTGCCTCACGGCGCACTCCTGATCAGAACCGGGGACCGGTGATCTTTCGAGCGGATCGGGCCAATCACTGATTCCAGGTCAAGAAGGTGTCCGTGAAAGGGATGTGGCACCGCAAATACCCGCTCGGATGGCCTGTTCTCATCGTTATGTTAAATCCCGGTAACGGGAGATCGTGTGGACGTCGCGTGGTGGCCGTGTGATCGTGTGCAGATCTGTTCGCCCTGCGGCCCGGCTGACGGGCTGTCTGTGCTGTCCTCCATCCACCTGGTCCACACGGGAGTAGACCGCCGTGTCCGCGCCGCCTCGTCTTCTCCGTCCGTTCGTGCGCACCCGCACACGGCTGACGCTCACTCTCGGCCTCGTCCTGGCCGCCCTCACCGCCACGCTCCTGCCCTGGTGGCAGCCGAGCGCGCCCCCGGCCGCCCAGGGGGCCAAGGCCGCGACCGGCGCCAGGCAGGCGTCGACCGGTCCCCGCGACGAGGCCGCCGCGTCGGCGGAGGCCCGGCGGACCGGCAAGAAGGTGCTCGTCGACACCGCGACCACCCAGACCGAGCTGACCTGGGCACTGCCGAACGGGCGGATGCGCACCCAGGTCCACGCCCTGCCGCAGCGCGCGAAGAACGCCGACGGCGTGTGGGCGCCGATCGACACCACGCTGCGGCGGGTGGCGAACGCCGGCGCCCTGGGGGTCCGCCCGGTCAACGCGGCCCTCCCGGTCCGCTTCTCCGGCGGTACCGCGGCCGCGCGCACCGACCGCTCCTACACCCGCCTGCCGCTGGCCGACCGGCCGCGCGGCGGGGAGACCGTCCTGGCCGAGGTCGACCTGGGCGGCCACACGATCGCCTACACCTGGCCCAACGCCCTGCCCGAGCCAGTGCTCGACGGCCCGCGCGCCCTCTACCCCGAGGTGCTGCCCGGCGTGGACCTGCTGCTCGTGGCGCGGCAGGAGGGCGGCTTCGGCCAGCTCCTGGTCGTCAAGAACCGCGAGGCCGCGCGGAACAAGGAGCTCGCGACCGTCACGTACGGCCTGCGTTCGAAGACCGCGGTCTTCCGTCAGGACGCGAAGGCCGCCCGCGTCCGGATCCTCGACAGGGCGGGCAAGGAGGTCGGCACCATCCCGACCCCGTTCGCCTGGGACTCCAGCGGCCGGGACCCCGAACTCCCGGCGGGCGCGCCCCGGCGCACCTCCGTCGCCACCCCCGCCGACGTCCTGAGGCTCTCCGGCCTGTCCGGCGCCGAGCCCGGCGCCCGCTCCGCCCAACTGCCGGTGGCCCTCGGCGGCGACGGCACCGGCACGGCCCGCCTTGGCCTGCGGGTCGCCGAGACCGGCCTGCTCACCGACGCCGGGACCCGCTTCCCGGTCTTCGTCGACCCGCCGCTCAACAGCGCTTCGCTGGGGTGGACCGTCGCCTACCGGCGGTACCCGAACAGCAGCTTCTGGAACGGCACGAACTTCTCCTCCGGCACCTCCGACGCCCGCGTCGGCTACGAGAGCGACACCGGCGGCCTCGCCCGTTCCTTCTGGCGGATGGAGTTCTCCTCCGCGTTCAAGGACGCGGTGTTCACCGAGGCCACCTTCAAGGTCCTCAACAACCACTCCTGGTCCTGCACCGAGCGCCAGTTCGAGTTCTGGCTGACCGGTTCGATCTCCACGAGCACCACCTGGAGCTCCCAGCCGGCCTGGAAGAAGCTGCTGCAGAAGAAGTCCTTCGCGCACGGCTGGAACCCGCCCTCCGGGTCGAGCAACTGCCCCAACGAGTACGAGGCGTTCGACGTCGAGGCCGCGGCCCAGGAAGGCGCGAACAACGGCTGGTCGAGCATCACCTTCGGCATGCAGGCCACCAGCGAGGACGACACCCAGACCTGGCGCAAGTTCCAGGCGAGCTCGGCCGTCCTGGAGGGCGAGTACAACCGCGTGCCGTCGGAGCCGACCGACGGCGAGTCGGACCCCGGCGACAAGTGCGTGCCCGGTCCGGACGCGAGCGTGACGGTCGGCCTGCAGGACATCACCCTGAAGGCCACCGCCAAGGACCGGGACGGCAACCTCTCCAAGCTCCGCTTCCGCTTCTGGAAGGACGGCACCGCCGCTCCGGTCGGCGTCACGGCCACCCCGGACACCAACGGCACGGCCCGGGTCGTCATCGACGCCGCCGACATCAACAAGCAGGACTCCGCCGTCACACCACTGGTGGACAAGGGCCTCTACTCGTGGGACGTCAGGGCCGAGGACTCCGCCGGTGGCCTCTCCACCTTCTTCCCCCCCGGGACGGCGCCCTGCCGCATCACCGTCGACGGCAGCGCCCCTCCGACGCCGACGGTGTCGAGCGCGGACTTCCCCGCGGCGACCGCCGACGGCAAGACCTGGTCGAAGCAGCCCTTCGGCAAGCCCGGAACGGTCTACTTCTTCTCGAGGGGCGCCAGGAAGATCAAGTACCGGTTCGAAGGGGTGGGGGAGTACAGGGAGCTGTACGTGCCGGGCACCGGAATGGTGGTCGTGGACGACTTCGCGCCTCCGCACGCCGGCCCGAACACCCTCCACGTCTACGCGTACGACGAGGTCGGCAACGCCAGTGCCCGCAGGGACCACTCCTTCTACGTGAAGCCGCGGGACCTGGGCGACGGCCCCGGTGACGTCGGCGGCGACGGCACCCCGGACCTCCTCCTCGTCAACTCCGGGGGGAACCTGCGCACCTACAGCGGCTCGCCCGGGGGCGAGCTCCACAGCGGCATGACCGCCTCGTACGTCACCAAGGGCTCGGCGCTCAACCCGGCCGGGCACTGGTACGACCCCGCCACCGACAAGACGGCCCTGATCACCCACTACAACGACGCCTACCCCGGCGACGGCACCACCGACCTGTTCGCCGTCACGCCCGACGGAACCCTCTGGCTCTACCCCGGCGACGGCTACGGCAGCTTCAACGTCGACCACCGCATCGAGGTCGAACTGCCCGCGGGCGTGCCCGCGCCCTCGACGTGGACGCAGATGAAGGCGGTCGGCGACATCACCGGTGACAAGCTGCCCGACCTCGTCCTGCGGACCGGCACGTCCTTCTGGGTCCTGTCCGGCTACACCGGCGCCACCTTCCGCAGCGCGACCCTGATGAACGACGACGCCTGGGCCCGCCGCGACATCGTCAACCTCGCCGACATGAACAAGGACGGCACGCCCGACCTGCTCTGGCGCAACCTGGACAACGGCAACGTCTACGTCCGCCACGGCAAGCCCGGCTCCACCGCGGGCAGCGTCGACCTCAACTCGCTGATGGTCGCGGCGAACGCCCTCAACGGCGACTTCCCGTTCGGCACCGGCTGGACCGAGGCCGCCGTCTCCACCGCCATCGGCATCCCCGACATCAACAAGGACGGCGTCCCCGACGTCTGGTCCCGCACCGCAGCCGACGGCACCGTCAAGATCCACTACCCCTCCGCCAGCACCGTCAGCGGAACCAGCAAGACCGTCATCACGACCAACTGGAACGCCGTCAAGGCCTTCGGCTGACCCGGCCGCCCCGAAAAGCCCTGCCCGCCCTCACGAGGGCGGGCAGGGCTTCGCCGTACCCATCCGGTCCGATGCCGTGGCCGTCACGCCCACCGCGCCCGTCGCGGCCGGGGCGACGGGCGCGGCCGGTCCGCCCCGCGGTGTCAGCCGCCGTGGGCCGCGCGCACCGCCGTGCCGCCCGGCTCCGCGTCCGCCAGGTTGCCCGGGAGGCGCAGGCCCTGGCGCAGGGGGACGAGTTCGGACTGGAGCACCATCGTCGCGGCGCCGATCGCCGGGGCGGTGGCCGCCGAGGTGGACAGGCGCACCTCCACCGGGTGGGTGGCGCGGGAGAAGAAGGCGCGGTCCATCTCCTCCTGGACCACCGGCAGGTACGTCGAGCCGGCGATGGCCAGGCTCGGGCCGGTGAGGACCAGGAGCTCCAGGTCCATGACGTTGGCCAGGGTGCGGGCGGCCACCGCGAGGTGGCGGGCCGAGTCCTCCAGGAGGGCGCGGGCCGCGGGCTCGCCGTCGCGCGCCGCCCGGGCGACCGCCGCGAACTCCGCGGCCACGGAGGGCCGCGGGGGCTTGTTCCCCTTGCCGCTGGTCAGGCCGGCCGCCCTGGCGAGCCTCCTGTCGGCGCGCGCGGCGGCGACGACCGCGGCGGGACCGGCGAGGATCTCCGTGCAGCCCCGGGCGCCGCACCAGCACTCGGGGCCGTTGACGTCGAGGCAGACGTGGCCGATCTCCCCGGCGTTGCCGCTGGCGCCGCGGTAGGTGAGGCCGTTGATGAGGAGGCCGGCGCCGATGCCGGTGCCCATGTACAGGGCGGCGAAGGTGGCGGTGCCGCCGACGACGCCGGACCAGTGCTCGCCGAGGGCCGCGGCCGTGGCGTCGTTGTCGAGGAGGACGGGCAGGCCGGTGGCCTCCTCCAGGGCGCGGTCGAGGGGGAAGTCCTCCCAGGAGCGCATCGCGGGCGGGGTGAGCCGCATCCCGGCGGCCGGGGCGAGCGGGCCGGGGGAGACCAGGCCGAGGCCGGTGATCCGGGACCGGTCGACGCCGATGCCCTCGATCAGGGCCTCGACCTCGCGGGCCATCCGCCCGACGACGACGGGCGGGTCCTCCTCGCCCGCTCCGGCCCGCGACATCCGGGCGACCACGGAGCCGCCGAGGTTGGTGAGGACGTAGGTGATCCCCGACAGGTCCAGGTGGACCCCGACCGCGTAGCGCGAGTCCTGGTTGAGCTGGAGCAGGACCCGGGGCTTCCCGCCGGTGGACTCCGCGCGCCCGGTCTCCAGGACGAGCCCGTCGTCGATGAGCCGGCGGACGACCGTGGAGATGGTCGCGCCGGTGAAGCCGGTGGCCCGCGCGAGGCCGACCCGGCTGATCGTGCCCGCCGCGCGGATCACGTCGAGGACGGCCGACCTGCTGCTCGCGTGAGGTGTGGTCTGAGCCGGTCCACTCACTGGTTCCTCCGCCCGCGCCTCGTGCGCGCCGTCCACGACGTCCAGGTCGAACAGCGGCGGGTCGCGCCACTTCCGCCAGCTTAGTTCACGCACCTTACGAAGTCCCCGGGCCCGCACGGCTCCGCGGCCGGGACACGGCGGGAGCGGGGTCCCGCAACCCGTGACGGGGTATTGACTTTCTTTATTCGGCGTCTTAACAATCTCGCCACCAGTTCGACGCCCCAACGGGCGGCGCTCCCAAGCACGTTCGGCGTGCCGGCCGGTGACGAGAGGACCAAGGGATGTTCCTGCAGACCAAGCACCGGCGCGCGCGTACGGCGGCGGTCGCGGCGGCGGCCGCCGCCGCGCTGCTGGCCGGCTGCTCCGGACCGGGCGAGAGCTCCTCCGGGAACGACGCGCTGGTCGTCTTCACCGGCCAGTCCGGTGACTACCAGCGCAACTACAACCCGTACTCACCGACCCTGATCGACGGCCCCGGCACCATCTTCGAGGGGCTGTTCTTCTACAACCTCACCCGGCGCGCGGAGCCCGAGCCGCTGCTGGGCACCGAGTACCGGTGGAACGAGGAGGGCACGGAGCTCTCGGTCACCCTGCGCGACGACGTGAAGTGGACCGACGGGGAGAAGTTCACGGCCGACGACGTGGTGTTCACGCTCGACATGATCACCAAGTACCCGACCATGAACGGAACCGGTTACAAGGGCAAGGCCACGGCCGTCGACGACACCCACGTCAAGATCTCCTTCGACAAGCCGGCCTTCATGGAGGGACCGCAGATCCTCGGCAAGATCTGGATCGTGCCGGAGCACATCTGGGGCAAGATCAAGGACCCCTCGAAGGACCGGATCGAGAACCCGGTGGGCACGGGCCCGTACATGGTCGACGATTTCAAGGCCCAGGCGTTCACCCTCAAGGCCAACCCCGGCTACTGGGGCGGCGAGCCGAAGGTGAAGAAGGTCCGCTACCTCTCCCTCTCCGGCAACCAGGCCGGTGCGGACGCGCTCGCCGCGGGGAAGATCGACTGGCAGACCGGCCCGGTCCCGGACCTGGCGAACGTCGAGAAGAACTACCCGGGCTACCGGGCCGTCACCGTGCCGATGAACCAGACCGCCCTCTTCACCTGCTCCAACAGCGCGCTCGGCTGCAAGGGCCCACAGACGGACCCGGCCGTCCGCAAGGCCATCTACCACGCCCTGGACCGCGGGCAGATCAATTCGCTCGCCTTCCAGAACACCTCCTCGGAGATCTCCCCCGGATTCGCGCTCCCCGGCCGCGACGACAAGATCATCTCCAGTGGGCTGAAGGACAGGACCGCGCCGATGGAGCCCGACGTCGCCACGGCGGCCCGGCTCCTCCAGGGCGCCGGCTGGACCAAGGGGTCCGACGGGATCTACGCCAAGGACGGCAGGAAGCTGGAGCTCACCGTCAAGGTCGTCTCCGGCTGGACCGACTACATCACCGCGGTCGACACGATGGCCCAGCAGCTCAAGAAGGCCGGGATCAAGCTCACCGCCCAGCAGCTCTCCTGGAACGAGTGGTCCGACGCCCGGGGCCAGGGCGAGTACGAGCTGATCATCGACGCCCTGACGCCCGGACCCGCGCCCGACCCGTACTACCTCTACTACTACTTCTTCTCCGGCGCGACGACCGCGCCCGTGGGCGAGGCCGCGAACCCCAACTTCTCCCGGTTCAAGGACGCGGCCGTGGACGGGGCCCTGGAGAAGCTGAAGTCGATCGCCCCGGACGACACCGCGGCCCGGCAGGAGCAGTACGACGTCATCCAGACCCGGCTGGAGGAGGTCATGCCGTACATCCCCGTCCTGACCGGCGGCACGACCAGCGAGTACCACGCCGACAAGTTCACCGGCTGGCCGACGCAGGAGGACCTGTACGCCTTCCCGGCCATCTGGAGCCGCCCCGACCACGCGCAGGTCTTCAAGAAGCTGAAGCCCGCCGCGTGAGCGCCGGCCCGGTCGAGAGGTCTGTGCACGGCTGAGCCCGAGCGGCTGAGCGGACGAGGAGGAGCCACGGCGATGGGCGGCGACAGGCGATGAGGTACTACTTCCGGAAGCTGGCGTTCTACGCGGTCGCCCTGTGGGCGGCGCTGACGCTGAACTTCTTCATTCCGAGGATGATGCCGGGCAACCCGGTCGACACCCTCATGGCGCGGCTCCAGCAGCGCGGCGGCTCCGTGGACCCGTCGGTCCGCAGGTCCTACGAGCTCCTCCTCGGCACGGACAGCCGGGAACCCCTGTGGGACCAGTACCTGTCCTACCTGGGCAATCTCCTGAGGGGCGAACTGGGGGTCTCGGTGAGCGCCTTCCCCGCCCCCGTCTCGGAGGTGATCGGGGACTCCCTCCCCTGGACGATCGTCCTGGTGGGGATCGCGACCCTGCTCTCCTTCGTGCTCGGCACCGTGCTCGGCACGGTCGTGGGCTGGCGGCGCGGCACCTGGCTCGACTCCCTGGTGCCGGCCACGACCGTGCTGGCCGCGGTCCCCTACTTCTGGCTGGCGCTGATCCTGGTCGCGGTCTTCGCCTCGGCACTCAAGTGGTTCCCGCTGCTGGGCGGCTACGACGTCGTCCTGGACCCGGGCTGGAACTGGGAGTTCATCCAGTCGGCCGGGTACCACGGGACCTTGCCGGCGCTGACCATCGTCCTCTCCTCGATGGGCGGCTGGCTGCTCGGGATGCGCAACATGATGGTCTCGACCGTCTCCGAGGACTACGTCCTCACCGCCCGGGCCAAGGGGCTGCGGGAGAGGCGGATCATGGTCGCCTACGCCGCCCGCAACGCGGTCCTGCCCTCCGTCGCCGGCTTCGCGATCTCACTGGGCTTCGTCGTCGCCGGTTCGATCATCACCGAGCAGGTCTTCTCCTACCCGGGCATCGGCGGAAAGCTGCTCCAGGCCGTGCAGAACAACGACTTCGCCCTGATGCAGGGGATCTTCCTGGTGATCACGGTGGCCGTACTGGGCGCCAACCTCGTCGTCGACCTGCTCTACGGCCTCATCGACCCCCGCACCCGAGCCGGTGTCTGAGAGACAGGGAGCCCGCACCGTGACGAATCCCGGCCCGGCCACCACCGAGGCGGCCGAACCCCTCGCCGCCACCGCCCCGGCCGCGCCCGGCGCGCCGCCCGGCACTCCCGCGGGCAGCGGCTGGCGCTCGCTCCTGCCCCGCTGGTCGCCCAAGCTCGGCATCGGCCTCGGCCTGGTCGCGGCCATCACCCTCTTCGGCGTCCTCGGCCCCTTCTTCGTGGGCGACCCCGACCAGGTGCGCAACATGGGGATGACCGCGCCGAGCGGCGAGTTCCTCCTCGGCACCACCCAGACCGGCCAGGACGTCCTCGCCCAACTCGCCCACGCCACCCGGGGCTCGCTCCGGATCGGCCTGCTGGTGGGCGTCATGGCCACCTTGCTGTCGGCCGTCTTCGGCATCGTCGGCGGCTACGCCGGCGGCGTGGTGGACGAGGTCTTCTCGCTCGTCTCCAACGTCATGCTGGTCATCCCCGGTCTGCCGCTGGTGATCGTCATCGCCGGGTTCGTCCCCGCCGCCGAGCGCGGCTGGTGGACCATCGCCGTGGTGCTCGCCGTCACCGGCTGGGCCGCGTCCTCGCGGGTGCTGCGCGCCCAGACGCTGAGCCTGCGCAACCGCGACTACGTGGCGGCGGCGCGGGTGGCCGGGGAGAAGCCCTGGCGGGTGGTGTCCGTGGAGATCCTCCCCAACCTGCTGCCGCTGCTGGCCTCGCAGTTCGTCTTCGCGGTGATCCTGGCGATCCTCAGCGAGGCCGGCCTGTCCTTCCTGGGGCTGGGCGCCTCCAACTCCTCCACGCTCGGCACGATGCTGTACTACGCGCAGAACGGCTTCGCGCTGCAACGGGAGGCGTGGTGGTGGTTCGTCCCGCCGGGCGTGGTCATCGCGCTGTTCGGCTGCGGACTCTCCCTGATCAACTTCTCCATCGACGAGATCATCAACCCCAGGCTGCGCGACCTCCCCGAGGCCGCCCGGCGGGGCCGCCGCAGGCACGCGCCGGCCGTGACCGCACCGACCGCGACCGCACCGACCGCGACCGGGTCGGCCGTGACCGCGCCGGCCTCTCCGGCGGAGGGACCGGGGAGCGTGTCCGGCCACCCCGACCCCGTACTCACCGTCGAGCGGCTGAACGTCGTCTACGGGGGCGAAACGCCGGTGCACGCCGTCAAGGACGTCTCCTTCGTCCTCGGCCGCGGCGAGATCCTCGGCCTGGCCGGTGAGTCCGGCTGCGGCAAGACCACCCTCGCGTACGCGATCAACCGGCTGCACCGGCCGCCCGCCGAGGTGGCGTCGGGCTCGGTGACGTTCCACGACCGCGACGGCACCGACGTCGACGTGCTGGGCCTGGAGAGCGAGGAGCTGCGGCGCTTCCGGTGGGCGAAGCTGTCGATGGTCTTCCAGGGCGCGATGAACGCGCTCAACCCGGTGATCTCCGTCCACGCCCAGCTCGACGACGTCCTCACCACCCACCGCCCCGGGATGACCAGGGCCGAGCGGCGCGAGCGGTGCGCCGAGGTGCTGCGGCTGGTCGGCGTGGACCCCCGGCGGCTCGACTCGTACCCGCACGAGCTGTCCGGCGGGATGCGGCAACGCGTCATGATCGCCATGGCGCTGCTGCTCGACCCGCAGGTGATGATCATGGACGAGCCGACGACCGCGCTCGACGTGGTCGTGCAGCGCGGCATCCTCAGGGAGATCCTGCGCTTCCGGGACGAGCTGGGCTTCGCCGTCGTCTTCATCACCCACGACCTGCCGCTACTCCTGGAACTGAGCGACCGCATCGCCGTCATGCGCGGGGGCGAGGTCGTCGAGTACGCGGACGCGGAGGAGCTCCACCGCAATCCGCGGCACCCCTACACCCGCCAACTGCTCGACTCCTTCCCGAGCCTGACCGGCGAGCGCGGCTCGTTCGTCCGCACCGGGGAGGCGAGCGCGCGGACGCGGGAGGACGACGCCCCGGCCGACGGCGCGCCGCCGGCGCCCCGGGACCAGCACACCGACGAGAGGGCCGCCCGATGACCACGCTTCACGTACGCGACCTGGTCAAGGACTTCTCCGTCCGGACCGGGCTGCGCCGCTCCAGGCTGCGCGCGGTGGACGACGTCTCCTTCTCCCTGGCGCCCGGGCGGACGGTCGCGCTGGTCGGGGAGTCCGGTTCGGGCAAGTCGACCGTCGCCCGCATGATCGCCCGGCTGGAGCGGCCCACCGGCGGCCGGATCACCGCCACCGCCGCCGACGGCACCGAGATCCCCGACCGCCGCTACCGCGACCACGTCCAGATGGTCTTCCAGGACCCCTTCGCCTCGCTCAACCCCTTCCACACCGTCGAGCACCACATCGCCCGTCCGCTGAAGCTGCACGGCGTGACCGGGACCGCGGCCGAGACCCGGGAACGGGTCGAGCAACTGCTGGAGCGGGTCAACCTGCACCCGGCGGCCGACATCGCGCAGCGCCGCCCGCACGAGCTCTCCGGCGGCCAGCGGCAGCGCGTCGCCATCGCCCGGGCGCTCGCCCCCGGCGCCCGGGTCGTCGTCGCCGACGAACCGGTGTCCATGCTGGACGTCTCCATCCGGCTGGGCGTGCTGAACCTGCTCGCCCGGCTCCAGCGCGAGGACGACCTCGCCGTCCTCTACATCACCCACGACCTGGCCACCGCCCGGCACTTCTCCGACGAGATCCTGGTGATGTACCGGGGCCGCGTCGTGGAACGGGGCGCGGCCGACGAGGTCATCCTCCACCCGCGGCACCCCTACACCCGGCTGCTCGCCTCCGCCGCCCCCAACCCCGACGTGTCCGCGGGCCGCACGGAGCTGCTCTCCGGCACCCGCGCGGTCGAGCCCACCGGACCGGGGGCGGCCCCGCCGGCCGACTCCGGCTGCACGTTCCGCGACCGCTGCCCCCAGGCCATGGACGTCTGCTCCCGGCCGGTGCGGGACCACGCCGTCGCCCCCGGCCACTTCGCCAAGTGCTGGCTGTACGCGGACGGAACGGACCGCGCCGACCCGGCCCGGTAGCGGCGCCGCCCCGCCCCTCCGCCCGGCTGTTCCACCGTGCGGAGCGGACCGGCCGGACCGACCGGGGACGGGCGGCCACCGGCCGGGGCGCCCCGCCCCTCCGCCCGTCCCCGGCCGGCACGGGACGCTACGGCAGACGCGTCGCCCTGACCAGCACCAGCCGCTCCGGGTAGAGCACGGGCGCCTGGAGGCCCGCGGCGGCCAGGACCCGGCCGGGCAGCACCACCCCCTTCGGGGTCCACCAGGGCAGCTCCGCCCCCCAGTGGTGCGCGTTGCCGTCCGGTACGTCTCCCGGGGGCTGCGGGCGGACCCGGTAGGCGGCGTCCGGGTCCAGGCCGGGCAGTACGACCGGGCCGGGCGGATAGAGCGCGGAGGTGGCGGTCGCGACGAGCGCGTAGAGCGCGTCGGAGCCGTCCTCGGCGACGACGCCGTGCACCTGGTAGGCGGGATCGGGGTGGTCGGCGTGGACGGCGGTGCCGGTGTGGAGGAGGCCGCGCAGCTCCTTGTAGAGCGCGATCCACTCGCCGAGCCGGGTCAGCTCCCCGGGGTCGGCCGAGGTGAGGTCCCACTCCACCCCGAAGTGGCCGAAGAGGGCGGTGCCCGCGCGGAAGTCGAGGACGTGGCGGCGGCCGGTGGTGTGCGCGGTGCCGGAACCGACGTGGGTGCCCATGAGTTCCAGGGGGATCAGGGCGTTGGTCCACCGCTGGATCTGCTGCCGTTCCAGGGCGTCGATGCAGTCCGAGACCCACACCCGGTCGGTGTGCTCCAGGATGCCGAGGTCGACCCGGCCGCCACCGGAGGAGCAGGACTCGATCTCGACGGACGGGTGGCGCCGGCGCAGTTCGGCGAGGAGGCGGTAGGCCGCGAGGGTCTGGCCGTGGACGCCGGCGCCGCCGGTGGGACGGTGTCCGGCCTCGACGAGGTCCCGGTTGTGGTCCCACTTCAGATAGGCGATCGGGTAGTCGCTCAGCAGCGTGTCCAGGCGCTCCAGCAGGTACGCGTACGCCTCCGGGCGCGCCAGGTCCAGCACTTGCTGGGAGCGCGCGGCCCCGGGCAGCCGGTTCCCGGCGGCCATGATCCAGTCGGGGTGGGCGCGGGCGAGGTCGGAGTCCTCGTTGATCATCTCGGGTTCGACCCAGAGGCCGAACTCCATGCCGAGGGCGGTGACGTGGTCGGTGAGGGGGGTCAGCCCCTCGGGCCAGACCTCGTCGGAGACGTACCAGTCGCCCAGGGCGCGCCGGTCGTCGCGGCGGGAGCCGAACCAGCCGTCGTCGAGTACGAACCGCTCGGCGCCGACCGCGGCGGCGGCGTCGGCCAGGGCGCGCAACCGGTCCAGGTCGTGGTCGAAGTAGACGGCCTCCCACGTGTTGACGACCACCGGGCGGGGGGTGGAGGGGTGGTGCGGCCGGGCGCGCAGTTCGCGGTGGAAGCGCGCGGAGAGCTCGTCGAGGCCCCGGGCGCCGTAGGAGCCGTAGCACCAGGGCGTGGAGTAGGTCTCGTCCGGGCCGAGCAGGACCTCGCCGGAGAGCAGCAGTTCGCCCGCGCCGAGCAGGGAGACGCTGTGGAAGGTGCGTTCGGCGAAGGTGCGGTGGTTGCCCGACCACGCGGTGTGCACGCCCCAGACCTCGCCGGAGCGGTTGCCGAAGCCGCCGGTGCCGGCGACGAGGAGGTAGGCGGAGTCGTAGCCGGTCCGGCCGGTGCGGTTCTCCCGCATCCGCAGCCCCTGGGTGAAAGCGGTGCGCTGGGGGCTGCGTTCGCGCAGGTGGTGGCCGGTGAAGTCGAGCAGTTCGGTCGCGGTGGCGGGAACGGGCAGCGTGAGGCTCACGGCGTCGACGGCGAAGGGGACGGCCCCGCGGTTGGTGACGGCGGCGCGCTGGCGCACCAGGCCGGCGGCGGTGAGTTCCACGGTCAGCTCCAGTTCGAGCTCCGCGTCCGCGTCGGCCGCGCGGACGACCACGCGGCCGCCGTCGCCGTCCCGCCCGCCCACCGCCAGGGACGCGTCGCGCACCCGGAAGGCCGTCGAGAAGTCCCGGCCGGCCCGGTTGCCGGACAGGCCGGGGGTGCCGAGCCAGCCCGCGGACTGCTCGGGCAGGACGGAGACCTCCACGGGGCCGTCCACGGAGAAGCCGATGGGCTGTGGCCGCCGGGCCAGCCGGAGGGCCTCCAGCCCGGCGGCGTCGAGCGGCCCGAGGTCCGCGCCCCAGTGCGGCACGCGCGGCAGGGTGTCACCGGTGAGGTCCAGTACCAGGCTCACACCCGCGGCACGCAGGTGTACGAGACCCGGATCGAGCGGGGCGGAAGGCGCTGCCACGGTGATCAACATCCTTATGTCGGTCCCCAGGGGGAGACGCTCATGACTGGTTGACTTACTTTGTTCAGCGACGTAAGAATCACCGAGTGAGCCGGTCCGCACAAGGAGGAGCGACCGGTCGCCCTCCTCGTCCCCCCTCCGCCGGGCCGTCACCGCGCGCGGGCGCGGAGCGGATCGGCCTCGTCTCCGCCGGCCCCGGTACCGTGACCACCATCGAGCCGGACGTGCCGCCCCGCGCGGTCGCGTACCGCGAACCCACCGGTGAGCCGCTCGCGCCGGCAGACCCGGAGAAGGAGGTGCCCGTGACCGGACGGGACGGCACCCGCGCCCCGCGCCCCTTCCCGGAGGGCCCCGGCACGCCCGCCGGCCCCGGAGGGGCGGCGGGCTCCGGCGCGGTCGGACTGGTCCTCGCCCGCCCCGCCCGACTGCTCGGCGTCGAACCGTTCTTCATGGAGTTCATCACCGGGATCGAGGAACGGCTGGCCGAGCGCGGCATGTCCGTGCTGCTGCACATCGTCGGAACGCACGACGCGGAGACCGAGGCGTACCGGCGCTGGGCGGCGCGGCGGCTGGTGGACGCCGTGGTGGTCGTCAACCTCACCGGTGGCGACCGGCGCCCGCGTGTCCTGCGCGAGCTGGGGCTGCCGTTCCTGCTCGCCGGCACCTGGGAGGAGGACCCGGCGGCGCCCGCCGTCCGCACGGACGACGCCGGCCCCGTACGCGACGCCCTGGGGCACCTGCTCGGACTCGGCCACCGTCGCGTCGCGCGGGTCAGCGGCCCCTCCGAACTGCTGCACACGCGCGCCCGCACGGCGGCGCTCCTCCAGGGCTGCCGCGAGGCGGGCGTGCCCGAGCCGGTGACGGTCGAGGGCGACTACTCCCACGAGGCCGGCGAACGGCTCACCGCCGGGCTGCTGCAAGGCCCCGAGCCGCCGACCGCCATCCTCTACGACAACGACGTGATGGCGGTGGCCGGTCTGGGCGCGGCCAGGGACCTCGGCGTCGACGTGCCCGGGAGGCTGTCGCTCGTCGCCTGGGACGACTCCACGCTGTGCCGACTGGCGTCCCCCGCGCTCACCACCATGAGCGTGGACGTGCACCGGTACGGGTTCTCCGTCGCCGAGTCCGTGCTCGAACTGATCGACGGCCGGCCCGTCCGGGAGCGCTGGTCGCCCACGGCCCGTTGCGTGCCGCGCGGATCCACCGCCCGCCGCGCGGAGACCTGACCGGGCCCCGGGCGCCCCGCCCGGGGACGGGGGCACCACCGTTATTCCGTTGCCGGCCCGCACCGCCCTTCGGTCGAATGTCCCCATGACTGCTCATGGCGATCGATCCGACCACGCGGAGCTGAACCGGCGTTACTGGGACGACAGGGCGGCCGCCTGGCACGGGCCGCTCGCCCGCGACCAGTGGGCGCTGCCGGAACCGCGCTGGGGACTGTGGGCCACCCCGGAGTCACAGGTCCGCGTGCTCCCCGACGGCCTGGCGGGGACGCGCGCGATCGAGCTGGGCTGCGGCACCGCCTACGTCTCCGCGTGGCTCGCCCGGGCGGGCGCCCACCCGGTCGGGATCGACTTCTCGGAGAAGCAGCTCGCCACCGCGCGCGCCATGCAGGCGGAGTTCGGCCTGGACTTCCCCCTCGTCCTCGCCAGTGCGGAGCAGGTGCCCTGCGAGGACGGCGCGTTCGACCTGGCGATCAGCGAGTACGGGGCCTCCCTGTGGTGCGATCCCCACCGGTGGATCCCGGAGGCCGCCCGGCTCCTCGCGCCCGGCGGCCGGCTCGTGTTCATGCGGTACTCCCCCCTGTTCGCCCTGTGCGTACCGCCGGGAGGACGGGCGTCCGCGACCCTGCTCCGCGGGCAGTTCGGCATGGGCCGACTGGACTGGGGGGAGCGCACGGAGTTCGTCCTGCCGCACGGCGAGATGATCCGGCTGCTCCGGTCCCACGGCTTCGTCGTCGAGGACCTGATCGAGGTCCAGGCCCCCCGGCCCGCGCACCGGGACTACGCGGAGGTGTCGGCCGCCTGGGCCCACGCGTGGCCCAGCGAGGAGATCTGGAAGGCACGACTGGCCGGGTGAGCCCTTCTGGCGGCGCCGCCCCGGGAGGGGGCGGTTCGGGCGGGGGCCCGGAGCGGCGGGCGGGCGGCCTTATACGACGGTCCCCGCCCCCGGGGGACGCACCATGAAGACGTCGACCGGGTCCTGTGCCTCCACGACGAACCCGTGGCGCTCGTAGAGCCGGCGGGCGGGACTGCCCTGTAGGACGTTCAACCCCACGGCCAGGCCCCGCGCGTCGGCCCCCTCCAGCACCGCGCGCAGGACGGCGGAGCCGAGCCCCCGGCCCTGGTGGTGCGGAGCGAGGTAGAAGTGCTCCAGCCACTGCCTGCCCCCGGCGGGCCGGACCGTCACGCACCCCGCGAGTTCGCGGCCGACCACGACGACCGACGTGTGCCGCGGGGAGAAGGAGTCCCGCAGCCGCTGCCGCACCCGGTGCTCGTCGTACCGCCCGAGGCGTTCCAGGTCCGCGCGCATGACCGTGGCCCGCAGCTCCGCGATCACCTCGACGTCCGCCTCCGTCGCGGAACGCAGCGCCCAGGCCGCGCCGTGCGCCGACGCGTCCGCCCGCGTCCCGTTCCCCACCGCTTCGCCGTCCACGACCGGAGTATTCCAGCCCGCCCGTCACCGTCGACTGCCGCCCGCCGCCCGTCCCCTGCCGTCCGCCGGTCAGGCCGGTGGGTCCCAGGCCGTCGTGAGCCCCTCCAGCCACGCGGGCGGCAGTTCGGCGGCGTCCCACTCCTCCCGCAGCGCCACCGGCGCCGTGGCGAGGCGTTCCAGTACGGCGACGCTGGTGGGGGAGTGGACGAGGGAGTAGCGGCCGTGGATCGCGATGGTGCTGCCGGGCCCGTACCGCGCGTACAGCCGCTCCAGGCGTGCGCGGTGGGCCGAGACGAACTCCGCCAGCGATCCCGGGTATCCGGCCCGCCGCCGGGGGTCCATGGTGCCGAGGACGGCGGTGAGCACCTGGTCGGAGACCTCCGGATCGAGGTCGGAGGCGGTGGTGAACGAGAGGTAGAGGGGGGTGACCGCCGCCTTCGCCCGTTCCACCTCCATCCTCCTGACGGGAGGGCGGGCGTCCGGGGTGGGGGACGGCGGGCCGGAGGCGACGGCGCTCCGCAGCGCCCGTTCGGCGAGGTCGCCGAGTTCGTCGGCGGCGGCCCGGGCGCCGTCGAGCCAACCGGACGCGTAGAGCTCGCCCTTCCCGCCCGGAGCGCTCCGCCCGGCCCCGCCGATCTCCCGGTGCGCGAGGGCGAGGGCACCGGCCTCGACGAGGCCGATCAACTCCTCCGCCTCGCCGGGGGAGACCCCCGCCCGGCCGAGGAGCTGGAGGAGTGTCGTCTTCGTGTTGAGGACGCTGACCGCGTCCAGTCGCTGCCGTCCTTCTCCGGCGGCGTCCATGGGGCCCTCCTCATCGCATGGGCGGCGTGGTGCGCGTGCGCGAAACGCTTCGCTCCGGAAGTCCGGCGCCCGACGGCCGACGAACTCCCTCACGGCGTACCGTACGACTCCGCGCCCCGTTCGATCACCGCGTCGGGACGCCGGATGCCGTGACGGGCCCCGGCGGTGGGCGCGGATCGGCGTCCGGGCCCTTGACAGGCCATCTGTTCACTCCTTAAATCACGCAGTGAACTAAGCCTTTCGGTCCCGGGCGGCCTCCCGCTCGTCCCGGTTCGGCGCGTCGGCCGTCCGGCCCGCGCCCCCGCGCCTGTCATGTACCTGCCATGTCGAGCCTTCCTCGTCGTGCTCCCCGAAGGGAGAGTCATGGACTTCCCGCGTCCGCCCCGACGCCTGCTGCTGCCCCTCGTCGTGGTGCTCGCCCTCGCGTCGCTGTCCACCGGACCGGCACGGGGCGCCCCCGCGCACCCGGCGGAACCCTCCGGCCGTACCGCCGCGGCGGCCCCATCGGCCGCCGTCACCTTCTCCGACGACTTCGACGGGCCGGCGGGCGCCGCCGTCGACAGCGGGAAGTGGCAGATCGAGACGGGCGACAACGTCTCCAACCACGAGCGGCAGTACTACACCGCCGGGAACCGCAACGCCGCCCTCGACGGCCAGGGGCACCTGGTCATCACCGCCCGCCGCGAGAACCCCGGCAACTACCAGTGCTGGTACGGGCGGTGCGAGTACACCTCCGCCCGGCTCAACACGGCCGGCCGGTTCACCACGACGTACGGCCGCGTCGAGGCCCGGATGAAGGTCCCGCGCGGACAGGGCATGTGGCCCGCGTTCTGGATGCTCGGCAACGACATCGGCCAGGTCGGCTGGCCCGCCTCCGGCGAGATCGACGTCATGGAGAACGTGGGCTTCGAACCGTCCACCGTCCACGGCACCCTCCACGGTCCCGGCTACTCCGGCTCCGGCGGCATCGGCGCCGGATACACCCTGCCCGGCGGCCAGGCGTTCGCCGACGCCTTCCACACCTTCGCCGTCGACTGGAGCCCGAACGCGATCACCTGGTCCGTCGACGGCACCGTCTACCAGCGGCGCACCCCCGCCGACCTCGGCGGGCGCCCGTGGGTCTTCGACAAGCCCTTCTTCCTGATCCTCAACCTCGCGGTCGGCGGCTACTGGCCCGGAGACCCCGACGGCAGCACGGTCTTCCCCCAGCGCCTCCTCGTCGACCACGTCCGGGTCAGCACGAACACCGGGCAGCCTGGCGGCGGTCCCATCACCGGCATCGGCGGCAAGTGCGTGGACGTGGCCGGCGGGAACGCCGCCAACGGCACGCCCGTTCAGCTCCACGACTGCAACGGCACCCCCGCCCAGCAGTGGACCGTCGGCGCCGACGGGACGATCCGCGCGCTCGGCAAGTGCCTGGACGTCGCAGCGGGCGGAGCGGCCGACGGCACGCCCGTCCAGCTCTACGACTGCAACGGCACCCCCGCTCAGCAGTGGGCCGTCCCCGCCGCCCGCGACATCGTCAACCCGCAGGCCGACAAGTGCCTGGACGCCACCGGCGGCAGCTCCGCCAACGGCACCCGACTGCAGATCTGGACCTGCACCGGAGCCGCCCACCAGAAGTGGACCGTGACCCGGTGACCGCGCGGCCCGGCCGTCCCTCCGCGGCTCAGGAGAGCCCTTCCCCCAGCGCGGAGACGACGGCCGGGCCGTAACCCGCGGCGGACAGGGGGCGCCGGACGTCGTGCGTGAGGTCGGGCAGGTAGCCGGCGAGCACGTCCGCGGGGCCGTGGACCCGCACCCGGCCGAGAGCGGCGGGCAACAGTACGGTCCGCGCCCGGCCCAGCTCCTCCCGCGTCCGGTCGTCACCGAGGTCGAACGAGACCGGTGCCCCCGCGTTGCTGAGGACGTGGGCGGTGTCGAAGGGGCGGTCGAGCACGGCCCCGGCGCGCACGCGCCACCGTTCCAGGGCGAAGTGGGGGCCGGCGCACAGGAACACCCGGTCGACGCCGTCGCCCACGGGCAGGCGCAGGCCCGGCACGAAGTCCGGGCGCGGGCTTGGCCTCCACTGGGCCAGGAGCGCGTCGATGTTGGCGCGCCACTGGTCGTCGCCGAGCGCGGACCCGTCCTCCATGCGGTGGCGCATGGCGTGCTCCTGGAGGTCGGAGGTCTGCTCGATCTCGTAGACGAGCGTGCCGGGGCCGAAGCTGTGCAGGGTGCCCGCCGGGACGTACAGCGTCTGCCCGGCGCTGAGCGGCAGGCGGCGCATCACGGCGTCGAAGTCCTGCTCCAGCAGGGCGCGCCGCAACCGCTCGCGGTGCACGCCCGGCTCCACACCGGCCAGCGCCGTGGCGCCGGGGTCGGCCGCCAGGACGTGCCACGCCTCCGTCTTGCCGTTCGGCTCGCCCTGCCCGCGCGCGGCCTCGTCGTCGGCGTGCAGGTGGACGGGGAGGGGGCCGGTCGCGTCGATGTACTTGGTCAGCAGCGGGAAACGCGGTCCCCGCCACCCCCGGCCCACCAGCCCCTCGGGGTCCCGCTCGGTCAGCTCGCGCAGCGACAGCCCGGCCAGCGGGCCCTCCCGCACCCGCGCCCCGTCCCCGGGCACGTCGCTGACCTCCCAGGTCTCGGCGATCCGCCCCGCGGGCAGCCCGGTGCGCCCGAGGCGGTCCGGGATGGCCCGGCCGCCGAAGAGGTGCTGCTTGACGGGGGTGGTCAACCGCAGCGGACACCAGTCCATCGGCGCTCCTGTGGGAGGGGCCCGCCGCCGGCCGGAGGCGGGCGGGGAGACGGGACGGCCACTGCGCCGAGTAGCCCCCTCCGGGACCTTCATGCCGGTGACCGGCCGCGGGCGCGGCCCCTCTCCGCCGTCCCAGCCGCGATCAAATTTGCAGTCCGTGCATTTTTGCATAGTATGCATCTTCGTGACCCTCTCCGACCCTCCCCTCGGCCTGCGCGAGCGCAAGAAGCGCGCGACCCGCGACGCCCTGGCCGACACCGCGCTGCGCATGGCGGCGGAGCGCGGACTCGACCAGGTGACGGTGGAGGCGGTCACGGCGGAAGTGGGCGTCTCGATGCGGACGTTCTTCAACTACTTCGGCCACCTCGACGACGCGATCCTCGCCGCCGCCCCCGACAGCACCGCGCGGACCTGCCGCGCGATCGTCGGGGCTCCGCCGGGGCGCGCCACCCTCACCGTACTGCGCGAGGCCATCGCCGAGGAGCTGACGCACATCGAGGACGGCCACGACCGCTGGGAACTCCAGTGCGCGGTGCTGGGGAACAGCCCGTCACTGGTCCCGCGCTTCCTCGCGGCGCGCGGCGCCGACGAGCAGGCGTTGATCGCGGCGGTGGCCGAGCGGCTGGGCGTGGACGCCGACGCGGACCTGCGGCCGCGGCTGCTGGTCCACACCGCCCTCGCCGCCGTGCGGTCCGCCGTCGAGCTCTGGACGGCCACCGGGCGCGCCCGGCCCCTCAAGGCCATCTACGACGAGGCGTTCACCGAACTCGCCCGCGCGCTGCGCGACTGAAGCCGCCCCGGCCCCGTCGCCCCTCCGTCTTCCCGGAGCCCCTTCGGGCCCCGGAGAAACCCGCCCTTCCCTCCCGGGGGAACCGACCCTCAGAGAACCGAGGTACGTCCACCGATGTCCGCTGCCGAGACGCCTGCGACCGAGGCGTCCCCGTCCATGACGAAACGTCAGATAATTCAGGCCATGTCCGGTCTGATGGCCGGAATGTTCGTGGCCATTCTCGCGTCCACCGTCGTCGCCAACGCCCTGCCCCGGATCATCACCGACCTGCAGGGCAGCCAGTCGTCGTACACCTGGGTGGTCACCTCGGAGCTGCTGGCCATGACGGCCACCGTGCCCATCTGGGGGAAGCTGTCCGACCTCTACGACAAGAAGCTGCTCATCCAACTGTCGCTGGGGATGTTCGTCGTCGGCTCGCTCGTCGCCGGCTTCTCGGACAGCGTCGCGGTCCTCATCGTCAGCCGCGTGGTCCAGGGCATCGGCGCCGGTGGCCTCACCGCGCTCGCCCAGGTCGTGATGGCCTCGATCATCCCGCCGCGTGAACTCGGGCGCTACTCGGGCCTCTTCGGCGCCGTGTTCGCCGTGGGCACCGTCGCCGGACCGCTGATCGGCGGCGTGCTGGTCGACACCTCGTGGCTCGGCTGGCGCTGGTGCTTCTTCATCGGGGTGCCGTTCGCGGTCCTCGCGATCGTGCTGCTCCAGCTCACGCTCGACCTGCCCGTCGTCCGCCGCAAGGCGAAGGTCGACTACCTCGGCGCGTTCCTCATCATGGCCGGCGTGAGCGCCCTGCTGCTGTGGGTCACGCTCGCGGGCTCCCAGTTCGACTGGGTGTCGTGGCAGAGCTTCGCCCTCGTCGCGGGCGGCGTGGTGCTGATCGGCCTGGCCGTCCTCGTCGAGGCGCGGGTCGAGGAGCCGATGATCCCGCTGGACATCTTCCGCAACCGGACGGTCACCCTGACCACCCTGGCCAGCTTCCTCGTCGGTGTGGCGATGTTCGGCGGCACGGTCTTCCTCTCGCAGTACTTCCAGATCTCGCTCGGCGCGTCCCCGACCGCCGCGGGCCTGATGAGCCTGCCGATGATCCTCGGCCTGATGACCTCGACCACGGTGGCCGGCCAGATCATCACCAAGACCGGCAAGTGGAAGGGCTTCCTGATCGCCGGCGGCGTGATCATGACCGCGGGCATGGGTCTGCTGGCCACGATCGGCGCGGGCACCTCGTTCTGGATCCTCGCCCTCTACATGGTCGTGCTCGGCGTCGGCGTCGGCATGCTGATGCAGAACCTCGTGCTCGCCGCACAGAACGACGTGCCGGCGACCGAGCTGGGCGCGGCCACCTCCGTGCTGTCCTTCTTCCGCAGCCTCGGCGGCGCCGTCGGCACCAGCGCGCTCGGCGCCGTCCTGAGCCACCAGGTGACCGGCGAGATCGAGAAGGGCCTCGGCGGGGGCGGAGCGGCCGCGGACGGCGGCGGCAGCCACGCCATCCCCGACCTCACGACCCTCCCCGCCCAGGCGCGCGAGGTCGTGGAGCAGGCCTACGGCAACGCGACCGCCGACGTCTTCCTCGTCGGCGCGCCCTTCGCGCTGCTGGCCCTGGTGGCCGTGCTGTTCATCAAGGAGAAGCCGCTCAAGACGCAGAGCGGCCTGGAGCGGCTCGCCGCGGAGAGCGGACAGCCGCTCACCCCGACGCACTGAGCCCCGCGGGGACCGGATCACCGCAACACCACCCGAAGGCCGCCCGGAACCCGGGCGGCCTTCGCCGTCGCTTGCCGGCCGACGCCCGACGCCCGACGCCCGACGGCCGGTGAACGCGCCGCCTGCCGCCTGCCGCCTGGCGCCCGGCGAACGTGCCGCGCGCCGCCCCCGCCCGCCGTCAGCGGACCCGCCGGGCCAGTACCTGCCCCGGCCACGTCCCGGACAGGAAACGGTCGGTGGGGGTGAACCCGTTGCGCTCGTAGAACGCGACCAGCTCGCCCCCGCCGCCCGCCCAGCAGTCGACCCGCAGCAGCTCCACACCGGCCCGCCGGGTCTCCTCGACGGCGTGGGCCAGCAGCGCCGCCCCGATGCCCAGACCGGCGTACCGCCGGTCGGAGACCAGCAGCCTGACGTACCGCTCGGGCTCCCCGGCCGGCGCGATCGGCATCTGCGGGCTGGGCCCGGAGTCCAGCACCAGGGCCCCGACGGGCGCCTCGTCCCTCTCCGCGATGTACGGGGTGTTCTCGGTCGTGTACCGCTCGACCCGCTCCGCCCCGCCGGGCCTGCGCGAGTACGGTGTCGTACCCCACTGCTCGGTGTTGCCGCGGCCGTTCATCCAGGCGACCGCGGAGTCGAGCATGTCCAGGACGGCCGGTGCGTCGGCCGGGCCGCCCGGTCTGATCCGAGTGCCGTGTGCGATGACGTTCACACCGGCAGCCTAGGCGTTGACGGTCGGACCCCGGATGGTCTCCGGGTGGCCCCGGACGGACCCCGGGCGGACCCCGGGCGGGCCCCGGCAGGAGCCCCCGCCCGACCGCGGCGGTCGCGACGGTGCCGTGGAGGACATGGCTCCGCCCGGCCGGGGCGGAGGCCCCCGGCCGGGCGGAGCCGGCTGGTCAGCGGGACGGGTGCGGGACCACGGTGAACTCGGCGTGGAGCCGCCGACGGTGGTCCACCTGGCGCACGGGGCCGGTGAGGGCGACGCGCGCCGTCAGCCGGGGATCGGTGCTGGACGCGCTGAACCGGAGCTCCAACTCTCCCGGTTCCACGATCCGCGTTCCGTGCCGGCCGGTGAAGGAGGCCAGGTCGGCGGGGACGGTCACCCGGACCCGGGCGGCCCGGCCCGCGGCGAGGTCCAGCCGGACGTAGCCGATGAGCCGCTGCAGGGGCTGGACCACCGAGGCCACCGGGTCGTGCAGGTACAGCTGCACCAGTTCGCTGCCGTCGCGGCCACCGGTGTTCCGTACGGTGCAGGACAGTCGGAACTCGCCGTCCGTGGGCGCCTCGCCCTCCTCCACGACGAGATCGCCCCACTCGAAGGTGGTGTAGGTCAGGCCGTGCCCGAAGCCGAACGCCGGTGCCGGGTCGATGCTGGACACCTCGCTGGCGTGGCCGAGGCGCGCCGCCAGGTAGGTGGACGGCTGGGCGCCGGGGTGCCGGGGGACGCTCACGGGCAGCCGGCCGCTCGGAGCCGTCCGCCCGCTGAGCACGGAGGCGATGGCCGTCGTGCCCGCCTCGCCCGGGAAGAAGGACTGGACGACGGCGGCGGACTCGGTCGCCGCCCGGCCCAGCGCATAGGGCCGCCCGGCCAGCAGGGTCACCACGACCGGCGTGCCGGTGTCGAGGAGCGCGTCGAGGAGCTGCTGCTGCACGCCCGGCAGGGCGAGGGAGTGCGCGTCGCAGCCCTCGCCGCTGGTGCCGCGGCCGAAGAGGCCCGCCCGGTCGCCCAGCGCGGCCACCACGACGTCCGCCCCACGGGCGAGTTCGACCGCCTCGGCGAACCCCTCGGTTCCGGGGCTGTCGATGCCGGCCCCCTGCGCGACGTCGAACCGGCAGTCGGGGAACTCCGCCTCCAGGGCCTCGCGGAGGGTCGGCAGTTCGATGCCGAGCGGGACGTCGGGGTGCTGTCCTCCGACGTGGACGGGGAACGCGTAGCAGCCCAGGACCGCGGTGGGGACTTCGGCGTTCGGGCCGATCAGGGCGATCCGGCGGGGCGGCCCGCTCCGGTCGAGCGGCAGGGTGCCGTCGTTGTGGAGCAGGACGACGGCCTGCTCGGCGATCCGGCCGGCCAGCTCCCGGTTGCTTCCCGGGTCCAGGTCGATCGTGCCGCGCAGGGTGTCCGGGGCCGCCGCGGGGTCGGCGTCGCCGAGGGCCGGGGGGATTGGGCTCCAGTCCGGGTCGAGGAGGCCGAGCTGGACCTTCTGCGTCAGGACCCGCCGTACCGCGCGGTCCACCAGGGCCTCGGGAACGTGGCCCTGCGCGATCGCGTCCAGCAGGGGCTCGCCGAACGTCTTGACGGTGGGGAGCTCCACGTCGACACCGGCGGCCAGCGCGGCTCCCGCCGCCTCGCCGAGGGTCCCGGCCACTCCGTGCAGCGTCTTCAGGAACGCGATCCCGAAGTAGTCGGCCACCACGGTGCCGGTGAAGCCCCAGGTGTCGCGGAGCAACCGGGTCAGCAGCCGGTCGTCGGCCGCGGAGGGGATTCCGTCGGTGTCGGTGTAGGCGTGCATGACCGACCGCACGCCGCCCTCCCGCACGGCCATCTCGAACGGCGGCAGGATCACGTCCGCCTGTTCCCGGGCGCCCATGCCGACCGGGGCGAGGTTGCGCCCCGCGCGGGAGGCGGAGTAGCCGGCGAAGTGCTTCAGGGTGGCGACGATGCCCGCGGACTCCAGGCCCTGGACGTAGGCGGTGGCGATCGTCCCGACGAGGTACGGGTCCTCGCCTATCGTCTCCTCGACGCGGCCCCAGCGGGCGTCGCGCACGACGTCGAGGACCGGCGCGAGCCCCTGGTGCACGCCGACCGCGCGCATGTCCCGGCCGATGGCGGCGGCCATCTCGCGGATCAGCGAGGGGTTGAAGGTGGCTCCCCACGACAGGGGCACGGGGTAGGCGGTGGCTCCCCAGGCGGCGAAGCCCGCGAGGCACTCCTCGTGCGCCACGGCCGGGATGCCGAACCGGTTCGACGCGGCGATCCTCCGCTGGGTGCGCATGAGGGAGACCGCGCCGACCGCGGGGTCGACGGGGACGGTGCCGAAGGGCCGGGTGAGCTGGCCGAGCCCGTCGGGCAGGAGCGCGTCGAGGGCGACCGGCTCCTCCATGTCGTGCTGGTGCGGGGCGACGTCGGCGCCCTCGTCGGACGCGCCGACCCAGACGCCGAAGAGCTGGGCGATCTTCTCCCGCAGCGTCATCTCGCGGATCAGTGCGTCGGCGCGGGCCTCCGCGCTCAGTGACGGATCGCGCCAGGCGGGGAGCGGAGCTCTCACCCGGCTGGGATCCGTGGCGTCGGTATGGGGCTCTGCGGCCACGTTCTCGGTCACTTTCCTCCGACTCCCATCAGCCCCTGGACCAGGGCGCGACGGGCGAACAGGTAGACGAGCAGGATGGGGAGCATGGACAGGACCACGGCGGCGAGCAGGCCGGGGATGTCGACGCCGTGTTCCGTCTGGAAGTCGTACAGGCCCATGGTGATGACCTTGTTCTCGGTCGACTGCGTCAGCACCAGCGGGAACAGGAAGCCGTTCCACGCCTGGAGGGAGGAGAACACGACGATCGTCGACAGGCCGCTCTTGGAGAGCGGCATCACGAGCTGGAAGAAGATCCGCCGGGAGGAGGCGCCGTCGACCGTCATCGCCTCGTAGAGCTCGGAGGTGATGTCGCGCATGACCCCGGAGAGGATCAACGTGCACACCGGCATGGCGAAGGCCGCGGTCGGCAGGATGACGCCGATGAGGTTGTCGTAGAGACCGGCCTCGTTGATCAGGTAGAACATGGGGACGATCACGGCCTGCGACGGAATGGCGAGGCCGAGCAGGAACAGCCGGAAGACCGTGCTCGTGGCCCGCCCCCGGCTCCTGACGATGGCGTAGGCCAGCGGCGGCACGAGCAGCAGGACGATGGCCACCACGCAGACGGTGACGATCACCGTGTTGAGGAAATACTGCCCGAAGCCGTCGCTCAGGTCGTTGACGTAGTTGTCGAGGGTGAGGCGCTCGGGGAAGGCCAGGGGGCCGTTCGCCGCGTAGTCGGCCCGGGTCTGGAAGGTGGCGATCAGCATCACGTACAGCGGGAGGCCGACCACGAAGAGCCAGACGAGCGAACCGAGACCCGCCAGGTAGTTGGGACGGCCCTTCATCACACGCCTTCCATGGTGCTGCGCATCTTGTCGTACCCCGTCAGCCGCACCATGACCAGTGACACGAAGCTGGCCACGAGGACGAGGAGCAGCGCGATGGCGGCGCCCGTCCCGAAGTCGAAGCCCTTGAACGCCTTTTGGTACATGTAGTACGCGCTGATCGTCGTGTCCGTGCCCGGGCCGCCCTGGGTGAGGATCAGCACCGTGTCGAAGGTCGTGAGCCCGCCCACCACCATCAGGATCATCGACGTGACGATGCTGTTGCGCAGTTGCGGCAGGGTGATGTGGAAGAACTGGCGGACCGTGCCGGCGCCGTCGATCTGGGCGGCCTGGTAGAGGACCGGCGGGATGGCCCGCGCCGCGCCCTGGTAGATGAGGGTGTGCAGCGGGGTGAACTGCCAGGTGCTGACGAAGACGAGGACGCCGATGGCGCCGCTCTGCACGCCCAGCAGGTTGCCGTCGCCGAACAGCCACTTCGCCTGTGACGGGACGCCGAAGTTGGGGTCGAGCACGGCGCGCCACAGGACGGAGACGGCCGTGATGGACAGGAGGAGCGGGACGAAGTAGATGGCGGACAGAACCGCCCGGTTGCGCTGGTGGCCGGCGGCCCAGACGCCGAGCAGGATGCTGATCGGGGTCTGGACGACGACACCGAGCACGGTGAGCAGCAGGCTCAGCCAGAGACTCTTGATCATCACGGGGTCGTCGAGCAGTCTCCTCCAGTTGTCCAGACCGGCGAACTCGGGCGAGCCGAGGCCGTTCCAGCGGGCGAAGGACAGTACGACGACCATGAGGAGCGGCACGATGGCGAACAGGCCGAAGAACACCGCGGCGGGTGCCGCCCAGACGAAGCCCGGGCGGCCCACACCGGTCACGGACCGACGGCTGGGCCGGCTCCGACGTACGGTCTTCTCGCTGTCCACGGCGGGGGCTGTGGCAGTGGTCATGTCAGATGTTCCGGGGTTCAGGACGCGGGCAGGCTCTGCATGGACGCGATGAAGCCGTCGGCGTCGATCTGCCCGTTGAAGAACTGCTGGACGGCCTGGTGGATGGTGGTGGAGGCGGCGGGCGGGTACGCCTGGTCCCAGGAGAGTTGGAAGGAGAGGGCCTTCTTGACGAGGCCGTACTGGTACTTCGAGTAGTCCGGGTTGGCGGACTTGTCCAGGAACTTGGCCGTGTTCGTCGTGGTGGGCAGGTTGCCGATGCCGAGCTGGGCCTCGACGAACTGGTCCGAGTACATGAGCTTCAGGAACTCGGCCACCGCCTCGGGGTGCTTGGTGCTCTTCAGCACCGAGTAGAAGTTGTTCGCGTTGCCCGCGATGTTGTTCGGGTCGCCCTTGCCGCCCTCGACCGTCGGGAAGGTGCCGTAACCGAGGTCCTTCTTGACGAAGTCCGGGTAGGCCTCCTGCAGCGTGGAGTACTCCCAGGAGCCCATCAGCTCGAACGCGGCCTTGCCGGTGGCCAGCAGGGCGGGCGAGCCGCCGTCCGTGAACTTGACCGAGTCGTAGTTGGTGCCGAAGGCCCCCGCGTCGACCAGTTCCCTGAGCATGCCGAGCGCCTTCTTGCTGTCGGCGCTCTCCCAGGCGCTCTTGTCGCCCTCCAGGGCCTTCTGGAAGAGCTCGGGCCCGGCCACCCGGTCGTAGACGTACTGGAACCACATCTGCGTGGGCCACTTGTCGCCACCGCCGAGGGCGATGGGGGTGATCCCCTTGCCCTTGAGGGTCTTGACCGCGGCGAGCAGTTCGTCCCAGGTCTGCGGGGCGGCGACGCCGGCGTCCGCCAGCACCTTCTTGTTGCTGAACAGCAGGACCGGCTGGGTGCCGCGCATGGGCACGCCGTAGGGCTTGCCGTCCACCACCGCCGTGTCGAAGACCGAGGGCAGGAAGTTGAGCTTCAGCCCGGAGTCCTTGGCGATGAAGTCGTCGAGCGGCATCAGCAGGCCCGCGTCGACGTACGGCTTGATGCTGCCGCCGCCCCAGTTGAAGAAGATGTCCGGGGCCTGCTTGCCGCTGATGATCGTCTGCAGCTTGGACTGGTAGTCCGCGCCCGGGACGGTCTCCAGTACCGCCTTCACCTCGGAGGTCTTGTTGAAGGTGTCGACGAGTTGCTTCTCCACTTTGTTGGCGGCGTCGCCGTAGACCAGGACGCGGATCGTGCCCGATCCCCCCTCGGCCGAATCCCCGGACTTGCCACAGGCGGCCAGAGCCACGGTCATGGCCAGCGACACCCCACCCACGACAGCGGTTCTCAGGAGCTGTGCACGTCGCTTCATCGCCCCACCTTTCGAAATTATTTCGATCCGGCTACCGAAACTTGACGTGTCGGGACGCTAAGGTTGTCGCGCCGGGTGGGTCAACCCTCGGGGGGCGAGTTATCAAAGCGTGACTCCGTGGCCGCGCACGGCGTGCCTTATGCTCCTCACCATGGGAGATGACGAGGAGCTCGGGCGCATCACCTTGGCGCAGGTGGCGCAGAAGGCCGGTGTCTCCATTTCGACAGTTTCGAAAGTCCTCAACGGACGACAGGACGTGTCGCCGCCCACCCGGATCAAGGTGGAGCGCCTCCTGGAGACCCACTCGTACCGGCGCACCACGCGGTCGGGCCGGGAGGCACCGCTCATCGAGATCGTCTTCCACGAACTGGAAAGCGTGTGGGCGATGGAGCTGATCCGGGGCGTGGAGAACCTCGCCAAGGCCCACCAGGCCAGCGTGGTGCTGACGGAGAGCGGCACGCGGCACTCGCCGAGCCCCGAGTGGATCGAAGGCGTCCTGCAGCGCCGGCCGATCGGGGTGATCCTCGTCTTCTCGGCCCTCCCGGACGGGGTCAAGCAACGGCTCAGGGCCCGGTCCATCCCGTTCGTCATCATCGACCCGGCGGGCGACCCCGATCCCGACGTGCCGTCCGTGGGGTCGGCGAACTGGAACGGCGGCGTGGCCGCGACGCGCCACCTGGTCGAGCTGGGGCACCGGCGGATCGGGATCATCACCGGTCCCGAGGACATGCTGTGTTCCCTGGCGCGCCTGGACGGCTACCGCTCGGCGATGAACATGGCCGGCCTGGACAACGACCCCGCCCTCGTCCGGTTCGGCGACTTCCACGTGGACGGCGGGTACGAGCAGGCGATGGAGCTGCTGCGCCTCCCCGAGCGGCCCACCGCCATCTTCGCCGGGAGCGACCTCCAGGCGCTCGGGGTGCTGGAGGCGGCGCGCGTCTGCGAGTTGCGGGTCCCCCACGACCTGTCGGTCGTGGGCTACGACGACGTGATGGTCGCCCGCTGGTCCAGCCCCGCGCTGACCACGGTGCACCAGCCGCTGCGCCAGATGGCCGAGGAGGCGGTGCAGATGCTGTTCCGCCTGCGCGCCGGGGAGTCCACGGCGACCCGGCTGGAGCTGGCGACCAGTCTGGTCGTCAGGAAGAGCACGGCGCCGCCGCCCGCGGAGGGCGCCGCCGCGCCCCGGGACCTCGCGGAGCCGTCGGCCGTCGGGGCGGAGCCGTCGGCCGTCGAGTGAGCGGGGCCGGTGCGGGGCGGTCCCGGACCGGAACGACGCGCCGGGCGGCGGTATCCCGGCGGTCATGATCCGCCCCGCCGCTTCGAAATTTTTTCGATCATCCGGCTCTATTGTTTCGAAGCCGTGCATCCCCCAGGATCTGTCTCGCAGGCGCGACTCGGTCGGCGGGCGCGGTCGTCATGGAGCCGCATGCCCGAGGCGGAAGGGATGTCCCCGGACCGTGGGGCGGCGGCTCCTCGCGGACGCCGGCCCGAGTGCGAGCGCGCCCGCGCCGACAGTTTTCGCCGGCTTTCCGAGAAACGCGAACACGGCGGTGGTGGCGCCGGCGGCCCGCCGGTCCCCCCTCCCGGACACCGGGAGGCGCACCGCCGGCACCGACCGGCCCGCCGCGGACCGCGGCGGGTGGAACCGACCGGCCCGTGTCCCGGCATCACCGCCCCCGTGCCCGCACGTCCCTCACAAGGAGTCGTCCACGATGTCCAGATCACTCGGCCGCGCCGCGGCGGCAGCCGTCGCGACCCTGCTCGCGCTCGGCGTCGCCGCCCCGTCGGTGTCCGCCCAGGAGCCGCTCCGCTCCGGCCACGACAAGCCGCTGCGCGACCTCGCCGCACGCCAGGACCTGCGGATCGGCACGGCGGTCGACATGGAGGCGCTCGGTTCCGACCGGGCGTACCGGTCCCGTACCGCCCGCGAGTTCAACTCGGTCACGGCGGAGAACGTCATGAAGTGGGAGGTCGTCGAGCCCGAGCGGGGCGTTCACGACTGGGCGGAGGCGGACGAGCTGGTGAGGTTCGCCCAGCGCAACGGGCAGGCGGTGCGCGGCCACACGCTCGTTTGGCACAGCCAGCTGCCCGCCTGGCTCACCTCGGGGGTCGCCGACGGGTCGATCGACGCGGTGGAGCTGCGCCGGATCCTGCGCGACCACGTCACCACCCAGGTCAAGCACTTCAAGGGCAAGATCTACGAGTGGGACGTCGTGAACGAGGTCTTCAACGAGGACGGCACCCTGCGCGAGTCGATCTGGCTGCAGAAGCTCGGCCCGTCCTACATCGCCGACGCCTTCCGCTGGGCCCACGCCGCCGACCCGAAGGCCAAGCTGTTCTTCAACGACTACAACGTCGAGGGCGTGAACGCGAAGTCCACGGCCTACTACGACCTCGCGGTACGCCTCCGTCAGCAGGGCGTACCGGTGCACGGCTTCGGCATCCAGGGCCACTTGGACATCGGGTACGGCTTCCCGCAGGACGTGCAGGCCAACCTGGAGCGCTTCGCCGCCCTCGGCATGCGGACCGCGTTCACCGAGGTCGACGTGCGGATGACGCTGCCCGCGGACGACGCGAAGCTCGCCCGCCAGGCCGACGACTACCGGCGGTTGCTGGCCGCCTGCCTCAATGTCCGCCGCTGCACGTCGTTCACGGTGTGGGGCTTCACCGACAAGTACTCGTGGGTGCCGGAGTGGTTCAGCGGCCAGGGCGCGGCCAACCTGCTGGACGAGGAGTACGCGGCCAAGCCGGCCTACACGGCGGTCCGTCACGAACTCGCGGCACACCGCCGGTGACGCGGTGCCGGTGCTGCGGCACCGGTGACGCGGTGCGGTGACCGTGCGGCGCTGATCCGGTGGTCCCCGCCCCGCTCGGGGCGCCCGGCCGGGAGACCCGGCCGGGCGTTCCCCCTCGGCGGGCCCCGGTCGGGCTCCGCCCCCGCCGTGCAGGGTGCGGCCGTCGCCCGTGACGGACAGGGAGGGGTGCGTGCCGTCGAGGGAGGACCGCCCCCGGACGATCCGGCTGCTGTAGCGGCCCACGAGGGCACCGACGTATCCGCCGGAGGCGAGGTGGCCGTCCGGTCCGTCGGAACCCGGGGAGACGTCCGCGTGCCCGCGTGCCGGTCGGTGCCTCCGGAAGGGCACGAGGCCCCGTGGTCGAGAACCGCCGGGCGCGTGCCCCCGTTCTCCAGCCCCCGGCGGCGCACCCCGGTTCCGTCGGGCAGGCGGCCGAAGGGCTCGGAGGCGGGAGAGCGGACCTGGAGAGGGCGCGTCGTCATGCGCGCCTCCGAATCGTGTCGAAGGGGCGGGTGGTCCGGCGCGGAGTGCCGCCGGGACTGTGCACGGGGCGGGCAGGGTGGGTCGGGTGGGTCGGGCCCACGACCCGGGGCGCGCCGACCGCGCCACCATGCTCCCCCCCAGGGGCGGGCGGTACCGGTCCCGGCCGGGTCCACGACGACTGCGAGCGATTGTGGGACCTCACCGCGAGGCCGGTCAATGCCCTCGTTCGCATAATTTTCCGAAACTTTTCGGCTGGTGGGGGTTTTATAACGCCAGCTCAGATCAACTTCCTGAAAGCGTCTGGGGATGAAAGCGCGAGGAAGAACGGAATGACTCCATCAGGTGCGCGAAAGATTGTCGGCCTGCTCGGCTGAGCGGGCGGGTCGGCGGCGGGAAGATCGTACGTGGAGCCCCGTGTCGCCCCGGGGCGAAACGGTCCCCCGATCCGCAGGTCGGCCCGGATCCCCGCGCCCTGGCCGGCTCGGGCACACCTTTTCCCGCCTTTCGGGGGCATTTGTCCCGGCCGCTGATCGAGGAAACAAAGCTCATTCCGCATGATTCCGGTGTGTGTAGGGCGAGGATTCGCATACCGCTCCTCGGTCGCGCCCCCCTGATGTCGAACCTTTCGAAATTTCGACCGAAACCATTGACAGGCGTAGGGGGCGGACCACACTGTTCCGCAGCGGCAGGGCTTCATCACTGCCCGCCCGGGGCGCTCCCACGACCCGGCCCTGCGGTCATCGAACAGGTGACGCCGGGCCCGCTCTGCCGTGCCGCACGACGCCGACGCGCGATCGACGCCACCCCATGGCCACTGACGGCTCGTTCGGCTCGTGCCGTCCTGCTCCCCGTACCGGCGCACCCAAGGAGGAAGCAAGTACATGCGCGTTTCCGCTCGACGCGAGAGCCGTAGAGGCGGCCGTTTCGCACGGACCGTCAGGGCCCTCTGCGTCACCGCGCTGGCCGCGGTGGTCACGCTGGTCGCGCCGGGCACGGTCTCCGCCGACACGCTCGTCACGACCAACCGGACCGGAACCGACAACGGCTACTTCTACTCGTTCTGGACCGACAGCCCCGGCACGGTCTCCATGAACCTGGCCGCCGGCGGCAACTACAGCACCTCGTGGAGGAACACGGGCAACTTCGTCGCCGGCAAGGGCTGGAGCACCGGTGGCCGCAGGACGGTCACCTACTCCGGCACCTTCAACCCCTCGGGCAACGCGTACCTCGCCCTCTACGGGTGGACGACCAACCCGCTCGTGGAGTACTACGTCGTCGACAACTGGGGCACCTACCGGCCCACGGGCGAGTTCAAGGGCACGGTGACCACCGACGGCGGCACGTACGACATCTACAAGACCACCCGCTACAACGCCCCCTCCATCGAGGGCACCCGCACGTTCGACCAGTACTGGAGCGTGCGGCAGTCGAAGAGGACCGGGGGAACCATCACCACCGGCAACCACTTCGACGCCTGGGCCCGGGCCGGCATGAACCTGGGCACCCACAACTACATGATCATGGCGACCGAGGGCTACCAGAGCAGCGGCAGCTCCACCATCACGCTGGGCTCCGGCGGTGACGGCGGGGGTACGACTCCGCCGGGTGGTGGTTGCAGTGCGACCCTGTCCGCGGGGCAGCAGTGGAGTGATCGGTACAACCTCAATGTCGCGGTGAGTGGTGCCAGTAACTGGACGGTGACGATGAACGTTCCGTCGCCGGCGAGGGTCTTGTCGACCTGGAACGTCAGTGCCGGCTATCCCAGTGCCCAGACGTTGGTGGCCAAGCCCAACGGCAGTGGCAACACGTGGGGCGTGACCATCCAGCACAACGGCAACCGGACCTGGCCCACCGTCACCTGCACCACGAGCTGAGTCCACCGCCCGAAGCCTCCGCGAAGGCCGAGGGCCCCCCTACGAGGCAGCTCGGGGTCCCACCCCGAGTGGCCGAACCGCCGGAACGAGGAGGACCCACCCCATGCGCACCACACCACGCCTGTCGTTGCGCTCGATGGCCGCGAGACTGACCGTCGTCGCGCTGGCCGCCACGAGCGTCCTCACCCTCGACACCGGCCCCTCGCGGGCCGACACCACCCCCTCGCGGGCCGCCGCCTGCACCGGTTACGTCGGGCTGACCTTCGACGACGGTCCGTCCGCCCAGACACCGGCCCTGCTCAACGCGCTCCGGCAGAACGGGCTGCGGGCCACGATGTTCAACCAGGGCCAGTACGCCGCCGCCAACCCCGCCCAGGTGCGGGCCCAGGTCGACGCCGGCATGTGGGTCGCCAACCACAGCTACACCCACCCGCACATGACCCAGTTGAGCCAGTCGCAGATGGACTCGGAGATCTCCCGGACCCAGCAGGCCATCGCGAGCGCGGGCGGCGGCACTCCGAAGCTGTTCCGCCCGCCCTACGGGGAGACCAACGCGACGCTGCAGTCCGTGGCGGCCAAGTACGGCCTCACCCAGATCCTCTGGGACGTCGACTCGCAGGACTGGAACAACGCGAGCGTGGACGCGATCGTGCAGGCCGCCGGCCGGCTCACCAACGGGCAGGTCATCCTCCTGCACGACTGGCCGGCCAACACGCTCGCGGCGATCCCGCGGATCGCGCAGGTGCTCAACAGCCGCGGCCTGTGTTCCGGCATGATCTCGCCGCAGACCGGCCGCGCCGTGGCCCCCGACGGTGGGGGTACGACTCCGCCGGGTGGTGGTTGCAGTGCGACCCTGTCCGCGGGGCAGCAGTGGAGTGACCGGTACAACCTCAATGTCGCGGTGAGTGGTGCCAGTAACTGGACGGTGACGATGAACGTTCCGTCGCCGGCGAGGGTCTTGTCGACCTGGAACGTCAGTGCCGGCTATCCCAGTGCCCAGACGTTGGTGGCCAAACCCAACGGCAGTGGCAACACGTGGGGCGTGACCATCCAGCACAACGGCAACCGGACCTGGCCCACCGTCACCTGCACCACGAGCTGAGCCCCCAAGGGCCCGGGCCGTCGTCGTCGGCGCGGCGGACGGCGCGGCCCGGGACCGGACCGGGGGACCCGGTGCCGGGGTGGCCGATGGCGTCCTCGCCCAGGCCGTTGACGACGACCGCGACGCGCAGGCCCCCGCGGTTGCCCGGCACGTGGCCGAGCAGGGTCGGCTTCCCCGCCCCGAGGAAGCCGGACAGGGCGGTCACGGGCAGGCGGCCGGTCGTGTCCGTCAGCCCTCGGGGCGCAGCAGACCGCGCTCGTACGCCTTGACCAGCCGCTGCGGCACCAGGTGGACGGAGCCGTCCACCGTGAGGGGCACCAGTTGCGGTGTGGCGGCCTTCCACTGGGCGCGGCGGTGCCGGGTGTTGGAGCGGGACATCTTCCGCTTGGGTACGGCCATGGGTTCGGATTCCTCTCTGAACGGAGCGGACCCGAGGCTATATGAAAATGAATGCCATTACTAATTCGTCGTGGTGTGCGCGGCCCTTCCCGGGACGCGTGCCGCCGGAGGGGTGGCGCACGTGCCGTGCGGGGTGCCGCGGCGGGGGAGCGCGACAGGGGAAGGCCGGTACCGGCGGGGCCGCGGCGTCCGACTGCGCAGTCGGACGGTGGCGGCGCGGGGCCGGGGGCTCGTGGGCCGGGAGGTGGAGCCCGGGCGCACTCGCCGTACCGGCCGGACGCACGGCCCCGACCGCCGCCCGGTCGCGACCGCGCTGCGGGGAGGAACCCCGCGGCGGCGTCCACGCCGTCAGTCCCGGGTGGTGGGCGTCCCCTGGTTGTGGAACATCTGCCAGTGCCCCGGTGCCGCCCGCCGCCACAGCGAGGTCCGGTTCGACCACCGGCCGTCGATCCTCACGGTGTACTTCACCATCACCAGTCCGTCGGCCAGCCTCACTCCGCGCATGCGTTCCGCCGCGATCGGCTCGCCGGCCGGATCGGTGCGCGCCGCGACGCGCTCCGCGGTTCCCTCGAACCCGACTTCGACGCCGGAGGCCCCGAACTCGTGGAAGTCGGGTGCGAGGAACCGGTTCAGCCGCTCGGGGTCGGCCCGGCACGCGGGCGTCAGCGTCTCGCGCTCCGCCGCCAGCACCTCTGCCACCTGGGGATCGTCGCCGCCGATGTCCTCGCGAGTCGTCACCATGCGCCGAAGGTGTATCACCCGCGCTCCCGGCGCCGCCGGGAATTTCCCGGGGGCCGCCCGGCTCGGGAGGGGGGTGACCGGTCCGTCCGGTGGGTCGCCGCGGGCCCGGTCGCGCACGCCGTTCGGACCCGGGAAGGACCTGCCCCACTTATTGGGTAGACTGACCTACCTAATAACTGGGAGGGAACGCGATGAGCGACAGCGGGACGGCGGCAGCGCGCCCCGGCAGGCGGCGGGGGGCCGCGCGCGAGCGGCTGCTCGCCGCCGCGGCACGCCGCTTCTACGCCGACGGCGTGGCGGCGACGGGGATCGACACGATCACCGCCGAGGCGGGCGTGGCGAAGATGAGCCTCTACAACAACTTCTCCTCCAAGGCCGACCTGGTGAGGGCCTACCTCGACGCACGGCACGAGGAGTGGCTGGGCCTGTACCGGCGGCGGCTGGAGGAGGCCGCGGACGCCCGCGGCGGCGTGCTGGCCGTCTTCGACGCGTACGCCGATCACGCGGCCTTCGCCTACGAGCACGGTTTCCGGGGCTGCGGCCTGCTGAACGCGGCTGCCGAACTGCCCGCCGGGGACGAGGGCCGGGCCGTGGTGCGCCGGCACAAGGAGGAGGTCGAGTCCCTGCTCGCCGGGCATCTCGCGGAACTGCTGCCCGGGCGGCCCGAGGAGGCGCGCACGGTGGCGGAGCACCTGTCGTTCCTGCTGGAGGGCGCGATGGCGCGCGCCGGCCTGGAGGGCGCGGGTACGCGTCTGGAGCACGCCCGGGCCATGGCGGCCGACCTGCTGGACCGGCTGTGACGCGGCCCGCCGGACACGCGGCCGGGTCGGCGGGCATGGGAGCGGCGTGCGTGCTGGTGGCGTCGGTGCTGTGGGGCACCACGGGCACCGCCGCGACCCTCGCCCCGGCAGTGGGGCCGCTCGCGATCGGGGCCGTCGCCATGGGGTTGGGCGGGCTGCTCCAGGCCCTCGTCGCCGCGCACCGAATACGCCGGCAAGCTCCCCGGTTGCGCGCGCAGAGGGGCGTGGTGCTGCTCGGCGCGATCGCGGTCGGGACCTACCCCCTGGCGTTCTACACCTCCATGCACCTGGCCGGGGTCGCCGCCGGCACCGTGGTGTCGATCGGCTCGGCCCCGCTCGCCTCGGCCCTGATCGAGCGCCTCGTCGACGGGCGCCGCCTCACGGGCCGCTGGACGACCGGAGCCGCCCTGGGCCTGTCCGGGACGGTGCTGCTGTGCACCGCCGAAGCGGCCGGCGCGGCCGGCCCCGGAGGCCGGTCCGCGGGGGCGACCGCGCTCGGTGTGGGGCTCGGTCTGGTCGCCGGCCTCACCTACGCCCTGTACTCCTGGGCGGCCCACCGGCTGATCAGCCGCGGTGCCACCTCCGGCGCCGCCATGGGCGCCGTCTTCGGGCTGGGCGGGCTGCTGCTGATGCCGGTGCTGCTGGCCACCGGCGCCCCCCTCCTCGCCTCCTGGTCCAACGCGGCCGTCGGCGCGTACATGGCCCTGGTGCCCATGTTCGTCGGTTACGTCCTGTTCGGCTGGGGTCTGGCGCGCGTCCCGGCGAGCACCGCGACCACGCTCTCCCTGCTGGAACCCGCCGTCGCCGCCGTACTGGCCGTACTCGTCGTCGGTGAACGCCTGCCCCTACGGGGCTGGTTCGGCGTCGCCCTGGTCGTCGGCTGCCTCGCCGTGCTCACCGCACCGACCCGCACCACCGCGAAGCCCCGGGGGACCGCCACGGAGCCGAACACCACCGTCCGGCAGCGGACCGGTCCGCTGCCGGACGGTGGTGTGCGGAGTCGCTGAGCAAGGGAGGTCACCCCATCCACCGCGTTCCCGTGATCCCGTCGTCGACCTTCACGTAGAGTGCGATCAAGAGGATCCCCAAGTCGGGCCTCGCGAGCGGGCCCTGGAGGTCTTCGCCCGGTCCGCAGGCTCGAAGCCCCGAAGTCCCGAAGTCCTGGCCCAGCGCTCGAACGAACTCGTCCGGACGTCGACCGAACGGAGTCCACCAGCCGTGCCGGACACGACCCTGGTCCCCGTGAGGTCGTGACCCGCTACCAGCGGGTGGTGCCCGGCACGTCCGCGGACGACCGTGATGCGTGACCAGTGGAGAGGAGCACACCCGTGACGGACGCGTCGTCCTTCCTGCTCGGACGCCTGCACGCGGCCGGCCTGACCGACGTCGTCGCGGTCGAGCCGGCCACCGGGGGCCTCGCCGCGATCGCGGGACTCGCGCGCCGCGGTGACGGCACGTCGGTGTTCGTCAAGGCGTTCGGCGAGCCGCCGTCGGACGACGCCTTCGCCGCGGAGGCCGAAGGACTCACCGTGCTGCGCGAGGCGGGCGGCATCGCCACGCCGGAGGTCGTCCTCGCGGACCGCGACCTGCTCGTGCTGTCCGTGTTGCGGCCCCGGCCGGGCACCGGGGCCTTCTGGGAGCAGCTCGCGCATGCGCTCGCCCACCTGCACACCACCACGCGGCACCCCCGATTCGGGTGGCACCGGGACAACTGGTTGGGCCGTCGTCGTCAGGTCAACACCTGGAACGACGACGGGTTCGAGTTCTTCGCCCAGCACCGCCTGCTGCGCTGGCTCGGCGAGCCCCGCGTCCAGGAGGCGCTCGACGCCGCGGACCGGGCGGCGCTGGAGCGGCTGTGCGACCGGCTGCCCGAGCTGCTGCCGGACAGACCCGCGTGCCTGACGCACGGCGACCTGTGGGCGCTGAACGTCATGGCCACCCCCCACGGACGGCCCGCGCTGATCGACCCGGCCGTGTCGTACACGTGGGCCGAGGTGGACCTGGCCCACCTGTGGACGACGACGCCGCCGCCCGAGGCGCACGCGTTCTTCGAGCTGTACGCCGAACTGACCGGGCTCGACCGCGACTGGCGCGCACGCATGCCGATCCTCCAGTTGCGCCAGCACCTGGCCGTGATCGCCCAGTTCGACCCCGACTGGGGCGCCGCCGCGCTCGTGCGCGCCACGCTCGCCCCGTTCCGGCAGCGGCCCTGAGCGCGGTTCGCTTCCCCGCGCCGGTACGGCACGTCCCGTGCCGCGGCGCCGCGTCCAGCAGGTGCTCCGGGGCGGGACGGTGCGCCGGACCCGTACGCCGGGGGTGCCGGGGAGGTTTGGGGGCGGGGCGCGCGGCCAGGCGGGGTGGTGGGTGTCCGACGGCGGAGGGGGACGTGCGTGGCTGTGGCGGAGCGGGTGAGAGGGCGGGGCGGGCGCGCCGGGTGGCGGGACGTGGTGCTGGCCGTGGGGCTGGTCGGGGCCGTCGGGGGCGGACTGGCACTGCTGGCGCGGACGGCGTGGGGCACCTCGTCCGGGGCCTTCGGCCCGGTGGCGCTGGTCTGCGTCGTCGCCGCCCTCGCCGCGGTGGCGCGCCGGGGCGGCCGGGGCGCGCCCCGGGCGGCGCCCCCGGGCGACGGCGCGCCCGGAGCCGTACCACCGGCCGAGGCCGCGTCCGGGGCCGGTGGCATCGTGCCCGTACTGGACGGGGACGCCGTCGACCACGAACAGGTGGACCCACAGGGCTTTGAACACACGGTCGCGGCGCTCTGCGTGCGCGACGGCTGCACCCGCACCGAGGTCTCGGGCGGCCCCGGCGACCTCGGTGCCGACGTGGTGGCGACCACCCCGGACGGGCGGCGGCTGGTCGTGCAGTGCAAGCAGTACGCCGCCGACCACCCCGTGGGCTCGCAGGACCTCCAGCGTTTCGGCGGCACGTGCTTCGCCGTCCACGAGGCGGAGGTCGCCGTCGTCGTGACGACCAGCGGCTTCACCGCGCCGGCCGCCGAGTACGCCGCCGCGCTCGGCATCGTCTGCGTGGACGGCGAGGCGCTCGCGGCCTGGACGGACGGCCGCACGCCCCCGCCCTGGGAACCCGCCCCGCCCCCCGGCCCCTGACCGGGGCGGGCGGCACCGGGCGGCAGGCATGGCAGGATCGGAACAATGACGGAACGGATCATCGCCGCGTGTGACGGGGCGTGCAAGGGCAATCCCGGGCCGGCGGCCTGGGCGTGGGTCATCGCCGGTGCGGACGGGGAAGTGGCCTCCTGGGAGGCCGGCCCGCTGGGGCGGGCCACGAACAACGTCGCCGAGCTGACCGCGCTCCAGCGCCTGCTGGAGGCCACCGACCCGGCGACCCCGCTGGAGGTCCGCATGGACTCCCAGTACGCGATGAAGGCCGTCACGACCTGGCTGCCGGGCTGGCGCCGGAAGGGCTGGAAGACCGCGTCCGGCTCACCGGTGGCCAACCGGGACCTGGTCGTGGCCATCGACGGCCTGCTGGCCGGCCGGGACGTGCGGTTCGTCCACACGCCGGCCCACCGGGTCGACGGGGACCGCCTGAACGCCGCCGCCGACGCGGCCGCCGGCCAGGCGGCCGTCACCCAGCAGCCCGCGGGCTCGGCCGCCGGCTCGGTCCTGCCCCCCGCCGACACCCGCGAACGCCCGCCGGCGCCCCGCCGCCCGCGCGCCGCGACCGCCTCCCGGGGCACCGTACGGGCGAAGTTCCCCGGCCGCTGCCGCTGCGGCAGCCCGTACGCGAAGGGCGAGACGATCGCCAGGAACGACACCGGGTGGGGACACCCGGCGTGCGCGACGGCGTCCTGAGACGGCCGGCCGCGCCCGACGGGCGAAGGCCCGCGCGAAGGCCGTGCGCAGCCGGGGCCGCCCCGGCGTCGTACGGTCTTCGCGTCGTACGGTCTTCGCGACGCACGGCCTCGTGTCGTACGGTCTCGCGCCGCACTGGGCCGGGAAATCGTTTGCGGGGCGCGGGCGGCAGGACCGAAAGTGACCTGATGCACTCCGAAGCCCCCTTCACCGTACGCCCGGCCACCACCGGTGACGCACCCCTGATATGCGCGCTGCTCAACGAGATCGACACCATCGAGACCGGCCGGCCCGACACCGAACTGCACGCCGTCGAGACCGACCTCGCCCACCCCGGGGTCGACCTGCGGGAGGACTCCTGGCTCGCCTTCCAGGGCGGCAGGCTCGTCGCGTACGCGCTGGTGTGGGACGACTCCGGTGCCGAGCGCGTCGACACCGACCACTACGTCCTGCCCGGCCACGAGGCCGCCGGCGAGCGGCTGTTCGAGCTGGTCGAGCGGCGGGCCGCCGAGCGGGCGCGGGCCAACGGCGCCTCCCGCACCGTCCTCCACCTCCACCTCAACGCCCGGCCCACCACCGACCTCGACATGCTGGCGCGGCGCGGCTGGGGCCGCGTGCGGAAGTACCACGTGATGACGCGGCCCCTGACCGGCGCCGACCGGGTGATCCCCGAGCCGCCGGCCGGCCTGGTGCTGCGCGACTGCGCCGACGAGGCGGACCGGCGGCGCGCCCACGCCCTGGTCCAGGAGACGTTCAGCGAGCACTTCGACCACCAGCCGCGCACGTACGAGCAGTGGCTCGACGACATCGGCGGCGGTCGCGTCGACTGGTCGCTCGTGTGGATCGCCTCGCTCGGCGCCGACGACGTGGCCGTGCTGTACTCGCGCAACGACCGGCAGAGCATGGCGTGGATCGGCAACATCGGCGTGCGCCGGGCGTACCGCGGCCGCGGCGTCGCCGGGCACCTGCTGCGGCACGCCTTCGGCACGTACGCCGCGCTCGGCCGCGACACGATCGGGCTCGGCGTCGACACGCTCAACGAGTCCGGCGCGCTGCGCCTCTACGAGGCGCACGGGATGCGCACCCACTTCGCCGTGGACACCTGGGAAGTGGTGCTTCCCGCGGTGCCCGCCGGCGTGTGAGGCTCAACGTCCCTGCAGCGCCCTGACGTTGTCGCCGAAGGTCCAGTTCCGCGAACCGTCCCAGTTGATCGACCACGTCATCAGGCCCTTGAGCCTGCCGCCGTACGCGTTCCACGCCTGGGCGACCGTGCCCGGCTGCATGTGCCCGCCGCCCGCGCCCGGCTGGGCGGGCAGGCCGGGGACCTGCTTGTCGTACGGGACCCGGACGGTGGTGCCCTGCACGACGAGGCCCCGGTCGAGGCAGTCGGTCTGCGCGGTGAAGCCCGCGACCGTGCCCGCCGCGTACGAGTCGCCGGAGCAGCCGTACATGCTGCCGTTGTAGTACTGCATGTTGAGCCACCACAGGCGGCCGTTGTCCGCGTACTTCTTCACGATCGGCAGGTAGGCGCCCCAGATGGAGCCGTAGACGACGCTGCCGCCGGTGACGTACGCGGTCTCCGGGGCCATGGTCAGGCCGAAGCCGGGCGGCATGCGCTCCAGGACGCCGTCGATGATGCGGATGAGGTTGGCCTGCGAGGCGGAGAGCCGGTTGATGTCGCCGCTGCCGATCAGGCCGGTCTCGATGTCGATGTCGATCCCGTCGAAGTTGTACGCCTTGAGGATCGGCACGATCGTCGCGACGAACCGGTCGGCGACGGCGGTCGAGTTGAGGTCGATGCCGGCGGTGGCGCCGCCGATCGACAGCAGCACGGTCAGACCGGCGGCCTTGGCCTCGCACATCTCGGCCGGCGTGGGCACCTTCACGGTGTTGTCCATGCCGTCCTCCCACAGGACGGTGCCGTCGGAGCGGATGACGGGGAAGGCGGCGTTGACGACGTTGTAGCCGTGCTGGCGGATGCGGGGGTCGGTGATCGGGGTCCAGCCGAAGGGCGGGTGGACGCCGTTCGCGGCGCCGTCCCAGTTCTCCCAGTAGCCCTGGAGGACCTTGCCCGCGGGTTTCGGCTTGAGGGGGCAGGTGGTGGCCGCCGCGGTGTCGCCGGCGGCGGGGGAGGGGCGGGCCGCGGCCGCCGGCACCGCCGCGCCGCCCAGTAACTGCACGAGGCCCGCGACCACGAGTCCCATGCCCAGAAGCCTTCTCCTTGCGCGACGTGCCATCTCCGCGTCTCCTCCCTCGGGGCCCTGCCGGGAACCTCAGAGTCTTCTGGTCCAGACCTTTCGTCAAGAGGTCTGGACCAGGCGTGAGGGAGGGCGAAGGCGGGGACGAGGACCGCGGGTCCCGGCGGTGCTGCGGGGAGCGCCGGGTCAGAAGGACTGGACGAGACGGGACAGTTCCGCGACGGCCGCCGCCAGCGGTGCCGCCGGCTCCGCGAAGGCCGCCAACCGGTCCAGGGCGCGCCGCACCACCCCCGGCTCGGGCGAGTCCTCCGCCAGTTCCTCCCGCAGCCGGCGCAGCTCCACCCGCGGCGCCTCCTGGTCGGGGAGCGCCGCCCGGTGCTCCTCCAGCAGGCGCTCGACGAGCAGGATCAGCTCGTCGACCCGGGCGAGCTGATCCGCACCGGGGGCCTGCACGGTGATCCGGCCGGCGACCGCCCGCGCGTTCGGGCCCACGGCCTGGTTGCCGACGCTGCTCTGCCCGCCGTACTGCTGCACGCCGAAGTTGAGCACGCGGGACGGCTCGTCGGGCGGTCGCTGGTTCTGCTGGGACACGTTCCCCTCCTATCGTTCGGCCGTGCCGCCGGGCGGCGGCGGGCCCCCGGCCCGGGCCGGGGCGGGCCCGGCGGTCGCCTGGGCCCCGGTGCCCACCGCCTGGTTCCCCACGACGCTCACCCCACCCGTCTGCAGCACCCCGTGGTTCAGGATCGTCTGGGTCTGGATGCGGAAGTCGGCCGTGTCCACGCCGTGTTCGTCCAGGAAGTCGCGGACGGCGGCCAGGGTGTGCCGGTCCAGGGCGTTCAGCACCCGCCGCGCGTCCACCAACTGGGAGTGGTGGAAGTACTCGGGCCCCTGGGCGTCCTCGCGGATGCTCAGCCGGGCGCCCCGGTCGAAGGCGGGATCCTCGCGGGCCGCCCGCAACTCGCTGCGCAGCCGGCGCGGCCTGCGGTACTCGGCGAGGAGGTCGGCCAGGCACGACCGGGGCGCGCCCCACAGGGCGCCGCCGGCGCGCCGCAGCGCCCCGGGCAGCAGGGAGCGGCGGCTCCTCGCGGCGAGGGCGGCCGGGGGCAGCAGGTCGACCGCGTGCATCCCGCGCCGCACCGGCCCCAGGACGAACCGCTCGCACCGCAGGTGCAGCGTCCTGCCCACCACGGCGACGTGCAGGAACTGGCTGGGTACCACTTCACCGCCCCACAGGGGAAGGTGGCTGACCAGGAAGTGCCGGGCGACCCCGTCCGGGTGCAGCGCGATCCGGCGCACGGCTTCCTCGGGCAGGCGCGTGACGGGTGCGCGCAGCGGGTCGGGGAGGAACCGGCCGTCACCGGCCAGCTCCCTGCCGCTCACGAACACCCGGTCCTCCACGACGAGGCCCGCCCCGCCGCCGGGGCCGGCGGGCGCGGGAAGCCCGTCGGCCGTCTCCGCCAACCGGCGGCGCAGCCGGCCCACCACGTCCCAGGCGTCGAAGTCCGCGACCGCCGCCGGTGGCCGCCGCACGTCGCCGACGGACGGCTCGGCGGGCAGCAGCGGCAGCGACAGCGTCCACTCCGACTCCCGCCTGCCGTACCCGACGAACGGCGAGAAGCCGCTGTGGCAGGTGACGTTGCCCCGCTGGGCGTCGGCCAGCGCCGCGATCCTGGCGGCGACCCACGGCTCCACCGCGGCCGGCCGCGGCAGCCTGTCCGGGTCGAACACGCCGCGCCGCAGCGCACCGCGCATCCGCGCGTCGACGTCCCTCTCCTCGTCGAGGAGGGTACGCATCGCCAGGACGGTGCCCGCGACCACCGCGAGCAGCGGCGGCACGCCGTACCCGTAGCCGCCGGCCAGCCAGCGCAGGAAACCCGGCAGGGGCAGGGCCGACAGCCCGGCCCCCGCCAGCGCGCCGGCGACGAGCAGGGAGACGGCCGTGACGGCCAGCCGCCGCACGGACGGGTACGGCAGGTGCCGCCCCCGCACGGCCGGGTACTTGCTGCGGGGCGCGGACGCGGCGCCCAGGTACCGCAGCGCCAGCCGGGCGAACAGCAGCCACAATGGACCGAACAGCGCGATCAGGCCGAACGCCGCCGCCAGCTTCCGGTCCCGTTCGCGGCGCAGGCGGCGGGCCGTCAGGCTGTGCCGGGCCACGGGCACCAGGTCGACGCCCGGCGACACGGCGATCGCCCCGAGCCGGTCCCCGAGCACGCCCTCGACCACGTGGCGGGCGAACGCCGGATCGGTGTAGGCGGCGGCGCACAGGTAGCGGGTCGCGTCACCCGGCTCGGTGCCGGTCGCGACGGCCACCCGTAAGTCCCCCGTGCCGGTGGCGGCGTCGGCCATGGCGGTTCTCCCTTCGCGAGTACGGGACGGCCTTCGGCCCCCGGCGCCCGGCGCGGTGGCCGCCCCGGCGTACACGACGGCGACGACGAGGCCGAACAGGACGCCGAAGACCAGGCCGTCTGCGAGGAACGTGACGAACACCGCCCCCGCGTCCCGGCCGAAGACGAGGACGGTGTGGGGCCCGTGGGTGATGACGGCCGCCCACGACAGGACCGAGCCGACGAGCGAGACGAGCACACCGGTCCCCAGGGCGGCCGCGAAGCGGACGCCCCGCCAGGGGGGCGCCCCTCCCACGAGCCGGGGCACCAGCAGGGTCGCTCCGGCCAACAGGCCGACGCAGGCGACGTTGCCCCGCAGGTCCACGACGCCCAGGTACGGGTCGGAGCGCGGCGACAGCTCCCAGCCGGGGGCCAGCAGCGCGCGGTTGAGCATCGAGAGGAGGGAGTCGTCCGTCCAGAGGCCGATCAGCAGCTCACGCGCCCAGGGGCTGCCGAGCGCCACCAGGAACACGCACAGCCCGATGACCCTGCCCCTGTCATCCGCCCGAACCATGGCACCCCCCGGTCCACGTCAGGATCCGTACTCTAGGAAGCCGGCGGCGGCGTGTCAGCCGTTTGGACGACACGGTCGGGACGGGTCGCCCGCCGCGGCCGTCCGCCGGCGCGGCTCATCCGCCCGTCACCGCGCCCGGCCGCAGGTCGGGGTGCTGATCGACCAGACGGTCCGGCGCGGCCTGCCGCCAGGAGTCGACGAGGATGTCGCGCAGTTCGTCCAGGTCCTCCAGCGCGGCGAGACGTACCCGGACCCATCCCGAACCCGCCTCGTGCGGCGGCACCCAGAACTTCTCCGGCTCGGCGGCGATCAGCTCGGCCCGCTCGTGCCGGGGGCAGCGCACGGCGAACGACGTCTGGTCGTCGGGGACCGTGACGTACATCTTCCCCGCGACGCGGAACGTGGGCATGCTCCAGGCTTCCTTCTCCACCGTCTCGGGGAAGGACAGCGCGATACGGCGGACGTCCTCGGCATCGATCATGCCGTCCACGGTAGCCAGCACCACTGACAGCGCCCGCCGCCCGGTGCCGGTCCCCCTGGCCGGGCGCCCTTCGCACGGGTACGGTCCGGACTGTCGGATCCGGGTCCGCCGCTCCCGCGCCGGGCCCGACCGCGACACGGAGGTGGTGCGGTGAGCCAGGAGCCACGGCCCGGCGGCAGGTCCGCCGCCGAGGTCTTCGACGAGGTGGGCGCGCGCTACGAGGAGGTCTTCGCCGAGGTGCCGGGCCAACTCGCCGCGCTGGACTGGCTCGTCGGCACCCTGCCGCCCGCGGCGCGCGTGCTCGACGTGGGCAGCGGCACCGGCCGCCCCACGGCCGAGAGGCTGGTGCGGGCCGGGTTCGCCGTCACCGGGATCGACGTGTCCGCCGAAATGGTGCGGATCGCACGGGAGCGGGTGCCCGGCGCCCGCTTCGAACAGGCCGACGTGCGCTCCTTTGAAGCGCCGGAGGGCGGGTACGACGCGGTGTGCGCCTTCTTCCCGCTGCTGGTCATGGACCAGCCCGAGGTGGCGGGGGCGCTGACCCGGATGGCCTCCTGGATCGCCCCCGGCGGGGCGTTCGCGATGGCCACCGTGCCCGGTGACATCAGGGGGCTGGACATCGTGTGGATGGGCCACGAGGTCACGGTCAGCAGCCTCTCCGTGGAGGACCACCTGGCCCTGCTGGAGGGGGCGGGGCTGGACGTCGTCCACCACCACACGGCGGTGTACCGCCCGCACGGGCCGGACACGGGGCCGGAGGAGCACCTCTACGTCCACGCGCGGCGCCCCGCCTGACGGACGGCGCCGCCCCGCCGCCCGGGGGACCGGACGACGGGGCGGCGGGGCGGGGTGCCCGCGGGGCCCGGAGCGCCGGAATCAGGCCGCCGGGGCCGGGTACGTCGGGTACTCCACCCCGGAGACGTGCTGCACGACGCGGATGACCTGGCAGGAGTAGCCGAACTCGTTGTCGTACCACAGGTAGAGGATGGCGTTGTCGCCGTCGACCTTGGTGGCGCCGGCGTCGACGATCGACGCGTGGCGCGAGCCGATGAAGTCGCTCGACACCGCGTCGGGGGCGGTGATGAAGTCGATCTGTCGCTTCAGCGGGGAGGTCAGCGACACGTTGCGGAGGTAGTCGAGGACCTCCTCGCGGGTGGTCTCACGACCCAGGCGCAGGGAGAGGATCGCGATCGAGACGTCCGGGACGGGGACGCGGATCGAGCTGCCGGTGATGGGCGCCTTGAGGTCCGGCAGCGCCTTCGCGACGGCGGAGGCGGCGCCGGTCTCGGTGATGACCATGTTGAGCGGCGCGGAGCGACCGCGGCGGTCGGCCTTGTGGTAGTTGTCCAGCAGGTTCTGGTCGTTGGTGAACGAGTGGACGGTCTCCACGTGGCCGCGCAGGACGCCGTACTCGTCCGCCATCGCCTTCAGCGGCGGGACGATCGCGTTGGTGGTGCACGACGCGCAGGACAGGATCTTCTCGTCCGGCTTGACCGTGTCGTGGTTGACGCCGTGGACGATGTTCGGGACGTCGCCCTTGCCGGGCGCGGTCAGGACGACCTTGGCGATGCCCGGGCGCAGGTGCTGCGACAGGCCCTCGCGGTCGCGCCACTTGCCCGTGTTGTCGATGAGGATGGCGTCCTTGATGCCGTACGCCGTGTAGTCGACCTCCGACGGGTCGCCGGCGTAGATCACCTTGATCTCGTTACCGTTGGCGATGATCGTGCTGTTCGCCTCGTCGACGGTGATCGTGCCCTGGAACTGGCCGTGGATGGAGTCCCGGCGCAGCAGCGAGGCGCGCTTGACGATGTCCTGGTCGCCGCCCCGGCGGACGACGATGGCCCGCAGCCGCAGCCCGTTGCCGGAGCCGGTCTTCTCGATGAGCAGGCGGGCGACGAGACGGCCGATGCGGCCGAAGCCGTACAGGACGACGTCGCGGGGCTCGCGGCGCTCGGCCTTGTCCGCGCCGGTCGCGCCCGCGACGGCCTCGGCGGTGAACTCCTCCACCGACAGGCCGCGGGTGTCGGTCCTGTACGTCGCGGCGAGCATGCCGATGTCGATCTGCGAGGGGCCGAGGTCGAGCGTGGTGAGTGCCTGCAGGAACGGAAGGGTCTCGGTGACGGACAGCTCCTCACCGGCGATCTGCCGGGCGAACCGGTGGGTCTTGAGGATGCTGACCACCGACTTGTTCACCAAGGAGCGGCTGTGGAGCAGGACGGTGACGTCCCGCTCCCGGTGCAGCTTCCCGATCATCGGGATCATCGACTCCGCGATCTCCTCGCGGTTCTTCCAGTTAGTGAACGAGTCGTCTTTGACAGTCACAGGATTATCTTTCGAGCTAGGCGGTGCTCATATGTTAACCACACGCTAGTTTGATCTATCAATCGGCCGGTTGGGCGGGCGGGGGGGCGGAACGGAGCGGCCCCGAAGACGCCACCGTCGCGCGGCCCGGCCCGCGCTGGGCGCCGAACCCTTCCCCAAATGCACATGCGTCATATGTGTTTGTTAGCGTCGCGCGGTGTGAGGCTGACCAAGTTCACCGACCTGGCGCTGCGCGCCGTCATGCGGCTCGCCGTCTTCGAGGGGGACGAGCAGCCGACCACCCGCGAGGTGGCCGAGGCCATGGGCGTGCCCGCCACCCACATGGCGAAGGCGGTCACCCGCCTCCAGCGCCTCGGCGTACTGGAGGCCCGCCGGGGGCGCGGCGGTGGTCTGGCGCTGACCGCGCTGGGGCGCGGGGCGTCGGTCGGCTGGCTGGTCAGGGAGTTGGAAGGGAGCGGCGAGGTGGCCGCCTGCGAAGGCGAGGCACCCTGTCCCCTCCGTGCCGCGTGCCGGCTGCGCTCCGCGCTGCGCGACGCGCAGGGGGCCTTCTACGCCGCGCTCGACCCGCTGACCGTGGCCGATCTGGTGTCCTCGCCCACCGGGCCGGTCCTCGTCGGCCTCGTCGGCCGCCGCCCGAGCTGACCCGCACCGCCGCCCCGCCGCGGGGTCGGTGCCGACGTCGTCAGTCGCCTCTCTTAATGCGAAGATCATTTACTTGTTTGAGGAGCCCGTCATGCTGTCCGAGCGGTCCGTCCCGGTGATCCGTGCCACCCTGCCCGCGGTCGGCGCCGCCATCGGGGAGATCACCGAGCTGTTCTACGCGAAGCTGTTCACCGAACGGCCCGAGTTGCTGCGGGACCTGTTCAACCGCGGCAACCAGGCCAACGGCGAGCAGCAGAAGGCGCTCGCCGGCTCCATCGCCGCCTTCGCCGGCCTGCTCCTCGAACACCCCGGCACCCGTCCGGACGCGATGCTCGTCCGCATCGCCCACAAGCACGCCTCGCTCGGCGTCACCTCCGAGCAGTACGAGCTCGTCCACCGGCACCTGTTCGCCGCCATCGTGGAGGTCCTCGGCGACGCCGTCACCGAGGAGGTGGCCGCCGCCTGGGACGAGGTCTACTGGCTGATGGCCAACGCGCTCGTCGCCGTCGAGACCCGGCTCCACCAGGAGGCCGGTACCGCCCAGGGCCCGACGTGGCGGCGGATGGAGGTCGTCGAGCGGCGCGAGGAGACGGCCGACGCGGTCTCCCTCGTCCTGCGCCCCGCCGACGGCACGCCCGCCGGGGCGTTCCGCCCGGGCCAGTACGTCGGCGTCCGGGCCGAACTGCCCGACGGCGCCCGCCAGACACGCCAGTACAGCCTCTCCTCCGCCCCCGGTGCCGCGCAGTGGCGGATCACCGTCAAGCGCGTCCGGGGCGGCGCCGCCGGGCCGGAGGGGGAGGTGTCGGCGTGGCTGCACGAGCACGTCCGCGCCGGTGACGTCCTCGACGTCTCCGCGCCGTTCGGCGACCTCGTCCTGCCGGACGGCGACGGGCCGCTGCTGCTCGTGTCCGCCGGGATCGGCTGTACGCCGATACTGTCCGTGCTCCACCACCTCGCCGCCGAGGGGGCCGGCCGCCCGGTGACCGTGGTGCACGCCGACCGCACCCCCGCCGACCACGCCCACCGGGACGAGCACCGCCGTCTCGTCCAGGCGCTCCCCGGCGCCCGCCTGCACCTGTGGTACGAGGAGCCGGGCGACGACGCGGAGGCGTCCCGCGGCCGGGCCGACGTGTCCGCGCTCGACCTGCCGGAGGGCCTCACGGCCTACCTGTGCGGCCCGCTGCCGTTCATGCGCGCGGTGCGCGGCGACCTCCTCCGCCGCGGCGTGCCCGCCGGGTCCGTCCACTACGAGGTGTTCGGCCCCGACCTGTGGCTCGGCCGCGACTGAACGACCCCGTCCCGTGAGGCCGCCCGGAGCGCCCGGCCCGGCGGCGCCCCGCGGCGCGCCGCCGCCGGGCGGGTGCTCAGGCGCGTCCCGCCGTGCCGTCCTCCACCGGGTCGAGCATCTCCTCGCGCGGCGGCGTGGCCACCACGTCCGGCGCGGCGCCGCGCCGGCGCGCACCCAGCCTGGTCGCGATCGGCTCGGTGTAGCGGGCCGTCAACGGGCCCAGGACGACGAGGATCAGCACGTAGGCGGTGGCCAGCGGCCCGAGGGACGGCTCGATCCCGGACGTGACGGCCAGCCCCGCGATGACGATGGAGAACTCCCCGCGCGCCACCAGCGTGCCCCCGGCCCGCCAGCGGCCCTTGGCGGAGACGCCGGCGCGCCTCGCCGCCCAGTACCCGGTCGCGATCTTCGTGGCGGCCGTCACCACGGCCAGCGCGAGGGCCGGCAGGAGGACCGGCGGGATGCTCGCGGGGTCGGTGTGCAGGCCGAAGAAGACGAAGAACACGGCGGCGAACAGGTCCCGCAGCGGGCTCAGCAGGTTGTGCGCGCCCTCCGCGACCTCGCCGGACAGGGCGATGCCGACCAGGAACGCGCCGACCGCGGCGGACACCTGGAGCTGCTGGGCGATCCCCGCCACCAGCAGCGTCAGCCCCAACACGACCAGCAGCAGCTTCTCCGGGTCGTCGCTGGAGACGAAGCGGGAGATCAGCCGCCCGAAGCGCAGGGCGAGGAAGAGGACCAGGCCGGCGACTCCGAGCGCGATGGCGAGGGTGACGCTCCCCGCGGCCAGCCCGACGCCGGCCAGCAGGGCGGTGACGATCGGCAGGTACACGGCCATCGCCAGGTCCTCCAGGACCAGGATGCTCAGCACGACCGGGGTCTCCCGGTTGCCGAGCCGGCCCAGGTCACCGAGGACCTTCGCGATGACGCCGGACGAGGAGATCCAGGTGACACCCGCCAGGACGACCGCCGCGACCGGGCCCCAGCCCAGCAGCAGGGCCATCGCGGCGCCCGGCAGCGCGTTCAGCGCGGCGTCCACCAGACCGGCCCGGTACTGGGTCTTGAGGTTGGTCACCAGGTCGGTGGCCGTGTACTCCAGGCCCAGCATGAGCAGCAGGAGGATGACGCCGATCTCGGCGCCGATCGCCACGAACTCCTCGCTCGCTCCCAGCGGCAGCAGCCCGCCCGTACCGAACGCCAGCCCCGCCAGCAGGTAGAGCGGGATGGGGGAGAACTTCAGCCGTCCGGCGAGGCGCCCCAGCAGGCCGAGGCCCAGGATGATCGCGCCGAACTCGATCAGGAAGACAGCGGACGAGTGCACGTATCACTCCCTTCCGAGCAGCGCGGCGGCGGCGTCGACGCCTTCGCGGGTGCCGATGACGATGAGCGTGTCCCCGCCGGCGAGGCGGAAGTCCGGCCCCGGCGACGGGATGGCGTCGGCCCTGCGCAGGACGGCGACGATGGACACGCCCGTCTCGGTCCGCATCCGGGTGTCCCCGAGGTGCCGTCCGCACCAGTGCGACGTCGAGGACAGCTCGATGCGCTCGGCCACCAGCCCGAGGTCCGTCGTCGACAGGAGGCTGGGGCTGTGGTGCGAGGGCATCAGGGCGTCGATCAGCGCCTCCGCCTCACGGGCCGTCAGCTTCACGGACAGGGCGCATTCGTCGGGGTCGTCCCGCCGGTACGCGTTCAGCACGCGCGTCCCGTCGCGCTGGGCGACCACCGACAGGCGGCGCTCCTCGCGGGTCGTGAGGTCGTAGCGGACCCCGATGCCGGGCAGCGGCGTACTGCTCATCCGTGGAGCGTGCACGGTGGATCTCTCCTTGGTGGGGCGGGTGCGGGTGCGGGGCACGTGCGGGCTTCTTGACGATTACTTTACCTGGGCAACTAATAGGGTGATTTTCGGGTGAACGGTGGATTCCACCGCATGTCGGTCGGGTTTCCCGGCTCGTCGGGGCGTGCGGTCGCGTGTGTTCCTGTGCGATTCCGTGACGGCCCTCTTGTCCGCCGTACACCTGCGGCGGTTACGATCCGAAGGGTTACGGCCACAGGCGCTCCGGCGCGCGGCCCGATCGGAAGGTAGGGAACATGGGAACGTTCAGCGCTTGGCACCTCGCCATCGTGATCGGAGTCGTCGTCCTCCTCTTCGGGAGCAAGAAGCTGCCCGAGATGGCGCGCTCCCTCGGCAAGTCCGCCCGGATCCTCAAGAGCGAGGCCGCCGCGATGAAGGCCGAGAACAACAAGCCGGAGGAGACGACGACGCTGCCCCCGTCCCGCCCGGCCTCCTGACCCCGGCACCCCGGCCGGCGCCGGTGTGCCGAGCGTCGGCACCGGAACGTCCACGCGTGATGTTCCAGGCCGCGCGGTGCGCCGCGCCGGGCGGCGGCCCGTACGAACGCCGCCCGGTGGCCCGGGGCACGCCTGAGCGCCGGCACCGGCGGAGGAACCGCCGGGCCGGCGCTCAGGGGTCCCGCGCACCCGGTGCGCGGAAGGGGCGGTAGGGCTTTCCGCGGCGGACCGGGCGCGCCCCGGGCCGTCCTGCCGGAACTCAGGCCAGGGTGCGGCGGACGCACTCGGCCACCACGGACCGCAGACTGCCCGTGCGGTGGAGGAGCTGCCGCTGGACGCGGGCGCCGTTGCCGGTCTCCAGGAGACCGGCGAGGGCCGTCTGGGCGGGCATCGTGTCGCCGTTCTCGTCCAGGGCGTCCCGTACGTGGTCGAACAGGGCCCGCACCACCGCCTCCGCCGGGGCCGGGCGCATCGTCACCGGGTGGATCAGCTCGCCCTCCAGGCCCGACCGGGCCGCCCGCCAGCTCGCCAGCCGCAGCAGCGCCACACCGTGCCGCGTCGGCGGCACCCCGTCGCGCCACTCCCGCGCGGCCGTGTCCACCAGGCCCCGGATCAGCGTGGCCAGCAGGACCGTCGTCGACGGGTCCAGGCACACGTCCGCGACGCGGATCTCGACGGTCGGGTACGCCTTCGACAGGCGGGCGTCGAAGTACACCATCCCCTCGTCCAGCAGCGCCCCGCTGGCGATCATGTCGGCGACCTGCTCGTGGTACCGGTCCGCCGACCCGAACACCTCGACGGGCCCGGCCGACGGCCAGCGTCCCCAGACCCGGTTGCGGTAGCTGCTGTAGCCGCTGTCCTCGCCCTGCCAGAACGGCGAGTTCGCGCTGAGCGCCAGCAGGACCGGCAGCCACGGGCGGATCCGGTCCAGTACCCCCACGCCCTCCTCGTCGGACTCCACCGACACGTGGACGTGGCAGCCGCACGTCAACTGCTCCTGCGCGGTGAGGCCGAAGTGCTCCTTCAGCCACTGGTGGCGCTTGTCGGTGCCGAGGGCGGGGTCCACCTCCAGCGGTGACGTGGCCAGGGCCGCGACGGACGCGTCGACGCCCTCGGCGTGCCGCGCCGCCTCCGCCCGCCAGCGGCGGATCTCCTCCTCCAGGTCCCGCATGTCCGTCCGGGGGCTGGTCGCGAACTCCAACTGCTGGCGCTGGAGCTCGCTCTCGAACACCTCCCCGTTGCCCAGCGGGTCGCGCGAGGCCGCCGCCAGGACCGCCGCCGACAGGGCGCGCGGCTCCCCGCTCTGACGGTCCACCAGGAGCAGCTCCTCCTCGACACCCACACTCCGCACACGAATCACCTTTCTCAGTTCCGGGCCGAACGCCGCGCGAGCCGCCGGGCGGACCGGCGGCGCAGCCACAGGGGAAGTACGTACCAGCACAGCGCGAACCACAACATCACCGCGCCCACCAGCAGGTCGGCGAGCAGCCCGGGCACCACGACGTGGAGGATGAGCAGCAGGGTGCAGCCGATCGTCAGGGCGAGCAGCACCATGCCGCACATCATCAGCCGGTGCGCGGTGTCGACCATCTCGTCCTTCATCTGCTGCCCGGACAGGAACCGGTGCAGGGACACCGGCGCTATGAGGGAAGCGGTGGCGGACGCGCCCAACACCACGGTGATCACGTAGATCACCCGGTCCGTCGTGGCCAACTCCCGGAACAGCGGCGTGAACGCGACGCTCAGCAGGAAGCCGAAGAGGATCTGCACGCCCGTCTGCGCCACCCGGGTCTCCTGCAGGATCTCGTTCCACCTGCGGTTGACCCGTTCCCGCGCCGTCTCCGGCGGTTCGGACTCCGCCTCGCGCTCCGCGGCCTCCACGGCCTTCGCGATCTCCACGGCCGGGGCCGACGCGGCGGCCGGGACGATCAGGGTGGCCGGCGCGCCGTCCCCGCCCCGGGCGGACGCGCCCGCCGCGTCCAGGTCGACGGCTCCCGCGGCCCCCGCGACCGGGCGGGCGCCGTCGGGTTCGGCACTCTGCGCGCAGGAGGGGCAGGGCCCTCTCCGGGGGCGCCCCGCGGGCCCCCCGACCGGCTGCTCCGTCATGGTCATGCGTCGTCCTCCGTACTCGGGGACGTCCTTGTGCCCGCTCCCCACCGAACCATTCCGACCGGCCGAACGGGTTGCGAATGCCCCCGAACGGGGTTAGCCGGACCGGATCCCGGGGGACCCGTGTTGCGTCAGGGCCCCGCCCACCGGCCACGACGCCGGCGGGCCCGGGGCGCAAGGGCAGAACGCGGAGGAGGGATCGTCGCACCATGACGACGGCACGAGAGATCATGACCGAGGGCGCCGAGTGCATCGGCGAGAACGAGACCGTGCTCGACGCGGCGAAGAAGATGACCGACCTCGGTGTGGGCGCCCTGCCCATCTGCGGGACCGACAACAAGCTCAAGGGCATGCTCACGGACCGTGACATCGTCGTGAAGGTCCTCGGCGCGGGCAAGGACCCGGCCGCGTGCAAGGCCGGCGACCTGGCCCAGGGCGAGGCGGTGACCATCGGGGCGGACGACGACGCGGAGGAGATCCTGCGCACGATGACGCAGCACAAGGTGCGCCGGCTCCCCGTCATCGACGGACACGACCTCGTCGGCATCGTCGCCCAGGCCGACGTCGCCCGGGCGCTTCCCGAACCGAAGGTGGGCGACCTCGTGGAGGCCCTGTCCACCGACTGACGTCCCGTCGGCACCCTGCCGGCCACGGGCCCCGGCCGCCCCGCTCACGCGGCCGGGGCCCGTCCTCGCCCGGGCGTGGGCGAGGACGACGACGCCCCGGGGAGGGGAGGCACAGGCCCATGGGCGCCATCATGATCGGAACGTGCTCGTGGACGGACCCGGCCCTGGTCTCCAGCGGCTGGTACCCGCGCGGGAAGCGGGACGCGGAGGGACGGCTGCGGCACTACGCGGACCGGTTCCCCGTGGTGGAGGTGGACTCCTCGTACTACGGCCTGCCCAGCGCCCGCAACAGCCGGCTCTGGGCCGAGCGCACCCCTGACGGGTTCCGCTTCGACGTGAAGGCGTTCTCACTGCTCACCGGCCACCCCACCCGCCCCGCCGCCGTCCCCGCCGACCTGCGGCCCGCGCTCGCGCGCAACGCCGGGGCGCGCGGCGCGCCCGCCGACCCCGGCCTCCTCGACGAGGTCTGGAACCGCTTCGGCGCCGCCCTCGAACCGCTGCGCGAGGCGGGCCGCATGGGCGCGGTGCTGTTCCAGCTCCCGCCGTGGGCGGCCCCCGGCGCGCGCGCCCGCGCGTTCCTGGAGGAGTGCCGGGAACGGACGGCGGGATGGCGGGTGGCGGTCGAGTTCCGCCACCCCGGCTGGTGGGCGGAGGGCGAGCGGACGCGCACGGCGGCGCTCCTCGGCGACCTGGACCTGGCCTCCGTCGCCGTCGACACGGCCCCCGGCCTGGCGGGCTCGCTGACGCCCGACGTCCCCGTCACCGCCCCCGCCCTCTCCGTCGTACGGTTCCACGGCCGCAGCCCGGCCTGGGGGACCGGTACGAAGGAGGACCGCTTCCGCCACACCTACACGACGGACGAACTGCGCGAGTGGGCGCCCCGCGTGCGCGCGTTCGCCGACCGCGCCGCCGAGGTCCACGTCCTGTTCAACAACTGCTGCGGGGACGCCGCCGTACGCGCCGCCGAGGCCATGCGCGGCGTCCTCGACGACGGGGCCGCGGAGGAACCGCCCCGAACCGGCACACATGGCGACGGCCCGGCGGGGCAGACGCGTTCCCATACGAACGGCCCGGACCGGCGCGACGCGCCGTCCGCGACCGGAACCGGCACACAGGAGGTGTCATGTCGCAACTGCTGAGGCGCATCAAGAGGTTCAGCCGCAGTCCGCAGGGCCGCCGTCTCGTCCGGACGGCCCGGCGCGCCGCCATGGACCCCCGTCGGCGCACGCGCGGCCGCGGGCTCCTCGGCCGGGTGCGCCGCCACTGACGGCGCGCCCGCCCGGCACCACGCCGCGGCCCCCGGACGGTCGACCACCGCCGGGGGCCGCGGCGCGTCCGCGCCCGGACGCGGTCCTCCGCCTGACAAATGTCACGGCTTCCCGTGCGCGACCTCCTCCTCCGGGAGGAGACGAGGGCCGGCGCGACACCGTGAGGATGGGTGCGGGGCGCGGACCGGCGCCCCGCACCGACCCTCGCAGGAGTGCCCATGGACCCCTCGCCGCGCCGCGCCCGCCGCCGGCCGCGCCTCGCCGCCGTCACGTCGAGCGCCGCCCTGCTGTTACTCGCCGCCGGCACGCTGCCCGCGCAGGCGGCCCCCGCGGCGCCCCCGGCGGCCGTCGCCGAGCGCCACGGCCGCGGTCTCGACCGGGAGGCGCTGCGCGCCTCGCTCGACGCCCTCCACCAGGCCGGCATGTACGGCGCGTACTCCGCCGTCCGTGACGGCGCGTCACACTGGCGCGGTGCCGCCGGACACGCCGACATCGACACGAAGCGCCCGGTGCGGCCCGGCTTCCAGCACCGCGTCGGCAGCATCACCAAGACCTTCACCGCCGTCGCCGTCCTCCAACAGGTCCACGAGGGCCGCGTCGACCTCGACGCGCCCATCGGCCGCTACCTGCCCGACCTCGTTCCCGGCGAGCGGGGCCGCCTCATCACGGTCCGGATGCTGCTCAACCACACGAGCGGCCTCGGCGACCACGTGGCCGCCGCGTTCCCCGGCCTCCAGACGGACCCCGGCAAGGCCCTCGACGACGGCCGCTTCCGCCACTTCGCGCCCGAGGAGCTCGTCCGCCTCGGGCTCGCCGCGCCCTCGCCCGTACCACGGGGCACGTACGGCTACTCCAACACCAACTACGTCATAGCCGGGCTGCTGCTCCGCGAGGTCACCGGCCAGGAGCCGGAGGAGTACATCACCCGCCACGTCATCCGCGAGGCCGGGCTGCGCCACACGTACTTCCCCCGCACGCCCCGCCTGACCGGGCCGCACTCCAGGATGTACGAGTCGATGTACGGCACCATCGACCCCGCCCGCGACTACAGCGTCTACGACATGTCCTGGGCCGGTCCGGCCGGCTCCCTCGTCTCCACCATGGACGACCTCAACTCCTTCTACCGGCAGCTCCTGACCGGCCGGATCCTCGGCCCCGCCGAGCTGCGCGAGATGAAGACCACCGTCCCCGCGTACGAGGCGCCGCCCGGCCAGGAGGTCGGCATGCACTACGGCCTCGGCCTGTACACGATGAAGCTGTCCGACGGCCGCTGGTACTGGGGCCACGACGGCGCGGTCTTCGGCGCCGGCACGGTGGCGCTGTCCACGGAGGACGGCCGCCGGCAGGTCGCGATCGGCATCAACCTGATGAAGTACCAGCGCGTCGGCGACGACGGCCTCCCGCAGCCCCACCCGATCGACGAGGCGATGCTCCGCCACGTCGAGGGCGCCCTCGCGGGCACCCCGCGCGCGGCCTCCGCCCGCACGGCGGCGCCGGTGCTCGACGCGCTGCCCACGGCGGCCGCGCCGCGGCCGCTCACCGCGCCGGACCTCCTGCGGCGGTGAGGCCGGCGCGGCCCCGGGGCGCCCCGGGAGCGGACCGCCGCGCGGGCACGAGGAGCCGTACCGGCGCCGGGACGGCCGGTGGTTGCGGCCGGTGGCGGGGCGGCCGGTAGGGGGGACGGCCGGTGGCGGTGCGGTCGCGTCCGCCGGGCCGCCCGCCGCCGCGCCCCCGGAGCGCCGCCGACCGTCCGCGCCGGTACGGCCGGCCCCGCCTCCCGGGCGGTGGCCCCGCGCGCCGCGCCGGTGCGGGCGGACCGCCTCGGCGGGGCCGGGTGCGACGGCCGCCCCGGCCGGACCCCGCGGCGCCCTACGGGTGCCGGTGGGGGAGGAGGCGCCGGGCGCTGAGCGCCAGTGCCAGCTCCACCAGGTCGGCGGGGCGGCCCAGGGAGCGGCCGGTCAACTGCTCGCAGCGGCGCAGGCGGTTGAGGACCGTGTTGCGGTGGCAGTACAGGCGGGCACCGGCGCGGCGCGCCGAACCGTCGCACTCCAGCCAGACGGCCAGCGTGTCCAGGAGCAGATCGCGGTCGGCGGGGTCGAGGCGCAGCAGCGGGCCGAGCACCCGCTCGACGAGGGCCGCGCCCAGACCCGGCGAGGAGACGACGAGGGCGGCGGGCAGGTGGTCGTCGAGCAGGACGGTCCCGCCGTCCTCGGGGCAGATGCGCAGCGCGGTGTCCGCCAGCCGCCGCGCCTCCCCCACCGCGGCCAGGCCCTCCACCACCGCCCCCACCCCGACGCGGGTGCCGGGGGCGGCGCCCAGCCGCCGGGCGAGCGCGGCCAGGGCGCCGCGGCCGTCGCCGTCGTCCTCCTCGACGAGGACGATGCCGTACTCGGCCTCCGCCCCGACGTGCCAGTGCACCCGCGGGCCCGCCGTCGCGCCCGCCTCCGCCGGCCCGACCGCGCAGGCGGCCGGGTGCCCGCCGGACGCGACGGCGACGACCGCGTACCGGCCCCGCTCCGGCAGCCCCAGCACGGCCGCCGCCTCCGGCAGGTCCGCGATCCGGGTCGCGCCGTCGAGGAGCGCGCCGGCGGCCAGCCGCAGCCGGTTCTCGCGCCGCCACGTCAACTGCCGCTCCACCTGACGGTACGCGTCGGCGACCAGCGTGCAGTGCTCGTCGACGAAGTTCCACACGTCACCGGCCACGTGCACCAGCAGCCGCACGTCGTCGGGCGCGCGGCGCGACGTCTCCTCGACCAGCGCCTCCCAGACGAGCGACCCGCCCAACCGGAACGCGTGCAGCAGGGCGTCCAGCGGCATCCCCTCCTCGGCGCGCGCGGCCCCGATCCGCCACGAGGAGCGGCGCGCCGCCTCCCGCGCGGCCCGCGGGTCGAGCAGCGAGGCGATGCCGTGCCGCAGCGCGCGGTGGGCCTCCTGCCACGTGTGGCCCGGATCGCCCTCCACCGCCGCCCGGTACGCCGGTTCCCTCTCCCGCAGGACGGCGACCAGGTGGTCGGTGAGGTCCGGCAGGTCGTCCAGGAGGGCGCGGGCCGCCCGGTGCAGCACCGCGAGGGCGGCCCCGCCGTCCGTGGCGCGCCCCGCCGCGAGGGCCCGCGCGGGGCGCGGCTCCCGCGGCGGTGCCGGAACGTGCGGTCGTACGGCGTTGCGCATCGTGTCCCTCCCCGAGGTCGGTCGGTTCGGGGGCCGGCGGCGCCCCTGCTGCCCCAGGAAGAATGGCATACCGTCCGGTCGGTCCCTAGGGGTGTGCACGGGTCGGTTCCCCGGGCTCGGCGGGCTCCGCCGGGTGCGCCCGGTCGACGAGGCGGGCCAGGTCCACCCGCGACCGGACGCCCAGCACGGCGAAGACGTTGCGCAGGTGGTGGTCGACCGTGCGCGGGCTGAGCGACAGGCGCACCGCCACCTCGCGGTTGGTGGCGCCCTCGGCCACCAGCCGGGCGATGCGCAGTTGCTGGGCCGTCAGCCGCGACAGGCCGCCCTCGGGCCGGCTGCGCGGGGCGCTGCCCGCCGCCCGCAGCTCGCTGTCGGCCTGCTCCGCCCAGCCCCGGGCCCCGCACTGCTCGAAGGCGACCAGCGCCTCCCGCAGCCGGTCCCCGGCCTCGCGCGGACGGCGCTGCCGCCGCAGCCACTTCCCGTACAGCAGCAGCGTCCTGGCCCGCTCGAACTCGCCGCTCGCCAGATCGTGGCGGTGCAGCGCCCGCTCGTACCAGCCGCCCGCCTCCGCCGGGTCCAGCAGCGCCCGGCACCGCGCCAATTGGGCGGGCGCCTGCGGGTCCGCCCCCAGCGACGCCCACACGGCGAACTCCTCGACGGCCGTGCGGGCCGCGTCGGGCTGGCCGGCGAGCGCCATCGCCTCCACGTAGCAGGGCAGCGCCAGGATGCGCACCGCGAAGTGCCCGCCCCTCGCCCCCGACCGGACGACCGGGCGGAGCCGGGCGGCGGCCTCCGGGACGCGGCCGCGGCACAGGTCCGTCCGCGCCGACGCCCACTGCGCCAGCGCGGCCGCCTGCGCCAGCCCGTGGCGCCGCGCGGTGTCCAGGGCGCCCGCGGCGTGCGCGGCGACCCCCGGCTCGTCGCCCTCGACCGACAGGGCCAGCGCCAGTACGGCGTGGAGGTGCGCGGCGACGTTGCGCTGCCCGGAGCGGAGCGCGGCCCGCAGCCCCTCCTCGGCGTGGGCGCGGGCCCGCGCGTGCTCGCCCGTCCGCAGCTCGGCGTAGGCCAGGTACTCCAGCGCCCGCGGCACCGACGCGGCCGAACCCGCCGCCCGGGCCGCGGCGAGCGCCCGCGCGCTCACCCGGCAGGCCGCGGCCACGTCCCCGATGAGCAGCGCAGCGGCCCCGGCCCGCAGCAGGAGCGCCGGATCGGCGTCACCGGACCCGGCCCGCTCGACGGTCCGCCGCAGGGGGCCCCGGGCCAGGTCCAGCCGCCCGCGGAGCGCGGCCCGCAGCCCGGCCAGGTACTCCTCCCCGCTGCCCGCCCGGTGCGCCGGGGACGCCGCGGCCCCGCCCTCCGCCGCGGCCTCCAGGAACGCCAGGCACGCCGCCACGTCACCGGCCACCCAGGCGGCGTCCGCCGCGGCCAGGCGGGCCGCCGTGGCGTGCCCGGGGTCGTACGGGGCGAGCAGCGCCGCGGCGGCGCGCAGGGCCTCGTGGGCGTCGACCACGGGACCGTCGTCCAACGTCAGGACCCCGTCGAGCAGTTCGACCCGGCCCCGCACCGCGTCGTGCCCGCCCGCCGCCCGCGCCGCCGCCAGCAGCTCCCGCGCCCGCCGCGGCGCGCCCGCCAGCCGGGCCTGGTCGGCCGCGGCCGTCAGGCGCTCCGCGCGCGCGCCCGCCCCGGCCGTCAGCTCCGCCGCGCGCACCAGCGCCGACGACCGCTCGTGGTGCGGGTGGCGGGCCTCGGCCCGCGTCGCCTCGGCGGCGAGCGCCGCCGCCAGCCGGGGGTCCGGGCCCCGTACGGACAGCGCCGTGTGCGTCAGGCGGGCGAGCGGGTACCGGTCCGCGTCCACCGCCAGGGCGAGCGCCCCGTGCGCCGCCCGCCGCCGGGCGGGCGGCGCCTCCGAGTACACCGCCCTGCGCAGCGCCGCGGTGGCGCAGCCGATGCGGCCCCCCGCCCAGCGGACCAGCCCGGCCGCCTCCGCGGCGGCGAGCGCGGACACCGGCAACCCCCAGTGCCGCGCGGCGTCCTGGACGAGCGCGGCGTCCGCCGTGCCGCCGTCCGGGCCGTCCTCCGACGCGGCGGCGACCAGCAGCAGCGACTCGCGCACCTCTTCCGGGAGCTCCGCCGGGCCGGGGCTCACCACCCGGGTCAGGGCCGCCGCGTCCACCAGCGGACGCGGCAGCGGCGCGCGGCCGGCCAGCTGCGCCGCCGACAGGCGCTCCACGAGGAAGGCGAGGAGCGCGGGGTTCCCCTCCGCCTCCGTCACCAGCTCCTCCCGTACGGACGCGTCGACGGGCCCGGTCGACAGGTCGTCGACCACGGCCGCCGCCGCACCGCGCGACAGCGGCCCGAGGACGACGGACGGCAGCCCCGCGAAGTCCCGGCTCCCCGGGTGCCGCCGCACGGTCGTCACGAGCACCGCCACCGGCCCCGTCCGCCGGGCGTCCCGCAGGAGGGCGGCGAGCGACCGCCGGGACGGCTCGTCCCACAGGTGCGCGTCGTCGACGCACAGCAGCAGCGGCCCGGAGGCGGACGCCGCCCGCAGCGAGGCCGCCAGGGAGTCGGCGTCCGGCACGCCGGCCGGGGCGCCGTCCCCGTGCGCGCCGCGCGTCGGCCGGTGGTGGGCCAGGGCTCCGCACAGGGCGCGCAGGCCGCTGCCCGGGGCACGGCTGTCGCCCGGCGTCGCCCCCACCCGCAGGGCCGGGCCCGCGGCGAAGGACGCGACCGCGTGGTCCAGGAGCGCCGTGCGCCCCAGACCGGGGTCGGCGGTCACCACCAGCAGCCCGCCGCCGCCGTGGCGCGGCGCGTCCAGGGCGGCGGCGACGGACCGCAGCTCCACGTCCCGGCCGCGCACCGGGGAAGGTCGTTCGAGGATCGGCTGTACGGTCATCTCCGGGACGGTAATGACACGCGCCCCGCCCGGGAAGGCGTCCGTCCGTCCTTCCACGCGCGGCCACCGCCCGCCGCGCGACCCCTGTGACCTGCGCCGATGCCGCCCGGTTGGGCCGGTGCCCAGAGGGCCGTCCGGGACTTTGTGCCGCTGCCCGGACACGCGAGCGGCGGCCGCGCGCAAGGCGCGGCCGCCGGGGGCGGGGAGGCCCTGCCGGGCCCCGGGGATCAGGACACGTGCGGGCAGTTGCCCCGGTACTCCTCGATGGCGAGGCTGGGCCGCGGCAGCGGGCACAGGAACTGCTCGTAGCGGGTGTCGTTGTCGATGAACCGCTTCAGCCACGAGATGCTGTACTTCGCGATCGTCGTGTTCGAGGTGTTCGGCGTGAAGTGCGTCGCCCCGTTCAGCTCCAGGTAGGCCCGGTCCAGCGACGACGGCAGGTTCTCGTAGAACGGCTCCGCGTGGCTGGACACCGAGGCGATGGTGTCCCCGTCGGCGCCCACGATCAGCGTCGGCGTCCGGAGCTCGGGCCAGGTCTTGTCCAGGTTCCACGGCGTCAGCGGGATGGCCGCCTGGAGGGACGGACGGCTCTTGGCCGCCTCCAGGCTGCCGCCGCCGCCCATGGAGTGGCCCATCACGCCGAGGCGGGTGCTGTCGACGCGGGTCCGCAGGGGGCTGACGCGCGTCAGGTAGTCCAGCGCGGCCAGCAGCTGGTTGCCCCGGCTGTCGGGCTGGTCGACCGTCGTGTTCGTGTCGATGGTGAACACGACGAACCCCTGCGAGGCGAGCCGCGGGCCCAGCCAGGCGATCGACGACTGGGTGGCCGTGAAGCCGGGGGAGATGGCGACGGCGCCGAACGTCCCGTCGCTCGTGGTCGTCGGGTAGTAGATCGTCCCTCCGCCGAAGCCGGTCACCGCCAGCGAGGAGACGGTGGACTCCGAGACGGCGTACGGGCCGCGCACCGCCTCGATGCTGGAGTTGGTCGGCGCGGGGCCGCGCTCGTACGGGTTGTCCGCGGCGTGCGCGCCGGGCGTCGGTCCGAGACCGAGGCCGACGACGACCGCGACCGCCGCGAGGGCGCTGCTCAGCGAACGGGTCTTGCGCTTGGTGTGGGGGTGCTGGTGCACGACAAAGTCGTCCTCTCCGTCGTTGGCGGGACCCCGGTGCGGCGGGCGCGCCGCCGACCGGCGGTGGCGCACCGCTCCGGGGGTGGGTGACCCGCCGGTAGGTGGCCGTGTCACTGTGGCGGCGCGCCGGGGCGCGGGGCATCGGCTATATCACCGGTCTTTGCGGAGCGGCCGGCCCGCCGCGGCGCCGTCGCGCACCGCGGCCCGTCCGGTGGTCGACTGGAAGGGGGAGCGACGAGAGGAGCCGACGATGTACGTCCTTCGCGTCGAGCTCGCGGCCCCCGACTACGCCGCCTGGAAGCGGGCGTTCGACGGCGACCCGCTGGGCCGCGGCGCCGTCGGCGTCCGGCGCTACCGCGTGATGAGGCCGGTCGAGGGGCCCGCCCGGATCATGATCGACCTCGATTTCGGCGACCTGGAGCGGGCCGAGGCCGTGCTGGCGCGGCTGCGCGAGCTGTGGGCCCGCGTGACGGCGGCGGCCGGTCCGGAGGCGGAGATCACCGAGGTCGTCGAGACCGGTCGGCACTGACCGCGCCCGGCCGCGGACGGCGGGGCGCCCCGCGCCCGCCACCGCCCCGCCGCGCCCGCCACCGTCCCGCCGCGCCCGTCCGGGAACGGCGGGGGCCGCGCGGGCGCCGGTGCCCGGCCCCGGCCCGTACGCGCGCGCCGCGGGAAGGCCCGCCCGCGTCCCGCGCCGCGGCCGACGCGCGCCCGGTTGCGGCCCGACGACGGGTCCGGGGTGCCGCCCCGGCAGCGGGCGGCACCCCGGACGGGCGGGACGGGGTCAGGCGGCCCGGTACGCGACCGCCAGCCTGGCCATCGCGGCCGACGGCTTGCCCCGCAGCAGGAGCTGGTCCGCCTCCGCGAAGGGCTTCGCGGACGCCGCCGTGATGTCACCGGCCATCTTCTGCTGGACGATCAGCCGGGCCTTGCCGACCAGTTCCCGCGCCGCCGGGGACGTGCCGCGGCCGGCCGCCTCCAGGGCCCGGGCGCCGGCGGCCAGGGCCTTCAGCGCGGCCTCGCCGCCCCGCACCGGCTTCGCCGGGGTGGTGAGCCCCCAGCCGTAGGGGAACTGCGGGTCGTACACGGCGTCCCCGACGTTCACCGGGAGCTGCGCCTCCGACTTCGGCCACGTCACGGGCAGTTGCCCGGTGAACGGCCGCCTGCCGTACAGGACGTCCGCGACGCCGTCGCCCTCCGTGCCCGGCAGCCACGACGCGACCAGCGCGTCGACGGCGCCGAGCCGGTCCCCGAGGAGCTGCGGGCGCCCGGAGACGACGAGGACCGCGCACCTCATCGCCGCGCACACCGCGTCCACGGCCGCCTCGTCGGCGGGAGACAGCTCCAGGTCGTGGCCGTTGCCGACGTCGCCGACGCCCTCCGCGTACGGGGTCTCGCCGACGACGACCACCCCCACGTCGTGGCCCGCCGTGTTCGCCGACGCGTCCTTGGAGTACGTGATGTCCGCGTCCGGCGCCGCCTTCCGCATGGCCTCCAGGATCGTCGTGCCGGTGGTGATCCGGCCGGAGGAGCCCTGCCAACTGATGGTCCAGCCGCCGGCCTGGTTGCCGAGGTCGTCGGCGTTGGAACCGGCCACGTACACCTTCTGCGACGCCTTCAGCGGCAGCACCCCGCCCTCGTTCTTCAGCAGCACCTGGGACTTGGCGACCGCCTCCCGCGCGACCGCGCGGTGCGCCGGCGAGCCGACCTCCGCGAGGTGCGTCGTGTCGGCGTACGGCTTCTCGAACAGGCCGAGCCGGAACTTCTGCGTCAGGATCCGCGACACGGCGTCGTCGACCCGCGCCCCGCTGATCCGGCCCGCCCTCACCTCCTCCTGGAGGACGCGGGTGAAGTCCTGGTAGTTCGTCGGCACCATGATCATGTCAAGTCCGGCGTTGACCGACGTGCGCACGTCGCTCGGGTAGTCGCCGGGGATCTGGTCGATGGCCTGCCAGTCGCTGATCACGAAGCCCTCGAAGCCCATCCGGCCCTTCAGCACCCCGTTGATCATCGCGGCGTCGGCGTGCATCTTCACCGGGCCCGCGTCGTCCCCGATGACGTCCAGCGACGAGTACGACGGCATCACCGTGCCCGTGCCCCGCTTCACCGCCTCCGCGAACGGCGCCAGGTGCACGGCCTCCAGCTCCTCGCGCGTGACCCGGGTGACGCCCTGGTCGGTCGTGTACGAGCCGGTGGTCGACGAGCCGAAGGCCGTACCGCCGTCGCCGACGAAGTGCTTGGCGCTGGTCAGCACCTTGTCGTCGCGGTCCAGGTCCTCGCCCGAGGCGCGGCCCTGCATGCCGTCGATGACCGTCGCCATGGCGGTGACCAGCGCCGGGTCCTCGCCGAACGACTCGTACGAGCGCCCCCACCGCTCGTCGCGGGTCACGCACAGGCACGGCGCGAAGTCCCACGGGACCCCGGTGGCGCGGACCTCCTTCGCGGTGACCGCCCCGGTGCGCCGGGCCAGCTCCGGGTCGCGGCCGGCGCCGATGCCGATGTTGTGCGGCATGATCGTCGCGCCGACGACGTTGTTGTGGCCGTGCACCGCGTCCACGCCGTAGATCAGCGGGACCTGGAAGCGGGTCGCCCGGGTGCGCAGCTGGTACGCGTCGACCATCCGCGCCCACGCCTCGGGCGTGTTCGGGGTGGGCACCGAGCCGCCGCCGGAGAGCAGCGAGCCGAGCGCGTGCGAGGCGATGTCGCCCTGCGACCTGAGCGCGTTGCGCTCGGCCTGCGTCATCTGCCCGGCCTTCTCGGCGAGCGTCATCCGCGACACGAGGTCCGCGACGCGCCTCTTCACCGGCAGGCGCGCGTCGAGGTACGGCAGTCCGTGCGCGTTCACGACCACCTGCGGGTTCTCGGCGGGCGACTTGGCGCCGGTCACGGTCAGCCGCAGCGGAACCGTTTCGGCGGCCTCCGCCGCGCCGTCGCGCAGGGTCGGCACGTCGACCGTGAGGGACTCCCCGGACGGGGCGCCGGCGGGGAAGGTGACCGTGCCCGAGACCGGGGTGAAGTCCTCGCCGGGCCGGGCGGAGCCGCCCTCGGTGGTGTACGCGACGGTGACCGGCTCGGTCAGCGGCCCCGATCCGGTGGTGGCGACGGAGAGCCTCACGCGGGCGGTGCCGCCCTCGTCCACGGGGTGGACCGCGGCGTCGGCGACGATCCTGGCGGTCAGGGCCGGGTCGGCCTTCCCGTACAGCTCCACGCCGTCGACGGCGAACGCGCCGGGCGACCCGGGCGGCAGCGTGAAGGCGTACCCCCACATCGCGTTCAGGCCGAGGACCTGGTCGATGCCGCCGACCGGCTGGTAGTCGGCGCGGTAGACGAAGTCGGAGAACGGGATCTCGACGAGGCGCCAGCCCTCCCAGTCGTCGGTGAACGACGTCGTCCACAGCTCGGACGTGGCGCCGCTGCTGCCGCCGTCCTTGATCTCGAAGTGGATCCGCCTGCCCGAACCGGGCGGCAGCGGCGCCTCGTTCTGCCCGTACCACCAGAACCGGACGCCCCGGTGGGCGGTCCAGTCGCGCGCCGGGCGGTCGGTGGCGAACTCGTGGCTGAAGCCGCCCCAGCCGCTGATGTCGTAGCGCCCTTCGAGGACCTTGGCGCCCTCGGGCGCGTCGGGGCGCTCCACGAGGGACAGGGCGGGTCGGTCGTCGGTGTCGCTGCCCCAGGTGAAGATCCCGTCGGCGGGCGGGTCGGCGAACGGCACCTCGCCCTCGAACCGGTCCACGGCGACGGGCGCCGGGTCGTCGGCGGCGGTGCTGGGCGGCGCCCCGGCGAGGAGGCCGGCGAGGACGGCCGCGGCCGCGAGGACCGCCGTCCTCGTTCTCCCGCGGCGGGGACGGGGTGGGTGGTGTCCGGGCATGGAGGCTCCTTCGGCGCTCGTCCGGCTCGGGTGGGGAGGGGGCTCAGGCGGCGTTGAAGGTCCACTTCTGGTTGCCGCCGCCCGTGCAGGTCCAGATCTGTGTGCGGGTGGCGTCGGCCGGGGAGTTGTCCCGGACGTCGAGGCACTTGCCGGCCGCCGTGTTGACCAGGTCGTGCGTGGCGGCGTCGTACGCCCAGCGTTGGGCGCCGGTCCCGTTGCACGCGTACAACTGCACCGGGGCCCCGTCCGCGGTGGAGCCGCCCGCCACGTCGAGGCACTTGCCGAGCGCCCGTACGCTGCCGTCCGCCGCGAGCGTCCAGCGCTGCGCGGCCGTGCCGTTGCAGGTGTAGAGCTGCACGGGCGTGGCGTCGGCGGTGGCGCCGCCGGCGACGTCGAGGCACTTGCCGGCCAGGCCGGTGAACGTGCCGCCGGCCGGGCCGCCGCTCGGGGTGCCGGTCCAGGTGAAGGTGGCGGTGGTGCGGGCGGGCAGGGCGTACGTGAAGGACTGGCCGCCCCAGTCGACCCGCACCGACTGGGCGGTGGTGCCGCCGTTGTGGGCGATGAGCGCCTTGGAGCCGTCCGGGTTGCGCCAGGCGACGTTGGGGACCGCGCCGCTGGCGGTGGAGGCGATCCGGTGGGCGCCGGGGCGGACGAACTTGGTGAGGTGGCCGGTCGTGTAGTACTCGACGGTGTAGTCGACCTGGCCGGCGCGCGGGCCGCCCTCCTGCACGGTGATCAGACCGGTGCAGGTGCCACAGCCGCCGTTGTGCGGGCCCATGTTCTGGTTGAGCGCCAGGCTCCACTTGACGAGGCTGCTGCTCCAGTTGCGGGCGTAGGCGATGATGTCGGCGAGGTCCTCGTTGTGCTGGTTGGCGATCCAGGTGCCGCCGGAGTGCTCGGTGCTGAACTGGCGCACCGCCGGGTACCGGTCGTGGACCTGGCTGCCGACCGCCGGGTCGCCGGAGTAGCCGTGCCAGGCGATGCCGCCGAACAGCGGGTCCTCGCGGACGCCCGCGTCGGCGAGGACCGCCGCGCCGAAGCCGGCGTAGTCGCCGTAGTTCCAGTCGTGCACCAGCACCTTGGTGGTGAGCCCGGCCGCGCGGAACGCCGGGTACACGTGGTTCTTGGTGAACTCGACCAGCCCGGACGGGTTCCAGCTCATCCCCGGGTAGTCCATCGCGGTCGGGTTGTCGGCGCGGCAGCAGTTCGGCTCGTTCTGCACCGAGAGGTAGTCGACCTCGATGCCGGCGGCCCGGTAGCTCTGGACGTACTTGACCAGGTACTGGGCGTACGTGGGGTAGTGCTCCCACTTCAGCCAGCCCATCTGGTCCATCCGGCCGTTGTCCTTCATCCAGCCGGGCGCGCTCCACGGCACGCCCTTCACCCGCAGCGCCGGGTTGAGCTGCTTGGCCTGGGCGGTCAGCAGCCGCACGTTCGTGTCGTAGCCGTTGGCGCCGAAGTCGGCCAGGTCGCAGCAGGTGTCGTCGAGCGAGACGTGGCCGGGCCGCGACAGGTCCGACGCGCCGATCGGATTGCGTACGAAGGACAGCCCGATGCCCTCCGTCGGCGAGAACAGCCGGCGCATCACCGCGTCACGCGTCGAGGCGCCGACCGCCCCGCCGCGCAGCAGGTGGGCGGTGGTGTCCGTGAAGGACGCCCCGCCCCCCTCGAACTGCTGGTACCTGGTGTTCTCGTCCACGGTGACGGTGTGGGCGGCCCCGCCGCCGGCCGGACCGAAGGCGATGGGCGCCTGCGGGGCCAGACCGCGGGTGACCACGCGGCCCCCCGCGTCCGACGTGGTCGTCAGCCACACGTCGACCCGCTCGTTCGCGGCCCGCGCCGTGTCGGGGCCGGTGGCGACGAGGGCGCCGGCCGCGAGGACGCAGGCCACCAGTGAGGCCGCGAGGCGGCGCGGTCTTCCGCTCGGGGTGTTGCGCATGGTGCTCCTTCCCGGGGGTGGACGCGCCGCCCGGAGGGGCGCGGTGGGGGTGGGGCGGGCGAAGGGCGGTCGCCGGAGCGGGCGGGGGAGGCCCGTGCGTTCCGTGCGGCCCTCCTTCAACTCCCGAATGCGCTTCACTGCTTAACTCGCGGCTTGATTTAAGAGGCGTGGCGTAGTGGCCGTCAAGAGATCGCACACGGGCGGCCCACGGGCCGCCCGCGTCCCCGGAAGTCCGGGGAGCCGGACGGAGCACCTCGGCCGCGTTCGACTCCTGGAGCCCGGAGCGGCCCCGGGCCGTGCCGAACGCGGCCTTCCCGGCGCGTCCCGGCGATCCGGAGCGGACGGCGCCGGCGTCACCGCTCCCGGTGGGGGCCGGCCTGCTTCAGACGGGCCTCCATCAGCTCGGTCTCGTACTGGTCGAGGACCTCCTGCACCGTGCGCCCCGTCTGCGCGGCGACGTCCTTGATGGCCGCCGTCGCCCAGTTCGACAGGGACAGCGCGAACGCCATCAGCCCGTCGTCGCCCCGCCGGCGCCGCACCCCGAGGAGGTACGCCAGGTTCAGGTACGGCACGAGCTCCGGCGGATCGGCCGGAGCGCTGTGCCGCAGCATGCCGATCGTGGTCCGCGTCGCCTCCTCCCGCAGCGGAAGGAGACGTTCGCGCTCCACCTCCACCTCGGCGACGACGCGCCGCCGATCTTCCTTGTCCACGGAGTCCTCCCGGTAGCCGACGGCTCTCGCCCAGCACGGTACGAGCCGGGGTCCGCCGCGCGGGCCGCCTTCCGGGGATCCGGCTCGATCCGGGCGCCCCTTCCCCCGGCGCCGCCTCCCAGTCGGTAGGATGCGCCGCCCCCTACCCGGCCCCCGGGGCGGGCGGCAGGCGCGGCGGGGTGCGCGTGACGGCCAGCCCGGCCGCCCGCGCCGCACCGGCGAAGACCACGGCGTCGGCGGGGGCCGCGGCGTTCGGGTCGTTGTTGAAGTAGGCGTACACGTCCCGGTCGTCCGCCCAGGTGTCGGCGACGCGCCGCGCCCACGTCTCCAGGGAGCGCCGCCCGTAGCGCGGCCACGCCCGTGCCCGCCCGGCGTGGAAGCGCACGTAGCCCCAGTCCGCCGTCCGCCACAGCGGGGTCACCGGGCGGGCCCGCACGTCCGCCCAGCACAGCGCGGCGCCCCGCGCCTCCAGCACGCCCCGCACCCCGTCCGTCCACCACGAGGCGTGGCGCGGCTCCACCGCGACCCGGACGCCCGCGGGGAAGGCGCCGAGGCACGCGTCGAGGAGGCCGGGGTCGGCCCGCAGCGTCGGCGGGAGCTGGAGCAGCACGGGCCCGAGCCGGTCGCCGAGCCCGGCGGCGCGTCCCGTCAGCCGCCGCACCGGCTCCTTCGGGTCCCGCAGCCGCTTGACGTGCGTCAGGAAGCGGCTGGCCTTGACGGCGACGACGAAGTCCGACGGGGTGCGCTCCCGCCACGCCTCGAACGTCCCGTACGACGGAAGCCGGTAGAACGCGTTGTTGACCTCGACGGTGGCGAAGGCCGCCGCGTACTCCTCCAGCCACAGCCGCTGCGGCGTCCCCGCCCCGTACAGGACGCCGCGCCAGTCCGCGTACTGCCATCCCGACGTGCCGACGAAGAGCACCATGCGTCCATCACACCACGCGAACCGGACATGTCGACCGGTGGGGGAGGAGGGTCAGGAGCGGCGGCGCGGTTTGCCGCGCCGGGCGCCCTGCGGCGCACCGGCACCGCGCCGCGCACCCCTGCCGGCCTGCTGCTTGCCCCCACCGCTGCCGCCGCCGCGCCGCTCGCCGCCGCCCGTTCCCGCCCCGGCGCGCTTCGCCTTCGGCTCCTGCGCGCCGGCGGCCGGGCGGCGGCCGCGCGTGCTGTTCACCGTCCGCCCGCGGACGATCCCGATGAAGTCCTCCACCCGGTCCGTGGTCCGCTCCTCCGGCCACGACAGCGCCACCCGCGACTGCGGGACGCCCGTGACCGGCCGGTACGTGAGGTCCCTGCGGTGGTGCAGCCGGGCCAGCGACTGCGGGACGACCAGCAGCCCCACGCCCGCCGCGACCAGCTCCACGGCGTCCGCCGTCGTCGCGGGGCGCTCGAACGCGGGCCGCCCCGGGGGGCGCTCCCAGTCGAGGGTGTCGTCGAGCGGGTGGAACACGATCTCGTCGGCGAGGTCGTCGGCGGACACCTCCTCGACGGCGCTGACGACGTGGTCCTTGGGGACCACGACCACCGTCGTCTCGGTGTACAGCGGGATGGCGCTGAGGTCCGTCCGGTCGACCGGGAGCCGGACGAACCCGGCGTCCGCCTCCCCGCGGCGCAGCACGTCCGGCGCCTCGGCGGCGGACACCGCGACGAGGTCCAGCGGCACGTCCGGCAGCCGCTCCTGCCAGATCCGCACCCACTTCGCGGGTGTCACACCCGGGACGTACGCGAGCCTGAACGGGGAGGGAGCTTCCGAGCCTGTCACCGGGCCAGGCTACCGGGCGTGGTCGGGAGCCGCGCACATGCTCGATATCCTGGACGTATGACGTCGCACCGCACCACCCAGACGATGAAGCCCGCGACCGCGGCGAAGAAGCTGGGTGTCTACCTCGAGGCCACCCCCGCAGAGTTCCAGGAGGGTGTTGTCTCGCGCGACGAGCTGAACGCCCTGCAGACCGACCCGCCCGAGTGGCTGCGGGAGCTGCGGCGCAACGGCCCGCACCCCCGCCCCGTGGTCGCGGCCCGGCTCGGCGTCTCCATCTCGGGCCTGGCCCGCGGCGGGGTCACCGAGGCGCTCACCACCGACCAGATCGAGGCGCTGAGGGCCGAGAACCCCGAGTGGCTGCGCAAGGAGCAGGCCACGCAGGCGGAGGTCCGCAAGGAAGCCGCGCGGATCAAGGAGAAGCGCGCCGAGAAGGACGGCGCCCCGCGCGCCTGACACCCGCCCCGCCCGTGTCCGGCGGGGAAAGCACGAACCCGGCCCGGCCGTCCCGCACGGGGGAGGCCGGGCCGCTCCGCGCGCCGGCCGGCACCGGCGGGGCCCCGGCCGCCCCCCGATCCTCCGGAGCGCACCGGGGCCCGGCTCCGGCAGCCACCGGCCGCGCGCCTTCCCGACACCCGGATGCCCCTCCGGAGCGCCCCGGGACCCCGCCCGCGGGCGGGGCCGGGCGGGCTCACCGGACCGGGCGGGCTACCGGGCCGGGGGACGGTCCGGCACGGTAGCCGGCACGGGGGCGTAGCCCGAGGGCCGGGCGGTGAAGGTGCCCCGGCCCTGCGTGCGGCCGCGCAGCCGGGTCGCGTAGCCGAACAGCTCGGCGAGCGGCACCGTCGCCGCCACCACCGTCGTCCCGGCCCGCGCCGTGGAGCCGGTGACCCGGCCGCGCCGCGCCGCCAGGTCGCCGAGCACCCCGCCCACCGCGTCGTCGGGCACCGTCACCGCGACCTCCGCCACCGGTTCCAGCAGCACCGGCCCGGCGGAGCGCAGCGCCTCGCGGAGCCCGAAGCGGCCGGCCGCGCGGAACGCCGCCTCCGAGGAGTCCTTGGAGTGCGTCGCCCCGTCCGTCAGCGTGACCCGCAGCCCGGTCACCGGGTGGCCGCCGAGCGGGCCCTCCGCCAGCGCGTCCCGGCAGCCCGCCTCCACCGCGCGGACGAACTCCTGCGGCACCCGGCCCCCGGTGACCACCGACCGGAACACGAACTCCCCGCCCGTCCCGGGCACCACCTCCAGCGGCTCCACGTCCAGCACGACGTGCGCGAACCGGCCGGCGCCGCCGTCCTGTTTGACGTGCCGGTACACCAGCCCCGACACGGCCCGCGCGATCGTCTCCCGGTACGACACGCGGGGCCGGCCCACGACGACCTCCAGCCCGTGGGCGCGGCGGACCTTCTCCACCGCGACCTCCAGGTGCAGTTCGCCCATGCCGGACAGCACGGTCTGTCCGGTCTCCGGATCGTTCCGCACGACCAGCGAAGGATCCTCCTCGGCCAGCCGCGCCAGCGCCACCACCAGCCGTTCCGCGTCCGGCGCCCGCCGGGCCTCCACCGCGACGGACACCACCGGCTCGGCCGCGCCGGGCGGTTCGAGCACCAGCGGGGCCCCCGGCGCGCACAGCGTCGTCCCCGCGCGCGCCGACTTCGGCCCGACCACGGCGACGATGTCACCGGCGAGGGCCTCCTCCGTCTCCGCGTGCCGGTCCGCCCGCACCCGCAGGATCCGGCCGATCCGCTCGGTGCGCCGCGCGCCCGCGTCCAACACGGAGTCCCCCTTCCGCAACGTGCCCGAGTAGACGCGCAAGTACGTCAGCCGGCCCGTCGCCGTCGACTGCACCTTGAACACCAGCGCCGCGAACGGCGCCGCCGGGTCGGCGGCCCGCTCCTCCACCGCGCCGCCCAGCGCGCCCCGTACCGGCGGCACGTCCAGCGGCGACGGCAGGTACGCCACCACGGCCTCGAGGAGCGGCTCGACGCCCCGGTCGCGGTAGGCCGCGCCGCACAGCACCACGACGCCCTCACCGCCGAGGGTCAGGTCGCGCAGCGCCGCCGCCAGCGTGTCCGTGGAGAGCGCCGACTCCGCGCAGAACTCCTCCAGCGCGGCCGGGTGGAGCTCCGCCACGGCCTCCTCCAGCAGGGCGCGCCGCCGCGCCGCCGCGTCCCGCAGCTCCTCGGGCACGGGGGCCTCCTCGTACCCGTCGCGGCCGTCGGCCCACACGAGGGCCCGCATCCGCAGCAGGTCGACGACGCCGGTGAACCCGTCCTCGCGCCCGATCGGGAGCTGCACCACCAGGGGTACCACGGCGAACCGCTCCCTGAGCGAGGCGACCGCCGCGTCGAGGTCCGCGCCCGCGCGGTCCATCTTGTTGACGAACGCGATGCGGGGCACCCCGTGCCGGTCGGCCTCCCGCCACACGGCCTCGCTCTGCGGCTCCACCCCGGCGACCGCGTCGAACACGGCGACCGCCCCGTCGAGGACGCGCAGGGAGCGGGTCACCTCGTCGGAGAAGTCGACGTGGCCGGGCGTGTCGATGAGGTTGATCCGGTGGCCGTCCCAGACGCAGCTCACGGCCGCGGCGAAGATGGTGATGCCCCGGTCGCGCTCCTGCGGGTCGAAGTCGGTGACGGTCGTCCCGTCGTGGACCTCGCCCCGCTTGTGGACGGCGCCCGTCAGGTACAGGATCCGCTCCGTCACGGTGGTCTTCCCGGCGTCCACGTGGGCGAGGACGCCGAGGTTCCGTACGCGTGGCGGGGGAAGCGGTGGTGCGGTGTCGCGGGTCGGTACGCACGGCCCGTGGCCTTTCTGCCGGGTGGAGCAGTGGGTGGGCGGCGCGATTCCCCGTGCCGGACGCGCCCGGGCACGGCCGGGTGGCCCCCGTGCCCGAACGGCACGCCGGAACGGCCCCGGCACCACGGCCGGGCGGGGGAGGAAGGGGCGACGTCTCGTCACGGGACGGCCGGTGCCGGCCGCGCAGCGGGCACCGGGCCTACGAGGACACCAGGATCACGTCGTACCGCGACCAGGGGGCGGCGACAGCGGTGTGGTCTCGCACGGCCGGGCCCCCTCCACTCGTCGTCCGGTCACTCGTGGCGGCACGCCGCGGCGGTGTGCCGGCGGCGCGCACCGCGAGTGTAGTGAGCGGCCCGGGCCTGCGGCACCGGGTTTTCCGCGCCCCGGTCCTCCTTGAATCTCCCCCTGGGGGAGCTCCTAGCGTGCGGTGCGGCACGAAACAGCGGCAAGGAGGGCTCATGACGGCGTTCGTACTGGTGGGAGAGGTCTTCACCGGCGGGTGGATCTGGGACGAGGTGGTGGACCGGCTGCGGGGGGCGGGCGCCGAGGTGCACGCGGCGACGCTCCCGGCGGACCCCGACGCGGACCTGGACGCCCACGTCCGGCACGTGGTGCGGCTCGTCGACGGGGCCGCCGCCGCGGAGGTCGTCCTCGTCGGGCACGGGTACGGCATCCACCCCGTGCTCGGCGCCGCCGACCTGCGCCCCGGGCGGACCGCCCGGATCGTCCACCTGGACGCGGGCATGCCGCAGGACGGCGATCCGGCGCTGAAGCTGGTCCTCGACGAGGCGGTGCGCGAGCGGCTGCTGCGGCAGGACGCCGGGGACGAACCGGTGGAGCCGCCCGCGACCCCCGGCGCGTGGAGCCGCTGGGGCAGCACCGAGGGCGTCCCCGCCGACGCCCTGGAGCGGCTCACCCGGCTGGCCGTGCCGCAGCCGCCGCGCACCCTCACCGCGCCGCTCCGGCTGACCGGCGCGGCCGGGAAGGTGCCGGTGACCGGGGTCCTGTGCCTCGCCAGCGGGGCGGGCATCGCCACGGTCCAGGCGCTCGTCGAGCTCGGGGACCCCCGGTTCCAGGCGCTCGTCGACCCCCGCGTGACGTTCTTCGAACTCGCCACCGGGCACTGGCCGATGCTGTCGGTGCCCGCGGAGCTCGCGGACGCCCTGCTCGGCGCGGCCGCCGGTGAGGGCCACCGCCTGGCCCCCGCCGGGACCGAACCGCCGTCGCACCTGCGCCCCTTCCTGCTGGACGTACCCGAACGGCCCCGCGAGCGGCACGGCGCCGTCGACCTGTACCTCCCCGACGACGCCGGCCCCGAACGGCCCGCGCCGGCCGTCGTGTTCGTCCACGGCGGCCCCGTGCCCGCCGGAGTGAGCCCGACCCCGCGCGACTGGCCCGCGTTCACCGGTTACGGCCGGTACGTCGCCGGTCTCGGCGCCGTCGGCGTCACCCTCGACCACCGGTTGCACGACATCTCCGACTACGCGCGCGCCGCCGAGGACGTCGCCGACGCCGTCGCCCTCGTACGGGCCGATCCGCGCGTCGACGCCGACCGGGTCGCGTTGTGGTTCTTCTCCGCCGGCGCCCTGCTGTCCGCGGAGTGGCTCGCCGCGCCGCCGCCGTGGCTGCGCTGCGTGGCCGCGACGTACCCGATACTCGTGCCGCTGCCCAACTGGGGGATGTCCGGGTCGCGCTTCCGGCCCGCCGCCGCGGTCCGCACGGCCGGCCGGCTGCCGCTCGTGGTGACCCGCGTGGAGCGGGAGCGGCCCGAGATCGCGGCGACCGTCGAGGAGTTCCTCACCGCCGCGGCCGACTGCGGGGCGGCCGTCGAGGTGGTCGACGTGCCCGGCGCGCACCACGGCTTCGAGACCGTCGACCACACGGACGAGGCCCGCGGAGCCGTGGAGCGGGCCGCGCGCACGGTCCTCGACCACCTGCGGGGCGAGTGAGGCGGGGGGCCGTGCGTCTGCGGGAGCACGGCGGCCCGGCCCTTGGTCCTGGGTGAGTGGGGTGGAGGGCCGTGTGCCTGTGAGGGTATGGCGGCCTGGCTCCTGGTTCCGGGTGAGTGGGGTGGAGGGCCGTATGCCTGTGGGGGTATGGCGGCCCGGTCCCTGTCCCGGGCGACTGAGGTGAAGGGGCGCGCCTGCGCCGAAAGGGAGAGCGCGCGCAGGCCCCGACGAAGGAGGGGCTGAGCACGGTCGACCGTCGGCGCAGGCTTCCGGCGCTCCGGAGCCGAAGGCGCCCCGAAAAAAAGGGGGGAGCGGGTCACAGGCCGCCGGTCTGGACGAGCCGGTTCGGGGAGCTCTTGGTCACCGTGAGGACGTCCTTCACGGACTGCTCGACGATCCACGCGGCGACCGCGCGGGACGACGCGGTCGGGTGTCGCTGCTTGTAGAGGGCGGCGACCCCGGCGACGTGCGGGCTGGCCATGGACGTGCCGCTCATGTGGGTGCTGCCGCCGCCCAGCTTGGCCGATTTGATCTGCGTGCCGGGCGCGTAGATCGTCAGGCAGGGGCCGAAGTTGGAGAACGACGCCTCCTGGTCCAGGTGGTTCGTGGCGCCGACGGTCATGGTCCGGGCCGCGCTGGCGGGGGAGACGCCGCACGCGTCGGCGGAGCTGTTGCCGGCCGCGACGACCGGCAGGACGCCCTTGTCGGACAGGACGGTGGTCGCCGTGTTGACCACCTCGGAGCGCGGGCCGCCGAGCGAGGCGTTGAGCACCGAAGGCCGGTTCGAGTTCACCGCCACCCACTCCAGTCCGGCGATGATCCCGGCGAAGGAGCCCCTGCCCTCGCAGTCGAGGACCCGTACGCTGACCAGTCCCACCTGGCGGGCCACCCCGTGGGTGGCGCCCCCGACGGTGCCCGCGACATGGGTGCCGTGGCCGTTGCAGTCCCGGCCGTTGCGCCCGTCGCCGATCGCGTCGAACCCGGGGCGCGCCCGGCCGGTGAACTCCGGGTGGCCGTAGTCGATGCCGGTGTCGAGGATGAACGCCGACACGCCGGCGCCGGTGCCTTTCACGTTGTACTGGCCGTTCAGCGGCAGGAACGGCTGGTCGATCCGGTCCAGGCCCCAGCTGCTCGCGGGGGCCCGTGTCTCCGGGACCGGGACGGTGCTGACCACCGCGTCCTGCTCCACCGCCGCGACCCCCGGGGTCGACCGTACGTTCGACAGTTGCGCCGGCGTCAGTTTCGCGGCGAATCCGCGCACCACCTTCTCGTACGAGAACAGCGGGGTGACCCCGGCGTGTTGGGTCACTTGGGCGGGGGTCGCGTCCGGTTCGAGGGTGACGATGTACTGGCCGTCGATCCCGTCCGCCGGGGCCGGGCGCAGCGGGGCGGGGGTGGTGCGGGGCGGTTCCGTGTCGGACCCGGCCGCGGTGGCCGGGGTGGCCGCGAGCGGCATCAGCAGGAGGAGGAGGGCGGCGGATGCGCGGCGCGCGGGCAGCCTCATGGGGTCTCCGATCGGTCGGTGACGGGCGAGCGACGTCGTGCTTCACCTCGTCCGCCCCGGGAGGGCGAGGTGACGTCGTCAGGTATCTGGTCTCGCTGGGGTCACACCACGCGACCGTGTCAGGATCACGCCACTCATCGGATGAGGTGACGAACGGCCGCGACCGTGCCGTTCGCCCCGTCCCGGCCCTGCGCCGGTCTTGTCCCGGCCCAGCCCCGGCTCCCGCGCCGGCCTCGCCCCGGCCCCGTCCCGGCCTCACCCCGGCTCCCGCGCTGGCTCCGCCCCGGTCTCACCCCGGCCTCCGTGCGGGTCTCGCCCCGGCCCCCGTCCCGGCCCCGCGCCGGGTCTCACCTCGGCCCCCGACCGGCCTCGTTCCAGCCCCCGTTCCAGCCCCGTCCCGGTCCCCGTCCCGGCTCCGCCGGCCGGGACGCCGTCAGACCTCGCCCTCCGCGGTCTCGCGGCGGGTGAGGTTGGCGCCGGACCGCGGATCAAAGACGTGCATGCCCGACGTGTCGACGTACAGCTCCGCCCGGGCGCCCTCCCGCACCCGGGTCGCCGTGCTGAGCCGGGTGATGATCTGGTGCCCGCCGCCCCCGGTCTCGGACGCCCCGGAGTCCGCCGCCAGCTCCGCGAGGTCCTCGCTCGCCGCCGGCTCCCAGCCCTCCTCCGTGAAGTGGGCGTACACGTCGGAGCCGAGGGACTCGACGACGTCCACCGTCGCCGTGAACCGGGCGCCCGGCAGGTCCGGGTCCACCAGCGCCGCGTCCTCGAACGCCTCCGGCCGCAGGCCCACGACCAGGTCCCGCGGCGCCCCGGCCCGCTCCAGCAGCCGGCGTACCCCCGCGTCCAGCGGCAGGTCCCCGACCGCGGTGCGCAGGACGCCCTCCTCCAGCGAGGCGTGCAGGAAGTTCATCGCGGGCGACCCGATGAACCCGGCCACGAACAGGTTGCGCGGCTGGTCGTACAGGTGCTGGGGCGTGCCGACCTGCTGGACGACGCCGCCGCGCATCACCACCACGCGGTCCCCGAGGGTCATCGCCTCGGTCTGGTCGTGCGTCACGTACACGGTCGTCGTGCCGAGCCGCTGCTGGAGCCGGGAGATCTGGGTGCGCATCTGCACGCGCAGCTTCGCGTCCAGGTTGGACAGCGGCTCGTCCATCAGGAACGCCTTGGGGCTGCGGACGATGGCGCGGCCCATGGCGACGCGCTGCCGCTGTCCGCCCGACAGGTTCGCCGGTTTGCGGTCCAGGTGTTCGGTGAGGTCGAGGACGCGGGCGGCCTCCTCCACCTTCTCCCGGATCACCGCCTTGTCCGTCTTCGCCAGGCGCAGCGCGAAGCCCATGTTCTCCCGCACGCTCATGTGCGGGTAGAGGGCGTAGCTCTGGAAGACCATGGCGATGTCGCGGTCCTTCGGCGCCTTGTCGTTGACGACCTGCCCGCCGATGCGGAGCGTGCCCTCGGTGATGTCCTCCAGGCCCGCGATCATGTTGAGGGTCGTGGACTTCCCGCAGCCGGAGGGCCCCACCAGGATGACGAACTCCCCGTCGGCGACGGTCAGGTCGACGTCCCGCACGGCCACGGCACCGTCCGGGTACCTCTTGGTGATGCCCTCGAGAACGATCTCGGCCACTGTCGGTGCTCCTTGGTGGGGATGCCGTAGGCGTAGGCGTAGGGGACGGGGCGGGGCGCGGGTCAGCCCTTGACGGCCCCCGAGGTCAGTCCGGCGACGATGCGCCGCTGGAACAGCAGCACGAAGACGATGATCGGCACGGTGATCACCATCGCGGCGGCGGCGATCGACCCGGCCGGCTCCTGGAACTGGCTGCTGCCGGTGAAGAACGCGATCGCCGCCGGGACCGTCCGCGCCGACTGCGTCGAGGTGAGGGAGATCGCGAAGAGGAAGTCGTTCCAGCAGAAGATGAAGACCAGGATCGCCGTCGTGAACACCCCGGGCGCCGCCAGCGGCGCGATCACCAGTCGGAACGCCTGCGCGGGCGTTGCCCCGTCGACCTTCGCCGCCTTCTCCAGGTCCCAGGGGATCTCCCGGAAGAACGCCGACAGCGTGTAGATCGCCAGCGGCAGCGAGAAGGTCATGTACGGCAGGATCAGCCCCGGCCACGTGTCGAACAGCCCCAGGGCCCGCTCGATGTCGAACAGCGGCGAGACCAGTGAGATCGGCGGGAACATCGCGATCAGCAGCGACAGCCCGATCAGCAGCCGCTTCCCCGGGAAGCGCAGCCGGGCCACCGCGTACGCGGCCATCGTGCCCAGCACCACGGCGACGGCCGTGGCGATCAGCGCGATGCCGATCGAGTTGACCAGCGCCCGGGTGAACACCGACGTCTCGAAGATCCCCCGGTAGTTGTCCCACGTCCACTTCGTCGGGACGACACTGCCGTCCGTCAGCGTCGAGGGGTCCTTGAAGGACAGCGCCGCGATCCACCAGACGGGGAACAGCGCGTACGCCACGACGGCGACGTTGGCGATCGCCCACCCGGTCACATGCCTCTTCCCCGCACGTGCCATCAGCGGTCGCCCTCCCCGGCCCCGGGGGCGGCCGCCCCGAACAGCTTGACGAACGCGAAGGCGATCAACGCCACACACAGGAAGATCAGCACGGAGACCGCCGATCCGATGCCGAGGTTGAGCGCGGTGAACAGGTTGTCGTAGCCGAGGATCGACACCGAGCCGGTGCCGTGCGCGCCCGCCGTCAGCACGAAGACGCTGTCGAAGACGCGGAACGCGTCCAGGGTGCGGAACAGCAGCGCCACCAGGATCGCCGGCTTCATCAGCGGCAGCATCACCCGGGTGAACCGCTGCCACCCGCCCGCCCCGTCCACCATCGCGGCGCGCAGCGTCTCCTCCGGCACCAGCGCCAGCCCGGCGAGCAGCAGCAGCGCCATGAACGGTGTCGTCTTCCACACCTCCGCCAGGATGATCAGCCCCAGCGCCGGCCACCGCTCCGTCAGCGGCGCCTCCCCGGCCGGCAGCAGCGCGGCGAGGTAACCGATGCCGGGGGTCCAGGCGTACTGCCAGGAGAACGCGGCGACGACGGTGACGATGCCGTACGGGACGAGGACCGCCGTGCGGACCGTGCCGCGCCCCAGGACCGTGCGGTGCATCACCAGCGCCAGCGCCATCCCGAGCACCAGCTCGACCGCGACGGACACGACCGTGATGAGCAGCGTCACCCCGAACGCCTCCCACCAGAACGGGGACGACAGCACCGCCGCGTAGTTGCCCAGCCCCACGAACTCCGCCCGGTCGGGGAAGCGCAGGTCGTGGCGTTGCAGCGACAGGTAGACCGCGTAGCCGATCGGGTACGCCGTCACGGCCGCCATCACCAGCACGGCGGGCGCGCACAGCAGCCAGCCGAGCCGGCGCTCCTGCCGCGCCCCCTCGGGGAGCCGCGCGGAGGCCGTCGCTCCCGGCCCCGCCGCGCCGTTCCCGACCCGTTCCCCGGCGGCGCGCCTCACGGGATCAGCCCCTTCGACTGGAGGGCGTCCTCGATCTGGTCCCCGATGGTCTCCACGGACCGGCGGGGGTCGATCGCCGAGGGCGGGGACAGCGTGTGGGCGATGACGACGGACACGTTCTGGTAGGCGGGGGTGCGGGGGCGGACGCTCGCGTTCTGCAACGACTGGTAGATGGCGTCGGCGAACGGGTAGCTCCGGACGAACTCCTCGTCCGCGTACAGCTCCCGCAAGGTCGGCGGCAGTCCGCCGTCCACGGCCGCCGCGATCTGGTTCTCCCGGTTGCGCAGGCACAGCGCCGCTTCGAACGCCTGCCGGGGGTGGCGGGAGTACGCGCCGATCGCGAGGTCGATCCCGCCGACCGTCGGCCTGGCGGGCCGCGAGGCGTCCACCCTCGGGTACGGCGCCCAGCGGAAGTGCCGGAACAGCTCCGGGTTGTTGGCCTTCATCGACGGGTGGACGAACGGGTAGTTCACCTGGAACGCCGCCCGCCCGGACTCCATGGCGAGCCGGTTCTGGTCCTCCATCTGGTTCGGCAGCGACGGGTCGGCCGCCGGCGACCTGGCGAGGTCCCGCATGATCGTGGCCGCCCGGACCGCGGGCCGCCCCAGCGACGGCGCGGTCGCGTCGGCGTCGAGGATCGAGCCGCCCGCGCTGGCCACGAGCGTGTTGAACCAGACCGTCAGCCCCTCGTACTGGGCGCCCTGGACCTCGACGTGGTGCGGTTTGCCCTCGGCGGCCAGCCGGCGGGCGACGGCCAGCATCTCCGCCCAGGTGCGCGGCGGGCGGTCGACGAGGTCGGCGCGGTACCAGAGCAGTTGCGTGTTGGTGTTGTACGGGACCGCGTACAGCCGGCCCTTCCACGTGCCGGTCCGGAGCGGTGCTTCGAGGGTGCCCCGCTCGGCGCGGCGGCGCGCCCCGCCGGTCCACGGCAGGATCCAGCCCGCCTCGGCGAACTCGGCGGCCCACGTGACGTCGAGGCCCATGATGTCGATCGAGTCGTCCTCGGCGGCCAGCCGGCGCACCAACTGCTGCCGCTGCCCGTCGGCGGTGCGCGGCAGCTTGTGGTACGCGATCCGGTAGCGGCCGTTCGACGCGCGGGAGCAGTTGCGCGCCGCGGCGGCCAGCGCCCCGGAGTCGTCGGGGAAGTTGTACCAGTTCAGCGTCGTCGGCCCGGCCGGCTCGCCGGAGCCGCAGGACGCCAGGGGCGAGGCCAGCAGCGGCAGCACGAGCAGCGCCCGCAGCCCGCGCACCGCGCCGCGCGCCCGGCCCGGGCCCCTCCCGGTACCGCGCCCACCGGCCCGTACCGGCCGCCGGCGGGCGGAGTCCTCCCGGACCTCTCCTGACATGGGGTCGACGGTAGGCCCCGGCGGGGGCCCCGCACGCGCGGCACAGGCGGTTGCGGCACACGGCCACCCGAGTGGCCGACGCCCCGACCGCCGCCTTTGGCCGGGGCGTCCACGGGGCCCCGGCCGGGGCGGCGGTCGGGCCTGTGCCGGTCGCCGCTACCCGCCGGGCCCGTACCCCGGTGCGTCCCCGGCGTCACGGGGCCGCGCGCGGCCCGGGTCCCACCGCGGCGGTCGTACCCGGACCGGCCCCACCCACAGCAGCCCGCCGCCGTGCGCCGGGGCCTCCCGGCGGGGCTCCACCCGCACGGCGGGGGCGGGGCGGGGCCGCCGCCGGGCGTCGTGCGCGCGGCGGCCGTCGTCGTACGCCGCACGTCGCGCCGGGTCGCGCAGCACCCGGTACGCGGCGACCACCTCGTCGAACCGTCCGGCGGACGCCCGGCGCTCCGCCTCGCCCCGGCCCGGGGCGCCGTCCGGGTGCAGCGCGCGGACGAGCCCGCGGTACGCGGAGGCGATCTGCTCGGCCGACGCCGTCGGCGCCACCCCCAGCACCGCGTAGGGGTCGCGCCGGACGCCGCCCGCGTCCTGCCCTGTCGCCACGGTCATCACCTCGCAGCGGTCCGTACCCCCGTCCCTCCTCAGGCGGAACCCGCGGGGGTCAGCCGAGGGAGCGCCGGTCGTGGTCGCTGGCCCGGCGCAGCTCGTCCGTCCGCCGCGCCACGTCCTCGACCCGCGCGGCCAGCTCCGGGTGCCGGCCCCGCAGGTGCGGGCCGGTGGCGGCGAGCGGGCCGATGAGGCCGGCCGCGTCGTCCCCGGCGAGCGCCTCGGTGAGCCGGCCGATCGGCGACCGGGCCTGCCGGGCGAGGTCGTCGAGCGCCGTGATCTGCCCGGCGAGCTGCCGCAGGTCCGCGGCGTTGCGCCGGGCCCACGCGCTCACCGAGCGGTCGGCGGCCCGCCGGTCGCGGGTCGCCTTGACGCGCTGGTCGCCCGTCGTGCCGTGGCCGCCGCCGGGCCGCAGGCGCAGGTAGCGGCGCTCGGCCGCCTGCCGGCTGGCCACGCCGAGCGGACCGGCGAGGTCGGCCCAGCTGGCGCCGGCCGAGCGGGCCGCCTCGATGAGCGCGGGCTCCCAGTCCGCCAGCCGCCGCCGCACCTCCCTGAGCAGGAGCAGGGCCGCGAGGGCGTCCTCCGTGCCGGGCGGGGGGACCTGCGGTCCGCTCCCCCCCTCGCCCGCCGGGGCGCCGTGCGCCGTGCGGATCGCCTCGTCGATCGCGCTCAGCGCGGTCGCGGCGGCGACGAGGGAGCCGGGGGCCGGTGAGTGCGGCGTCGGCTGCTCGGCTTCGCTCACAGGGCCTCCTCCACGGGAACCAGTGGTCATCGGTCCGATGACGCGGGGGATTGTCATTCTTTCGATGACGAAGGGCATTGTCATCACTTAGATGACGGAGGGGATTGTCATCGTTCCGATGACATGTTACAACAGGACACAGGTGACCGCATTGGCATGGAGCGTCCGAGCCAGTGGAGGTGGTTCACGATGTTGATGCGCACCGATCCGTTCCAGGAGTTCGACCGGATCGCCCAGAGGCTGCTGGGCGCGTCGGGGACGTGGTCGCGGCCCACCGCGATGCCGATGGACGCGTACCGCGAAGGCGACGAGTACGTGATCGCCTTCGACCTGCCCGGCGTGGACCCGGACGCCATCGACGTCGACGTCGAGCGGAACATGCTGACGGTGAAGGCCGAACGCAGGCCGCAGGCGAAGGCCGAGGGCGTGCAGATGGAGCTGTCCGAGCGTCCCCTGGGCGTGTTCTCCCGCCAGGTGATGCTGGCCGATACCCTCGATGTGGAGAACATCAAGGGCGACTACGACGCGGGTGTCCTGACCCTGCGCATCCCGATCGCCGAACGCGCCAAGCCGCGCAAGATCGCCATCAGTGCCGCAGGCGACGGCTCGCGCAAGGAGCTCGGCGGCTGATCGGACCCCGCTCGCAGCGCGGACGGAGGGCGGAGGAATCCGCCCTCCGCAGGCCGGAAAGGACGCGCGATGCAGATGAGATGGGAGCCGTTCCTGGACGCCGTCCAGGACCGCGGCGAGTACGCGTCACCGCAGGAGGCGGAGCGCGCCGCCAGGGTCGTCCTGGCGCTGCTCGGCGCGCACCTCGTCGGAGAGGTGCGGGCGGAACTGGCCGCCCGGCTGCCGGAGACCTTCGAGCTGATCCTGCTCAACCCCCTCCAGGCCGCCGAGCCCCTCTCCCCGGAGCGGTTCGTCCGCGCCACCGCGGCGTGGATCGAGGGAGCCACCGAGGAGACCGCCAAGTGGGACGTCGGCGCCGTGCTGAGCGTGGTCGCCGATGCCGCGGGCGACGACCTCATGCGCCGCGTCCTGCTCCAGCTCCCTCCGGGGTACGACCTTCTCTTCGGCCGCCCGCGGGCGGCCTGACCACCACAGACGACACACGGCCGCCCACGGGCGCGACCGGGGAGGAAAGGCTTTCCAGCATGACGTGGCAGGAACTCGTGGACCGCATCCGCACCGCCGGCCGCTACGACTCCGACGCGGAGGCGGAACGCGTCCTGCGGGCCGTGCTGACGGTGCTGGGCGGCCACGTCATCGGCGACGAACGCTGCGAACTGGTACGGGTCCTGCCCGCCGAGGCCGGCGCCCTCCTCGCCGCCCAGATCCCGGTCACGGAGCCCGTCGCCGCGCCCGAGTTCGTCGAGCGCGTCGCCCGCGCCCTCGCGCCGCTCACCCCCGCCGAGGCCCGTTGGGCCACCTCCACGGTCCTGAGCGTCGTCGGCGCGCACGTGGGTGACGCCCTCACGCGGCGGATCCTCGCCGGCCTGCCCCGGGGCTACGCCCTCCTGTTCGGCCTGGTCGAACTGGCCCCCGCCGCCTGACGACCCGCCACCCACCCCTTTCCGTGCGGGTAGTGTTCGAAAATACGTCGGCCGCGTCGAACGCGTCGACGGCATCGAGTACACCACGTACGAGGATTAGGGGAGGGACCGCGGTATGCGGAAGATCCTGCGCGGAGGGCGGCGCCGGCTGGGCGCCCTGGGAGCGGCCGGGGCGCTGCTGGCCACGGGAGTGGCGGGGGCGAGTGGGACGGCGGCGCACGCCGCGGACGGCGCCAACGGCCCGGTCGTCCTCACCACGCCCGGCGTCGCCGCGGGCGGTCAGGCCGTCCACACGGTGACGGTCGACGCGGCGGAGGGCGGCGTACTGACCCTCGGCTTCCAGACCGCCGACGACCAGCGACCCTGGGGCATGCGCGACGAGTGGTCCATCGGCCTCACCGTCGGCGCCCCGGACGGCGTGGAGCAGCCGTGCACGTACCCCGGGTCCGCCCTGCTCCTCGAAAAGGTGAGCTGCGAACTGCCGGCGGGCCGGCACACGCTCACCTACCGGGTCTCCGCGTCCGCCTCCGTGCCCTCCTGGCACGTCGCCGTCGACGCCCGCTTCGCCCCCGCGTCCGGGGCGGCCGACGCCACCGCCGCCGGCCGGTTCGACGTGGCCGGCGTCAGCGCCGTGCCGATGGACTGGGACGTCCTCGCCCGCGACCGGAGCGGCGACATGCGCGCGTACGGCTCCTACGAAGGGGAGGGGTCGGCGCTGGACGTCGAGTGGGGCAAGGACCTCGGTGTGAACTGGGGCCAGTACGACCGCCTCACCAAGCTCGCGCCGATCGACGTCCGCGGCCGCGGCGGCGACGTGGTGGCGCGCGACGCGTCCGGCGTGCTCTGGTACCACCGGCTCGCCGGCGGGGGACGCACCTCCTTCGAGCCCCCGGTGCGGGTCGGCTCCGGCTGGGGCGCGTACCGGTCGATCCGCGGCGCCGGCGACCTGACCGGTGACGGCCGGCACGACCTGCTCGCCGTGGACGGGTCGGGCGTGCTCTGGCTGTACCGGGGCACGGGCGACCCGGCGCGGCCCTTCGAGGCCCGTCGCCAGGCCGGCACCGGCTGGAACATCTACACCTCCCTCACCGGTGGCCTCGACGTCACCGGTGACCGGAAGGCCGACCTGATCGCCCGCGACGGCTCCGGCGCGCTCTGGCTCTACCAGGGCACCGGCGACGGCAACGCCCCGCTCCAGGCCCGCCGCCAGATCGGCACCGGCTGGAACATCTACGACGTGCTCGTCGCGTACGGCGACGTCACGGCGGACGGCCACCCGGAGCTGCTCGCCCGCGACACGGCCGGTGTCCTGTGGCAGTACACGGGCACCGGGAACGCGGCGGCGCCGTTCCGGTCGCGCGTCCAGGTCGCCCAGCACTGGGACGGGTTCGACGCCGTCCTCTGACGGATCGTCAGGCCCGGTGCGCCGCCGCCCGCGGCCGGCCGGTCAGCCGGCCGGCCGGCGGGTCGGTCGGCGGGCCGGCCGGTCAGCGGGTCGGTCGGTCGGCCGGTCGGTCGGCGGGCTGGTCGGTCAGCGGGCGGAAGTGGCGGGCGAGCGCCCAGGCGGCGACCCGCTCGCCCGTCCGCGTGCCGACCGTGTTCGCCGTACGGGTGTGGATGCCCGCCCAGGTGCGAGCGTTCACGACGTCCCGGTTGTACTCGTGGGCGGAGGCGTAGTACCGGGTCTCCTTCGCGAAGGCCGACGTGATGCGCAGGTCGAGGAACGGGCTGCCGGACAGCAGCGTCAACGTCCGGGCCAAGGCGCCGGTGGTGGTGGTGTGGCCACTGAGGTAGTCGGGGTGCGAGGGGGTCTCCAGGAGCGGCTCCCACGCCGGGTCGGCCTGGGTGCGGGGGTTGTTGTCGCGGTCGGCCTCGCGGATCGCGGTGATGGGCCGCCAGGTGCCGTAGTGCAGCTTGGCGTCCCACGCGGCGATCGTCGCGTCGATCTGGACGGTGTTGACGGCGGCGAACAGGCGTGCCGTGTCGACCAGGTCGAGGCCGTTCCGCGCGGCGCGGTCGGCCAGGGCGCCCTGCAGGTCGAGGTCGACGAAGAACCGCGCGGTGTCGGTCTGCCACCGGCTCCGCACCGGGCTGTCCTTCGCGCCGTACGCCTTCACCTCGTTCAGGTCGGCGGCGTAGCGGGCGGACGGCAGCGCGGGCGGCGGCCCGGGACGGAACCGGTCGGGCCGGTCCATGAGCAGTGGGCGCAGCCGTGCCAGCCACGCGGTGGCGAAGGGGCGGTACGCCGTCGGTGTGGGGCGCCACACCCCGGGGGCGGGGGAGGCCGGGAAGGCGACCCGGGCGCCGTGGCCGTCGTTCTTCCGCAACGCGATGACGTGGGTGGCCGCGCGGTGGCCGAACGCCACCCCCGCCTTCTCCGCCCACCCGTCCGGCACCGCGGCGAGCGAGGCGGCGTGGGCGGCCCTCAGTCGGGCCGCCGCCTGCGGGAAGTAGTGCCGCAGCACGTCGTGGGCGGCGGTCGCGGCGGCGGCCACGGACGACGCCGTACGAGGCGCCCGTCCGTTCCAGCGGTACGGCTCGTACCGGCCCTCGATCCCGACCACCGCGTTGTACATGCCCGCCGAGACGAGGGCGTGCCACAGGGCCTTCTCCGGCGAGATCAGACGGTTCTCGGGGTCCACGACCTCCGCCGTCAGTCGCGCCCAGTCGGCGATGACGGAGCCGGGGGCGGAGGCGGAGGACGCGCCCTGCGGCGCCGGTGCCGCAGGCGCGGGGACCGGCGCCGCGACCGCCGTCAGACCCAACAGCACGGCCGCGGCCGCCAGGGTCCGACGCGGTGACGTCCTCATCGATCTCTTATGCACTTTTACCCCTTTTCAGTCGATATCTGCCACTCACACCTTCGGCGTTCGGATGGGAAGCGCAATCGCACTCGCCGTTCCAGGTGCTCCAAGCACCCGTACGGAGCCGATCCGGGGTACATGTCCGGCTTATTACCATTTGAGGGTATTAATTTAATATGGACTACTTACCTCCTTTTTGTGGTGGGGTGGTAGGGGGTGGGCGGGAGGCGAAAACCGTGATGTCGGTCACGGCGGGCGGACGGCGGAATTCCCCGGACGCCGCGCGGGGGCACGGAATTCACCGCCGAACGGGGCTGCAATGGATCATCGGCCGGAATTCCCGCCCTTGTTCCTCCCGGCGGATTTCGTTTACGGTCACCGTCATTCCGGAGGGAACGCCGAATCCTGCCGCCTTCCGGATTCCAGCACCCACACACGCGCGCTCGGCAGGAGCGGGGGAACCAGGTAAGTCGCCGGTCCGGTGTCCGGAGCGGCTAGGGGTGAAGTCGCGGGAGACTGCGGCCGGGCATCTCCCGCCCGAACCCGACAGCTCACCTCGCAGGCGTCGGAGAGGAAAATCCCCATGCCCGCACAGGGTAAGCACCGTCGCCCCAAGAACAGCCGCCTCAGCCGCGGGCTCGTCGTCGCGAGTACCGGCGGGGCCGCCCTCGCCCTGCCCCTGACCGGCGCCGCCACCGCCTCCGCCGCACCGGTCGCGGCGCCCGCCGTGGCCGTCGTCGCGCCGGCCGCCGCCGTCCAGGCCGCCAAGCCCGTGACGTACACCGTGACCGTCGGCGACACCCTTTCCGGTATCGCCGGCGAGCATTCCGTGAGCGGCGGCTGGAAGAAGCTGTACGAGGACAACAAGAAGGCCATCGGTGACGACCCGTCACACATCCGGCCCGGTCTGAAGCTCACCGTCGGCGCCGCGGCGGCGGCTTCGGCGGAGCGTTCCGAACCGGCCCGCGCCGACCGCTCCGAGGCCCGCGCCGTCGTCACCCCCGTCGCGGTGAAGACGTACGCCGACAACCTCGACGGCTGGATCAAGGAATCGCTGGACATCATGGCCCAGCACGGAATTCCGGGAACCTACGACGGAATTCACCGCAACGTCATGCGCGAGTCCTCCGGCAATCCGCTCGCCATCAACAACTGGGACTCCAACGCCGCCGCCGGGACGCCCTCCAAGGGGCTCCTCCAGGTCATCGACCCCACGTTCAGCGCCTACCACGTGCCCGGCACGTCCCTGGACCCGTTCGACCCGGTCGCCAACATCACCGCCGCGTGCAACTACGCCGCCGACCGGTACGGATCCATCGACAACGTCAACGGCCCGTACTGACCCGCCCTCCGGGCACCCGACGCGCCGGACCCCGGCCCGCCGGGTGCCCGGTCGCGCACGTCAGCGGTAGAGGGCCGGCCGCTCCACCAGGCCGACCTCCACCCGGCGGCCCTCGGCCCGCGCCCGGAGGGCCGCCTCGCAGACGGCCGCCGCCGCGTACCCGTCCCAGCAGCTCGGGCCGGTGGCCCCACCGCGCAGGGCGGCGTCCACCCAGGCCCGCACCTGCCGGTCGTACGCCTCCTCGAACCGCTCCACGAACCCCGGCGCGATCGAACCGCCCCACCGGCCGCCCGCGGCGACGAGCATCCCGTGCGCGTCGCCGATCCGCGCGGTGCCGTTCTCGCACACCGCCTCGGCCTGCACCTGGTACCCGAAGCGGCAGTTGACGTAGACCTCCACGTCGGCGAGCGCCCCGCCGTCCGTCTCGAAGACCGCGAACTGCGGGTCGTCGACGCCCTCGGGGGCGTTCCCCGACGGCCGCGGCCGCATCACCGTCACCGCCGTGATCTCCTGGCCCAGCAGCCACCGCGTGACGTCCACCTCGTGGACCGCCGAGTCGCCGAGGAGCATCTCGCCGGTGAACCAGGGCGGCGACGAGGCGTTGCGGTGCCGGTGGTGCAGCATCAGCGGCCGACCCAGCCCGCCGCCGTCCAGCAGCGCCTTCAGCCGCAGGTACTCGGCGTCGTACCGCCGCATGAAACCCACCTGGACCAGCCGCCTGCCCAGCCGCTCCTCCGCCCGCAGCACCCGCAGCGCGGACGCCGCGTCCGGGGTGAGCGGCTTCTCGCACAGCACCGGGAGCCCGCGCCGGAGCGCCGCCATCAGCGCCGCCTCGTGCGCCGGACCGGGGGAGGCGACGAGCACGGCGTCCACGCCGGGCGCGGCGATCGCGGCGGCCGGGTCGGTGTACGCCGCGCAGCCGTCGACACCGTCCGCGACGGCCTTCGCCCGCTCGGCGTCCACGTCCGCGACGGCGGCCACCCGCGCCCCGCTGATCACCCGGTCGATGCGGCGCACGTGGTCGGCGCCCATCCGGCCGGCGCCGACGACGGCCACGCCGAGCGTTCCGCGCTGGGTCATGGTCGAAGGTCTCCTTCCCCGAGGTCCGGGAGGTCGGAAGGTCCGGCAGGTCACAGGGACCGGGGGCCCTGGATCCGGAGGGACCGGGAGGCCCTGGGGGCTGGAGGGCCCGGAGGGACCGGGAGCCCCGGGGTCCGGCAGGTCCGGAGGGACCGGGAAGCCCCGGAGGCCCGCCGGTCAGGCACCGCAGGAGCGGAGGAACCGGCGCGTGCGCACCGCGATCGGCAGCGGCCGGTCCGGCGGGCACGGGTACATGTCCTGCTCCACGATGGCGAACAGGTCCACGCCGAGCCGCTGCGCCGCCGCGAGCACCGGTTCGAGCGCGGGGACGCCGGACGGCGGCTCGCACATCACCCCGCGCCGCACGGCCTGCCCGAACGGGACGCCGTTCTCGACGACCTCCGCCAGGACGGCCGGGTCGACCTGCTTGAGGTGCAGGTAGCCGACGCGCTCCCCGTACGTCTCGATCAGCTTGACGCTGTCGCCGCCGCAGTACGCGTAGTGCCCCGTGTCCAGGCACAGCGAGACCAGGTCGGGATCGGTCGCGTCGAGGAACCGCTCCACGTGCTCCTCCGTGTCGAGGTGCGTGTCGGCGTGCGGGTGGACGACGATGCCGAGGCCGTACCGCTCCCGCACCTCGCGGCCCAGCCGCTCCGTGCCGCGGGCGAGGTCCGCCCACTGCCCGGCGGTCAGCTCGGGCGGTTCGACGACCTCGGCGGTCCTGTCGTCCCGCCAGAACGAGGGGATGACCACCAGGTGCCGCGCGCCCATGGCGCGGGTCAGCTCCGCGACCCGGCTCACCCGCTCCCAGGTCGCGTCCCAGACGGCGGGGCCCCGGTGCAGGGAGGTGAAGACCGTGCCGGCGGAGACCTTCAGGCCGCGCCGGGCGGTCTCGTCGGAGAGCCGGGCCGGGTCGGTCGGGAGGTAGCCGTACGGGCCGAGCTCGATCCACTCGTACCCGGCCCCGGCCACCTCGTCCAGGAACCTCTCCCAGGGCACCTGCCGCGGGTCGTCGGGGAACCACACCCCCCACGAGTCCGGCGCGGAACCGATCCTGATGCGGTCGAGGGACGGGGTGCCGACGGTGTCCATACGCGGTCCTTTCACCCGGGCGCGGGCGGTGCTGGGCGGTCTGGTACGGGCGGGTTCGACGGTGGTCCGACCCTATCGGCACGATGCCGCGCCGCGGGCGGTGCCCGGTCCGCCCGTCCGGCGTACCGCCACCGCGCGCCGGGGGCGGAGCCACCATCTCCCTCGCCCGTACGGTGGCGTCGCGCACCGCCACCGCGCGCCGGGGGCCGGGGGCCCGCGGGAGGCCCGTCCTCGCGCGGACGGTCCCGCCGCGGCGTGTGAGATCGCTCTCCATGCGGGTCAATGGCGTCCCTGCGACTTTATCCCCCCGGAGGGGGAGGGCAGTAACGGCGTGAGTGAGCCGACGCCGACCACCGCCGCGCGGAAACCGTCCCGCCGTCACCAGGAGCGACACGCATGCCCGAACCCGCCGACACCGACCCCGAGCCCGCCGAGGCCGAGACCACCGAGACCACCGGGACCGCTGGGACCGCTGGGACCGCCGGGACCGACACCGGCGTCGAACCGGGCGCCGGCGCCGCGGGCCGGACCCGCGGCGAGCCCTTCGACCTGATCGCCATGGGGCGCGTCGGCGTCGACCTCTACCCCCTCCGGACCGGCGTGCCCCTGGCGCGGGTCGAGACGTTCGGCAGGTTCCTCGGCGGGTCCGCCGCCAACGTGGCCGTCGCCGCCGCCCGCCTCGGCCGGTCCGTCGCCCTCGTCACCCGCACCGGCGACGACCCCTTCGGCGCGTACGTGCGCCGGGCGCTCCGGGAGTTCGGCGTCGACGACCGCTGGGTCACCCCCGTCGACGCCCTCCCCACCCCCGTCACCTTCTGCGAGATCTTCCCGCCCGACCACTTCCCCCTCTACTTCTACCGCTACCCCAAGGCCCCCGACCTGGAGATCCACCCCGGCGAACTCGACCACGGCGCCCTGCGCGCCGCCCGCGTCCTGTGGACGACCGGCACGGGACTGAGCGCCGAACCCAGCCGCGCCGCCACCCTCGCCGCCCTGCGCGCCCGGGCGGGAACCGGCATCACCGTCCTCGACCTCGACTGGCGGCCCGCGCTCTGGGACGATCCCGCCGAAGCCCGCGCCCACTACGCCGAGGCCCTGCGACACGCCACGGTCGCCGTCGGCAACCTCGACGAGTGCGAGCTCGCCACCGGCGTCCGCGAACCCCGCGCCTGCGCCCGCGCCCTCCTCGGCACCGGCGTCGAACTCGCCGTCGTCAAACAGGGCCCCGCCGGCGTCCTCGCCGTCCACCGCGACGGCACCACCGCCGAAGTCCCGCCCGTCGAGGTCGAGGTGGTCAACGGACTCGGAGCGGGCGACGCGTTCGGCGGCGCCCTCTGCCACGGCCTGCTCGCCGGCTGGGACCTGGAGCGGACCACCCGGTACGCCAACGCCGCGGGCGCCCTCGTCGCCTCCCGGCTCGCCTGCTCCTCCGCCATGCCGACCGCCGCCGAGGTGGACGCCCTCCTGGACACCACCGGACCACTGTGAGGAGAACACCGTGACCAGCAGCCACCACCTGCCCGCCGGCACGGCCGCGAACGGCCCGTACACCGTCGACGTCGGCCCCGCCTCCGCCGGCTGGGACCACTCGGCGCTCCGCGTCCTGCGCCTGCCGCCCGGCGGCCGGCACGCGTACCACACCGGCGGCAGCGAGTGGATCGTCCTGCCGCTCTCCGGCGGCTGCGCCGTCACCGCCGACGGGCGGACCTTCCTCCTGACCGGCCGCCCCGACGTGTTCAGCGCCGTCACCGACTTCGCGTACGTCCCCCGCGACGCCCACGTCACGATCACCTCCCGCGACGGCGGCCGCTTCGCCCTCGCCGGAGCCCGCTGCGAGCGCCGCCTGCCGGCCCGCTACGGCCCCGCCCCCGCCGTCCCCGTCGAACTGCGCGGCACCGGCACCTGCTCACGCCAGGTCAACAACTTCGCCGCGGCCGACACGTTCGACTGCGACCGGCTCATCGCCGTCGAGGTCCTCACCCCCGGCGGCAACTGGTCCTCCTTCCCGCCGCACAAACACGACGAGCACCGCCCCGGCGAGGAGTCGCGGCTGGAGGAGATCTACTACTTCGAGATCGCCGCCCACGGCGGCACCCCCGGCCTCGGCTACCAGCGGGTCTCCCCGTCCGGCCGGGGACGGGGCACCGACCTCCTCGCCGAGGTCCGCGACGGCGACGCCGTCCTCGTCCCGGACGGCTGGCACGGCCCGTCCATCGCCGCGCCCGGACACGACATGTACTACCTCAACGTCATGGCCGGCCCCGACGGCGAACGCGCCTGGCTGGTCCGCGACCACCCCGACCACGCCTGGATCCGCGCCACCTGGCCCGGACAGCCCACCGACCCCCGCCTCCCCCTGTACACCGCCCCCTCGCAGTGAGGTGCCACCGATGAGACCGCCCACCCGCCGCCTCACCGTCGCCCAGGCGCTGGTGCGCTTCCTGACGACCCAGTACACCGAACGCGACGGCGTGCGCCGCCGGCTGGTCGCCGGCACCTGGGGCATCTTCGGCCACGGCAACGTCGCCGGCGTCGGCCAGGCGCTCCTGGAGGTCGGGGAGCGGGCCATGCCCTTCCACCAGGGCCGCAACGAACAGGCCATGGTGCACGCCGCGGTCGGCTACGCCCGGCAACTGAACCGGCTCTCCGCCCAGGCCGTCACCACCTCCATCGGCCCCGGCGCCACCAACCTCGTCACGGGCGCCGCCCTCGCCACCGTCAACCGGCTGCCCGTCCTCCTCCTCCCCGGCGACCACTTCGCCACCCGCACCGCCGACCCGCTGCTCCAGCAACTGGAGCACCCCGTCCACGCCGACGTGTCCGTCAACGACACGCTCCGCCCCGTCTCCCGCTACTTCGACCGGATCACCCGCCCCGAGGCGCTCGTCCCGTCCGCGCTCCACGCCATGCGGGTCCTCGCGGACCCCGCCGGGACCGGCGCCGTCACCCTCGCCCTGCCGCAGGACGTGCAGGCCGAGGCGTACGACTGGCCCGAGGAGTTCTTCGCCGAGCGGATCTGGACCGTGCGCCGCCCCGCCCCCGACCCCGGCGAACTCGCCGGGGCCGCCCGCGCGATCCGCGCCGCGAAACGCCCCCTCCTCGTCGCCGGCGGCGGCGTCCACCACAGCGAGGCCGAGGACGCCCTGAAGGCCCTCGTCGACGCCACCGGCATCCCCGTCGCCTCCACCCAGGCCGGCAAGGGCTCCCTGCGCCACGACCACCCCGCCGACCTCGGCGGCATCGGCCACACCGGCACCGCCGCCGCCGACGACATCGCCCGCACCGCCGACCTCGTGATCGGCGTCGGCACCCGCTGGACCGACTTCACCACCGCGTCGGGCACCCTCTTCGCCCGGCCCGACGTCCGGTTCGTCAACCTCGGCATCACCCCGTTCGACGCCCACAAGATGGCCGCCCGCCCCCTCGTCGCCGACGCCCGCGCCGGCCTCGCGGCACTCACCGAGGCCCTCGCCGGACACCGCGTCGCACCCGCGTACGAGGCCGAGTACCGCACCGGCAAAGAACGCTGGGAACGCGTCGTCTCCGCCGCCTTCCGGGCCGACGACGGCGCCGTACCGACCCAGACGCAGCTCCTCGGCGCCCTCGACGCCGTCGTCGGCGACCGGGACGTCGTCGTCAACGCCGCCGGCTCCCTCCCCGGCGACCTGCACAAGCTGTGGCGCGCCCGCTCCCCGCGCCAGTACCACGTGGAGTACGGCTACTCCTGCATGGGCTACGAGATCCCCGGCGCCATCGGCGTGCAGCTCGCCGCGCCCGACACGCCCGTCTGGGCCCTCGTCGGCGACGGCACGTACCTGATGATGCCCACCGAGATCGTCACCGCCGTGCAGGAACGGCTCCCGCTCAACCTGGTCCTCGTCCAGAACCACGGCTACGCCTCCATCGGCGGCCTCTCCGAGCGGACCGGCGGCGAACGGTTCGCCACCGCCTACCGCCACCGCGCCGCCGACGGCACCTTCACCGGCGACCCGCTCCCCGTCGACCTCGCCGCCAACGCCGCCAGCCTCGGCATGGACGTCCTGCGCCCCCGCACCGCGGGGGAGGTGCGGGCGGCGCTGGCCGAGGCCCGCGCCTCCGACCGGCCCACCTGCGTGTACGTCGAGACGGCCGCCCCCGGCCCGGCGGAGCCCGGCGCGTTCGCCTGGTGGGACGTGCCGGTCGCGGAGGTCGCCACCCGCGAGGCGGCCGTCGCGGCCCGCGAGGCGTACGCCCGCGAGGCGTCCGCCGTCCGCCGCCACCTGTGACCGGGGCCCCTCAGCCGCCGTACCGCCGTTCGAACACCGCGAACGCCGCCTCCAGGCGCCACTGCGCGGTCGCCTTCGGGTCGGCCGCCGGCAGCCGGCGGCAGGCGGCGCCGGGGGAGGCGTGGCCGGGGGGTACGGCGGCGCACTCGGGGACCGGGCGGTGGCCGTCCGCCGCCGGGGCGCCCCGCCACAGGCCGCGGCCGGGCAGGAACGCGTACTCCAGGGACGCGCGGGCCAGGTCTTTCACCTCCCGGTAGCCGAGGCCGTGGACGGTCGCGGCGCGCGCGTACTCGCGGCTGATGTCCGTCCTCGACACGTCGGGGTCGTCCGTGGCGAGCACCACCGGCACGCCGTGCGCCCGGTACACGGGGAGCGGATGGTCGCCGCCGGTGACGCCCAGGACCTGGGCGTTGCTGGTGAGCGGCGCCTCGACGGCCACCTCGCGACGGGCCATCGTACGGAGCGGCCCGCGCCACTCGTCCTCGTGGACCAGGCCCGCAGCAGCGCCGTGCGGAACACCGGGTCGGTACGGGCGTCGGCGGCGGGCCGCGCGCCCGGCCCGCACGGCGGGCGGACGGCGGTCAGGGTCCGCACCACGACGCACAGCCCGTCCTCGGCGGCGAACCGGATCAGGGACTCGGTCGGGACGGCACCGCCGAGGTGGTGGTGCGGGTCCCCGCCCTTGGGCAGGCGCAGGAAGAACTCCCGGAGCCGGTCCGGGTCGCGGCGGACCTGCTCCAGCCGGACGGCGGTCCGTGCCTCGGCGAGGGCGGCCCGCGCTCCGGGGTCCGCCCCGGCGTCCTCGGCGAGCGCGCGGGCGGGGCCCGGCCCCGACAGCGGGCCGAGCGCCCCGGCCAGGGCGAGGACGGACGGGAGGAGGGCGCGGCGGATGCGGTGGGCCCCCCGTGTGAGGGCGACGGCGGCCCGCCGGCGGGGCCTCACCACGCCGCGTCGTCGAAGAGCGCCGGCACCTCCAGCGGCGCGGCCCCGCCCGTCAGCGGCTGCTCCGTCCACATCACCTTGCCGTTCGGCGTGTACCGGGTGCCCCACCGGCCCGCCAGCTGCGACACGAGGAACAGGCCGCGTCCGCCCTCGTCCGTGGTGGCCGCCCGCCGCAGGTGCGGGGAGGTGCTGCTGCCGTCCGACACCTCGCAGATCAGGCTCCGGTCGCGCAGCATCCGCACGCGGATCGGCGCGGAGCCGTAGCGGATCGCGTTGGTGATCAGCTCGCTGAGCACCAGCTCCGTGGTGAACCCGATCTCGTCGAGCCCCCACTGCTCCAGTTGCCGCACGCACGCCGCCCGCACCGGCGCCACCGCCGCCGGGTCGGGCGGCACGTCCCAGTCCGCCACGCGGTCCCGCGGCAGCAGCCGGGTGCGGGCCACCAGCAGGGCGATGTCGTCGCCGCGGTGCGGCGGCAGCATGGCGTCGACCACGGCCCGGCAGGTCTCCTCCGGCGTCCGCCCCGGCCCCTCGGCGAGCGTGTCGCGCAGCAGCCGCAGACCCGTGTCGAGGTCCCGTTCCCGGTGCTCGACCAGCCCGTCCGTGTACAGCACCAGACGGCTGCCCTCCGGCAGCCGCACCTCGTACGTCTCGAACGGCCCCCCTCCCAGGCCCAGTGGCGGGAACACGGGCACGTCGGGGAAGTCCACCGTCCCGTCGGGGCGCACCACGGCCGGCGCGAAGTGGCCCGCCGACGCCATGCAGCAGTCGCCCGACACCGGGTCGTAGACGGCGTACAGGCAGGTCGCGCCGGAGATCCCGGCGCCGGTGTCCCCGGCCTCCTCCTCGTCGATCCGGGACACGAGGTCGTCGAGGTGGCCCAGCAGCTCGTCCGGCGGCAGGTCGAGCGCGGAGAAGTTGTGCACCGCCGTCCGGAGGCGGCCCATCGTCGCCGCCGCGTGCAGGCCGTGCCCGACCACGTCCCCGACGACGAGCGCGACCCGCGCGCCGGGCAGCGGGATCACGTCGAACCAGTCGCCGCCCACCCCGGCCTGCGCCGGCAGGTAGCGGTAGGCGGTCTCCAGCGCGTCCTGCTCGGGGAGCACCCGGGGCAGCAGGCTCCGCTGGAGCGTCACCGCCATGGCGTGCTCCCGCGTGTACCGGCGCGCGTTGTCGACGGCCACCGCCGCTCGCGCCGCCAGCTCCTCGGCGAAGGCCACGTCCTCGTCCCCGAACCGCCCGGACGGCGCCGAGCGCCAGAAGTTGGCCATGCCCAGGACGACCCCGCGCGCCTGGAGGGGGACGGTCACCAGTGAGCGGATGCCGTACGCGAGGGCCGCGTCGGCGCCCGCCGGGTCCTGCTCCCGCCAGCCGCGCGCCGCCGTCAGGTCCGCCTCCAGCACCGCCTCCCCCCGCTCCAGCGCCGCGGCCATCGGCGTCGTCGGCACGTCGAACCGGACGAGGTCCCCGGCCGGCTGGAGCGGGTGGTCGTCCCGCACGCCGCTGACGGCCGCGCGGCGCATCACGGTGCGGGACCGCGTCGGCTCCTCGCCCCGCAGCACCGGGTCCAGCAGCTCCACGGTCACGAAGTCCGCGAACCGGGGGACCGCGACCTCCGACAGCTCCTGCGCCGTCCGTACGACGTCCAGCGTCGTCCCGATCCGCACGCCCGCCTCGTACAGCAGCCTCAACCGCTCCCGCGCCACCGCCGCCACACCCGTCACGGCCCGCAGTTCGGTCGTGTCGCGGAGCGTCGCGACGGTGCCGGACGGGCCGCCGTGCGGGTCGGTCGGCCGGGTGTTGACCGCCAGCAGCCGGTCGCCGGCGAGGTGGACCTCGTCGGTGACCGGGCGGCCCGACACGAGCAGCTCGGCGGTGTCCCCGGCCAGACCCAGGTCGGTGACGTGACGGCCCTCGGCGTCGGCCGGCAGGTCCAGGAGGCGGCGGGCCTCGTCGTTGGCGAGGGTGAGCCGGCCGTCGTCCCCGACGATGAGCACCCCCTCCCGCACGGCGTGCAGCACCGCGTCGTGGTGCTCGTACATCCGGGTCATCTCGGCCGGGCCGAGGCCGTGCGTCTGGCGGCGCAACCGCCTGCTCACCAGGGCCGAACTGGCCGTCGCCAGGGCGAGCGCGACGGCGCCGGCGCCGAAGAACAGCGGAAGCTGCCGGTCGACGGCGTCACCGACGTTCTCGATGGACACCCCGGCGCTCACCAGGCCCACGACCGTGCCCCGGTCGTCCATCACGGGGACGACGGCCCGCGCGGCGTCGTGCGGGCTGCCTTCGAAGACGTCCGTGACCGTCCGGCCCCGGGCCGCCTCCTCCACGCCTTCCGCGCGCGTGCCCACGAGGTTCGGGTCGCTGTCCGCGATGCGGGTGCCGTCCGGGGAGATGACGGCGATGAAGTCCACGCCCGAGCCGTGCCAGGCGTCCACCGCGTGCGGCTGGAGCGTCTTCGCCGGGTCGGCCGACCGGAGCGCGGCGAGCGTGCCGGGGGCATCCGCGAAGGACTCGGCCGCCGCGCGCGAACGGTTGCGCGCGTCGCGCTCGCTGGCGTACCGCGCCTGGTACGACAGGGCCATCACCGCGGCGACGATCAGCACCAGGGCCACCGCGAATTGGAGGAGGAGCACCTGCCCTGCGGCGCTGCGCACGCCCAGGAGCCGCCCCCGGCGCCCGGTCCGCCCGAGACGTCCATTCTTGCCCCTCATGGACCCTTTCTAGCACCGGGCGTGTTCTCCCGGCGACCGCGCGCACACCGCCCGCGCACAGCGCCCGCGCACGCCCCCCTCGTCCACGCCCGCCCCCGTCCGCCCCCGTCCGTCGCGGGGCGGCCCCGCCGCGGACGCGCTCCCGCGGGCGGTTTCTGCGGGGAAGGTTGACAGCTCCTTTCGGGGCTGGCTTCATGAACGCTCGATGGGAGCGCTCCCATCGCGAGCCGCTTTGACATGTACTAGACAGTAGGGACGTGACGCAGTGGGACAGTCACCCACCACCCTGCCCTCCGGCCGCCACCGGCGGTTACGCGCTCTGGCCGCCGCCGTCCTCACCGGAGCGCTGCTGTGGGCCGCGGGACCGGCCGCCGACGCGGCCACCGCCCCCGAGCCCCGCCCGGCCGCGTCCGCCGGGGCGCGGACGGCCGCCGCCGCCCCGGGCGACGACTGGCTGCACACCCGCGGCAACCAGATCGTCGACGCCCAGGGCAACGAGGTCTGGCTCACCGGCGCCAACTGGTTCGGCTTCAACGCCACCGAGCGGGTCTTCCACGGCCTCTGGTCCGCCAACATCACCGAGATCACCCGCTCCATGGCGCAGCGCGGCATCAACATCGTCCGCGTGCCCATCTCCACCCAACTGCTCCTGGAGTGGAAGGAGGGCCGGGCCTCCGTACCGAGCGCCGTCAACGCGTACGCCAACCCGGAGATCGCCGGGAAGACCACCCTGGAGGTCTTCGACCACTGGCTGGCGCTGTGCAAGCAGTACGGCATCAAGGTCATGCTCGACGTGCACAGCGCCGAGGCCGACAACGCCGGCCACTTCTACCCCGTGTGGTGGAAGGGCACCATCACCACCGAGCAGTTCTACACGGCCTGGGAGTGGGTGACGGCCCGCTACCGCGGCGACGACACGCTCGTCGCGATGGACATCAAGAACGAGCCGCACGGCGGCGCCGGCGAGAGCCCGCGCGCCAAGTGGGACGGCTCCACCGACCAGGACAACTTCAAGCACGCCTGCGAGACGGCCGGCAAGCGCATCCTGGCGATCAACCCGCACCTGCTCATCCTCTGCGAGGGCATCCAGATCTACCCGAAGAACGGGAGCAACTGGTCCTCGACCAGCGCCGCCGACTACCACTCCACCTGGTGGGGCGGCAACCTCCGCGGCGTGCGCGACCACCCCGTCGACCTCGGCGCCGGCAACGACCAGGTCGTCTACTCGCCGCACGACTACGGCCCCCTCGTCGCGCCCCAGCCCTGGTTCACCGGCGACTGGAACCGCACCACCCTCGAACGGGACGTCTGGGACCCCAACTGGCTCTACCTGCACAAGGAGAACACCGCGCCCCTCCTGATCGGGGAGTGGGGCGGCTTCATGGACGGCGGCCCCAACCAGAAGTGGATGACCGCCCTGCGCGACCTCATCTCCGAGGAGCGCCTCCACCACACCTTCTGGTGCCTCAACCCCAACTCCGGCGACACGGGCGGCCTGCTCCTCAACGACTGGAAGACCTGGGACGAGGAGAAGTACGCCCTGCTCAAGCCGGCCCTCTGGCAGCACGGCGGCAAGTTCGTCAGCCTCGATCACCAGGTCCCGCTCGGCGGCACCGGCAGCACCACCGGCCTCAGCCTCGCCGACGTGTACGGGGGCGGGGGCGGCGACCCGGACGACACGACGCCGCCCGCCGCCCCCTCCGGCCTGACCGCCACCGCGACCGGCTCCGCCTCCGTCACGCTCCGCTGGGCGCCGTCCACCGACGACGTGGGCGTCACCGGCTACGACGTGTACCGGGACGGGGCTAAGGTCACCACCGCGCCGGTCACCGCCACCACGTACACCGACACGGGGCTGACCCCCTCCACCCGGTACACCTACGCCGTACGGGCGAGGGACGCCGCCGGCAACGTCTCCGTGCCCTCGGCCGCCCTCGCCGTCACCACCGCGCCCTCCGGCGGCGGCGACCCGGTGGGCGGGCTGAAGGTCCTGCACCGGACCACCGACGGCTCGCCGACCGACAACGCCATCCGCCCCGAGCTGCGCATCGCCAACACCGGTACCGCGCCCGTCGACCTGTCCACCGTGACCGCCCGCTACTACTTCACCCGCGACGGCGGCGCGCCCACCGTCAGCGCGTGGTGCGACTACGCGGCGGTCGGCTGCGCCCAGATGAGGCTGCGGGTCGTCCCGCTGTCCTCCCCGGTCGCGGGCGCCGACGCCTACCTGGAGGTCGGTTTCGCCGGCGGCACCCTGGCGGCGGGCCGCGACACCGGGGACATCCAGCTCCGGATGAGCAAGGCGGACTGGTCGGCGTTCGACGAGCGCGACGACCACAGCCGCGCCCCGTCCTCCGCCTACACCGAGGCCCGGTCCGTCCCCGCCTACACGGGCACGGCCCTCGCCTGGGGCGCCCCGCCCGCCTGACCCGCCCCGGCACCTCCGGCCCTTCCCCGGCCCGGCCCCGACCGCCCCGCGCGGCCGGGGCCGGGCCCTTCGTGCGTGACGGCCCGCCCGCCCGGCAGTTGATACGAGCGGAAGCGGATCTTCCGCTGTGGTACCGGAGGTGAGGGAGACGTCATGACGGATCGGGAACGGACCCTGACGGTGGGCGTGGTCGTGGCGCGCACGGGACGGCTGGCGAGTCTGGGCGACCCGCTCGCGTTCGCGCTGGACCTGCTGCGGCCGCGCCTGGACGCCGTACGCCGCGGGGGGCGCCGGTACCCGCTGCGGCTGGTGGCGCGCGACAGCCGCTCCACCGCCGAGGGGGCGCGGGAGGCGGTGCGGGAGCTGATCGCGGACGAGGACGCCCGGATCGTGCTGACGCTCGCCGGCACGCAGGTCCTGCCCGCCGTCGCCGACGCGTGCGAGGAGGCGGGGGTGCCGTGCCTGTCGTCGGCGTTCCCCTGGCAGGTGTACTACTTCGGGCGCGGCGCCGACGAGCGGCGCCCGTTCTCGTGGACGTACCACTTCTGCTGGGGGCTCGACGACATCGCCGAGACCTTCGCCGACCTGTGGGAGCACGCCGCCGGCCCGGGCCGGACGGTCGGCTGCCTGTGGAACGACGGCCCGCAGGGCACCTGGTCGCGCCACGCCGAGCGGGGCTTCGCCCCGGCGGCCCTGGCGCGCGGGCACCGGCTGGTGGACCCGGGCGGCTACCGGGAGCCGGCGGAGTCCCTCGACGACCACGTCACGGCGTTCGAAGCGGCCGGCGCCGACATCGTGACCAGCGCCGCGACCGCCCGCGACCTGGCGCTGTTCCGGGCGCGGGCGGCGGAGCGGGGGCACACGCCCCGGCTGATCACCTGCTCCCGGTGGCTCGCCTACCCGCCGACCACGACGGGCGGCGGCGACCGGCCGGCCCAGGACCGGGTGGCGACCCTCGTCTACTGGACGCCGTCGCACCCGTACCGCTCCTCGCTCGACGGCACGACCGCGGCGGACCTGGCGGAGGCGTACGAGCAGGCCACGGGCGGCCAGTGGCTCCAGCCGCTGGGCCTGGCGTACGCCCTGTTCGAGGTCGCCCACCACGCACTCGCCACGGCGGACGACCCCGCCGACCCGGCGTCCCTCGCGGCCGCCGTGTCCCGCACCCGCCTGGAGACGGTCGCGGGGCCCCTGGACTGGACGGCGGGCCCGGTGCCCAACATCGCCGCGATCCGCCTGGCGGGCGGCCAGTGGCAGCCGGGGGAGCGGCACCCCTACGAGCTGGCGGTCGTGACGGGGGGCCGGGTGGAGGGCCTGCGCCCGACGGCGGACCTGCTGCCCCCGACCCCCGCCTGACGGGCCGGCGGGAGGCCCCCACCGGAGTACCGGGCCGACGCGCCCCCGCCGGGCCGACGCGCCCGCGCGGTGCCGGGCCGCGGGGCGCGGCGGACGGGGGCGGCGGGCCACCCGGAACGCGCGGACCGGTGGCCCGCACGAGGCGGACCACCGGCCTGGGTGGGGGGACCTGATGATGATCAGATGATGCTGACGCCGTACGCGCTCAGCGCCTCGGTGACGGGCTGGAAGAACGTGGTGCCGCCCGAGGAGCAGTTGCCGCTGCCGCCGGAGGTCAGACCGAGGGCGGTGGAGCCGGAGAACAGGGGGCCGCCGCTGTCGCCGGGCTCGGCGCAGACGTTGGTCTGGATCAGGCCGGAGACGATGTCGCCGCCGCCGTAGTTGACCGTCGCGTTGAGGCCGGTGACGCTGCCGCTGCGCAGGCCGGTGGTGGAGCCGCTGCGCTGGACGCTCTGGCCGACGGTCGCGTTGCCGGCGGAGGTGATGTCGCGGTACGAGCCGTTGTACAGGTACACCCGGCCGTCCGCCGCCGACGCGTTGGAGTGGCGGATGAGGCCGTAGTCGTTGCCCGGGAAGCTCGTGCCGGCGCGGGTGCCGAGCAGGGTGGTCTGCCCCGAGTTGGTGTACCAGGTGCTGGTGATCTCGGTGCAGTGACCCGCCGTCAGGGCGTACGTCACGCCGCTGCTGTTGCGGACGTTGAAGCCGAGGGAGCAACGGCCGCCGCCGCCCGCGTAGATGGCCTGGCCGCCCGCGATGAGCTTGTTGAACTTGCCCGGCGTCCGCTTGATCTCCACGGCGCCGGCGCGGTCGCCCGCGGCCTTCTTCAGCTCGGCCAGCTCGGCCGCCGAGACGGTGGAGTCGGCGGTGACGACCAGCTTGCCGGACTTGGCGTCGGTGTACCAGGCGGTGCCCGGCACGTCGGCGTCGAGCACGGCCGCACTGACCTGGGACAGCTCGGCGGCGGTCGCCCGGGGGGCGGTGGTCTGCGCGCCGGCACTCGGGGCCGCAAGCGCGGTGGCGGTGACCAGAGCGGCGGCGACGGCGGTCAGCCGCGCGCCTCTCGCGAAACCGTCGCGGGGGGTGAAGCGCTTGAAGTTCACTGCGTCCTCCGGTGGGGGATCGTCGAAGGCCCGTTGGGTGCACGGGCCCGACAGGCCACTTCGACGGACCGGCGGTTTCCCGGCGTCGGCATGTGCCTGACAACTTGTGACGCTGGGAATCTTCGCGTCCGTTTCACCCCGGCGACAAGGCTGCCTTTCGGTCCCGCTACGCGCGTCCGGAGGGAGGAGGGTCGAATGGGCCGGTTTCTCCGGGACGCGCCGCGGGCCGCGGCGCTGCTGCAAAGTCGTGAAAGCGTTTGCTGACGGGAGGTTGGGCGCCCGCCGGCGCCTTCACCGGCGCGAGCCGGGCGGACGTGCGGACAGGGAAACGGACCGACCGTTCGGGCTGTTCAGCCTCGAACGGACGGTCCGTCGTCCCGCGGCGCCGCGGATCCCGCCCGTGGTCGCCGCCGGGGGCCGGGCCTCGCCCGGCGGAACGGTGGCGCTCGCAATCCGGGGTGACGGGCCTTCCGGAACGTTGCCGGCGGGCCCGTCGCCCCCTTATGCGTCAATCACTCCCCTTCGCCCCGCGCGGCACGTGTCCGGATTCCGCCCCTCCGTGTCCGGCGGGCGGAACCGGGCGGGCGGACACGCCGTCACCACGTGATGGGCAGTGCCTCCGGGCCCCGGATGAGCGCGCTGCGCCGCCAGGGGACATCCTCGGCGGGCACCGCGAGCCGCACCTCGGGCAGCCGGTCCAGGAACGTCTCGACCAGCAGCTCGATCTCCATCCGCGCGAGCAGCGCGCCCGTGCAGAAGTGCGGCCCGTGTCCGAACGACACATGGGGGTTGGGGGAGCGGTCGAAGTCGATCCGCTCCGGGTCGGGGAAGACCTCCGGGTCGCGGTTGGCCGCCAGGTACGACACGTACACGGCGTCGCCCGCCGCGATCCGCGCGCCCCCGATCTCCACGTCCTCCAGCGCGATCCGGGCCAGCCCCACCGACGAGCGGTGCGGGATGTACCGCAACAGCTCGTCCAGGGCGCGCGGCCGCGACTCCGGCTCCTCGCGCAGCCGCTCCCGCAGCCGCTCCCGGGTGAGCAGCAGGTACAGCATGTTGCCGCAGTTGTTGGTGACGGCCTCCCCGCCGATCTGCACCGGCCCCACGAGCCCGACGGCCTCCTCGGCGCTGATGTCGCCCGCCGCGACGGCCGCGCCCAGCAGCGACAGGATGTCCTCGCCGCCGCCGGGGTCCGCCGCGCGCGCGGCGATCTCCCGCGTGAACCACGCGTACATCGCGTCCTTGGCGCGGCCGGTCGCCGCCGCGCCGTTCGCCGGGAAGAGGATCTCGTGGACCCAACCGCTCATCCGCTCCCGGTCGGCGTCCGGAACACCCATCAGCTCGCAGATCACCGTGGTCGGGAACGGCCCCAGCACCCGTGCGACCAGGTCCGCCGGCGGCCCGTCCCGCAGCATCCCCGCCACCAGCCCGTCGAGCATCTCCCGCGCCCGCTCGCGCAGCCGCTCCACGCCGCGCGCCGAGAAGGCGGGCGCGATGGCGCGGCGCAACCGGTTGTGGTCCGGCGGTTCGGCGAACGCCAGCGACCCGGGCCTCGGCTTGAAGTGCGGGGCGAGGCGGGTGACGGCCAGACCGGGGACGGGGGCGCGGCTGAAGCGCGGGTCGTTGGTGACCGCCTTCACGTCCTCGTACCGGGTGACCAGCCACGCCCAGCCCTCCCCGTGCGGCAGTTGGATCCGGTTCACCGGCCCCTCCCGCATCAGCTCCTCCAGCACCGGGTCGAACTCGGTGGCCTTCAGGTCCAGCGCCGGCCAGAACCGTACGGGCGGCGGCCCCAGGGGCGGTCGTGCGACGGTGTCCTCGATCACGCGCGTGTCTCCGTTTCCTCGACGGGGTGCGGGGCTGCCCCCCTCCCTCACCATCCGTCCCGGGCGCGCGGTCCACCCGCTGGACTACTCCGGACGGTCCGCGCCCGCCACCGCGGGGAGCCCGCCCGGCGGACCCGGGCGGGAACCGCCGCGCGCCGGACGCCGTGAGAGCAGGGGAAGGCAGAACCAGCCACCCCGGGCCGGCCCGGGAGGAGAGGGGCGCGCGATGGCCGCGGCAGCCGTACGGCTCGACGGGAACACCCTGCTGCTCGGCGGAGGGGTGAGGGTCCGGTTCATCAGGACGCTGCGCCTCCCGGAGACCGGCACCTTCCCCCTGCCACCGGGGCTCGGGGAGTTCCCCGTCCGGCGCGTCGAGGACTTCGCGGCCACCGTGCCGCCCGAGTGGCGGGCGCGCGGTGGCGTCCTCGTCCCCCTGTACCTGCGCGAGGCGATGTGGCTGAGCTTCGCCGGCAGCCGGGAGCCCGCCGCCCTCCAGGTCGGCGTCGGCAAGGTGTGCGCCGTCTCCGGCCGTCCCTGGAGCGGCACCCTGGCCCGCACCCCGCAGAACTACGTCGTCCTGCCCCGCCAGCCCTGGCTCGACGGCATCAACTCCGGGCGCGGCACCGTCCGCCAGTTCGTCGCCGTGCCCCTCGGGCTGGGCGCCACGGTGGAGGGGCAGGTGACGGGCGAGGAGACCTGGGGCGGCGTACAGCTCCAGGCGTTCGGGTTGGACGGCCCGGCCCGCGACGCGTGGCGCGCCGAGCAGGAGGAGTCGGCCCGGCGGGCCGCGGCCGGGAGGGCCCGGGGCGGCCCCGCCCCGTACGCGCCCGGCGCGTCCGCCCCGTACGCGGCCGCCGCGCCGGGCGCCCCCGCCGCGCGCTCCGCCGCGCCGCGCCGCGCCGCCGCGATGGGGCTGGGCGCGGGCGGCACGATGCGCCAGGAGGTGTACCGGGACGACCGGCCGCTCTCCGACTGGGCGGCCGAGCCGTCGGGCCGCGTCTTCGTCCACCTCGTCACCCCGCCGGAGTGGCGCCGCGTCACCGGGGAGGAACCCCCGCCGTCCCCCGTCGACCGCGACGCCTACACCCGTGCCGGACTGCCCTGGTACGACTACGACGACGCGTCCGCCGCCGACCTGCCGCCCGCCGGGCCGCTGTCCGGCGTCCGGCCGGTCGGGGACTGGCTCGGCGACGACCACGCGCCCTGGACACCGCCGGGCCCGCACCAGGTTCGGCCGCTCGGCGACGCGGCGCCGCCCGGCGAACCCGTCGGAGACGGCGACTGGTGAGGCGCCGCCCCTCCCCGGCCCGGCCCGGAGGACCCCGGGCCCACCGCGTGCCGGTGCGCCCGCCCGCGCGGCGGGCCGGCCGGGCCCCCTCCGTCCGGTCCGCCGCCCCGGCGGGGGCGTGGGCGTCGCCCCCCGGAGGCCCGGAGGGGTGACGCGGCGACCGCGTCGGCGCACGAGCGAGGCCCGTCGCCCCCGGACATCCGGCGGGGTGCTCGGCCGGGCCTCCCCCCCGCGACCCTCCACCCGGGCCGGGAGCCCGACACCGCGTCCCCGCCCCGCCGAGGCGAACCGGACCGGGGACGTGACCGGTTCGGCCCCCTGCCGGCCGCTCCCTGGGCCGCCGTCGCGCACGTCCGCGCCGCCCACCCGTCCGGTGCGCCGTCGCCGCCTTCGCGAACGAGTACGGACCCCACGCACTCACCGAGCCCCGCGTCCACCGAGCCCCGCGCGCCCCGCGCCCACCGAGCCCCGCGCCCACCGAGCCCACCGAGCCCACCGCACCGCCCGGGAGGCGCGGGCCGCCGGGGCACCGCCCGCGCCCCGCTCACGGGACGGTCCGCCGCGCACGACCGGGCCCATGAGGGCGCACCCGCTCGGGGCGTGCCGCACCTCCTCGCCACCGCGGACGCCCGCGGTGACCGTCCCACCCCTGCCGGATCCGGAGGCCCGCGGCGACCGCCCCCGCCCGCCGGATCCGGAGGCCCGCGGCGATCCCCGTGAACAGGATCAAGTCCGCGCCACTGCCCCCGATCCACAGGAAGGGGAACCTTGCGCAAACATCGGGCCAAGGCGTGACCCTGCGTCAAACTCCCTTACCGGAAGGGACTATGCTCGGCGCTCGTCGTCATATGATCTTTCTCGTTCGATGGGTTTGAGGGTGCTGATGGTCCGTGAGGAATCGTCGCCCGGAAGTGGAAGCCCGCGGTCTGCGGCATCTTTCGTGTGGCTGCTGCCCGCCGCTCTGATCGCCGTCGCCACCGGGGTCGCCGTGGCCGTGGTGGAGGCTTCCGCACGGGGACCGGTCGCGGTCGCCGGAGGGGTGTCCGCTCTCGTCCTCGTCGCGCTGGGCGGCGAGGTCGCGCGCCGGGGCCGGGTGATCGACGAGCTGCGCCGTACCGTCGCCGCCCGTGACACGGCCCTGGCCCGCCGGTACGCGGAGACCGCCCACCTGGCGGGAACGCTGCTGCCGGACGCCGTCCAGCGGCTGCGGAGGGGGGAGTTCCCCGAGGACGTCCTCGGTTCGCTCACCGCACCCGAGGAGCACCAGGCCGTCGTCCGCGTGGTCGTCGACGCGGTCGTCGCCGAGGAGGACCTGCGCGAGTCCGCGCAGCGCGCCTTCGTGAACATCGCCCGCCGCGTACAGGCCATCGTCCACCAGCAGGCACAGGAACTGCGCGCGATGGAGGACCGGCACGGCCACCGCCCCGAGGTCTTCGGCGACCTGCTCCGCATCGACCACGGCACGGCCCTGATCGGCCGTCTCGCCGACTCCATCGCCGTCCTCGGCGGCGCCCGCCCGGGCCGCCAGTGGAGCAGGGCCGTCCCGCTGTACAGCGTGCTCCGCGGCGCCATGTCGCGGATCATCGACTACCAGCGCGTGGAACTGCACTCCGTCACCGAGGTCGCCGTCACCGGCCCCGCCGTCGAGCCGCTCATCCACGCCCTCGCCGAACTCCTCGACAACGCCACCCGCTACTCCCCGCCGCAGACGAAGGTCCACCTGACCGCCGTCGACGTGCAGTCCGGCATCGCCGTCGAGATCGAGGACGGCGGCGTGTCCATGAGCGAGGAGGCCCGCAAGCGGGCCGAGCGGGTGCTCCGTCAGGCCCAGCAGGGCATTGACCTCAACGACCTGGGGGAGACCCCGCGCCTGGGCCTCGCCGTCGTCGGCCGACTCGCGCAGGCGTACGGCTTCCAGGTCTCGCTGCGCTCCTCCGCGTACGGTGGCGTCCGCGCCGTCGTCGTCGTCCCGCAGGAGCTGATCACCACCGTCGCCACCGCCTCCGGCCTCGCCCACGGCATCGGCGCCTCCTCCGTGCCCCGCACCGCCGTCCCGGCCGCCCCGGCCTCGGTCCCGGCCCCCGTCCCGGCCCCCGCGGAGCGTCCCGCCAGGGGCCCGGTGGCGGCCGGCGGGGCCCCGACGGTGGTCGAGCGGACCGCGAACGGCCTGCCGCAACGACGCCGCAGGAAGCCGCTCGCCGAGCCGCCGCAGGCCGCAGCCGCCGCACCGGCCGCATCCTCGGGCCAGGCGTCGCCGGCGCCCGCGGCCCCGGCTCCCGGCCAGGAGCCGTCACCTCAGGTGCAGCCCGGAATGTGGCTGGCCGCCTTCCAGAGCGGCCTGTCCGGGGAGCCCAACGACGCAAGCAAGGGGAACTCTCAGCAATGATCAAGCAGCAGGCCAACATGGACTGGATGCTCAAGGACCTCGCGGAAGGCGTGCCGCAAACCCGACACGTGGTCGTGCTCTCCGCCGACGGCCTGCGCATGGCCCAGTACGGCACCGACCACGACACCGCCGACCGGCTCGCCGCGGCCTGCGCCGGACTCCAGTCGCTCGCCGGCGCCGTCGCCTCCGAACTCCCGCACGGCAACGGCCGGATGCGGCTCGTCGTGATCGAGATGGACGGCGGCTTCTTCTACCTGATGGCCGCGGGCACCGGCGCGTACCTGGCCGTGCTCGCCGACGAAGGCGTCGACGCCGGGCTGATGGGCCAGCGCATGCGGGACCTCGTCCTGCGCATCGGAGAACACCTGAGCAGCCCGCCGCGACAGGACGGGCAGGGCGTCAGGTGAGCGAAGCGGGCGGCGGTGACTGGGAGGACACCAGTCCCGAGCGGCTCTACGTGATCACGGGGGGACGCAGCGGCGGGTCGGCGCCCGCCGAACTCGACCTCGTCACGCTGATCGTGGCGAGGTCCGGTGCGAAGCCCGGGATGCAGCCGGAACACGCGGCGATCGTGCAGCTGTGCCAGTCACCGCTGTCCGTGGCCGAGATCTCCGCGTACCTGCGCTTCCCGGTCAGCGTCGTCACGGTGCTGCTCGGCGACCTCCTCGCCGACAACCGCATCGTCGCCCGCGCACCCGTCCCACCCGCACGACTCCCCGACCGCGCGTTGATTGAGGCAGTGATCGATGGACTTCAGAAGCTCTGAGCACAACGGCTCCGAGCAGTACGGCGGCGGCGCGGTTCGGGGACCGCGCAGCGAGGACGTGCTGCCGGAGACGGCCACGACGGCCGTCAAGGTGGTGATCGTGGGCGGGTTCGGCGTCGGCAAGACCACCTTCGTCGGCTCCGTCAGCGAGATCCGCCCGCTCACCACCGAGGAGACGATGACCCAGGCCGGGGTCGGCGTCGACGACACCTCCGGCGTGGACGGCAAGACGTCGACCACCGTCGCCATGGACTTCGGCCGGATCAGCATCAACCAGGAGCTGGTCCTGTACCTCTTCGGCACGCCCGGCCAGGAGCGCTTCTGGTTCCTGTGGCGCGGCCTGTTCGAGGGCGCCCTCGGCGCGGTCGTCCTCGTCGACACCCGCCGCCTGGAGGTGAGCTTCGACGTCCTCGGCCGGCTGGAGGAGCGCGGCGTGCCGTTCGTCGTCGCGGTCAACACCTTCCCGGACGCGCCCGCCTACCCGGTCGAGGAGCTCCGTGCCGCCCTCGACCTGCCGCTGTCCGTCCCGATCGTCCCCTGCGACGCCCGGGACCGCGGCTCCAGCCGGGACGTCCTGATGACGCTGATGCGCTACCTGCAGACCCTCGCCACGACCCAGGAGGCGTCATGACCGCCCCCCACACCGAGTCCGCCCCCGGCCTCACCCCGCCCCCGGGCTGCCCCGCCCACGGCATCGGCGCCGCCGCCGCCCTGCGCCGCATCTACGGCCCCGAGGCCGAACGCGACCCGAAGGCCCTCTACGAGGAGCTGCGCCGGCAGCACGGCCCGGTGGCGCCCGTCCTCCTCCACGGCGACCTGCCGGCGTGGATCGTCCTGGGCCACCGGGAGAACCTGGAGGTGATGCGGTCGCCGTCGCGGTTCTCCAACGACTCCCGCCTGTGGCGGATGTTCAAGGAGGGGCGCGTACCCGCCGACTCGCCGCTGCGCCCGATGGTCGAGTGGCAGCCCATGTGCATCTTCACCGACGGCGCCGAGCACGAGCGGCTCCGCGCGGCGGTGCGCGACGCCCTGGACCAGTTCGACCGGCGCGGCGTGCGCCGGTACGTCATCCGCTACACCGACCAGCTCGTGGACGCCTTCGCCGCCGAGGGCCGCGCCGACCTCATCGAGGACTTCGCCGAGAAGCTGCCGATGCTGGTGATGACCCAGCTCCTCGGGATGCCGGAGGAGTACGGCCCGCACCTCGTCGACGCCGCCCTGGACCTGATGAAGGGCACCGAGACGACCGTCTCCAGCAACGAGTTCGTCGTCCGCACGCTGCGTACGCTCACCGAGCGCAAGAAGGCCGAGCCGGGCCACGACCTGGCGAGCCGGCTCCTCGGGCACGAGGCGAACCTCAGCGACGACGAGGTGCTGGAGCACCTGCGGCTGGTGCTCGTCTCCGCCAACGAGACCACGGTCAACCTGATCGCCAACACGCTGCGCCTGGTCCTCACCGACCGCCGCTTCCGCGCCAACCTGGCCGGCGGCCACATGACGCTGCCGGACGCGCTGGAGCAGGTGCTGTGGGACGACCCGCCGCTGTCGGCGATCACCGGCCGCTGGGCGACCGGCGACACCGTCCTGGGCGGCCAGCAGATCAGGGCCGGCGACATGCTGCTGCTGGGGGTCGCCGCCGGCAACGTCGACCCGGAGATCCGCCCCGACCTGGACAAGCCGCTCCTGGGCAACCGGGCGCACCTGGCGTTCAGCAGCGGTCCGCACGAGTGCCCCGGCCAGGACATCGGCCGCGCCATCGCGGACACCGGCGTCGACACGCTGCTGGCCCGCCTCCCCGACTTGCGGCTCGCCGTTCCCGAGGGCGAACTGCGCTGGAACGCCGCGTGGCTGTCGAAGCGCCTGGAGGCCCTGCCCGTGGAGTTCACGCCGCCCGCCTCGGCGGCGCCGAGGGGTCCGGGCGCGCCGAAGGACTTCGCGTCGACCGTCCCGGGGCCGCTGCCCGAGCAGGTCCCGCCCCCCGCCCCGCGCCCGGAGCCCGCGGCGGGTTCCCCGGCGCCCGCCCGGAAGAGCTGGTGGAGCCTCTTCTTCCGTTCCGCCGGCTGAAATTCACGGAACTGCCCCTTCCGGGGGGCGTTCCGCCCATTGGATCAAGGTTATCGGGTGGCTACTATGCGCCGTAGTTGATCACTTCCATGGCGCACGTGGCGTCTACTGCCGCCTCTTCGCGCCATGCACACGCGACGCGACGCGACGAGAGGAGGCCGCAGTGGGGCCCGGTCTGATAGTGCCGCCGCTCTTCTCTCCCTTCCCGCCGGCGATCCACCCGTGCCACGCGGAGGCGGACGTCCAGACGGCGGCGTGGGCCGAGACGTTCCGCATCGGATCGGAGGAGTTGCGCGGGCGGCTCGTCTCCCAGGCCATCGGGACCTTCGCCGCGCGCATCCTCCCCGAGGGCCGCGAGGAGGTCGTCTCGCTCCTCGCGGACTTCGTCCTCTGGCTGTTCGGCGTCGACGACGGCCACTGCGAGGAGGGCGAGCTCGGCCGCCGCCCCGGCGACCTCGCCGCCGAGCTCCACCGCCTGCTGCGGGTCGCGCAGAACCCCGAGGTGCCGATCCTGCTGGACGACCCGCTCGCCGCGGGCCTGCGCGACCTGCGGCTGCGGGTGGACCGGTACGGCACGCCGGGCCAGGCGGCCCGCTGGGTGGACGCGCTGCGCGAGTACTTCTTCTCCGTCGTGTGGGAGGCGTCCCACCGCCGCGCCGGCACCGTGCCGGACCTCGCCGACTACACGCTGATGCGGCTCTACGACGGCGCCACGTCGGTCGTCCTGCCCCTGCTGGAGATCGGCCACGGCTACGAGCTCCAGCCCCACGAGCGGGACCGCACCGCCGTGCGCGCCGCGGCCGAGATGGCGTCCTTCGTCATCACCTGGGACAACGACATCTTCTCGTACCACAAGGAGAAGAAGGAGCGGACCGCCACCGGCTACTACCTCAACGTGCTGCGCGTCCTGGAGCAGCACGAAGGGCTGACGCCGGAGCAGGCGCTCGACGTGGCCGTCTCCCAGCGCGACCGCGTGATGCGCCTGTACGTGCGCCTCACCGAGGCCCTGGCCGGGCAGGGCAGCCCACAGCTGCGCCAGTACCTGCGGACGCTCGGCAGCTTCATCCGCGGCGCCCAGGACTGGGGCGTCAGTTCTGTCAGGTACACGACTCCCGATGACCCGGCGAGCATGCCCGCGCACTTCCGCGACACCCCCGTCGACGACAGCGACGAGCCGCTCGACATCCCCGCGGTCTCCTGGTGGTGGAACCTCCTCGCCCCCGGGGGCGACGCGTACACCGCCCCCGGACGCCCGGCGCACATGACCGCGCAGAACTAGAGCAGAGGACTCTTCCGTGTCAGTGGTGACAGTCGGCCTGGATTCCGTCCCCCGCGCCCCCGGGGCCGTGCCGCTCCTCGGGCACGCCTGGAGGTTGTGGCGGGACCCGCTCGGCTTCCTCAAGTCCCTGCGGCAGACCGGGGACATCGTGCAGGTCCGCCTGGGGACCATGCCCGTCTACGTGGTCACCTCCGCGGAGCTCATCCACGAGGTGACCGTCCGCCAGGCGCGCAGTTTCGAGAAGGGCCGGCTGTTCGACCGGCTGCGTCCCCTCGCGGGCAACGGCCTGGCGACCGCCAACGGCGAGGTGCACCGCCGGCACCGCCGGCTGATCCAGCCGATGTTCCACCCGCAGCGGATCCAGGCGTACGCGGCGGTGATGAGCGAGAACGCCCGCGAACTCGCCGACTCCTGGGAGCCCGGACAGGAGATCGAGCTGGAGCGGGAGATGGCGGGGTACGCCGTCGAGACCCTCGCCAAGAGCCTGTTCTCCACGGACATCGGCCTGCCGGCCGTCGAGGCGGTCCGCGAGAACCTCCCCGTGGTCCTGAAGAACATGCTGGTACGGGCGGCTTCCCCGAAGCTCCTCGACCGGCTGCCGATCCGCGCCAACCGCGACTTCGACGCCGCCGCGGCCCGGCTGCGGAAGGTCATCGACGAGGTCGTCGCCACCACGCGCCGCTCCGGGGAGACCGGCCGCGACGACCTGCTGTCGGTCCTGCTGGCCGCGCGCGACGAGGAGACCGGCGAGTCGCTCACCGACACCGAGGTCCGCGACGAGCTGAGCACCATCCTCTTCGCCGGCGCCGAGACCACCGCCTCCTCGCTGGCATGGGCCTTCCACGAGCTGGCCCGGCGCCCGGACGTGGAGGCCGAGCTGGTGGCCGAGATCGAGGAGGTCGTCGGCGACCGGCCCGTGGAGATCGGGGACGTGCCGAAGCTGACCGCCGTCCGCCGCGTGCTCGACGAGGTGATCCGCCTCCACGGCGTCACCCTGCTGATGCGCCGCGCCACCGCCCCCGTCGAACTGGGCGGCCACCGCATCCCGCAGGGCGCGGAGGTCGCCTTCAGCCTGTACGCCATGCACCGGGACCCCGACCTGTACCCCGACCCGGACCGGTTCGACCCGGACCGCTGGCTGCCAGAGCGCCGCGCCTCCGTCGAGCGGCACGCGTACGTCCCGTTCGGCGCCGGCAACCGCAAGTGCATCGGCGACGCGTTCGTCTGGACGGAGGCGACGATCGCCCTGGCGACCATCCTCGCCTCGTGGCGGCTGCGGCCCGTGCCCGGGCACACCCCCCGCGAGGTGCCCTCCGCGGTGGCCCACCCCGACCGCGTCCCGATGGTCGTCGAGCCGCGCCGCGGCTGAAGCGCCGCACGCGCCCCGCGCCCGGAGGCCCGGCCGCGTCCCCACGGGGAACGGCCGGGCCCCGCGGCGCCGATCGCGCCCGCCCCGCCGGACCGGACGGCCCGATCCCCCGCCGTCTCCGCCCCGCGGGCCGGTGACCCCGGCGGCGTTCCCGCGGGCGTGCGGGGCGGGCGCCACCACCGGCCGGGGGTGACCGGTCGTCAGGAACGCCCGTCCGCGGGCCGTTCGGCGGGCCGGGTGCCCAGGATCCACAGCCGGCCGCGTTCGACGGTGAACTCGACGGCGCCCACGTCGCCGCAGCGGTCGCCCAGCCGCCGCAGGTGCGCGCGCAGCTCCGCGTACGCGGCCGGGGCGAGCCGGCCCAGCTCCTCCAGCGGCAGCGGCTCCCGCACCCCCGCGGTGACGTCCTCGCCCTGCGCGTCCGGCAGGTAGGCGCCGTACGCGCCCGGCCCGCCGGTCGCCGGGTCGCGGGTGAAGACGACGCCGCTGCCGGAGTCGGCGCCCCGGTTGCCGAACACCATCGTCTGGACGGTCACGGCCGTGCCGAGGTCGTCGGGGACGCCCGCGCGGTGCCGCCGGGCCCGCGCCGGCCCGGAGTTCCACGAGGCGAACGCGGCCCGCACCGCCCGGTGCAACTGCTCCGCGGGGTCCTGCGGGAAGTCCTCACCGGTCCGCTCCTTGACGAGGTCCTTGTACGTCTCGACGACCCGGATCAGGTCGCAGGCGTCCAACCGCCCGTCCGCCACGTGGTGCTGGACCCCCACCCGCTGCCGGACCCCTTCGAACAGCTCCGGCTCCACGCCCATCACGGCCGTGCCGAACCGCTCGACGAGGCGGCGGTAGGAGTCCCACGCGAACCGCTCCCGCGCCGGAGTCCCGGCCAGCCCCAGGACCGCGTAGTCGTTCAGCCCCACGTCCAGGACGGTCTCCGGCGCCCCCGGCACCGGCGGTCGCACCCCGGGGCGGACCGACAGCAGCAGCGGGTCGTCCACCTGCCCCAGCCGCCGTCCCGCCGCGCGCTCCAGCCGCGCCAGGTGCTCCGACACCTCCCCCTCCAGCTCCGGCGGAGGGGCACCCGTCGCGGCGTGCACGCGGCACGCCTCGGCCGAGACCGTGAACCCCGCCGGCACGGGCAGGCCCATCCGCGCCAGCTCGGCCAGGGCGGCGCCCTTGGCGCCCAGCAGGCCGGCCCGGTCCCGGCCGCCCTCGGTGAAGTCGTACACGTAGCGGACCATGGCAGTGCGCCCTCCAGGATCGGCCGGACCGGTCGTGCCACCACGACCAGCGTGCCACCCCCGCCCCGGACCGGCCCGGGCGGAGCGGCTCACCCGTGCGGGACCACCGCCACCGGGGACGGCGCGTGGTGCAGCACCGCGTGCGCCACCGACCCGATCCGCGGCCCCACCGGCGCCTGTCGCACCCGGCGGCCGACCACCGTCAACCCCGCCCGCGACACGGCCGACAGCAGCACCTGTCCGCCGCTGCCCAGTTCGACGTGCTCGGTCACCGGCACGTCCGGATACCGCTCCCGCCACGGAGCCAGCGCGTCGGCCAGCGCCTTGCGCTCGAACGGCTCCAGGCCGCCCGCCTCGTCGGCCAGCGCCATCGAACCGGGGCTGTACGCGTACAGCGACGGCAGGCTCCACGCCCGCACCGCGCGCACGCCCACGCCCCGGGCCGCCGCCGCCGCGAACGCGAACCCGAGCACCGCCGCGCTCTCCTCGGGCCCGCCCTGCTGCCCGACGACGACCTCACCCCTCCCCGGACCCGCCGACGGCCCGGCCCCGTCGCCGCGCGGGGCGCGCACCGCCACCACCGGGCAGACCGACGCGGCGATCACCTGTTGCCCGTACGAACCGAGCAGGAACCCGAGGAGCGCCCCGCGCCCGCGCGAGCCGACCACCAGCATCTCCGCGGTCCCGCCGGCCTCCAGCAGCGCGGGCACCGGGGCGTCCGCCACCAGGTGGGAGGTCACCGGCACGTCCGGGTGGAGGCGGCGCACCTCCGCCTCCGCCTCGTCGAGGACCCCCTGCGCGCGCCGCGCCTCCGCCTCCCGGTCCTGATCCGGCGGTACGTCGAGGGGCTGCCACAGCCAGGCGTGCACGAGCCGCAGGGGCAGCCCGCGCAGCGCGGCCTCCCGCGCCGCCCAGGCGGCAGCGGCGAGGCTCTCGGGCGAGCCGTCCACCCCCGCCGTGATCGCTCGGGTCATCGGGGCCTGCGCCATGGGTCCTCCTCCGTACGTCGCGCCGCGGCGCCGGTCCTGCTCCCGCCCGGCGCGAACGGCTCCCGGGCCGCGGGCGTGACCGGGAGGCCCGACTTCCCCGCCGGACCGGCCCCAAACCGGCCCCCGCCCGGCCGGCCCCCGCCTCCCGGGTCGTCCCGGCGGCCGGGTCGGGTGGATCCTGGAGGCAGGACCGGCGCCCCACCGGTCCACGGCCGTCCGACGCGTCGAGGAGGCACATCATGACCCGGACGCTGGAGTGGAAGATCAACATGGATCTGCTGGAGGACGAGGGCACCACCGAGGCGCGTGCCGTCCTCGACACCGGCGAGTCGACGATCACCGGCCGCGGCTCCGCCCGGCGCAGCCCGGAGGACGAGGACGTCCCGCTGATCGGCGACGAGCTGGCCGCCAGCCGCGCGATGAGCGACCTCGCCCGGCAGTTGATGCGCCTGGCGTACAGGGACATCGGCGAGGCGGGCGCCGGGATGTCCGCCGAGGAGGACCGGGACGCCCCGTACGGCTGGACGACGCCGGCCCGCTGAGTCGCCGCGCCGCGCTGACCCACCGGTCCGGACGCGGCGCACGAGGGGCCGCCCGGCCGCTCCACGCGCCGCCGGGCGGCCCCTCACGCGCGTAGACGCCCGCCGGTGATGGAGGCCATCGCCGGGACCGGGTGCGGCGGCCCCACCACGCGCGTGGACGTCCGCGCGGAGGGGTGGCCCCGAGGGATGGGCGCTCGCGCGGAGGGGCGGCCCCGAGGGGACGGGCGCCCGAACGGACGGGCGGCCGCGTCCCGTCAGGTCGCCACGGCCTCCGTGTCGTCGGTCTCGTAGGCGAGCCGGTCGTCCACCGCCACGACCCCGTCGACCGTCTCGCACAGCCGCACCAGGATCGGGACGAGGCTCCTGCGTTCGAGGGTGCCGCTGAGCGTCACCGTCCCGTCGTTGACGTCGACCGTGACGGCGGACGGCGGCAGCCCCAGCGTGCGGGTGACCACGTCCTCCAGGATCTCCTCCTGGATCGCCCGGTCGCGCCGCAGGAACAGCTGGATCAGGTCGCTGCGGCTGAGCACCCCGATGAGCCGCCCCGGGGCGTCCACCACGGGCAGCCGCTTGATGTGGTGCCGCTCCATCACCCGGGCCGCCTCGACCGCGCTCCACTCCGGCCGCGCCACCACGGCCGGGCTGGTCATCAGTCCCTCGGCGGTGCTCGGCCCCTGCCCCCCGGAGGTGTGCCGGCGCAGCAGGTCCGCCTCCGACACGACACCGACCGGCCGCTCGTCCTCGTCGACCACGGGCACGGCCGTGATGCCGTATTCGTCGAGCAGCCGCGCGATCTCCTTGAAGGAGGTGCCGGGCTGCACGGCCACGGCCTCCGGTGTCATCAGATCGGCCACGCTGCGGTGCCTCATCGTTCGCCTTCCCCTTCCGTAGGCCCCCATCCGAGCATGCGGGACACCGGGCCCGGCGCCCGGCACGCCACGGCGCGCCCCGGGAAGGGGGAGGGCCGCGGACCGGCGCGCACCCTCCCCGCCCCTGGGGGCACGGCCCGCGCGGCGCCCGGAGGGGCCGCCGTCAGAGCACGCCGCTGCCGTGCGGCGCGTACATGTCGAGCAGCCGCACCCGCGTCGCCTGCAACCGGTGGGAGAGCACCTGCCCCACCCACTGCGTCAGGGCGTACCCGAACGCGGTCTCCGCCTCGCACAGGTCCCGCACCACCGCCGCGTCGAACTCGTGGGCGCGCACCAGGCTCATCGCCTCCGCGCCCAGCTCCCACTCGTACGGCGGGAACATCCACGACAGGCCGACCAGCTCACCGTGGCCGAGCATCTCGATCACGGCCGGGCGCGGACTGCCCGGCACCCGCGAGTCCAGGTTGACGGCGCCCGTCCGGACGATCCAGAACCGGTTCGCCGGCCGGTGCTCGTCGAAGAGCCGGTGCCCCGGCTCGAACGCCACCTCCCTGGAGAGGGCCATCAGCCGCTCGCGGTGCGGAGCCGGCAAGGTGTTGATCCTCGGCGCTCTGGTCATGTGAACCTCCTGGTGAACCCGCGCACCAAGCGTCGTCCGCCGAGCCGCCGGACGGCGGGGCCGACCGGGCGCCGGCGGAGGGCCGACGGGCCCCGTTCGAACCTCCGCCCGGTACGGCGGTGTCTTTCGAGCCTACTCACCACCGGCCCGCGGGGCTCCACCGTGCGGGTGCCGGACGCCGCGACTACCGTGATGCCATGCCCGGACCCGAGCGCCCCAGGGGCGGCATCGGCCTCCGCGTCGCCGCCCGCCGCGAACAGCTCGGGCTGTCCCGCGAGGAGGTCGCCCTGCGCACGGGGTCGGCACCCGGCTACGTCCAGTACCTGGAGGAGCAGCCCGCCGTCCCCGGCATGGGCTTCCTGCTGCGGCTCGCCGACGCCCTGGAGACCACCGTCGGCGCCCTCGTCGGGGGCGCCGACGGCCTGCCGCACGGCGCCGGCCACGCGGCCTACCGCCCCGAGCTGGTCGAGCTGGGCCCCGACGAGTGCTGGGAGCTGCTCGGCGCCCGCGGGGCGGGCCGCGTCGCCGTCACCACGCACGAGGGCCCGGCCATCCTGCCCGTCGACTACGTCGTCACCGGCGCCGAGGTCGCGTTCCGGACCTCCTCCGAACCGCTCCCGGGCCGGGCCGCGGGCGGCGAGGTCGCCTTCGAGGCGGACCGCGTCGACGAGGCGTTCGGCCAGGGCTGGAGCGTCCTCCTCGTCGGCGCGGCCCGCGCCGTCACCGAACCCGGCGCGGTCCGGGCGCTGGAGGAGCGGGCGCCCACCGCGCCGTGGGCCGGTGCCGGGCGGGACCTGTGGATCGCCCTCGCCCCGACCCGCGTCAGCGGCCGGCGCGTCCGCGTCCGCCGCGCCGGCCGGACGCCCGGCGCGCCCGGCACCTGACCGCCCCCGCGCGGACGGAGCCGGCCCCGACCGGAGGCCGGAGGGTTCCGGACCCGCGCGGACGAGGAACCCGCTCCCGCGGGACCGGTGCGCGGTCCGCGCGAGCCCCTCAGGAGGAGCCATGAACCACGACACGACCAGGGCGCCGGTCATCGCCGGTGTCGACGGTTCCCCCCGGGCCGGGGCCGCCGCCTTGTGGGCGGCCGCCGAGGCGTACCGGCGCCGGCAGCCGCTGCACCTCGTGCACGCCACCGGTACGGAGGGCCGCGCGGCCGGCGAGATTGCCGAGCGGGCCCGCGCGGTCGGCCACGAACTGCTCGCACGGGCGGCGGGCACGGTCGCGGGACGGTTCCCGGACGTGACCGTCGTGCGCCGCCTCGCCCCCGGCGACGCCGTCCGCGCGCTGCGCGACGAAGCCGGTGCGGAGGGCACCGTCGTCGTCGGCCACCGGGGCCGCGGCGGCTTCGGCGAGCTGCTGCTGGGCTCCGTCGGCCTCGGCGTCGCCTCGCACGCCGAGGTGCCCGTCGTCGTGGTGCGCGGCGAACGCGACCACGCCGCCACCGGGGTCGTCGTCGCCTGCGTACGCGACGAACGCGACCACGCGTGGGCGCGGCACGCCGCCCGCGAGGCCGAGCTGCGCCGCGCGGCCCTGCGCCTCGTCACCGTCTGGAACCCGCTCCTCCCCACGGAGCCCGCGCCGACCACGCTCGACGACATCGACGGCATCGCCCGGCAGCGGCTGCGCGCGGCGCAGGGCCTCGCCGACGCGATCCGCGGCGAGTTCGCCGGGCTGACCGTCACCGTCGAGGCGGAGGGGGGCCACTCCACCGCCGGTCTGCTCGTCCGGGCGTCGCGGGAGGCGGACCTGGTCGCCGTCGGCGCGCACCGCCCCCCGGCCGGCACCGGCGGGGGCACCGGACCCGTCGTCCACACGCTGCTGCACCACGCGCACTGCCCCGTCGAGATCGTTCCGCGCGAACCCCGTGCCGGGCGGGAGCACTGACGCGCCGGGCGGGTACACGGGGGAGGGCACCGGGTACCGGACGGCACGTCGCACCGGAGGTGGTCTCCATGGCATCCGGGAGGGACGAGGACCGCCTCCTCGCCGAGATCGAAAGGCTCCTCGCGCGGGAAGACCCCGGTCTGGACGCCCGCATGTCCGCGCTCACCCGACGGCTCGCCGGAGACCCGGCCGCCCCCGCCGCCGGTGCCGTGCGGCGGGAGGGGCCGGCCCGCGACGGTGAACGCGGCACCGGATGCGGCAGCGGACGCGACGGCGGGAAGCGCCGCGGGCGGCGGGACGGCCGCCGGGACCGGCGCAAGGTCCTGGCCCTGGTCGCCGTCGTGATCGCCGTCGTCGGGCTGGTCCTCACCGCGCTCCTCACCCAGCCGTCCGGCTCGGGCGGCGGCACCGCCCCGGTCTCCCCGGCCGGGCAGCCCGCCACGAGGGTTCCGAGGGCCTGACGGCACCGGCCCGGCCGGTCACCCGGCGGCCGGCTCCCCTCCGCGCGCACCGTCGCCCGGCCCGCCGCGGGCCCCGCCGGCCCCCGGGGCCTTCCCGGCCTCCGGTCCGTCCGGCAGTTCGGGCAGCAGCAGGAGCAGGTCCGGCAGCGCGCACACCCGTACGTGCGGCGACAACCCCGCCAGCAGCGCGACGACCTCCGGCCGGGCGTCCGCCGCGCGCGCGGCCGCGCACAGGTCGTCCCTCCCGACCCAGCCCGACCCGAACGCCCCCCGGGTGCAAGCGGTGATCTCCTGCCGCGTCACCGTCGACATGGCCGCCGTCCCTCCCGTCACCACCGTGCTCCGTCACTCACCGCGATCGTACCCTCACGCGCAGCGGGCGGCCGGGACTCTCGTCCGATGGACGGGTTAACGCCCGGCGGCCGGTGCCCGTCGGGTCCGGTAAGGGGCGCGGAATTCGGGCAACCACCCTGTGGTGGCACGGTTCTGACTTGCCTTCAGACTCCACGGCTGCGTTAGATTGGTGCCGCTCGCCGACCCCGCCGCGCACGGCCAAGGGGCGGCGCGGGAGCCGCCCCCGGCGGCCGCATCCGACCATCACGCACCACCACGCCGCCAACCTTCACGCGCGCTCACACTGGGGGAGCCATGGCTGACGACGTCACCCGCACCGAGATCGCCGACCACCTGGCCGCCGTCTTCGCCAACGGCGCGGTCAGCCGGAGCGACCTGCTGATCGCCGCCGCCGGAGCCCGCCCCGAGGTCCGCGAGGTCCTCGAACGGCTGCCCGACCGCCGTTACACCGAACTGCGGCAGGTGTGGGAGGACCTGCCGACCCTTCCCGTCGGAATCTGAGACCGGGCCGAGAGCCCCGAGAGTACGGAGCGACAACGAACATGGCCGTCTTCATGCTGCGGCTGGCCCACGGAGAGGACACCGTCGTCGAGGCGGACGCCGCGGGGCGCACCGCCACGGGCGAGATCGTGCTGGAGCGCACCGACCGGCACGGCAGGTCCGAGCGGGTGCGCACCTACCGGGCCGACACGGTCACCGCCGTCTACCGCCGGGGCCCCGCCGAAGGCGGCCCGTACCGCTGGATCCCGCAGCCCCCGGACGGCACCTGGTGGTGCTACTGATCCGCGCCCGCACCCGCGCCCGGTTCCGCGCCCGCTAGCCGCGGGCCCGGTGCGCGGCCTCCGCGACGTCCCGGGCCCGCGACGGGGTGAGCCGCAGCAGGTACGCGGTCCCGCCGAGCACCGCGCGGACGACCCCCCGCGGCACGTACCAGGGCTCCACCACCCGCACCTCCGACAGCGGCGCGCTGTCGATCTCGCTGCCCCTGCTGTTCAGCAGGGTCAGCCGGCCCTCCGCCACCCGGACCCCGCCGGCCGTCGTCAACTGGCGCCACCCCCGCCGGATGGGCACGCCCCGCTCCTCGAAATCCCGTCTGGCCACGCTGCGCCCCCAGTCACCCACACGCCGGCCTCTGGGGGACCATACCCGCGCCAGGACGGCGAGAAATGCACCCCGCGCACCCGTCCGTGCGGACCCCGCCCGCCCGCGGCGCGGGCATCCAACAGAGCGAACTGTTTGGCCGGTCCGCCGCATGCGCCCGCCGCGTCGGCGGCAGGCTGGGGCCACGGCCGGCGAACGGCGGCCACGGCGACAGGGAGGGCGCGACCGCATGGACGGCACGAAGGACACCGACGGCGCGAAGGACACCGACGGGCTCCACGGAGCGGGTGACCCCGCCGACCGCGTACCCGCCTACCGGCAGATCCGCGTGGCCACCCCCGAGCAGCCGGTGGCCGCGCTGGCCGACACCGAGGCGTGGCTCGCCCGCGACGCCTACCCCCGGCTGATGTCCGCGGGGGCGCCCCTCTTCGGCGTCGTGCGCGAACGGGCCGGCGGCGGCTGGGAGGTCCTCGGGTCCTTCCTCGACCAGGCGCCGCAGGAGGCCCGCGACGCGATGGGCTCCGAGTTCCGGCGGAGCGCCCAGGAGGCGCGGGAGGCGGGGGACGAGGACGCGTACGCCGCCTGCATGAGCGCTGCCGAGCGCATGGAGTGGGAGGCCCTCGACGAGCTGACCGTCGTCGGCGTCCGCCACCGGATCGCCCGCGCCGAGTGCTTCATCCGCTCCGGGCCCGACGGGCCCGAGCCGCCCCGCCCCTCCGACCCCGACCCGGCGCTCCCCGGACGGTCGCACGAGGGGCCCCGCCCCACCGAGGGGTACGTCCTCGACCCCATCCGGCCCACCGGCATGTCCGAGGGCGTCCTCAAGGTCGACCTGCTGGCCCTCGTCCGCAAGGCGGGCACCGTCCCCGAGGACGTCCGCGCGGACTCCCTGCGGGCCGCCGAGACCCACCCCGGCGGCGTCCTGCTGCCGCCCCTGTTCATGACGGCCGAGTACGAGCGGGGCCTCTGGCGGCCCGGTTCGGTCGGCGGCGACTCCCCGCAGCGGGCCCGCGACCACCTCGCCTTCAGGCTGCGCGTCATGATCCCCTGGGAGGAGCGCCTCACCCCCGAGGCCCGTGCCCCCTACCTGGCGGCCGCCGAGCGGTTCGAGGCACACCCGGCCGACGAACTGGAGGTCGAGGGCCGCCGCTTCCGGATCGTGCGCGTCGAACGGCTCGTGCGGTTCGGCCCCGACGGCCCGGAGGGCCCGCGCCCCTCCGACCCCGACCCGCAGCCGCCCGTCATGGTCCAGGAGCAGCGGCTGCGCGCCCAGGGGCTGCTCCCGGACGACGAGGACGAGGACGCGCCGATCGAGCTCGACGAGGACACCCAGCGCCTCGCCGACCTGTTCCACGAGGAGGAGGCCCGCATCCGGGCGTCCCGGGAGCGGTGACCGCACTGCGCGCCGGCGCCCGGCGCGGACGGGCCGGTCCTCGGCGAGCCGGTCCCGACGCGATCCGGTACGGCTCCGCCCCGACGCACGTCCGGCTCCTCACGACCGGGGCCCGACCCGCGAGGTGCCCGACCGCAGCGCCTCGCCGCACCTGCGGTACGCGACGGCCGCCGACGAGGGCGGCCGGGTGCCGTTCCTCGCCGCTCGGCTCGCCGGGCGGTGGGGGCGCCCGCCACATCGGGAAGGGCGAGGCCATCCGGGCCGAGCAGCCGCCCCGGAGCCGGCGCGTACGGTACCGGGCCCGGCGCCGGGCCGTTCCTCGACGGGCTCGGCGCGGACCCCCCCGTGGACGTCGCCGGGACGCACTAGGCTCGGCGGCCGTGTTCACTTCCGGCGGACCCACCCTCGGGGAGCTGGCCGTACAGGCGCTCTCGTCGCTCGAACGCGGCTACGACCTGCTCGCCCCCAAGTTCGACGCCACCCCCTTCCGCACCCCCGACGCCGTCCTGGACGCCGTGGCCGAAGCGCTGCGGCCCTTGGGGCCGTTCGGGTCCGGGCTCGACGTGTGCTGCGGCACCGGGGCGGGCACGGCCCTCCTGCGGGAGCTGTGCCGGGAGCGGGTGACCGGGGTGGACCTGAGCGCGGGGATGCTCGCCCGGGCCCGGGAGGCCCAGGAGGCGCGCCCGCCGGAGCCGGGCCTGCCGGAGCCGGAGTGGGTGCGCGCCGACGTACGGGCGCTGCCGTTCCGCGCGGAGTTCGACCTCGCCGTCAGCTTCGGGGCGTTCGGGCACTTCCTGCCCGCCGAGCGGCCGGGCCTCTTCGCGCGGGTGCACGCCGCCCTGCGGCCGGGCGGGCTGTTCGCGTTCCCCGTGGCGGCGCCGCCGCGGGTGGGCTCGCCGGCGTACTGGGCGCTGTGGGGCTTCGACGCGGCGATGCGGGTCCGCAACGCGTTGTGGCGGCCGCGCTTCGTCATGTACTACCGCACCTTCCGGCTCCCCGACGTGGTCACCGACCTGCGCCGGACGGGTTTCGCCGTGGAGTGGGCGGCGCTGCCCGCGCTGGGCGTGCGCGAGGACGGAGCGCCCCGCTGCCGCCTGCTCGTGGCACGCCGCCCCGGCTGACGCGGGGCGGCGTCGTGGAGGGGACGGTCCCTCGGGTCACGAACCCTTGCCGACCTCCTTGTTGATCGCCGCGGGGGAGTCGTACTCCTTGTCGGGCATGGACTTCAGCGCGTCCATGACCTTCTTGCCGGCGCCGTGCTCCTCCGCCTGCCTGACGATCTCGTCCTTGGAGGCGGGGTAGCTGACGCCGCCCAGGTTCTTCTGCATCTCGATGGGGTTCACAGCCATGGCCGGCGAGTACCGCACGCACGGATCGTCACACCGCTCGGCGCTCCGCAGGGCGAACCCATCACGGTTGCATCACAATGTCGTGTGAAGGTCGGTCAGTGCGGGCATATCCCGCGCGGGAGCGATGTCCCGGTCCGGGACGCCGTCGCGTCACCCGACCTCTTCGCACCACCTCCACGGGAGAAGCGCCTCGCCGCCCTCCCCTCTCACCTCATGGCGTCGGAAAGGCAGGTACGTCCATGCTGTTGGCGCATCCCGCTGTGCTTCGAGAGCTCGTTGCCCGGTACGAATCCCTCTGCGCCGCCGCGCAGGAACACGCGATCGCCCCGGATCTGCAACGCCGCCTGGACGACGTGACGTACACGCTCTGCGTGACGACCGGCACCCGGACACTGGAGCACGCGCTCACGGCCGCACGGGCCAGGCTGGCGACCGTGGCGGCCGGCTGAGGGCAGGCAGGGTTCGGCGGCCCCGGCCCAGGGGTAGACCGGGGCCGCCGGCGGGTGCCCACAGGGGAGAGCGGAACACCCGGCAGCGAACACGCGGGGCGGCACGAGGAGGGAGCGCCGCCCGGCCGTGTTCGGTCAGCGGGCACCGCATCGCACCTATCGGTGCTGCGGTGTCGTGCGAGCAGTACATATATATACCGTCGAGTAGGCAAGGGCATGAAAAATTTCATGCTCGCCGGTGGCCGAAAAAAATCGGTGCCGCCCGACCGTACCGGGCCCACCGAAACCCCCGCCGAAGCGCCGGACGCCACCGTCCGCGCCGGCTCGTCCTCAGTCGTCGATGAAGAAGTCGTGCTGCGCCGCGACCTGCTCGTACCCTTCCAGCCGCGCCTGCGTACGCTCCGGTTCGGCGTCCGCCATCGCCTGGAGCACCGCCGCCGACAGCACCCCCGGCGCCGCGTAGGAGTCGAACACGAGCCGCGAACCGGCCGGGGCGGTCAGCGTCACGTCCGCCTCCTCCACCAGCGGCCCCATGGTCAGGTCGGTGATCAGGGCCACGCGCAGCCCCGTGCTCCGCGCCGCCCGCACCGCCGCCAGCGTCTCGTTCGCGTGCCGCGGCATCGCGTACGCCAGCACCCACGAGCCGCCCGCCTCCCGCGCCTGGAGCAGCGTGTCGTACGCGACGCTCCCGCCGCGCGTCACCACCCGGACATCGGGGTGGATGCGCCGCGCCGCGTACGCGAAGTACTCCGCCAGCGACACCGAGATCCGCAGCCCCACCACCGTCAGGGGAACGGAACGAGCCAGTCGCCGCCCCACCTCCAGCACCCGTCCCGGATCGGCCAGAACGCGCCGCAGGCCCTCCAGGTTCTCGATCTCCGCGTCGACCGCCGCCTGGAGCTCGTTGCGCCGGTCCTCCTCCCGGGAGTCCGCCGCCCCCGCCACCGCGCTCAGCGCGATCGGCTGCAGTGCCTCCCGCAGCGCCGGGAAGCCGGCGTACCCCAGCGACGTCGCGAACCGCGTCACCGACGGCTGGCTCACCCCGGCGCGGTCCGCGAGCTCCGTGATCGACAGGAACGCGGCCTCCGTCAGGTGGTCCACCAGGTACTGCGCGATGCGCCGCTGCCCCGGGGACAGCCGGTGGCCGGTGAACAGGGCCCTCACCCGCTCCGCGGGGGTCGGCTCCGGCTCCGGGGCCTGCCGCCCCGGCGTGATCGCGGCCGCCTGCGCGCGTGCCTGCTGCCCGGATGGCACTGATGGCACGATCCGCCTCCTTCTCGTCCCAATTCCGCACAACATAGCTCACGCCGGACCCGGGCCGGACGGGGCGAACGGCACCCCCACCGGAGTGCGCGGCGCCCCCCACCGGGCGCATCCTGACTGTGTGACCTGGTACGGCGCTCCCCGGCACGTCCCGCCCCGGCCGCCGGGGACGGACGAGGAGGGGAGCAGGACGGACGACGGCCGCGTCCGCGACGCGCCCGCGGCCACCGACACGTCCGCGACGGCCCCCGCCCCCGTGGCCGCCGACACGGTCCGGCCCGCCGGCCCCCGCCCCGGCGGCGCCCCCTCCCGCCCCCGCCCCGGCGGGGCCTCCCCGCGCTCCCGCGCCGGGGGACCGCCGTGCCCCGCCGCCCGCGCAGGGCACCCGCCGCCGCTGCCGCGTCACCCGGTCGGCCGTACCGGGTCCTCCGGCCCGCCCGGCGGGGCCGGTACGGCCGACACGGACGCCGCGCGCCCCGCCGCCGGGCCGCGCCCGCCCCGCCGCGGGACCGCCCGGGACGGCGACCGGCCCGGCCGCACCCCTCCGCCCCCCACCGCCCGCCGGCCGGGACCCGGCCCGTCCGAAGGGGGTGACCGGCCGTGAGGACCGGCGAGACGCACCCCGCGGGCCCGGTGGACGCGGCCGGGGGCACCGACTTCCGCGGGCCCCTCGACGCCACCCGGGCCGCCACCGCCGTACTCGACGGCGACGGCACCGTCATCGGCTGGGGGCCGGCGGCGCAGCGGCTCCTCGGCTACCCGCCCGGCGAGGTCCTGGGCCGGCCCGTCGACGGCCTCGTCGCCGACCGCGCCGGCGCCCACCGGGCCGCCGGGGACCCGCCCGGTGCCGACCGCGCCCGCCGCCAGGTCCTCCGCATGCGCCACCGCGACGGCCGCGTCGTCCGCGTCGTCGCCGCCACCCTGCCGCTCTCCCACGCCGGCACCGGCCCGTCCCGCCTCCTCGCCGTCGCCGACGCCGACGAGACCGAACGCTGGGAGGCCCTCCAGGCGATGCTCCGCGGCCTCGCCACCCAGTCCCCGGTCGGCCTCGCCATCTACGACACCGACCTGCGCGTCGTGTGGACCAACAGCGCCCTCTACCGGGAGATGGGCACCTCCCAGTACGTCGGGCTCGGCCCCGACGACATGGTCGCCGCGGGCGAGGTCCTGTCCCCCGGCCACCCGCCCACCCTGGAGGAGACGATGCGCCGGGTCCTCACCACCGGCGACGCCGTCATCGAGCTCCACTACCGTGGCCGGCCGCCCGTCGACCCCGACCACGACCACGTCTGGTCCTGCTCGTACTACCGGCTCCAGGACGCCGACGGCACCCGTCTCGGCGTCTGCGAGGAGACCGTCGACATCACCGACCGCTACCTCGCCCAGCAGCGCCTCGACCTGCTCGTCAGGGCCGGGGGGCTCGTCGGCACCACCCTCGACATGGGCCGCACCGCCCGCGAGCTGTCCTCCGTCGCCGTCCCCCGGTTCGCCGACGGCGTCACCGTCGACCTCGTCGACGCCGTCCTGCGGGGCGACCCGCCCACCCCCGGCACCACGCGCGCCGGACGCCTCGTCCGCGTCTGGGCCGCGCCTCCCGACGGCCCGGACACCGGCCCCGACGCCGCCCGCCCCGGGCCCGAGCCGGTCCCGTACCCGCCCGACGCGCCCCAGTTGCGCTGCCTCGCCTCCGGGCGCCCGGTCCTCACCGGCGGCGAGGCCGCCTCCCTCGTCGTACCGCTGCGCACCGACGGCGCGCCCCTGGGGGTGGTCACCTTCCGCCGCGAGGGCCGTCCCGCCCCGTTCGACGCCGACGACCTGCCCGTCGCCGACGAGCTCGTCGCCCGCACCGCCGTCTGCATCGACAACGCCCGCCGCTTCACCCGCGAGCACACCGCCGCCCTGACCCTCCAGCACAGCCTGCTGCCCCGCAACCTGCCCCGGATCACGGCCGTCGACTTCGCCCACCGCTACCTGCCCGCCGACGGCAAGTCCGGCGTCGGCGGCGACTGGTTCGACGTCATCACCCTCTCCGGCGCCCGCGTCGGCCTCGTCGTCGGCGACGTGGTCGGCCACGGCCTCGGCGCCGCCGCCACCATGGGACGGCTGCGCACCAGCGTCCGCGTCCTGGCCCGCCAGGACCTCGCCCCCGAGGAGCTCCTCACCCGCCTCGACGACCTCATCACGCAGGCCGCCGACGAGGAGGCCGCCGCACCCGGCTCCGTCACCGGCACCGTCCCGCCCGGCCCCGCCCGCGGCCCCGACGACATCCCCGACGACCAGGCGGTCGGCGCCACCTGCCTGTACGCCGTGTACGACCCGGTCACCGGCGTCTGCCGCATGGCCCGCGCCGGACACCCCGCCCCGGCCGTCCTCGACGCCGCGCGCGGCACCGCCACCGTCCCCGACGTCCCCGCCGGGCCGCCCCTCGGCCTCGGCGGCCTGCCCTTCGAGAGCGCCGAACTCCGCCTCCCGGAGGGCAGCCTCGTCGCCCTGTTCACCGACGGCCTCGTCCGCGACCGCGCCCGCGACCCCGAGACCGGGGTGGACCGGCTGACCGCCCTCCTCGCCGACCACCGCGACCGCCCCCTGCCCGAACTCTGCGACCGGGCCGTCACCGCCCTCCTCCCCGGCCCCTTCGAGGACGACGCCGCGCTCCTCCTCGTCCGCACCCGCACGCTCGACGGCGACCGCGTCGCCACCTGGGACCTCGCCACCGGCCCCGAGGAGGTCGGCCGGGCCCGCGCCCTCGCCGCCCGCCAGATCACCGCCTGGGGCCTCGACGAGCTGGCCTTCACCACCGAGATCGTCGTCAGCGAACTCGTCACCAACGCCCTGCGCTACGCCTCCGGCCCCGTCCAGTTGCGGCTCATCCACGACCGCACGCTGATCTGCGAGGTCTCCGACACCGGCCACACCGCACCCCACCTGCGCCGCGCCACCACGGACGACGAGGGCGGCCGCGGGCTGTTCCTCGTCGCCCAGATGACCCAGCACTGGGGCACCCGCTACACCGCCACCGGCAAGACGATCTGGGCCGAGCAGGCACTGCCGCCGCCGTGACCCGGGTTTGCCGTCCCGGCCGTCGGCAACCCGGGGGGATGACCCGAGGGCACGCCGCCCGAGGGCACGGCACCCGAGGAAGCCGCCGGAAACGCCGGGAGGTACGTCATGGCAGCGTCCGACCAGATCAGCGCCGAGCTGTGGGACGAGTTCCACACCGTCGTCAACATGACCTCGCGCGAACTCCAGGAGTGGCTGAGCACCCAGGCCGCCGACGAGGAGACCGAAGAGCTCCCCGACCGCGCCGGGCCGCGCACCGGCCGCCGAGTCCTGGAGATCCTCGGCAAGCGGCGCACCGACCTCACCGGGGACGACGTCGCCGTCATGCGCCGCGTCTGCGAGATCGTCCGTTCCCAGCGCGACCCGGACCTGGAACCGGAGGCGGGCGGCACCGACTGGCGGCACGGCCTGATGAACATCGGCCACGACCCGCTCAAGCCGGTGTAGAGGGGCGCCGCCCGTGCGCCTCGCCCACGTCCGGCCCTCCGATCCCGGATACACCCGCGTCCGCCACGGGCGCGGCTTCCGCTACCTGGACACCCGCGGCCGACCGCTGCGCGACCCGGACGAACGGGAGCGGATCAAGGGCCTCGCCATCCCGCCCGCCTGGCGGGACGTCTGGATCTGCGCCCGGTCGAACGGGCACCTCCAGGCCGTCGGCACCGACGCCGCCGGGCGGCGCCAGTACCTGTACCACCCGGTGTTCCGCGCCCGGCAGGAGCGGGCCAAACACGACCACGTCCTCGACGTCGCCGAGGCCCTGCCGCGGGTCCGCGAGGCGGCCCTGGCGGCCCTCGACACCCGCGGCCTGACCCGCGAACGGGTCCTCGCCACCGCCGTCCGCCTCCTCGACCTGGGGTTCTTCCGCGTCGGCAGCGAGCGCTACGCCGACCGCCACCAGACGTACGGGCTGACCACGCTGCTGCGGGACCACTCCACGTGCGGCCGCCGCGAGGTCGTGCTCAGCTACCCCGGCAAGCACGGCCGGCAGCGCGTCCACGCCGTCGCCGACCCCCCGACCCTGCGCGCCCTCACCGCGCTCGCCCGCCGACGCGGCGGCGGCGACCGGCTCCTCGCCTACCGGGAGGGCCGCGCCTGGCGCGACGTGACCGGCGCCGAGGTCAACGCCCACCTGCGCGACCTGGCCGGTGTCGAGGTCACCGCGAAGGACTTCCGCACCTGGCACGCCACCGTCATGGCGGCCGTCGCCCTCGCCGTCTCCCGGTCCGTCGCCCACAGCGAGACCACGCGCCGCCGCGCCGTCGGCCGCGCCGTGCGGGAGGTCGCCGACTACCTCGGCAACACCCCCGCCGTGTGCCGCGCCTCCTACATCAACCCGCGCGTCGTCGAGCTGTACGAGGAGGGCGTCACCGTCGCCGACGCCCTGCCCGCACTCGGCGCCGCCGCCTCGTACGGCGTGCCCGCCACCCACGGCCCCGTCGAGCGGGCCGTGCTGCGCATGCTGCGCGGCGGGCACGGGTCCGGCGGCTGACCCCGAGGGGCCCGGCTACGGCCAGGACGGCTCCCGGCGCGGCACGACCACGATCTCGCCCGCCACGCTGCCCTCCGGCACCGACAGGGCGTACAGCACGGCGTCGGCGACGACGTCGGGGCTCTGCAGCATCGACACGTCCGTGTCCGGGAAGCGGTCCATGATGAACGGTGTCTCCATGCCGCCCGCCACGACGCCCGTGACGCCGATGCCCGGGCAGTCCCGCTGCGCCTCCTTGAACAGCGTGTGCGTGAACGCCCGCAGCCCCGTCTTGCCCGCCGCGTACGGGCCGGCCTCCGTCCAGGTGCGGTTGGCGGCCGTCGACAGGATGTTCACGATGTGGCCGCCGCCGCGCGCCACCATCCGGCGGTAGCCCTCCAGGCACAGGTACACCGGGCCCAGCAGGTTCGTCTGGATCACGCGCGTGACCTCGTCGGCCGTCAGGTGCTCGATCGGCTTCGACACGTCCACGGCCGCGTTGTTGACCAGGACGTCCACCGCCCGGCCCGCGCCGTCCAGCTCCCGGAACACCCCGGCCACCGCCTCCGGGTCGCGCACGTCCAGCTCCACGAAGCGGGCCTCGCCGCCGTCCCCGTTCAGCTCGTCGCACAGCTCCCGCGCCAGCTCCTTGCGCACGTCCGCCACCAGGACCGACGCGCCCGCCCCGGCCAGCCGCCGGACGATCGACGCGCCCAGGCCCCGCGCTCCGCCGGTCACCAGGGCCTGCCTGCCGTGCAGGTCGACCCGCACTCCACCGCTGCCCATGCCGTAGCCTCCGCCTTCCTCGGGTGTGGTGCGCTGACTCTTCACTGTGACCCGCGCGACACCGTCCGGCACCCCGGGCGGTCACTGTGAGCAAGCCCACGGGGCGGGCCGGATCCCCGGTGCCGCAAGGGCCCCGCCGCCCCCGGCGGGGCCTGGCCGCGGCGGGGGAGGCGCAGGTCACGGTGGACGCGGCGGCGGGCTGCCACGATGGTCGGCGCACATGCCCCGGTGGAGCGACCGCGCAGCGAAGCCCGCGTCGACTCCCCGCCGCGATCCGCCATTCGAGCCCCCCCTCTTCACCGTGCCTCCTTCCTCCCCGGCCACCGCGCCCGCCCCGTCCGCCTCCCCCTGGCGTTCGCTGAAGTACCGCAGCATGCGCTGGTGGTCCGTCGCGAACTTCGTCTCCAACGCCGGTACGTGGATGCAGCTGACCGTGCAGAACCTGCTGGTCCTGCAGATCACCGGCTCCGCCGCCGCGACCGGCCTGTCCCTGTCCGTGCAGGCCGCGCCCGGCCTGCTGATGGGCGTGGCCGGCGGCGCCGTCGTCGACCGCTGGCCCCGCAAGCTGACCGCCGCCGTGAGCCAGGCGCTGCTCGGCCTGGTCGCCTTCACCACGGCGTTCCTCGTGGCGACCGACCGGCTGAACCTCGGCGCGCTGATGGCGCTCGCCGCCGTCACCGGTCTCATCGCCACCGTCGACGGGCCCGCCTGCGCGCTGCTCGGCAACGACCTGGTGCGCACCGAGGACGTGCCGTCGGCCATCGGGGTCGGCTCCCTCGTCCACAACGCGGGCCGCCTCGCGGGCGCCGGACTGGCGGGCCTCACGGTCGCCTTCCTGGGCACGGCCTCCGCGTACGCGGCCAACGGGCTGTCCTTCCTGTTCGTGACGGCGGTGATCCCGTTCCTGCGGCCCGTGCGCGAGCAGACCCGGCCGGAACCCGCCGGCAAGCCCACCGGCGAGCCCGCGGGCCGGGCCGGCGACAGCCGGATGACCGTCCGGGAGGGGCTGGCGTTCTTCGCCCGCCGCCCCCGCCTCGTGGGCCTGGCCGTCATCTCCGGCGTCAGCGCCGTGTTCGGCCGCAACTACGGGCTCACGCTCGCCGTGCTCGTCACCGGGCCGCTCGCCGGCGGCGCCGGGGCGTTCGGCACCGTGTCCACCGTCCTCGCGGTCGGCGGCATCGTCGGCGCCGTCCTGGGCGCCCGGCTGCGCAGGCCGTCCGTACGGCTCGTCGGCGTCCTCGCGGCGGCCGGCGGCCTCCTCCAGGTGGCGGCCGGGCTGTCGCCGTCGCTGGCGGTGCTGCTGGTGCTCGTCCTGCCGATGGCCGTGGTCGAGTCGGTCTCCGACACGGCCGGGACGACCGTCCTGCAGACCGACCCGCCGCCGCACCTGCGGGGACGGGTGCTGGGCGTGTGGGGCAGCATCCGCACGGTCTGGAGCCTCGCCGGGCCGCCGGCGCTGGGCCTGCTCATGGAGGTGGCCGGCGCGCGCGGCGCGCTCGTGCTGGGTGGCCTGCTGATCGCGGCGGTCGTCGCGGCGGGCCACTTCGCCCACCGCCGCCGCACCCCCGCCCCGGTGCCGGTCCCCACCGCTCCGGCGGCGCTCGCCGCCCGCCCGGCCCTGGGCACGGCGGCCTGAGCACGGCGGTCCCGGTCAGGTCACTCCGCGGCCGGCCGGGCCGCCGCGCGGGCCGCGCGGCGCGCCAGCAGGGTGGTGGAGCGGCCGTCCAGGTACGGCAGGACCACCGCCTGACCGCCCCAGCCGCGCAGCACCTCCGCCTCGGGCAGCTCCTCCGCCGAGTAGTCGCCGCCCTTCACCCACACGTCCGGCCGCAGCCGCGTCAGCAGCTCCGCCGGCGTGTCGCCGTCGAACACCGCGATCGCGTCGACGCTGCCCAGCCCGGCCAGCACCCGCGTCCGGTCCGCGATCGGGTTCAGGGGCCGGCCCGGCCCCTTGAGCCGCGTCACCGACGCGTCGGAGTTGACGCAGACGATCAGGCAGTCGCCGATCCGCCGCGCGCTCTCCAGCAGGCCCACGTGCCCGGCGTGCAGCAGGTCGAAGCAGCCGCCCGTCGCCACCACCGTCCCGCCCCGCGCCCGTACCCGCTCGGCGAGCGCGAAGGGGTCGGTCACCGGCGGCTCGTGCCGCCCCGGCGCCGGCGGCGGCGTCCGCCACAGCGCCGGGTTGCCCGCGCCGCCCGCCGCGACGAACGCCGCAGCCTCCGCGACCCCCCGCTCCACCGCCTCCTCCGGCAGCGCCCCGTCCGCCAGCGCGGCGGCGGTCGCCGCGGCGAAGCAGTCGCCCGCGCCGCACGGGTCGCCGGTCGCCCGGTAGGGGACGGGCACCAACATCGGCGTGCCGGCGCCGGGCCCCGGCCGGGTCAGCAGCACCCCGCGCTCGCCGAGGGTCACCGCCACGGCGGCCGCCCGCCACCGCTCCGCCAGGTCCGAGCCCCGCTGCGCGTACGCCCGCAGCGACTCGCCGCCCGTGCCGGGGCCGAGCGCCCGGGTCTCGGCGGCGTTCGGCGTGGCGATCCGGACGCCGGGCACCGGCGCGCCGCCCCGGGGGTGCGGGTCCCACACGACCGGCACGCGCGGCGCGACGGCCGCCAGCACGTCCCGTACGGCGTCCGCGGTGCGCCGCCCGTAGTCCGCGACGAGCACCGCGTGCGCGCCGGACAGCGCGTCGCGGACCGCGCCGCCGGGCTTCCCGGGGTCGCCGCCGCCCCGGTCGATCCGCACCAGCGGCCGGCCCGACGCCAGGACGCGGGTCTTCACCGGCAGGGTGCCCCGCAGCGGCAGCTCGACCAGCCGGACCCGGCCCTCCAGGGAGCGGCGCACCGCGTCGCTCGCCGGGTCGTCGCCCAGCGCCGTCACCAGCACCACCTCGCGCCCGCCCCGCGTGGCCAGCGCGGCGGCCAGCCCGGCGCCGCCGGGCCGCCGGTGGCCGCCCGTCACGTCGACGACCGGCGCGGGCGCGTCGGGCGCGAGCCGCGTCGACACGCCCTCCACGTCCTCGTCGAGCAGCACGTCCCCGACGACCACCAGCGGCTGCCGGGCGCTCACGACATCCTCCGCCGCGCCGCCGCCGGCTCGAACGCGCCGGCCGCCCCGCCGGTCCGCCACGGCGGGCCCGCTTCGACCACCGCGTCGAAGCACTCGCACAGCACGTGCACCGCCACCAGGTGCGCCTCCTGCACCGTGGCCGTCGACGCGGCGTCCACGCACAGCGCCTCGTGCGCCGCCTCGGCCAGCGGGTTCGGCGCGGGGCCGGTCAGCGCCCACACCCGCATCCCCGTGGAGCGCGCCGTCGCCGCCGCCGCGATCAGGTTCCCGCTCCGCCCCGACGTGGACAGCAGCAGCAGGACGTCACCGGGGCGGCCGTGCGCGGCGACCTGCCGCGCGTACACCTGGTCGAAGCCGTAGTCGTTGCCGATCGCGGTCAGGCTGGAGGTCTCGGCGTGCAGGGAGATCGCCGAGTACGCGGGCCGCTCGCGCCGGTAGCGGCCCACCAGTTCGGCCGTCAGGTGCTGCGCCTGCGCGGCGCTCCCGCCGTTCCCGGCGGCCAGCAGCCGGCCCCCGCCCGGCAGGACGACCGCGAGCCGGGCGCCCCACCGGGCGATCCGGTCCAGGTGGTCCCGGCGAAGCCGGCCCACGGCGTCCTCGAGCGACGCGCAGTGCCGCCGCGCCGCCTCGCGCGCGGCGAGGGGGAACCCATCAGAGGGGGAGAAATCGCTCATGTGTGTTCGGGCGCCTGTTCCGGCGGGACGGCCGCGGCGGACCCGCACCTCCTTCTCGTTCCGTTCGGCTGCTGGTCGGCGGCTCAGGCCGCGTCGGTCACGGCGGGCCGGGCGGCGCGCACCTGCGCGTACACGGCCTCGGTGGCCGCCCCGACGCGCTTCCAGTCGTACCGGCCGAGGACCCGCCGCCGGCCCGCCGCGCCGCACGCGGCGCGCAGCCCCGGGTCGGCCAGGAACTCCGCCACCGCCCGCGCCAGGGCGGCCGGGTCGCGCGGCGGCACCAGACGGCCGCACTCCGGGTCCGCGACCGTGTCGAGCTGCCCGCCCACGGCGGTGGCGACCACCGGCCGCCCGCAGGCCATGGCCTCCAGCGGCACGATGCCGAACGGCTCGTAGTCCGCCGGGCACACCACCACGTCCGCGCTGCGCAGCAGCGGCGCCACCGCGTCGCGGGAGACCGCGCCGGTGAACCGCACCCGGTCGGCGACCCCGGCGAGCCGGGCCACCTCGCGCAGCCGCCGCACCTCCGGGTCCGCGTCGAGCCCGGCCGGAGGCGGCCCGCCGACGACGACCAGCTCGGTGTCGGGCAGCCGGGACAGCGCCACGACGGTCACGGCCGCCCCCTTGCGGGGCACGAGGCGGCCCAGTTGGAGCAGCCGGTGCCGGGCGGGGCCGCGCGGGGCGGCCGGGCCGGCGGGGGAGAACTGCCCGGGGTCGACGCCGCACGGCACGACGCTCACCCGCTCCGGCGGGATCCCCATCCGCCGCAGCTCCCGCACCTCGTCCCGGCAGGTGGCGATGACCCGGTCGCAGGCGAGTCCCACCTCGCGCTCGGCGCCGATCCGCTCCGGCGGGCTCGTGTCGGCCGCCTTCTGGTGGCGCCGCTTCACCGTGCCCAGCGCGTGGTACGTGTGGAGCAGCGGCACCCGCAGCGCGCGCGCCGCCCGCACCCCGGCGATCCCCGACATCCAGAAGTGCGAGTGGACCACGTCCGGCGGCCGGCCCTCCAGCACCCGCGCCACGTACCGGCCGAACGCGTCCATGTAGGGGAGCAGCTCGTCCTTCGGGACGGGCTCGGGCGGTCCCGCCGGCACGTGGTGCACGACGACGCCGGGGCGCACCACGACCTCGTCGGGCAGGCGGCGGTCGTCCCGGCGGGTGAACACCACCACGTCGTGGCCGCGGTCGGCGAGCGCCCCGGCGAGGCGCGCGACGTGGACGTTCTGTCCGCCCGCGTCGACGCCCCCCAGCGCCGCGAGGGGGCTCGCGTGCTCCGAGACGAGCACCACCGACAGGGGTTCCACGGGATTGTGGGCGGTCATGAGCGCACCTCCGTCAACACGCGCTCCCAGTCGTCCAGGAAGCGCTTGAGCCCGTACCGTTCGAGGGCGGCCTGCCGGGCCCGGGCGCCGTCCTCGGCGGCCGCCTCGGGCTCCGCCAGATAGCGCCGGGCGGCCGCCGCCAGCACCTCCGGCCGGGTCGACAGGGTCCCGGCACCCGCCGGGACCGCCTCCACCGCCTCCGTGGTGGCCAGCGCCACCACGGGCATGCCCAGGTGCATCGCCTCCAGCAGGGACAGGCCGAGCGACGTCCACCGCACCGGGTGCAGGTACAGCCGCCGCCGCGCCATCGCCGCGTGCAGCTCCCGCTGCGGCAGGTCCCGGGTCCGGCACCGCTCCTCGGGGAGGCCCAGGTGCGCGGCCAGCCCCTCGGTGCGCATCCCGAACACGTCGAGGGGCGCGGCCTCGGCGAGCGCGGGCAACAGGTCCGTACCGGTGTGGCGGCCTCGCCGCACCGGCTCGTTGACGACGACCGCGGCGCGCGGCAGCCGCCCCGTGTACAGGTGTCCGGGGTCGACGACGCCGTGCTCGATCACCTCGGCGCGGGCCCGGCCGCTGTCCCAGAACAGCCGGTTGAAGTGGGTGACGTGGACGAGCGTCAGCCCGTCGCGGTCGGCGCACGGGTGCCGGGTGCCGGGGACGTCGCCGTCGGGGGCGTTGTGCTCCAGGTACACGGCGGGCACGTCGCGGCCGGGGCGGCGCCCGCCCAGCCAGCGCTCGGCGAGCTCGAACTCCTCGGGCCGCTGGAGCAGCACCACGTCGACCGGCTCGTCCCGCAGCCGCTCGGGCGCCACCTCCCGTACGGTGTCGGGCCAGTTGAAGGTCCGGGCCCGGCCCCGCCCGTCGGGCCCGCGGTCGGGCAGCACGGGGACCAGGTAGGTGTGCGGGCCCTGGACGAACGCCGTCGTCCAGGAGCCGTGGACGTGCCAGAGCAGGATGTTCACCGCGCCGACCTCCTCACGGACTGGGAGTCCTGCGAGTCCGCCGTGAAGAAGCCGCCGCGGCGCACCGCGTAGGGGCCGATCGCCAGCAGGTCCACGGGGGTGGAGCCGAAGCACTCCAGGGCGTCGCGCGGGTCGTCCACCATCGGTCGGCCGGCCGTGTTGAGGCTGGTGTTGACCACCACCGGCAGGCCCGTGCGCCGCTCGAACTCCTCCAGCATCCGCGCGACCAGCGGCTCCGCGGCGCGGTCGACGGTCTGGATGCGGGCCGTGCCGTCGACGTGGACGACGGCCGGGATGCGGTCGCGCCACTCGGGCGCCACCTCGTGCACGAACAGCATGTACGGGCTGGGGAGCCGCCCGGTGAAGATCTCCGCCGCCCGGTCGGCCAGCACCATCGGCGCCACCGGCCGGAACTGCTCGCGGCCCTTCACGTCGTTGAGCCGTTCCAGGTTCCCGGCGTGGCCGGGGTGGGCCAGCAGGGACCGGTGGCCGAGCGCCCTCGGGCCGTACTCCGAACGCCCCTGGAACCAGGCGACGATCGCGTTGCCGGCGAGCGCCTCCGCGACGGCCGCCGCGATGTCCGGCGGCCGTTCGAACGGCACCGCCGCCGTCTTCAGCCAGGCCCCCAGCTCCGCGTCGGACCAGTCGCGGCCCAGGTCGGCGCCGCCCATGGGCGCCACCTCGTCGCCGCCGCCCGCGGCGAGCAGCATGGCCCCGCCCAGTGCCGTACCGGCGTCCCCGGCGGCCGGCTGCACCCACACGCGCGAGAAGGGGCCTTCGCGCGCGATGCGGGCGTTGGCCACGCAGTTGAGGGCCACTCCACCGGCGAGCGTCAGCAGCGCGTCGTGGGTCTGGCCGTGCAGCCAGCGCACCAGGTCCAGCAGGGTCTCCTCCAGCACCGCCTGGGCGCTGGCCGCGACGTCCGCGTGGTCCTGCGTCCACGCCTCCTGCGGACCGCGCGGCGGGCACAGCTCGCGCCACGGCACGCCCGCCGCGTGGAAGCCGCCGTCGCCGGTCGGGTAGACGTACCGGCGCAGCTCCTCCCGCATCCGCGGCCGGCCGTACGAGGCGAGCGCCATGACCTTGAACTCGTCGGAGGAGCGCAGGAAGCCGAGGTGCTCGGTCAGCTCCTCGTACACCAGGCCCAGGGAGTGCGGCAGGTCCTGCGCGGCCAGCGGCTCCAGCCGGTGGTGGACGCGGCGGGCGGCGAGGTGCGAGGCCCGCTCGCCGCGTCCGTCGAGGACGAGGACGGACGAGGTGTCGGCGCCGGCGTCGTCGGTCGCGAACGCGCCGGACGCGGCGTGCGCCATGTGGTGCGGCACGAACCTGACCGCCTCCGGGTCGAGGCCCGGCAGCGCCGTCCGCAGGAAACCGGGAGCTTCGCGCGCGTAGGTCAGCCGGAGGTGGTCCCAGGGGTCGTCGAGCCCCATCTGGTCGGCGGGCCGGGCGAGCGCCGGGTCGAACGAGTACGCGACGGCGTCCAGGTCCTGCGGGCGCAGCCCGGCCCGTTCGAGGCACCAGGCGGCGGCCTTCTCCGGGAGTTCCCAGGCGGAGAACGGCACCGGACGTTTGCCGTGCTTGCGTCTGGAGAAACGTTCCTCCTCGGCGGCGGCGACCACACGTCCGTCGATGACCAGCGCGGCGGCGGGATCGTGGAAGAGGGCGTTGATTCCGAGAATGCGCATGGGGTCCCTGTCTTTCGGCACGTCGGGGGAGAGCGACGGCGGGGAGGGCGAAGGGAAGGGGGGATCGGGTGGACGGAGGGGACGACCGTCAGCCGTCAGCCGGTGCTCGTCGGTCGTCGGTTGCCGGGCCGGGGGCCGCGTCCGCCGCGGCGCCGGTGCGGAACCAGTCGATGGTGCGCCGCAGCCCGTCCTCCGCCGGGACCCGCGGCTCCCACTGGAGCTTGTCCCGGGCGAGCGTGATGTCCGGGCAGCGCACGGCCGGGTCGTCGGTGGGCCGCTCGACGTACCGGATCTCGGAGCGCGAGCCGGTCAGCGCGATGATCAGCCGGGCCAGTTCCCCCATGCTGACCTCGGCCGGGTTGCCGATGTTCACCGGACCGCGCAGCCCGTGCGCGGCGGCGGCGAGGACGCCCCGCACGGTGTCGTCGACGTAGCACAGCGACCGCGTCTGCCGCCCGTCGCCGGTGACCGTCAGCGGCTCGCCGGCCAGCGCCTGCCGGATGAACGTGGGCACGGCGCGCCCGTCGTGACCGCGCATCCGCGGCCCGTACGTGTTGAACAGCCGGACGATCCCCACATCGGTGCCGTACGTCTCGGCCTGGGCGGTCGCCAGCGCCTCGGCGAACCGCTTCGCCTCGTCGTACACGCTGCGCGGGCCGACCGGGTTGACGTTGCCCCAGTACCGCTCGTTCTGCGGGTGCTGCTGCGGGTCGCCGTACACCTCCGACGTGGAGGCCAGCAGGAACCGCGCCCCCGCCCGGTGGGCCAGGGCCAGCGCGTGCCGGGTGCCGAGGCTGCCGGCCTCCAGCGTGTGCAGGGGCAGCCGCAGGTAGTCGGCGGGCGACGCGGGCGAGGCGAAGTGCAGCACCAGGTCCGGCGGGCGGTCCACCTCGAACGGCTCCGAGACGTTCGCCTCCACCAGGGTGAAGCCCGGGTGGTCCAGCAGCGGGGACACGTTCTCCCGCCGTCCGGTGCTGAAGTCGTCCACGCACGTCACGGCCGTACCGGCGGCCAGCAGCGCGGAGCACAGGTGGGATCCGACGAAGCCCGCGCCGCCCGTCACGACGGCGTGCTGCCAATTCGGGTCGAAAGTGCTCATACGGTCTCCTCGGTCGTCGCTCATGGCGCCACGGTCTCCGTGATCAGCAGGTCCGCCAGCGCGGGCATCCCGCCCTCGGCGAGCGCCCGGCGCTGGAAGTCCGCCGGGGTGCCCTGCTGGAGCAGCCGGTGCACCAGCGAGGTCACCTCGCGGGCGTCCCCGGCCTCCTCCAGCGCGGGCGCCACGGAGTCGAGCAGCCGGCACAGCACGTCACCGGCCCGGCGGCTCCTGCCGTCCGGGTCCACCAGCAGATCGCTCAGCCCGTGCCGTGCCGCGTACCAGTTCGCGGCCTGGAGCCGCTCCGGAGGGCAGTAGGGGAGCGGCTCCCCGGCCTCCTCCGCCCGCAGGGCCGTGGCCACCATGGCCCGGATCAGCCCCGCGAACATCACCGCGGCGTCGGCCCTCAGCTGCACGTCCGTGCAGCGCACCTCCAGGGTCGGGTAGTGCTCCGACAGCCGTGCCTGCCAGTAGATCTGGCCGGTGTCGGAGATCACCCCGGACTCCAGCAGGGACCGCACCCGCCGGTCGTGGTCGGCGGCGTCGGCGAAGGACGGCGGGGGGCCGCTCACCGCCCACCTGCCGAAGATCACCGTCCGCCAACTGGCGAAGCCGGTGTCGTGCCCGTCCCACAGCGGCGAGTTCGACGACATCGCCACCAGGGCCGGCAGCCAGGGCCTGATCCGGTTGAGCACGGCGACCGCCGCGGCCCGGCCGGGCACCGCGACGTGCACGTGCATGCCGTTGACCAGTTGCTCGTCGACCAACTGGGGCGCCTGTGAGCGCATCGCCAGGTAGCGGGCGCTCTCGGTGACCGGCACGGGGCCCGGTTCCCGGTACGGGGCGGTGCCCGTCGCCACGATCCGGCAGCCGTTCTTCTCCGCGGCCGTCCCCAGCGCGTGCCGCAGGCGCAGGAGGTGGCCCCCGACCTCGTCGAGGTCGGAGCAGACGGGGGTGGCCACCTCGATCTGGGACTGCAGGAGCTCGGACTGGACCTCCTCGTGCTCCGCGATCGGCCCCAACCCCGCCGCCCTGCGGACCTCGTCGGCGAGGGGCACCGGCAGGCAGGTGACCGGGTCGACGAGGAAGAACTCTTCCTCGACCCCAACAGTGATCATGTGGCGCCGAGTACCCGTAAAAAAATGGGCAAATCGGTATGTACTGGGCGAAGCGCTTCAGTCACTCGATCGGCCGACAGGGCGTGCGGAGCGCCCCCGGCGGGGCCTCACCGCGCCACGGCCGGCGGGGCCTCACCGCGCCACGGCCTCCCGGCGCGCCGCCCTCCGCAGGCTTCCGCGGACCCGGTCGCCCTCCACGCGCCGCGCGGCGGCCTCCACCCGCGGCGGCAGCCGCCGCCGGGCCCGCAGCGCCGCCGGCAGCCGCTCCAGCACCCCGCGCAGCGCCTCCCGCGCCTCCGGGTCCCGCCGGGCCTGGGCGGCCAGCGCCCCGGTCCGCCGCGCCGCCACGGAAAGCGGGCGCCGCAGCCACGCCGTCAGCGCGGCGTTCCGCCGCATCACCGCGCGCCGCCCGCCCCGTACGCCGCCGGACGGGCTGTGCACGGCGACCACCTCCGGGCAGTGGCACACCGCCCAGCCGCACGCCTCCATGTCGTACGCCAGCAACTGCTCCTCCCCGGCGAAGAACACCACCGGGTGGTAGCCGCCCGCCTCCAGGAACGCCTGCCGCCGCGCGACGGCCGCGCAGGCCAGGAAGCCCAGCACCCGCGTCCCCGGCAGTCCGTGCTCCCGGCCCAGCGGCGACGCGGCCAGCTCCGCGTTGAGCGGGTCGTCCCGCCCCCCGTCCCCGACCCGCACGGCGGCCGCGACCAGCCCCAGCCGGGGGTGCGCGTCCAGCAGCCGCTCGGCCGCCGCCAGCGCCCCCGGCTCCCACCACGAGTCGTCGTCGCTGAACGCCACGTAGGGCGTGCGGGCGTGCCGGGCGCCCAGGGTACGGCCGACCGCCCCGAGGTTCCGGCCGGGGCACAGCAGCGTCACCTCCGGGTGGCGGGCGGCGACCGCCTCGGCGGTGCCGTCCGACGAGGCGTTGTCGACGACCACGACGGGCGGCCGCTCGGGGAGCCGGGCGAGCCGGTCCAGGGTGCGCAGCAGTTGGTCGCGCCGGTCGCGGGTGATGACGACGACGGTCGTGCGGGTCTCGTGGGCGGTCACGTCCGGGACACCTCCAGGTGCGGCGGCAGGGCGGCCAGGACCTCGTCCGGCCCGATGCGCAGCAGCCGCGGGTCCGGCTCCCCGCCGTGCGGGTCGCCCGGCGGGCCGGGGTGCCACAGCGCCACGTGTCGGGTACCCGGCGGCGGTCCCCACAAGCGCGGCGGTACGGGCCCGAACAGCGTCACCGACGGCGCCCCGTACGCCACGGCGACGTGCGCGATCCCGGTGTCCCCGCTGATCACGGCCGCCGCCCCGGCGCACAGGGCGGCCAGCTGCCCGTACGGCAGCCCGCCCGCCAGCACGTCCCGCGCGCCGAGCCCGGCCGGCCCGGCCACGCGCGCGAGGAGCCCGTCCTCGCCGGGCCCTCCGGTCAGCACCACCCGGTGGCCGCGCCGCCGCAGCTCCCGTACGACCTCCGCGTACCGCTCGGGCGGCCAGCGCCGGGCCGCGGCGTTCGCGCCCGGGTGGACCACCACCGCGCCGGGCGCCGGGGACGGCTCGCGGGGCGGGGGGAGCCGCAGGTCGCCGGGGTCGGCCGGGACGCCGTACCACTCCAGCAGCCGGCACCAGCGCTCCCGCTCGTGCTCGTCCGCCCGCCATGCCGGGCCCGCGATGTGCGGGGTCCCCGGGTGGGCGAACGCCAGGAGCCGGCCGGGTCGCGTCCGCTCCAGCAGCAGGTGGCTGGAGGGGCCCTTCCCGTGCAGGTCGACGGCGGCCTCCGGCGGCGGCCCCGGCCACGCCAGGCGCACCGGCACGGCCCGGCCGGGTGCCGAGGCGGGCAGCAGCGCGTCGACCGCGTCGACGGCGGCCACCGCGTCCGCCAGCGACCGCGGGGCCGCGAGCACCACCTCGTACCCGGGGAAGCCGCGCCGCACCGCCCGCAGCGCGGGCACCCCGGCCAGCAGGTCGCCCAGTCCGAGCGCCCTCAGCACCAGGACCCGCGGCCTCACGTCCCGGCCTCCAGCAGTTTGCCGACGGCCGCCACCACGTCCTCGGCCGTCACCCCGTCCAGGCACGGGTGGCCCGGCACCGGGCACTGCCGGGCGCGCGATCCGGCGCACGGGGCGCCCTGGTCGCCGAGGAGGACGTGCGGGACGCCGTAGGGGCCCCACCGTTCGGCGGGCACGACCGGAGAGAACAGCGACACGACCGGGGTGCCGACCGCCGCCGCCAGGTGGGCCGGGCCGGTGTTGCCGGTCACCACCGCGCCCGCCGCCGCGAGCACCGCCGCCAGCTCCGGCGGGCGGGTCCGTCCGCCGAGGTCCACGCCGTGCGCGCCCGCCACGTACGCGGTGAGCTCCCGCTCGCCGGGGCCTCCCGTGACGACGACGCGGTGGCCCGCCCCGGCGAGCAGCCGCACCGCCTGGGCGCACCGGTCGGGGCTCCACCGGCGGGCCGGTACGCTCGCGCCGGGGTGGACGGCGACGTACGGGCCGGGGCCGGTCAGCTCCGGCGCGCCCGCCGCGTGCCGCGCCCGCAGCCGCCCGTCGTCGCCCGGCGGGCGGGGGAAGCCGGCCGCCTCGGCCAGCGCGAGGGCCGCCTCCGCCTCGTGGGCGCGCGGGGGCCGCTGGTGGCGTACGTCGAGCAGGGAGCCGGGGGCGTCCACGCTGTCCGCCGCGATGCGCGCGACACCGGCCATGCGCAGCAGCAGCGCCGCCGGCAGCGGGCTCTGGTGGAACGAGGTCAGGACCAGGGCCGCGTCGAACCGGCCCGCGGCCACCCGGTCGACGATCCGCCCGACGTCCGTCCGGTCCACCGCCGGCGGGGAGAACCCCACCCACGGCGCCTCCCACACGAGCACCTCGTCCACGCCCGGGAGCAGCCGCGCCGCCGGCGCCCCCTGCGGCCCGCACAGCATCGCCACCCGGTCCGCGCGGTGCGCCACCGCCCGTACGGCGGGGCCGGCGAGCAGCACGTCGCCGAAGCTGTCGAGGCGTACGACGAGGGCCCTCACACCGGCCTCCGCACGGCCGACGGGCGCCCCAGCACGTGCCGCACGGCACCGAGCAGGTCCCGGCACACGGCCGGCGCGGACGCCACCTCGGCGGGCAGCGTCCTCGTCGTCGGCACCAGCACCCCCCGGGCGCCCGCGGCGCGCGCCGCGCCCATGTCCGCACCGATGTCGCCGACGACCACGCACCGGTCGGCCGGCACGCCGAGCCGCCGCGCGGCCTCCAGCACGAGCCCCGGCGCGGGCTTGCGGCAGGCGCAGCCGTCCTCGGGGACGTGCGGGCAGTGCACCCACACGTCCAGGGGCCCGCCCAGCAGGGCGTCGACGCGGGCGTTCACCTCCCGCACCTCCGCCTCGGTGAGCAGGCCGCGCCCGATGCCCGACTGGTTGGAGACGACCCCCACCGGTATCCCGCGCGCCCGCAGCAGCCGCACCGCCGCCCGCGCGCCCGGCATCAGCCGCACCCGCTCGGGATCGCCGTTGTACGGCACGTCGACGATCAGCGTGTCGTCGCGGTCGAACAGCACCGCGGCGGGCGGCGCGCCCTCCGCCGCGGCCCGCCCGCCGAGTCCGCCGAATCCGCCGGGTCCGTCGGCCGTGGCGCCGGCCCGGTGCCCCGGCGACTCCCGGGGCGCTCCCGGCTCCCGCGCCGGCCCGCCCGCGCCGCCCGCCCGGCTCACGCGGCACCGCCGTTCCAGGCCCCGGCGGAGCGGTGCCTGAGCTCCCCGGCGACGCGGTGCCAGGTGGCGAGCGCCGGGATGGCCGCGCTCGTCACCGCCATGGTGACCACCTCGTCGCGGGTACGGGGCCCCGGCGCGATCCGCGCCCGGGCGAACTCCGCCGTCCCCAGCAGCCAGCCGCCCGCCGCGAGCGCCGCCGCCCGGCGCCGCCCGGCCGCCGCGAGGGCCAGGGCCAGTGCGCCGGCCGCCGTGACGGCCGCGTGCCGCCGGATCCGGCCGCGCGGCGCGGCGGCGCGCGCCCACCAGTCGGGGCCGTGCAGCCGGACCATCAGCGCGTCGTCGGCGTTGCCCCGCTGCGCCCGCAGCGACACCCACCGGTCCGCCGGCCGCACCGGGTGCTCCGTGCGCCGGGTGCCGCGCCGGATCAGCCAGCCCGCGTCGATCACCCGCAGCGCCAGGTCCGCGTCCTCGCGGAACGCCCGCCGGAACCGCTCGTCGAAGCCGCCCACGGCGCGCAGCGCCTCCGTGCGGTACGCCATGTCGGCGGTCGCCCACAGGGCCCGCTCCAGCCCGGCCGTGTTCCGCTCCCAGTCCGTGGGGCGCCGGTCGGCGGGCAGGGGGACGCGCAGCACGCCCTGGACGCCGCCGGTGTCGGGGGAGGCGGCGGCGAGGTCGCGGGCGAGTTCGGCCCGCCAGGAGGGGCCGACGCGGACGTCGTCGTCGAGGAGGGCGGTCCACGGCTCCGCCACCTCGCGCAGCCCGGTGTTGCGGGCGGCGGCCGGCCCGCGACCGCCGCTGCGGACCACGACGGCCCGGTCGGCGAGCGGGCCCAGCGCGTCCAGCGGCAGGTCGCCGGGGGCCTCGCCGGGCGGCGGCTCGCCCGGCCGGTCGTCGACGACGACGATCCGGCGCGGTTCGGGGCCCTCGGCGGCGGCGAGGGCCCGGAGGCAGTCGGCGAGGCAGGGCCGTCCGACGGTGGGGACGACCACGGCGTACGGGGCGGGCGGATGGCTCATGCGGCGGCGCCTCCCGATCCGGAACCGGTCACAAGGGCATGTGGAGTGCCCATACTTGATCACCTTATGCACGGATCGTTCCGTTCCGCAGGGCGATCCGCCCGACGGGCGGGGCGGGCGGGGCGTCCGGCCCCGGCGGTGGGCCCCGCGGCCCGGTTGGCTCCAACGGCCACGAGTGGTTTATCGTTCATCTATGCGGCGGTGCAGGAGACGCCGGCCGCGTGAGCTGCCCCGGCTGGTTCCCCCGTCCAGCCGGGGCTTTCCCTTTTTCCCGTTCCGTGGCCTTCCGGTTCCAAGGCTCTCCGGTTCCGCCGCCCTCCCGTTCCGTGGCCTTCCGGTTCCGCCGAGCCGGGCATGACCTCGCGCTGCCGAGGAACTGTGGAGGGATGACCGAATACGAACGCTCCCTGACGATGCCCGCCCCGCCCGAGCAGGTCTTCGACCAGGCCGCCGACGTCGGCCGCCTGGACGAGTGGCTGCCGGGCGACCTCCACGTCCACGCGGGCGAACTGCCCGCCGTGACCGTCCACGAGGACCGCACCGACGAGGACACCCCGGCGCTGCTGAGCCGCCGCAAGGAGCAGATGCGCCTGGAGTGGGGGACCCGCGAGGAGGGCTCCTACGCCGGCTGGCTCCAGGTCGCCGGCATCGACGGCGGTGCCAGCGAGGTCACCGTCCACCTGTCCTTCTTCGACGAGACCCACGACCCCGGTGAGCAGCGCGTCGCCGAGGCCCTGGACCGCAGCCTGCACCGGCTGGAGGAGCAGGTGCGCCTCCGCGTCGACGCCCCGGGCGGCTGAGCGGGGCGCACCCGCCCGCCGCTCAGGTCTCCACCCCCGGCCGCGGCGGCTCGGCGCCCGACCCGCGCAGGCGGGCGGCGAGGGCCGCCAGCCGGGGGTAGCGCTCGTTGACTTCCGCCGCGCGCCGGTCCAACTCCTGCGTCAGCCGCTCGGTGCGCTTGTCCACGTCCAGCTCGTCGAGGATCCGGTCGACCTCGCTGAGCAGCGCCCCGTGCAGCTGCCACTGCCGGGGGTGCTCCTGCACGTCCTCCAGCAGCAGGTCGGCCACCCGGTCGCGGACGGCGCGCCCGTCCGCGAGGGCCTCGGTGAGCCGCGTCTCCGCCTCCTCGGCGTTCGCCGACACCTGCGTGGTGATCAGCCGGGCGAAGCTCTCCACGGCGCGCGCCATGTGCCCGAACAGCTCCCGCAGCAGCACCGCCACGTCCGCCGGGACCAGGCGCTCGTCCGTGCGGTGCTTCGCCAGGTCCGTCAGCGTCCGCGACAGGACGCGCAGCACCACGGCGCAGATCTCCAGGGTGTCCAGACCGGTCCGCAGCACGATCCGCGCCAGCAGGCCGTCCCGCACGCGCGGGTTGAGCCGCAGGCTCTCCTCCGCCTGCCGCAGCGACGCGTCGACCTCCACGATCGCGTGGTCGAGCCGCCGCGCCTCGTGCAGCCGGGCCGCCGCGTGCGACACCGGCACGTGACCCAGGTCCGCGACGTCCTCGCCCATGGCGCGCAGCATGCGCCCTATCCCGGAGGCCAGGCCCTCGATGGACGCCCCGGCGGGCTGCACCCACACCGGCGGTGCGAGCAGCAGGTTGAACAGCAGCCCGACCCCGGCGCCGATCAGCGTCTCCAGGATCCGGTGCCAGGCGGCCGAGCCCACCTGGGTCACGCCGAGCACCAGCATCGCGCTGATCGCGACCTCGGGGACGAACTCGCTGACCCGCACCAGGTGGCCCACGATCAGCGCCGCGAAGATCGTCAGTCCGAGGCTCCACCAGGTGAGGCCGACCAGGGCGCTGAACCCGATCGCCACCACCACCCCGGCGACCACCGAGTTGACCCGGCGGATCCCGGTCGTGAGCGTCGCGTACAGGGTCACCTGCACCACCAGCAGCGCCGTCAGGGGCGCCGTCAGCGGCGCGGGCTGCGCGGGCAGCACCATCAGGGCGACCACGTACGCGATGACGGCGGCCACCGTCGACCGCAGCGTCTGCGCGGCGACGGGTTCCCTCGTCCGCCGCACCAGTTTGAACACGGGGGCTGTCGTTACATCCGGCATCCCGTTCCCCTGCCCTCTCGTGTCGTGCTCACAACCAGCCAGGTGGCCGGAGTTTGCCGTCCGCCGGGCGTGGTACCGGCGGATCCATGAATCAAGGAACCCCTGTAGCCGTCGTCACCGGATCCGACTCCGGCATCGGCCGCGCCGTGGCCGTCCGCCTCGCCCAACAGGGCATGGACGTGGGCATCACCTGGCACGACGACCACGACGGCGCGCTGCGCACCGCCGAGGAGGTGCGGTCCCACGGACGCCGCGCGGCCGTCGCCCGGATGGACCTGACCGACCTGCCGGGCGCCGCCCGCGTCGTCGACGACCTGGCCGGCGAGCTCGGCAGGATCGACGTCCTGGTCAACAACGCCGGCACCGGAACCGCCACGCCCTTCCTCGACCTGTCGTACGAGACCGTGCGCGGCGTCGTCGACGTGGACCTGATCGGGCCGTTCCTGTGCTCCCAGTTCGCCGCCCGCCGCATGATCGAGCAGGGCGGCGGAGGACGCATCGTCAACGTCACCTCGGTGCACGAGCACCAACCCCGGGTCGGCGCCGCCCCCTACTGCGCCGCCAAGGGCGGGCTGGGGCTGCTGACGCAGGTGATGGCGCTGGAGCTCGCCGAGCACGGCATCACCGTCAACGCGGTCGCGCCCGGCGAGATCGCCACGCCCATGACCGGACAGGAGGACCGGGACGTGCGCGAGGAGCGTCGCCCGGGCATCCCGCTCGGCCGCCCGGGTGACGCCCGCGAGGTCGCGGCCGTCATCGCCTTCCTGGCGGGCGAGGACGCCTCGTACGTCACCGGGGCGTCCTGGACCGTCGACGGCGGGATGCTGCGGATGGGTCCCCAGGCCGGCTCCCACCTGGAGAGCGACGACTGGCGCCGCCCCTGACCCGGCCGCACCGCGCGAACGGCCCGCGGCGGCCCCGGCACGGAGGACCGGGGCCACCGCGGGCCCGCTTCACGCGAGGCGGCGCGGGGCGGCGGCGTCAGCGCGAGACGACGAAGCGCTCGTTCGGCACGCAGTGCGTCATCGTCAGGCCGGTCACGTCCCGCGGCGGGTTCTCGCCCAGGTTGGCCAGCCGCTTGCGGTCGTCGTCGGTGAGCGTCTGGTTCGGCAGCGGCTCCAGGCCCGCCACGTCCTTGGGGGCGATGCCGACCCCCTCGCCGACCCGCAGGCCCAGGTCGTTGTCGACCAGCAGGAAGTGCCAGACCATCCGCTCCTGCACGGGCCGGTCGCACTGCTTGAGCGCGTTGCTGAGGTTCAGCACGAGGTCGTCGCGCTCCCACTGCTCCATCAGCTGGTAGCGCTGACCGGCCTGGAGGTAGTCGTTGGTGCGGGGGATGCGCTTGCGGGTGAGGCGCCCGCGGATCTCCGGCCCCTGCTCGTCGTGGGCCGGGTCCGGGGCCTCCCGCAGCCCGCCCATGAGGGACGGCTCGTAGTTGGTGCTCGGGTCCTCCCCGGCGCCGTCCACGTGGTACGTCATCAGGCCGTCGCGCTGGTTGGTGCGCACGTCCGCGTTCTTGGCCTGGTTGACCGGGAGCTGGAGGTAGTTGGGGCCGACCCGGTACCGCTGGGTGTCGCTGTACGAGAACGTCCGGCCCACCAGCATCTTGTCGTCGGAGAAGTCCAGGCCGTCCACGAGCACGCCCGTGCCGAAGGAGATCTGCTCGTTCTCCGCGAAGAAGTTCTCCGGCATCCGGTCGAGCACCATCCGCCCGACCGGCTTCGGGGGGAAGTCCTGCTCCGGCCAGGTCTTCGTGTCGTCCAGCGGGTCGAAGTCGAGCTCCGCGTGCTCGTCGTCCGACATCATCTGGACGAGCAGCTCCCACTCCGGGTGGTCACCGCGCGCGACCGCCTCGTACAGGTCCTTGGTGGCGTGTCCGAGGCCCTGCGCCTGCATGTTCGCGGCGTCCTCCTCGGTCATGCTCCGCACGCCCTGCTTCGGCATCCAGTGGTACTTGACCAGCACCGTCTCGCCCTCGGCGTTCACCCATTTGTACGTGTTGACGCCGAAGCCCTGCATGTGGCGGTAGTCCGACGGGATGCCGCGCGGGCTGAACAGGTTGACGAGCATGTGCATGCTCTCGGGGGTCTGCGCCATGAAGTCGAAGATCCGCCGCGGCTGCTGCTCGAAGGTGACCGGGTCCGGCTTCAGCGCGTGGATCACGTCCGGGAACTTGATCGCGTCCCGGATGAAGAACACGCCCAGGTTGTTGCCGACCAGGTCCCAGTTGCCGTCCTCCGTGTAGAACTTCACGGCGAAGCCGCGCGGGTCGCGCGCCGACTCCGAGGAGTCCCGGCCGCCGATCACCGTCGAGAACCGCACGGCCAGGTCGGTGCGATTGCCGCGCTCCTGGAACAGCTTCGCCCGGGTGAACCGGCTGATCGGCTCGTCGCCCCAGGAGCCGTACGCCTCGAAGTACCCGTAGGCGGTGACGCCGCGGGCGTGGACGACGCGCTCGGGGATGCGCTCCCGGTCGAAGTGGCTGATCTTCTCCAGGAACTGGTAGTTCTCCAGCGTCGCCGGACCGCGGGCGCCGACCGTGCGCTGGTTCTGGTTGTCGTGTACCGGGTGCCCCTGGCGGTTGGTGAGCACCTTCCGGCTGTCGTCCGTCACGATCTCCGGCTCCTCTCAGGATGCGGGACTGCGACTGTCAGATTTATCCGATATGTCGCAATACCCCCGTTACCCATCCGAGGGGTGCCCCTAACCGGACGGACTCAACGGACCCCCGCGCTCGCCGCGCCTCCGGCCAGCGACGTGGGCCGCGTGTGCACCGGCAGGTGGTACACCGCGAAGGCCTGCCCCAGCACCGGCTGCGCCACGTTGCGCACCCGCACCCCGCCGCCGGTCATCCCGTGCTCGCTGCCCATGTGCGCGTGACCGTGCACGGCCAGGTCGGCCCCCGCCCCGTCCACCGCCTCGGCCAGCAGGTAGCTGCCGAGGAACGGGTAGATCTCCAGCGGCTCCCCGGCCAGCGTGTCCGGTACCGGCGAGTAGTGCGTCAGCGCGATCCGCACGGCGCAGTCCTCCTCCCGGAGCGTTCGCAGCGACGCGGCCAGCTCCTCCGCGCACCGCCGGGTGTACCGGATGAACGCCTTCATCTCCGGCTCGCCGAACTCGCCCCCGCTGCGCCCGGCGAACCCGCCGCCGAACCCCTTCGTCCCGGCGACGCCCACCTTCGTCCCGCCGATCCGCAGCACCGTGCCCCGGCCCTCCAGGACGGTGACCCCGACCTCCTCCAGCACGGCCGTCACCTCGTCCTGCTGGTCGCTCTGGTAGTCGTGGTTGCCGAGCACGGCCACCACCGGGACGGGCAGCCCGGCCACCTCGCGGGCCACCACGCGGGCCTCCTCGACCGTGCCGTGCCGGGTCAGGTCCCCGGCGAGCAGCAACAGGTCGGCGCAGTCGCCCAGCGTGTCGAACGCCGGCCGCAACGCGCCGGCGCTCTCGGGGGACAGGTGGATGTCGCCGACGGCGGCTACCCGGATCATGACAGTTCCTCCCGGTGCGTCGGGGCGTCGGAGCAGGCCACCACCAGGTCCTCGTGGAGCGGGAGGCCGGCCAGCTCCTCACGGGCGATGCGCAGGACCTCGCTGCGGCAGGCGTCGCTGGACACCGTCCCGTACAGCATCACGCTCCCGCCGCGCTCCTCGATCCGTACGCCCATCTCGGCGATGTCCTCGCTCGCCAGCCGGTCGCGCAGGTGCGCGATCCGGTACTCGGACGTGTCGGCGCCGCTCATGGGGTCGCCTCCTTCGGCTCGATCACGTTCAGGCGCTCCAGGAGGAACAGGAACGCCTCGGGCATGGGGGAGCCCTCGTTCTCCCGGCGCAGCAGGTCCCAGTCGATCCTCTCCCGCAGCACCCGGGCGATCGGCAGCACGGAACCGAAGTCGCAGTGGTGCTCCGAGAACGCCGCGAGCTGGCTGCCCATGAGGTCCGTCGGCGCCAGGACGGGCATGTGCACCGAGTCGACCGGCAGGACCTGCGCCCGCGCCAGCAGCTCCTGCGTGACCGGGCGGCGGGCCAGCTCGAAGATCAGGTCGATCTCCTCGCCCCGGCACGTGGCCTTGATCAGCCAGTCCTCAGGGGGCTTGCGGACCCGGATGCCCGCGTTCTGCAGTTCGCGCGTGACGGCTTCCTCGTCCTCGCGCAGGATGGCGAAGTCGGTGTCGTGCTGGAGGCTGGCCGGCACGCCGTGGGCGTACGCGGCCACGCTGCCGGCCAGCGCGAACCGGTGCCCGCCCGCCTTCAGGATGCCGGCCACCTGCTTGGTGGCCTCCAGGATCGCCTGCGTGCGGTCCGGCGGCAGCGGCGCCCCACCCGCCACCTCGCCGGGCTCCGGAGCCACGGCGAGGTGGGCGGCCTCGTCAACCTGGTTGTTCACGGTCTCGGCCCCCTTACATCGGACTGGAGGCAACCGGGTACCCCGGGCCCCGGCGCTTTATCCCGCCCGCGGACGATCACGTACGGGCGCGGGCGACCGCCCCGTCAGGGCGCCCGGTCCGCCCGGTCCGCCGCCGACTCGGGGCCGGGCGGGGCGGCGGCGGCCGGGTCCAGGACGCGGGTGAGGAAGTCCCGCGTACGGGCCTCCCGGGGCGCGCCCACCACCTGCGCCGCCGGGCCCTCCTCCACGATCCGGCCGCCGTCCATGAACACCACCCGGTCGGCGACCTCGCGGGCGAAGCTCATCTCGTGCGTGACCACCATCATCGTCATGCCGTCCCGCGCCAGCCCCCGCATCACCGCCAGCACGTCGCCCACCAGCTCGGGGTCGAGCGCCGACGTCGGCTCGTCGAACAGCATCACCTGTGGGTCCATCGCCAGCGCCCGGGCGATCGCCACCCGCTGCTGCTGGCCGCCCGACAGCGTCGCCGGGTACGCGGCGGCCTTCTCCAGGAGGCCGACCCGCTCCAGGTTCCCCCGGGCGACCCGCGCCGCCGCCGTCCCGTCGCGGCCCAGCACCCTGCGCTGCGGCAGCGTCAGGTTCTCCTCCACGGTCAGGTGCGGGAAGAGGTTGAACTGTTGGAAGACCATGCCGATCCGGCGGCGCACCGCGTCGATGTCGACGTCGGGGTCCGTGACCTCCGTACCGCCGACGAGGACCCGCCCCGCCGACGGCTCCTCCAGCAGGTTCACGCAGCGCAGCAGCGTCGACTTGCCCGACCCGGACGGCCCGATGACGCACACGACCTCACCCCGCGCCACCTCCAGGTCGATCCCGCGCAGCACCTCGTGGTCCCCGAACGCCTTGCGCAGCCCCCGGACCTCGATCTCCGCGCTCCCACCCGCGTCCATGCTCACCCGGCCTTCCCGGTACGGGCCTCGAGGCGGCGCACCACGAAGCCCAGCGGAACCGTCACCAGCAGGTAGCACAACCCGGCGACGAGGATCGGCGTCGAGTTGGCCGTCTGGCTGGCCAGGTCCCGGCCGAACTTGGTCAGCTCCCGCTCCTCCAGGGTGACCCCGAGGAACAGCACCAGCGACGAGTCCTTGAACAGCAGCACCAGCTCGTTCGTCAACGGCGGGATCACGATCCGGAACGCCTGCGGGACGACCACCGACGCCATCGCCCGCGCGTGCGAGAACCCCAGCGACCGCGCCGCCTCCATCTGCCCCCTCGGCACCGCCTGGATGCCCGCGCGGATCGTCTCGGCCATGTACGCGGCGGCGACCAGCCCCAGGCCCAGCGCGACCTTCCCGTACGTGCCGCCGGGGATCTCCGCCCCGGGGAACGCCAGCGGCACCGCGACCCCCACGAAGATGAAGATCAGCAGCGCGGGCAAGCCCCGGAAGAACTCGATGTACACCCCGGCGACCCACCGGTACGGCGCGACCGACGACAGCCGCATCAGTGCGATCACCAGGCCCAGCACCAGCCCGAAGACGAAACCCGACGCGGTGTAGACGACCGTGTTGCGCAGCGCCGTGGTGATGATCTGCGGGAACAGCTCGCCGGCGAGGCCCCGCTGCGCGAACTGGTTGCGCAGCCGCTCCCAGTCGGCCACGGCGACGACGGCGGCGACCGCGGCGACGAACACCGCGTACTGGATCCCCCGGGAGACCCGGCGCCGCTGGCGCCTCGTCAGCCGCGAGGTCACGACCCGGCCCCGGGCAGCGGGCCGATCCACTCCTCGTACAGCTTCCGGTACGTGCCGTCGGCCCGGGCGTCCCGGATCGCCCTGTCGATCGCGGCGCGGAGCCTGTCGTTGCCCTTCTTCACCGAGAAGCCGTACTGCTCGCCGGTCTCGATGCTCTCGCCGAGCACGAACGCGGCGGCGTTCGCCCCGTCCTTGAGCCAGCCCCGCACGACGGGGTAGTCGATGACGACCGCGTCGACCTGCCCGGTCCGCAGCCCGTTGAGCACGGCGTCCGAGCTCTCGAACGCGACCGGGTCGAAGCCCCGGCCCTTGGCGTGGCTCTCACCGGTCGTCTCGGCCTGCGCCCCCAGCCGCAGCCCGCGGGCCTTCACCTCCGCCAGGGTCCTCACCCCGCTCTTCTTCGACGCGAGCACCGCCTGCGTGGCGTCGAAGTACGGCACGGAGAAGTCGACGTTCTTCTTGCGCTCCTCGGTGATCGTCATCCCGGCCGCGGCCAGGTCGCACTCGCCGGAGTTGAGGAACGCGCCGGTCTTGAAATTTTCGAACGGCGTGTCGAGGATCTTCTGCTGGACGCCCAGGTCCTCCGCCACCAGGTCGATCAGCGCCACGTCGAACCCGACCACCTTCCCGCCCCGCTCGAACTGGAACGGCGGGTACGGCAGGTGGGTGCAGGTCGTCAGCTTGCCCTTCTCGACCACGGGCACCCCGCCCCTGGCCTCCCCCGGCCCCTCCCCGCCGGACGAGCACCCCGCCGCCGACAACAGCGCCGCCGAGACGGCGGCGACGGCGGGGCGGACACGGGCGCGCTTGCGGCCGGCAGTCGTCGACACGGTGGACCTCCCAGGGGGCGGGGCGGCGGGACGGGGGAGCCGCCGGGCGCGATCGTATGCCACGAAGCTCACCATAAGGCGGATAACGGTACATATCTCCATCCCGGTTCGCGCGCGGCGGCCGGCGCGGTCCTCCGCGGACCCCGCCCCGGCGGACGCGGCCCGGCGGGGCGGCGGCATGCTGGGGACGTGCTTCCGATACCCCAACAGCCCTCGCAGGGGCCCGCGATGGGCCACATGGTCGTCTGCGGCGACGACGCGCTGGCCGACCGCCTCGCGCACGAGCTGAACGACGTGTACCGGGAGCGGGTGACCCTCCTCGTCCCCGGCCGCCCCGCCGCCCCGCGGGACCCGGGCCGCCGCCCCGGCGGCGCCCTCGCCCTGTTCGGCCGCGTCTCCGCCGCCATGGCCCGCCCCGCCGCCGGGGACGGGCGCACGGCGCGGGGAGGGCGCCCCGGCGGGGGGACCGTGCGGGACCGCGTCACCCCGTACGACGCCTCCCCGTACGACACGCTCGGCGGCCGGGGCCCCCGGCGGACCGTCCACGTCGTCGAGGCGGCGGAGGCGGACGAGACGGCGCTCGTCGAGGCCGGCGTCGAACACGCCACCGCGCTCGCCCTGGTCCACGGGGACGACGAGACCAACATCCGCACCGCGCTGCTGGCCCGCCGCCTCAACCCCCGGCTGCGCCTGGTCATCCGCATGTACAACCGCAAGCTCGGCCAGCACCTGGAGCAGCTCCTCGACCAGGCCGCCGCCGTCGCCACGCCCGGCATCGACCCGGAGGTCCTGGACGCCTCCACCACCGTCCTGTCCGACGCCGACACGGCCGCTCCCGCCCTCGCCGCCACCGCCGTCGCCGGTACCAGCAAGATCGTCCACGCGGACGGGCTGCTGCTGCGCGCCGTCGAACGCACCCCTCCCGGCCCCGGGGAGATCGCCGACCCGGGCCTGTGCACCCTCGCCCTGCTGTCGTCCACCGCCACCGACCCGGCCGGCAGCGACGGCACCGACGGCAGCGGCGACCAGGGCCCCCGGCTGCTCCCCGACGACCGGGCCGTCGCCGCCGCCACCGGACGCGGCACCGTCGCCCTGGAAGCCGTCACCTACGCCGGCCCGACGCTTCCCGCGAGCCGGCTGCCCACCCCGTCCGTGCCGTTCGCGTCGCTGTTCTCGCGGCGGCTGCGCTGGTCGATCGCCGGCCTCGCCGGAGCCGTCGCCGCCCTCGCCGTGGCGTCCTGGCTCACCACGGACGATCACCCGCTGCACGCCGCGTACCTCACGCTGCTGGACCTCTTCGCGATCGGCGACCCCGCCCTGGACGCCCCCGTCGAGCGGCAGGTCCTCCAGATGCTCTCCGGGTTCGTCGGGCTGCTCCTGCTGCCGATGCTCGTCGCCGCGCTCCTGGAGGCACTCGGCACCTTCCGCACCGCCACCTCCCTGCGCCGCCCGCCGCGCGGCCTGTCCGGCCACGTCGTCCTGCTCGGCCTCGGCAAGGTCGGCACCCGCGTCCTGACCCGGCTGCGGGAACTGGGCATCCCCGTCGTCTGCGTCGAGGCCGACCCCGACGCGCGGGGCGTCGCCACCGCGCGCCGCCTGCGCGTGCCCGTCGTCCTCGGCGACGTCACCGAGGAGGGCGTCCTGGAGGCCGCGCGCGTCCACAAGGCGCGCTCCCTGCTCGCCCTGACGAGCCTCGACATCACCAACCTGGAGGCCGTCCTGTACGCCCGCTCCGTCCGCCCGGACCTGCGCGTGGTGCTGCGGCTGTACGACGACGACATCGCGACCGCCGTGTACCGGACCCTGCGTGCCGCGCACCCCGGGGCGCTCACCCGCAGCCGCAGCGTCTCCCACCTGGCCGCCCCCGCCTTCGCCGGTGCCATGATGGGCCGCCAGGTCCTGGGCGCCATCCCCGTGGAGCGGCGCGTCCTGCTGTTCGCCGCGGTCGTCGTCGCCGGCCACCCCGAGCTGGAGGGCCGTACCGTCGCCGAGGCGTTCCGGCCCGGCGCCTGGCGGGTGATCGCCCTGGACCCGAGCGCGCCCGGCGAGCGGCGCGTCGACCTGGCCGCCGTGCACCACGCCGCCGAGGACGGGCGCACCGGCCTGGTGTGGGACCTCCACCCCGGCTACGTGCTGCGCCCCGAGGACCGCGTCGTGCTCGCCGCGACCCGTCGGGGCCTGGCCCAGCTGCTCGGCCGGGGCGGAGCGGCCACCCCCTGACGGCGGCCGCGCGGCGGGTCACTAGGGTGGCCCCGGCCCCCGGCCCGGCCGCGACGGCGGTGGCCGGCGGGAAGCGGCGAGGTGTGGAGGAACGGCTGTGCTGATGATGGGGAAGATCCTGCGGTTCGACGAGGTGCGGGGCTACGGCTTCATCGTGCCCCGCGAGGGCGGCGAGGACGTCTTCATGCACGCGAACGACCTGGTGGACGAGAAGTACCTCTACCAGGCGGGACGTGAGGTGGAGTTCTACCTGGAGATGGGCGACAAGGGCCCCAAGGCGTCGGAGATCCGCCTCGTGGACCGCTCCGCCCGCCGCGCGCCCGCCGTGCGCCCGGACCGGGACGCCGACCCGGACGGCCTCGACGACCTCGACGACGACACCCTGGACGTCCTCACCACCGCCGAGTTCCGGACCGAGCTGACCGAGGCCCTCATCGAGGCGGACGGGACCTTGACCGCCGCCCAGCTCAAGCGGGTCCGCACCCGCGTCCTGGAGCTCGCCCGCGACCACGGCTGGGTCGAGGCGTAGCCGGCCTCCCCGCGCGGCGGCAGGCCGCCGGCCCGCGGCCCGGACCACCGGGTCCGGCCCGCGGCCCGGACCACCGCCCCGGCCACCGTCCTGGCCCGCGGGTGTTGCGGTCGCCCGGTTTCGTGGAACACATGCCGCCGGAGGCGCGAGGCATCGGTGCGCCGGCATGCGGGAGGACGAGGCGATGCGCGGCAGGCGGAAGGACGGGACCGGGGTCCGGTGGCGGGCGGCGGTGGCGGGCGCCGCGCTGGCGACGGCGGTCACGGCGGCGGTGGTGCCGCCGGCGCCCGGCCGCCCCGGGGACGGCACCGGCACCGCCCCCGGGGACGGGACGGCGCGCACCGAGTCGGGCCAGGTGCGGGGCGTCCGCTCGCGGGACCACACGGTCTTCTACGGGATCCCCTACGCGGGACCGCCCACGGGGGCGCACCGCTGGGCCCCGCCCCGGCCGCCCGTCCGCTGGTCCGGGGTGCGGGACGCCACGCGGCCGGGGCCGCTGTGCCCGCAGGTGCCGTCCTCGTACGCGCCGATCTCCAGCGAGGAGGAGGACTGCCTCGTCCTCAACGTGACCACGCCGCCCCGGGCCGCCCGCCGTCCGGCGCCCGTGCTCGTGTGGATCCACGGCGACGGGGCGGTGGGCGGCGGCGCGTTCTTCGACGGGCGCCGCCTCGCCGACCGGGGCCTGGTCGTGGTGACCGTCAACTACCGGATGGGCGTCTTCGGCGGACTGGCGCTGCCGGGCCTGGAGAGCGCCGGGACGTTCGGCCTGCAGGACCAGCGGGCGGCGCTGGCGTGGGTCCGGCGCAACGCCGCGGCGTTCGGCGGCGACCCGGCGAACGTGACGGTGGCGGGCGTCTCGTTCGGTGCCGCCGCCATCGCCGGGCACCTCGTGTCGCCCGCTTCCCGGGGCCTGTTCGACCGGGCCGTGATGGCGAGCGGCGAGGGCATGATGGACATGCCGGCCGGGACCATGGGTCCGGGCGTGCCGGGATATCCGTGGTACGTGTGGCGCTCCGGCCGCGAGATGGAGGACATCACCGCCGCGATGACCGCCCCGCTCGGCTGCGGCGGCCGGGACCCCGACCGCACCCTGCGGTGCCTGAGGGCCCTGCCGGTGAGGCGGATCCTCCAGGTGCCGCACATCATGAACGCCTTCCAGGCGTTCGGGTACGGCAACGCCACCCTGCCGGAACCGCCCCCCGAGGCGCTGCGCGCCGGCCGGTTCCACCGGGTGCCCGTGCTGTCCGGCGCGACGCGCGACGAGCACCGCACCTTCGTCGGGATGCTCTACGACGCGGTGGGGAAGCCGTTCACCGAGGCGGACTACCACCGGTCGCTGCGCACCGCGTTCGGCTCGCACGCGCGGCGCGTCCTGGCCGCGTACCCGGCCGACCGCTTCCCCTCGCCGGCCCTCGCCTGGGCGACGGTGGTCACCGACCGCATGTGGGCGCGCGGCACCGAGGCGCAGCACCGCGCGCTCGGCCGCCACGTGCCCACGTACGCCTACGAGTTCGCCGACCGGGAGGCCCCGATGTTCCTGCCGCTGCCCGGGCGGTTCGACTTCGGCGCGTACCACGCGGGGGACCTGCCCTACCTGTTCGAGGACGACGAGGTGGAAGCGCGGTTCACCCCGGCGCAGCGGCGGCTGTCCGCGACGATGACCGCGTACTGGGCGGCGTTCGCCCGGAACGGCGACCCCAACGCGCCCGGCCTGCCCGGATGGCGTCCGTACCGGCCGGGCGACCGTCCGGCGTACACCCAGTCGCTGGCGCCGGACCGGATCGGCCCGGTCGACTACCGCCGCGAGCACCGCCTGGACTTCTGGTCCCGCCTGCCCTGACCGGCCCGCTCCGGGCCGCCCGGGGCGGCGCCCTACGGCGGCTCGGACGCCGCGTCGTCGCGCAGCCCGGCCGCCAGCCGCAGCAGCCGCGCCTCGTTCCCCGCCAGGCCCGCCCGGCGCAGCGCCTCGTCGGCCTCTGCCATGGGCGAGGCCAGGTACGCCCCCGCCATGGGCGCGAGGCCCGGGTCGGACAGGACGGCCCGGGCGGTCTCCACCAGGCGGAGGTAGGCCTGTGCCGCCGCGCGTTCGGACACCGTGGGGGTGGTGGTCATCTCTCGCTCCCTGTCGACGGGTCGGTGCCCCCACTCTCGCGCACGGCACTGACACTCACGGCGCGCCCCGGCCGCGCAGGTGCTCCACCAGCCGCTCCACGAACACGCGCTGGCCGGCCACCAACCGCCCGGCCGCCTCCTCCGGCGTGCACCAGGCGACCCGGTCCACCTCCGGGAACGTCCGCGTCACGCCCGACCCGCGCGGCCACTCCATGGCGAACGTCCCCGGCACCACCAGCGCCGGATCCAGGTCGCCCTCCACGGCCCACACCGTGACCACCTTGCCGCCCGCCTGCCGCGCCTCCCCGAGCGGCACGGGCTCGCCGTCCGGCACGGGCAGGCCCAGCTCCTCGGTGAACTCGCGACGGGCGGCCGCCAGCGCCGTCTCGTCGTCCGCGTACTCGCCCTTCGGGACCGTCCACGCCCCCGCGTCCCGCGCCGCCCAGTAGGGGCCGCCCATGTGCGCGAGGAGCACCTCCGGCCGGCCGCCGGACGTACGGAACACCAGCAGCCCCGCGCTGCGCCTGACCACCATGCCCGCCAGTCTGCCCGCCGCGCCCGGCCGTGCCGCGCTACCGTCGGCCGGTATGGGACAGGACCACCCCGACAGCCCCGCCCCGCCCGGCCGCCCCGACAGCCCCGGCGCACCTGGCCGCCCCGACAGCCCCGGCGCACCCGGCGGCCCGGACGACCCCGCCTTCCCCGCCCGTACGGCGCCGGAGGCCCCGTCGCTCGACCGCCTCGACGCGGCCGTGGTCCGCTGCCGGGCCTGCCCGCGCCTGGTCGAGTGGCGCGAGCGGATCGGCCGCGAGGGGCGCCGCGCGTACACCGGCTGGGACTACTGGGCCCGCCCCGTCCCCGGCTTCGGCCCGAACGACGCGGCGCTGCTCGTCGTCGGCCTGGCCCCCGCGGCGCACGGCGGCAACCGCACGGGCCGCATGTTCACCGGCGACCGCTCCGGCGACGTGCTGTACGCCGCGCTGCACCGCCTCGGCCTCGCCAGCCGGGCCGAGGCGACCTCCCGCGACGACGGGCTGCGCCTGTACGGGGTGCGGGTCACCGCCCCCGTGCACTGCGCACCGCCCGACAACCGGCCCACCCCGGGGGAGCGCGACACCTGCCGTCCCTGGCTGGCCGGGGAGCTGGACCTGCTGCGGCCCACCGTCCGCGCCCTGGTCGTCCTGGGCGCGTTCGGCTGGCAGGCGGTCCTCCCGGCGCTCGCCGCGGCGGGCTGGTCGGTGCCGCGCCCGAGGCCCCGGTTCGCGCACGGCGCCCGCGTGCGGCTCCCCGCCGCCGGCGGCGGGCCGGACCTGGAGGTGTTCGGCTGCTACCACGTCAGCCAGCGCAACACGTTCACCGGCCTGCTCACCCCGGACATGCTGACGGACGTCCTGGGCGCCGCCGCCCGCGCCGCAGGACTGCCGGCGGCTACGCCGTGAACTCGTAGGTGAGCGGCGCCGACCGCGGGGCGAAGCGGATGTCCGTCACCTCCAGCACGTGGCCGTGCTGGTCCTGCACCTCCCGGTGCACCGTCAGGTACGCGGCGGCCCCGGGCAGGCCCACCCCGATCGACTCGCGGCGCGTCAGCCGCAGCCCCGCCCGGTGCATCCACCGGTACGCCGGCCGCAGGTCCGGGCGGTGCCCCGGCCGGGCCTCCGCCCGCCGGTAGCGCCCCAGTTCGGGCACCTCGGCCAGCGCGTACCGGGAGAAGCGGGAGACCGCCCCGTGCTCCAGCGCGCCGTCCGGGCCCAGCACCCGGTGCCGGTGGACGAGCGTCGGCTCGCCGGGCAGCAGCCCCAGCAGCTCCGCCGTCGCGCCGGGCGCCGGCTCCCAGCCGAGTGCCGCCTCCACCACCCGGTCCGGCCCGCTCCCCGCGACGGGGAACTCCAGCAGCCCGGGCGCCAGCACGGGCCCCGGTCCGGCCGCCGCCGGTTCCGCCGGGGCGGCGTACGTGCCGCGCCGCTCCGTGACCACCAGCCCTTCGTCGCGCAGCAGCCGCAGCGCGTTGCGCACGGTCTGCCGGTTCACCCCGAAGCGGTGCACCAGGGACCGCTCGGACGGGAGCCGGGCGCCCGGCGCGAACCGTCCCCCGGCGAGGTCGTCGCGGAGCGCGGCCGCGACCTGGAGGTAGAGCGGGAGTGCCGTGGAGGCGTGGGGCTCAGCCATGTTCAACCCTCAAATTTCGCTCAGCGTAGCCGTGTGAGCCGTGTCGGTGAGCGCATCCTTATCATTGGTCTAAACCTCTTGGGAAGTCGGGCCCCGGCATTCCCGCCCACTCCCGGCGAACTCTGGCCGAAACGGATTCGCCCCGGTGCCCCTCGGGTACCCGGCCACGGCCATGCACCGAGGGAAGGAGAAGGCCGCCATGAAGGCCGTCACCTGGCACGGAAAGCGCGACGTCCGCGTGGACGAGGTCCCGGACCCGCGCATCGAGCAGCCCACGGACGCGGTCGTGCGCGTCACCTCCACCGGGCTGTGCGGGTCCGACCTCCACCTCTACGAGGTCTTCGGCCCCTTCATGACGCCCGGCGACGTCCTGGGCCACGAACCCATCGGCATCGTCGAGGAGGTCGGCCCCGAGGTGACCGGCCTCCGCCCCGGCGACCGCGTCGTGGTCCCCTTCCAGATCGCCTGCGGCCACTGCTGGATGTGCGCCCGCGGCCTGCCCACCCAGTGCGAGACCACCCAGGTCTCCGAGGAGGGCATGGGCGCCGCGCTGTTCGGGTACTCCCGGCTCTACGGCTCCGTGCCCGGCGCCCAGGCCGAGTACCTGCGCGTCCCGCAGGCGCAGTACGGGCCGATCAAGGTCCCCGAGGGCCCGCCCGACGACCGGTTCCTCTACCTCTCCGACGTGCTGCCGACCGCCTGGCAGGCCGTCCGGTACGCCGACGTGCCGCCCGGGGGCTCCCTCGTGGTCCTCGGCCTCGGCCCGATCGGCGAGATGTGCTGCCGCGTCGCCCTCCACCAGGGCGTGGAACGGGTCATCGGCATCGACCTCGTGCCGGAGCGCCTCGACCGCGCCCGCCTGCGCGGCGTGGAGGTCTTCGACCTCACCGCCCACGACGGGCAGGACGAGCTGGTCGCCGCCGTCCGGGAGGCCACCGGCGGACGCGGCCCGGACTCCGTCGTCGACGCCGTGGGCACCGAGGCGCACGGCAGCCCGGTCGCCAAGGCGCAGCAGCAGGTCGCCGGGCTCCTCCCGCGCCCCTGGGCGGCCCGGCTCCACCAGAAGGCCGGCGCCGACCGGCTCGCCGCGCTGTACCTGGCGATCGACCTCGTACGGCGCGGCGGCACCATCTCCCTCAGCGGCGTCTACGGCGGCGCCGCCGACCCGCTGCCCATGCTCACCCTCTTCGACAAGCAGGTCCAGTTGCGCATGGGCCAGGCCAACGTCCGCCGCTGGACCGACGAGATCCTGCCGCTCCTCACCGACGACGACCCCCTCGGGGTGGACACCTTCGCCACCCACCACCTGCCGCTCTCCGACGCGCCGCACGCCTACCAGATGTTCCAGCGCAAGGAGGACGGCGTGAGCAAGGTCGTCATGCGGCCCTGAGCCGGCGCCCCGTCAGCCCTCGGCGGGGTCCCGCCACAGGGGCGGCGCTTCCAGGGGCTCCGGCTCCGGCCGGAACAGCACGGCCCGCGCCACCCGGGGCGCGAACAGCGCGGTCAGCGGCTTCGTCAGGGACAGCACCGGGCGGAACACCGCGTCGACCTCGGGGACGCCGCCCGCCCGCCGCTGCACACGGGCCACGTACCACCCGACGGGCCGGTCCAGGAGGGTGGGGCGGGCCGCGTCGCCGACCGCGCCCGGCATCTGCTTGTCCGCGCCCGCCGAGATGTCCCACGCCTGCCGCGACGCCCGGAACAGCGCGCGCTGCACCCGCAGCGTCGTCGGTGTGCGCCGCCGGTCCGCGAGGGCGTCGCGCAGGGCGACCGCCGCCAGCGCCGCGACCGCCATGCCCTGCCCGTAGATCGGGTTGAAGGTGCACAGGGCGTCGCCCGTGACGAGGAAGCCCGCCGGGCGGCGGCCGGGGCGGTCGTAGCGGTGCCGTACGTTCGCGGTGGCGCGGAAGCCGTACACCGGCGAGACCGGTTCGGCCTTGGCCAGCCACTCGCGCAGCACCGGGTGCGGCAGCCGCCCCGCGAACTCCTCGAACGCCGCCCCGTCGCCGGGCGGTTCCTGGCCGCGCAGCCCGGACAGGGTGACGAGGAACCGGCCGTCCTCGACGGGCAGCGCCACCCCGCCGTACGTGTGGCGGGGGTTCGGGACGACGAAGTAGCCGGCCGCGTCGGTGTCGTCGCCGTGCCGGTCGTGCCGGTAGAGCCGCGTCGCGTAGGCGAGGCCCGTGTCGATGGTCTCCGTGCGCGGCGGCTCCGCGCCGAGCGCGGCCAGCCACCGCGACGCCCGCGAGCCCCGCCCCGAGGCGTCCACCACCAGGTCGGCGCCGATCGGGCGCGGTTCCCCGCCCCGGCCGGCGCCGCGCTCGCGCACCAGGACGCCCCGTACGCGCGCGGCGTCCCCGGTCAGACCCACGACCTCCGTCCCCTGCACGGCCGTGACGCGCGGGTCGGCCAGCACCCGGCGCCGGATCGCCTGCTCGACCAGCGGCCGGGACGCGGTGAGGATGCGCACCACGGCGGCCCTGCGCCGGTACCAGCCCCCGGCCTGCCACTGCACCACGTCCTCGGGCATCCCCAGGTGCGGGGCGCCGTCGGCCAGCAACTCGTCCACGACGCCCGGCAGCAGCCGGTCCAGCGCCTGCCGGCCGCCCTCCAGCAGCACGTGCAGGTGCCGCCCCTGCGGCACGCCCGCGCGCGGCTCGGCCTCCTCGGGGAAGCGGTCCCGTTCGACGACGGTGACCCGCTCGGCGTGGTCCGCGAGCGCCCTGGCCGCGAGGAGCCCGGCGATGCTGCCGCCGATCACCACCGCGTGGCGCGTCCCGCTCCCCGCCTCACGGCCGCTGCCCAACCCGTCGGTCATGTCCGCCCCTTCGCGTCGACGTCCTGTGGCGGACCAGTATCCACGCCGGGCCGGGGCGGAGGTGCCCGGTGCGGGGGACACGGCTCCGTCGAGGGGTCCGGGCCACGCGCCGCCGTGGAGGCCGCGCTCGATCCGCCGGCCCGGGCCCACCCCGCAGCCCGGCCCCGCGGCGCGGCCGGTGGGAGAGGGCGGGTCCGTTCCGGGGCGGCGGACCCGCCGGCTCCGTCACTCCCGCCCGGGCCTTCACTCGAACGGGTGAGGGTCGTCGGCCGGAACGGCGCGCGGCCGGGGCCTGCGGCGCGACGGCCCGCAGGGGTGGCTCCGGCGTCCGCCCCGGCCTCCGCTCCACGGCCGACGCGTCGTCGTTCGGGACGAACCGCCCACCGCCCCGGCGGTCGCGGTCCCCTCCCGGCGCGCCCGCCGGACCGTCGCCCGGAACCTCGTGGTCACCGGCGCCCCCATCAACGCCCCGGCCGGGGCGCCGATGCGGGCGCCGGGCGCGGCCGGCACGCGGGCTCCACGGACCTGGCCGCCCCCACGGGCCGCGCCCGCCGCGCGGGTCCGCCCCGCGGGGGCCGCGGCGCCCGACCCGCACGGGCCGGCCCCTCCGGGCGGGTCAGGCCGGACCCGTACGCCCCGGCCGGGCACCGCAGGTCCCGGTGGACCGCCCGCGGTGGTCGCGCCGCGGGAGAGCGGTGCTCACCGGCGGTCGAGGGCGTCCAGGCCCTCCAGCGCCTCCGTCAGCCACGCCACCCAGAACCGCTCCAGCTCGACCCCGCCCCGCAGCACCAGGTGCCGCAGCCGGTCCGCCTCCGTGTCCCGCTCCGGCGGGAACTGCCGCCGCTCCATCTCCAGGTACTCGTCCAACTGCGCCTGGTGGAGGTCCCGATGGCGGCGCAGCTCGTCCGCCATGCCCTCCGTGCCCACCACGGCCGCGGCGCGCAGGCGCAGCAGCAGCGCGCTGCGGATCGGCTTCGGGTCCTCGGTCCGTCGCGTCCAGTCGGCCAGCTCCGCCCGGCCGGCGGGCAGCACCTCGTACTCCTTCTTCTGCCCGCGGACGGGCGTCGCCGGGGCGGGCAGGGCGCGGATCAGCCCCGCCTGCTCCAGCTTCCCCAACTCCCGGTAGATCTGCTGGTGGGTCGCCGACCAGAAGTAGCCGATCGACCGGTCGAAGCGCCGGGTCAGTTCGAGACCCGAGGACGGCTTCTCGAGCAGAGCGGTGAGGATCGCGTGCGGGAGTGACATGCCCGCATCCTAGGGACCGGCGGACCGCGTCACCCCGGCGGGCGGCCCCGGCCCGGGCGGCCCCGGGCGGGGTGGGGCGGCCCGCGCCTACAGCGTCGCCGCCAGGCGCGTGCCCTGGTCGATCGCCCGCTTCGCGTCCAGCTCCGCCGCCACGTCCGCGCCGCCGATCAGATGGGCCCGGACGCCGGCCGCCGCCAGCTCGTCGTACAGGTTGCGGCACGGCTCCTGGCCGGTGCACAGGACCACCGTGTCGACCGGCAGCGTACGGGCCTCGCCGTCGACCGTGATGTGCAGGCCCTCGTCGTCGATGCGTTCGTACGCCGCCCCGGCGACCATCGCCACGCCGCGGTGCTTCAGCTCCGTCCGGTGGATCCACCCGGTCGTCTTGCCCAGGCCGGCGCCCACCTTGGTCGTCTTGCGCTGGAGCAGCGTCACCCGGCGCGGCGGCCTCGGCCGCTGTGGGGCGCGCAGCCCGCCCCGCTCGCCGTACGACGTGTCGACGCCCCACTGGCGGAAGTACGTCTCCGGGTCGAGGCTCGCGCCCTCGCCGCCGTCCGTGAGGTACGCGGCGACGTCGAAGCCGATGCCGCCCGCGCCCAGGATCGCCACCCGCTCACCGACCGGCGCGCCGCCGCGCAGCACGTCCAGGTAGCCGACGACGCTCGGGTGGTCGACGCCGTCGACGGCCGGGGTGCGCGGGGTGACGCCGGTGGCGACGACCACCTCGTCGTAGCCGTCCAGCATGCCGGCCGAGACGCGCGTGCCGAGCCGCACGTCCACGCCGCGCAGCTCCAGTTGCGTGCGGAAGTAGCGGAGCGTCTCGCCGAACTCCTCCTTGCCCGGCACCCGCTTCGCCACGTTCAGTTGGCCGCCGACCTCCTCGGCGGCGTCGTAGAGCGTGACCTCGTGGCCCCGCTCGGCCGCCGTCACCGCGCAGGCGAGGCCGGCCGGCCCGGCGCCGACCACGGCGATCCGCTTGCGCAGCCGCGTGGGGGAGAGGACCAGCTCCGTCTCGTGGCAGGCCCGCGGGTTGACCAGGCAGGACGTGATCCTGCCGCTGAAGGTGTGGTCCAGGCACGCCTGGTTGCAGCCGATGCAGGTGTTGATGGTCTCCGGACGGCCCCCGCGCGCCTTCGCCACGAAGTCCGGGTCGGCGAGGAACGGCCGGGCCAGCGACACCATGTCGGCGCGGCCGTCCGCCAGGACCTCCTCGGCGACCTCGGGGGTGTTGACGCGGTTGCCGGTGACCAGCGGCACCGACACGGCGCCCATCAGCCGCTTCGTGACCCAGGTGTACGCGGCGCGGGGCACGGAGGTGGCGATGGTCGGGATCCGGGCCTCGTGCCAGCCGATGCCGGTGTTGATGATCGTCGCGCCGGCCGCCTCGATCTCCTTCGCCAGCGCGACCACCTCCTCCAGCGACGAGCCGCCGGGCACCAGGTCCAGCATGGAGAGCCGGTAGATCAGGATGAAGTCCTCCCCGACCCGCTCGCGGGTGCGGCGGACGATCTCCAGCGGGAAGCGCGTCCGGTTCTCGTACGAGCCGCCCCACCGGTCGTCGCGGTGGTTGGTCGCGGCGGCGATGAACTCGTTGATCAGGTAGCCCTCGGAGCCCATGATCTCGACGCCGTCGTACCCGGCGGACTTCGCCAGCTCCGCCGTCCGCACGTAGTCCTCGACCGTCTGCTCGACCTCGGCGTCCGTCAGGGCGTGCGGGACGAACGGGCTGATCGGCGCCTGGACGGCACTCGGCGCGACCAGCCGGGGATGGTAGGCGTAGCGGCCGAAGTGGAGGATCTGCAGGGCGATCCGCCCGCCCGCCGCGTGCACCGCGTCCGTCACGACGCGGTGCTGCCCCGCCTCCTTCGCGGTGGTGAGCTTGGCGCCGCCGTCGTACGGCCGCCCCGCCTCGTTCGGGGCGATGCCGCCCGTCACGATGAGGGCCGCCCCGCCCCGGGCGCGGGCCGCGTAGAAGGCGGCCATCCGCTCGAAGCCGTTCTCCGCCTCCTCCAGGCCGACGTGCATGGAGCCCATCAGCACCCGGTTGGGCAGGGTGGTGAAGCCCAGGTCGAGCGGGCTCAGCAGGTGCGGGTACGGGGACGGGCTCGGGGTCGGGGTCATGAGGGGCGCCTCCTCGCGCGCGGTGTCATCGCCCCTGTTCTAGACGACCGCGCCCTCCTTGTGCAACAAGTTGCATAACCAGGGGGGCGTGAGCTGCGGCACCCCCGCCCCGCGGCCGGTCACCCCCGCCGGACGGACCGCGCCCCCCACGCGTCCAGCTCCTCCGGCGTGCACGGCACCGGCTCGTCGGCGCCCATCAGCCCCCGCGCCCGCAGCAGCCGCGCCACCGCCATCGCCCACGGCCGCCGCAGCCGCGCCGCGTCCAGCAGCTCCGCGTCCCCCAGCAGCTCCTCCACCGGCCCCGCGCGCAGCCCGCCCGGCGTGAGCACCGCCGCGTCGTCCGCCCACCGCAGCGCCAGGTCCACGTCGTGCGTGGCCATCACCACCGTCGTCCCCGCCCCCCGCAACCCGTCCAGCACCGCCAGCAGCCGCTCCTGCCCGTGCGGGTCGAGCCCCGCCGTCGGCTCGTCCAGGATCAGCACCCGGGGCCGCATCGCCACGGCGCCCGCGATGGCCGCCCGCTTCCGCTGCCCGTACGACAGCAGGTGCGTCGGCCGGTCCTCCAGGGCCGTGATGTCCAGCGCCTCCAGCGCCGCCCGCACCCGGGCCCGCACCTCGTCCTCCGGCAGCCCCAGGTTCATCGGCCCGAACGACACGTCCTGCCCCACCGACGCCGCGAACAACTGGTCGTCCGGGTCCTGCACCACCAGTTGCACCGTCGTGCGCAGCCTGGTGAGGCCCTTCCGGTCGTACGCCACGTCCTCACCGGCGACCCGCAGGCGCCCGCTTCGGCACCGCAGCCCGCCGCTGAGCAGCCGCAGCAGCGTCGTCTTGCCGCTTCCGTTGCGGCCCAGCACGGCCAGCGACCGCCCCTCCGGCACGGCGAAGTCGACCCCGGACAGCACGGCGGGACCGTCCTCGTAGGCGAACCCCGCCCCGACCAGCTCGACCACGGCGGATCCCGGCATCACAGCCACCTCTCCAGTACCAGGGTGAGGGCGACCACCGCCGCCAGCAGCGCCGCCGTCGCGGCGAGGAAACGCCGGTCCACCCGCGCGTCGGGCACCAGCACCCGCAGCGTGCCGTCGTAACCGCGCCCCGCGAGCCCCGTCTGCAACCGCGCCGCCCGGTCGAAGGCCCGCACGAACGCCGTCGCGGCCAGTCCCGCCACCGACCGCCACGCCGCCGCGCGGCCCGCCAGCCCGAGCCGCGCCGCCTGCGCCTGCCGGATCCGCGCCACCGCGTCCAGCAGCAGGAAGCCGATCCGGTACATCACCAGCGCGACGTCCACCACCGGCGCAGGCACCCCGGCCCGCACGAGCCGGGGCAGCACGTCCGACACGGGCGTGGTGAACGCGAACAGCAGCAGCCCCAGCGACGCCGCCGACGTGCGCAGCAACAACTGGCCGGCGTGCGCCGGGCCTCCCGGCGCCAGCGCCACGAACCCGGCCGGACCGCCGACCTGGAACAGCAGCGGCACGGCGCCCGTCACGCAGAACCCGAGCGGCAGCCGCCACGCCCGCCACAGCCGGCGCGGCGCCACCCCGGCCGGGCCCAGCAGCACCGCCACCGCCACCACCATGACCAAGGCCGCGCCCGGCCACGGCGGCAGGGACACCGCGCACCCCGTCAACCCGAAGCCCAGCACGGCCTTCTCGGCCGGATGGCGGCGGCGCCAGCGACTGCCGTGCGCCGCCACGTCGATGGGCAGCACCCGCGCTACTCCCCGGACGCCGCGGGCCCGTCGGCCCGGGCGCCGGACGCGGCACCGCCCCCGGCACCGGCGGAGGCACCGGCCCGGGCCCGCTCCGAGCCCTGCCGCCGGCCGCGCCGCAGCCCGAAGTAGTACGCCAGCACCCCCGCACCGAGCGCCGCCTGCAGGGAGAACAGCGCCGACTCGACCTCCCCGGACGGCGGTTCGTACAGCGGGGTGAACCACGGCTCGTAGTCCGGGGCGTTCTCCGTGATCGCCGTCTCCGCCTGCGCGTCGGCGCCCGCGAACGGCTCCTCCTCGCCCTCGCCGAGGCCCAGCGCCAGCGGCAGCACCGCCAGCGCCGCGACCACCAGCAGGATCAGGGCGTTGATCCTCGCGTCACGGCTCATCGGACCGTCGCCCCCTTCGCCGCGCCCGCCGCCGGGAGCACCCCGAGCCGCGCCAACTCGCCCTTGCTGGACTGCCGCAGCAGCCGCATCACCAGGACCGTCAACAGGCCCTCGCTGACCGCGAGCGGCACCTGTGTCACCGCGAAGATCCCCCCGAACTTCGCGAGCGCCCCCGCGAAGCCGCTGCCCGGGTCGGGGAACGCCAGCGCCAGCTGCACGCTCGTCACGCAGTACGTGGACAGGTCCGCGACGAACGCGCCGGAGAACACGGCCCCCATCAGCGGCACACCGGACCGGCGCAGCAGCCGGTACGTCCCGTACCCGGCCCACGGGCCGACGACCGCCATGGAGAAGGCGTTCGCGCCGAGCGTCGTGAGCCCGCCGTGCGCCAGCAGCAGCGCCTGGAACAGCAGGGTGATCGTGCCGAGCACCGCCATGACCGGCGGCCGGAACAGGATGGCGCCCAGCCCCGTACCGGTGGGGTGGGAGCAGCTGCCCGTCACGGACGGGATCTTCAACGCGGACAGGACGAACGTGAACGCCCCCGCCGCGCCGAGCAGCAGCGTCGAATCGGGGTTGGCCCTGACCTCCCGGGTCAGGGCCCGGACACCGTGGACGACGAACGGGGCGGCCGCCACCGTCCAGGCGACCGCGTGCTCCCGGGGCAGGAACCCCTCGGCTATGTGCATGTGGGAAGACCCTCTCCAGCACCTCGTGGATGGACAACGCGCCTTGGCCGGTCTCCTGGCTGACGGGTCGTACCGCCTCGGCTCCGCCTTCCCGGACGCCGCGGTCTCCCGCGGCGGTCCAGTGGCTTCCCCGCCTTCGCGGGGGGTGGAGCCGGACTTCCCGATCACAGTGGCGAGGGCCGCACCGGTTTCACACCGGTTTCCCGTACACCAAGGCCCTGCGACAGTAGTGCGTTGTCCTGCCCCCTCACAACCGCGTCCCGGTCACGCCTTGCGGTACTGGTACGCCTCCGAGGCCGCGGCCTCCACCGCTTCGAGTCCGCCGCCCGCCGCCGCGGTGACCACGGCCGCGACCGCGCCCTCCACGAGCGGCGCGTCCACCAGCCGCGTCCCCTCCGGCAGCTCGTCGCCCTCGGCGAGCAGCGCCTTCACCGTCAGGACGGCGCTGCCCAGGTCCACGAGCACCGCCACGCCGGCGCCCCGGTCCACCTCGTGCGCCGCCCGGGCGATCAGCTCCGCGTCGGTGCCGAGCCCGCCGTCCGGACCGCCGCCCGCCGCCGCCACCGGCACCCCGGCCGCCCCACCGGCCAGGCCGCGCGCCAACTCCACGACGGCCGCGGCGACCTGGGCGCTGTGCGAGACGAGGACGATCCCGACCGGCCCGCCCGCTTTCACCGTGCCCGCCCCGGTCACGCGGCCACCTCCTCGAGCGCCGCGAACAGCAGTGCCGCCGAGGTGGCACCCGGGTCCTGGTGACCGACCGACCGCTCCCCGAGGTAGCTGGCCCGCCCCTTGCGGGCGAGCATCGGCACGGTCGCCGCCGCGCCCTCGGCGGCGGCCCGCGCGGCCACCGCGAAGTCGCCGCCCCGCCCGAGCGCGTCGACACCGGGCTCCAGCGCGTCCAGCATCGTCTTGTCCCCGGCCGCCGCCCCGCCGAGCTGAGCCACCGCCGCGACGCCCGCGCCGAGCGCCTCGGCGAGGGCCTGCGGCGTCACCTCGGCGGCGTCGCCCAGCGCCTTGCCCGCGCGGCGCAGCAGCGTCCCGTACAGCGGGCCGGACGCCCCGCCGACCGTCGAGACCAGCCGCCGCCCCGCGACCAGCAGCACCGCGCCCGGCGTGGGCTGCGGCTCCGCCTCCAGCGCCGCCGTCACCGCCGCGAAGCCGCGCCGCATGTTCGCCCCGTGATCGGCGTCGCCGATCGTGGAGTCCAGGTCGGTGAGGCGGTCGGCCTCCCGGTCCACGGCCGCCGCGGCGGCGGCCATCCACCGCTGGAAGAACCCGGCGTCCAGCACGGCGCTCACCGCCCCCACCGCAGCGCCGGAGTCTGCACGGGCGCGTCCCACAGCCGCAGCAGCTCCTCGTCGGCCTGACACACCGTCACCGATGCGCCCGCCATGTCCAACGACGTCACGTAGTTCCCGATGAGCGTCCGCGCCACGGGCACCCCGCGCTCCCCGAGGACCCGGTGCACCTCGGCCCCGAAGCCGTACAGCTCCAGCAGCGGGGTTCCGCCCATCCCGTTGACCAGCAGTATCACCGGACCGGACGGGTCCAGGTCGTCGAGTACGGCGTCCACGGCGGCGTCGGCGATCTCCCGCGCCGTCATCATCGGCCGCCGCTCCCGCCCCGGCTCGCCGTGGATGCCGACGCCCCACTCCAGTTCGCCGGGCGGCAGGTCGAACGTGGGGCCGCCCTTCGCGGGCGTACCGCACGCGCTCAGCGCCACCGCGAAGCTCCGCGACGCGGCGTTCACCCGCCGGGCGACCGCCTCGACCCGCTCCAGCGGCGCGCCCTCGTCGGCCGCCGCCCCCGCGATCTTCTCCACGAACAGCGTCGCCCCGGTCCCGCGCCGCCCGGCCGTGTGCAGGCCGTCCGGCACGGCCACGTCGTCGTCGACGAGGACCTTGGCGACCTGGACGCCCTCGTCCTCGGCGAGTTCCGCCGCCATGTCGAAGTTCAGCACGTCACCGGTGTAGTTCTTCACGACGAACAGCACCCCCGCGCCGCTGTCCACCGCGGCCGCGGCCCGCACCATCTGGTCCGGGACGGGCGAGGTGAAGACCTCTCCCGGACAGGCCGCGGAGAGCATCCCGGGCCCCACGAACCCGGCGTGCAACGGCTCGTGCCCCGACCCGCCCCCCGAGACGAGCGCCACCTTCCCGGCCACGGGCGCGTCCCGCCGCACCACGATCCGGTTCTCGACGTCCACGGTGAGCTCCGGATGCGCGGCCGCGAACCCCCGCAGGGCGTCGGCGACCACGGTCTCGGGCACATTGATCAGCATTTTCAACGGTGCCTCCCGGCAAGGTTGTCTCGTAGGGGAGCGGGCGTGTCCTCACAGCCCGGGGGGTGCTCCGCGAGAGGCGGGTCCTGGCGGTCCACGGCCCTCGGGGGCGGGTCCCCGGCGGGGCTGGTCCGACTCTATGCCGAGTCGCCTGACATGGCATCAAGTAAAGGGGCGGGAGCGCCGGTCCGTTCGAAGCACCGCGTCGAGCGGGGGCGCACCGTACGAAGGGTCCTTCCGGTCACGGACCCGCCGGGCGGCCGCAAGGCGGCCGTCCGTCCCGCACGCCCTCCTCGGGGCGCGTGGAGGCGGGCACGCCTACGGGAGGTGAGCCCCCGGCGGCGCGACGGACCGGCCGCCGGAGCGGGGAGGCCCGGCAACGGCCGGGGGCGGCCGGGCGGTTCGGGCGCGGCGGGACGGACGCGGTGGCACCGGAGGACCGCCGCTCGGGGACGACCCGCGCGAAGGGCCGCGGTTCCGAGAGGACCGGGGCGCGGCGGGCCCCGGGGGGTTCCGGAGGGGCGCCGGGCGCCCCGGCCGACGGTTCCCCCGCGGGCGCGTCCGCGTGAAGGACGGCGGCACGGCCTCCGTGTGGACGGCCCGGTGTGCTCTCACGGTCACCCGCCACCGGCCGGGCCGGACAACCGACTCCCCGGAGCGCGCACGCGGGACTTCAGAGCGCGCACGCGGTGCCCCCGGAGCGCGTCGCGCGCCGCGGGGACACCGCCGCGCCGGGGTGAGGACGCAGAGCGCAGCGCGCACCGCCCCGTGCGGCCGGTCCCGGGCCCCGCGCGACCGGTCGCGGTCGGTCCCGGCGCGGGAGCGGAGGCCCACGCCGTCGGCGGGGGGAGCCAGGACCCCGGCCGCCGGATCCGGCCGGGCGGACCGCGCCCTCGACGCCGGTCGTACGCCTCCCGCCCCCGCCCTCCCCGCCGCTACCGGCGACCCGGCCGCCCCGCGCACCCTCCCCTCCTCCGGACCGGCCGTGCCCGCCCTCCGGGGGCTCCCGGCGCCCGCGCCGCGTCCTCGCCCCGCGCGGCCTTCCGGTGGCGTCGCGGTGGTGACACGGCGCCCCGCCCCCGGTGTCCCGCCACGTCCGGCGCCCCACCCCCGGCGTCCCGGCGCGCCCGCCACCACGGCGGCGGTGCCCGGCGGGCCCGGGGGCGGACGGCGGGGAGAGCCGAGGCCGGGCCTCCCCCCGCCGGGCACGGACCGCGCCCCCGCCGGGCCCGCGGGCCCGGGAGCCGTACGCCGGCCGGGTGGTGGCGCAGGGGGCGCGCCCGGGAGGCGAGCCGGGGGCCGCCGACGCACAGTGAGGGTATGACGGACCACGACAAGCCGGCAGCGGCGGCGGCGGTGCGGGGTCTCGATCCCGTGATCTCACTCGCCATGTGCGTGCAGGCGGGGCCCGGCGTGTACGCCCTGCTGCTGGGCGCGGGCATGTCGCGGGACGCCGGCGTGCCCACGGGATGGGAGATCGTCACGGACCTGGTGCGCCGGGCCGCCATCGCCCGGGGCGCGGACGTGCGGCTCGCCGTCACCGACCCCGAAGCCTGGTGGGCCCGCCACGGGGACGGCGGACCGCTCGGCTACTCCGCCCTGCTGGAGGCGCTCGGCGGCACCCCGGCCGCCCGGCACAAACTGCTGCGCGGCTACTTCGAGCCGGACGACGAGGACCGGCAGGAGGGGCTCAAACGGCCCGGGGTGGCGCACCACGCGGTGGCCCAACTGGTGGCGCGGGGCTGGGTGCGCGTGGTGCTGACCACCAACTTCGACCGGCTCACCGAGCAGGCGCTGGAAGCCGCGGGGGTGCAGCCGCAGGTCATCCACAGCCCCAACAGCCTCCCCGGGATGACACCGCTGGCGCACGCCCGGGCCACGGTCGTCAAACTGCACGGCGACCTGACCGACCTGGAGGCCCGCAACACCGAGCGCGAGCTGGAGGAGTACCCGGCCGCCTGGGCCGGCCTGGTGGACCAGGTGCTCGACGAGTACGGACTGATCGTCTGCGGCTGGTCGGCCCAGTGGGACCGCGCGCTGGTCGCCTGCCTCGAACGTCGCGCCACGCGCCGCTACCCCGTGTTCTGGGCCGTCCCGCACGGCCCCCGGGGCAAGGCCGCGGAGCTCGTCGCCCGCAACGAGGCCGTGGTGATCCAGGGCCTGACGGCCAGGGAGTTCTTCCCCGGCCTCCTGACCCGGGTCGAGGCCCTGGAACACCTGGCGGCGCCCGCGCCGACCCGGGAACTGTCCGTGGCGCGCCTCAAACGGGCCCTGCCCGACCCGGTCCGCCGCATCGAGCTGCACGAGCTGGTGGACGCCGAGGCGATGCGCGTCGTGGAACGCCTCGCGGACGGCCGCCGCTACCCGCCCGTCGAGCGGGCCGCGGGCCCGGAGGCGTACCGGGAGAGGCTGGAGCGGTACCAGAGCGACTGCGACACGCTGCTGCACCTGATGGCCGTCGGCACGTTCCACGACGAGGCCGGGACGCACGCGCGGGTGTGGGTGCGCGCGCTCCAGCGACTGCTGAACGTGCGCGGGGACGGCGGCGGCGAGCAGGGCGCCGCACTGCACCTGTACCCGGCCCTGCTCGCCCTGTCCGCCGCCGGCAGCGCCGCCGTCCTGGCGGGCCGCGACGACCTGCTCGGCCGGTTGCTGCTCGAACCGGTCCTCGCCCACCCCTCCGCGACCCACCCCGGTTCCCGCCGGACCTCCACCGACCCCAAGCCCGCCGTGCTGGCCCTGCGCACGGGGGACGTCCTCGGCGCCGGCGAACTCCTCAACGCCCTCCTGGACGAGCCGTACCCGCCGCCGCTCGCCCAGACGTCACACAGCACGTGGCTGCGCGAACGGCTGCGGGAGGTGCTCGCCGAACCGGCCGCCGGCAGCGACCGCGCGCTCTCCGACGCGTTCGACCACTACGAGTACCTCACCGCGCTCCTCCAGGTGGACCTCTCGGAACCCCCGATGACGCTGGGCGAGTTCACCCTTCCGGACCGCTGGGACGGCGAAGGGCGGCTCCGTGTCGCCGCGCGCGTGCAGGCCCGTTTCTCCGAGTCCTGGCCCATGCTCCGCAGCGGCGCGTTCGACGGCGAGATCCAGCGGGCCCACACGGCCGCGGCCGTCGTGGACGTCCTGTGCGTCCAGAGCTACATGGAGGTGGTGGGACGGGAGCCGTTCCGCTGACACGGCGGGCGCCCCCGCGGTCGGCTCCGGCGGCGGGGCGCGGGAGCCGACCGCGAAGGCACCCGCCGAGGCGGGGTGGTGTCGGGCGGCTACGATCGGGCGGCGGCCTCCTCGATGGCGTTGTGGAACAGGCAGAGCTTGGCGTCCTCGGCGAGGAAGTACTTGTCGACCTTGTAGGCGATGGTGGCGAAGTCGAGCCGGCCGTCGCCGTTGAAGTCGGCGATGGCGATCCTCGCGGCGCTGTCCGAGGACACCCGCCACTTGGTGAACACACCGGCGGCGATGTCCAGCGCCTTGTAGTAGAAGACGCCCTGCCAGGGGTACGGCCCGCGCAGCGCGACCAGGAACTCGTCGTCGCCGTCGTTGTCGAAGTCCGCACAGACGATCTGGTGGCTCGGGCCCTCGCCGAGTTCGTTGGGGTCGCCGAAGACGTCCAGGACGATCCGGCGCCAGGTCGCCTCGGCCACCGGTGTGCCGGGCCGTTCCTTGACGTACGCCGCCACGGTGTTGCCGTGGAAGGGCTCGGTGGCCACGACGTACGCGTGCGGGTCGTTCCCGATCCGTCCGGCGCCGACGTCGCCGCTGCCCTTGAACCCGGTCTGCTCGAACCGCTCCTGTTCGCCGGAGCCGACGCGCGTGGTGGTGAACCGGTGCTCGCGCTCGTCGTAGTGGAGCCAGGTCACGCCCTCCTCGGTGGCGAGCAGGATCGAGTCGAGGTGCCCGTGGCCGGGCAGCGGGTTCTTCTGGATCTCCACCCCGTGGATCATGCGGAAGTGGGTGCCGTCGATGACGTGCTTGTCCCAGGGCTGGCGGACGTCGCCGCCGGGGCTGAACAGCACGACCGGGACGAGGGCGTGGACGTGCCGGGCCCCCACGGTCGGCAGGGCCATCAGTTCGAGCTTGCGGGTCTGGGTGAAGTGGCCGAGGCGCAACCGGTGCATGGCGGTCTCACGGCCGATGAAGTGGCGCTTCCAGCGCGCTTCGTAGTCGGGTCCGCCGGTGTTCTCGATCCAGTCGATCTTCCCGCCCCGGGGGTCGGGGTCGTCGATGCGTCCGCCCGGGCCGTACAGCTCGTAGCAGACCACGACGTCGGGGTGGCCGTTGCCGGAGACGTCCCCCCAGTGGGCGCCGATCGGCATGTGGAAGCCGTCGGCGACCAGCCGCCGCTGCCAGTCGGGATTCCGGTACCAGTAGAGCTCGCCGAGGTACAGCCCGTGCCCGACCAGGTCGGGCCGGCCGTCGCCGTCGATGTCGGGGGCCTCCAGCCAGTAGCCCTCGTTGAGGTTGTCCTCCAGGACCTCGCGGGTGAACCGGGGGAGGCGGATGTTCAGGGAGGTGCTCGCGCCCATGGGAGGTGCCTTCCGGTGAGGGGTGCGGTCGGGTCGGGTCAGCCGAGGGCCCGGGCCAGGTAGGCGCGGGCGGTCCGGGCGTGGTGCAGCGGCGGGTGTCCGGCGTGCGGGTCCTGTTCGGCCTCCACCACCAGCCAGCCCCGGTAGGACTCGCCCGGGCGGAGGGCCTTGAGGACGGCGTCGAAGTCGACGCCGCCGTCGCTGTCGCCGGGCACGGTGAAGATGCCCGCCTCGATGTACTCGCGGAAGCTGCCGTCGGCCAGTGTGCGGTCCGCGTGGACGTCGCTGCGGACGTTCTTCAGGTGGACGTGCACGATGCGGTCGCGGTGGCGTTCGATGAGTCCCGTCAGGTCGGCCCCCGCCCAGGTGAGGTGGCCGGTGTCCAGCAGGAGGCCGACGTGGCGCGGGTCGGTGTGCCGCATGAGCCGGTCGACGTCCTGCTCGGTCTGGACGCCGGTGCCCATGTGGGGGTGGTAGGCCAGGGTGAAGCCCTGGCTCGCGGTGATCTCGCCGAGCTTGTCCAGCCCTTCGCACAGGTCGGCCCACTGCTTGTCGGTGAACTCCGGTTTGTTGCAGCGCAGGCTGAGCGCCTGGAGGTGGGCGGACCCGCCGAACTCGGCGACGCCGATGACGCTGGTCCGCACCGGGGGGTCCCCCTCGTTGAACCGCTTCAGGAACTCCAGCACCTTCAGCAGCTCGCGGGCGGTGCGCCCGGAGCCGTCGGGCACGGTGAAGTACGTGCTCACCCACGGTTCGCTCACGCTGAGGCCGCGCAGGTGCATCGCGGCGATCAACGCGTCGACGTCGGTGGTGAAGGTGTGGCCGATGCTGCACCCCTCGAAGCCGGCGAGCGCGATCTCGCTGAGGCACTGCTCCATGGGGATGTCGTTGCCGATGAGCGGGAAGTCGTCGTTGGTCCAGCAGGTGGGGGTGATGCCCAGGTGGATGCCCTCCGGGCGCGCAGTGGTCTGTACCGGCATGGTGGGCTCCAGGGGTCGGGGTCAGTGTCCGGGGTGGCCCTTGACGATGGCGTCGACCGCGTGCAGCGCCATGGCGACGCTGGTGAGGGTGGGGTTGGACGCGTTGCCGAAGGGGTGCAGGCCGTTGCCGCCGAGGTAGAGGTTGTCGACGTGCCACACCTTGGAGTACTCGTCGACGACGCTGTCCAGCGGGCTCCTGCCCATGCGGGTGGTGCCCGCGATGTGCAGGGGCAGGCCCGGGGTGAGGAAGACGGGCTCCGAGCCGGGCATGAAGCCGCCCAGCACGGCGGCGGTGCGCAGCATGTGCTCGTTCATGCGGTCCGTCTCCTTCCGTTCGGCCTCGTCGAGGCAGAAGCGGAAGGTGGGCTGCGGCATGTCGAAGGTGTCGCGGAGCCGGCGCGAGAAGGTGACCCTGTTCTCCGGGTGGGGCCGGGAGATGCCGAACCAGCGCAGGTCGACGATGAGCCGGGGGTCGACGTTGGGCGGTACGGCGCCGTAGGTGAAGGCGTCCCGGTGGATCTGGCAGTGCCAGGGGCGCCCGTCGGTCACCAGCAGGGCCAGGTTCGGGTCCCGTTCGGTGGGGGGGAAGGGCACCGGGTCGGCGGTCTTGTCGCCGGAGCGCAGCCGCTTCAACTGGGCGGCGCGGTACTGGGCGACCCGGTCGGCGGCGGCCCCGGCCGGACCGCCACCGCCACCGTCACCGTCGCCGGAGGCGGAGCGCAGGATCTCCTCGACGTGGTCCATGTGCTCCTGCTGCAGCACCACCTGGCAGAACGACATGGGCTGTTCGGTCAGGTAGCGGCCGAGCGCGGGCAGGGTGACGCCCGAGTTGAACAGCAGTTGCGGCGTCGGGACGGCGCCGCAGGCCACCACGTAGGTGTCGGCCCGCAGCCGCACCTCCTCGCGCACGTCGCGCAGGTTGCGCACCACGGCGTACCGGACCTGCTGCTCCTTGCCCGAACCGGTGATCTCCAGCCGGACGCACTGGTGCTCGGGCAGCAGCGTGAACGAGCCCCGCGGCGGTGTGTGGGCGGGGTCGGCCAGGTCGCCGAGGACGGTGTCGGCGGCCGACCACGTCACCGCCGAGGTCCGGGCGGAGTCGGCGCGGTCGCTGACCGCGAGGGGCAGTTCGGTGATGTCGGCGAACTCCTCCCCGGCCCGCTCCAGCACCTGCTTGACCAGCAGGTGTCGGGCGGAGGAGGCGAAGACGGAGGTGCTCCGGGCGAGCAGGGACTCCGCCGCGTCGTAGAGCCGGTCCATCTGCTTCTCGTCGATGGGGTAGTCCTGGCCGCCGTACCGCCGTTCCACCTCGGGGTGGAAGCGGGGCACCGCGCAGGTCCAGTGGGTGGCCATGCCGCCCACCGCGTACGTGGCCGCCGCCGCGGGCAGGTTGAGGTGCTTGCGCTGCTCCGGGTTCTGGTTGCGCATCGAGAAACCGGCGTACTTCTCCGGGTCGTAGGAGAACGCCGACGGGTCGAGCGTGAGCACCGGTTCCCTGTTGGTGGCGGTCGACAGGGGGAGCAGGTTGCCCTTGATGACGGAGACGAACAGGTCGATGTTCTTCTGGAACAGGTAGCTGTTCTTGAGGTGCTCGCCGTAGCGGCGGGACAGTTGGGCCCCGGCGTCGATCATCAGGACGCTCCTGCCCGCGTCCACCAGCCTGCGGGCGAAGGTGCATCCGACGGGGCCGCTGCCGATGACCAGTACGTCGGCCTCGCGGGGGGCGGGCGCGTCGATGTCGTTCATGGACGTCCTTTCGGCCTGGCCGCGTCAGCGACGCGGGCGGCTGCCGTGTGCGGCCGGTGCGGTGGCCCCGGATTCGGCGTGCGGGCCGTCGACGGCGGTGATGTCCGTCGTGCCGCTGAGCCACAGGGCGCTGTTGACGAGGCCGACCATGCTGAACGCCTGCGGCGTGTTGCCGAGGTGCCGGCCGGTGGCCGGGTCGTACTCCTCCGCGAGGAGCCCCACGTCGTTGCGCAGGCCGAGGAGCCGGTCGAACAGTTCCAGGGCCTCCTGCCGGCGGCCGGTGCCGTGCAGCGCGTCGACGAGCCAGAACGTGCAGACCAGGAAGGTGGCCTCGGAACCCGGCAGGCCGTCCACGCCGCCGTCCGCCTCCGGCCGGTAGCGCCGCAGGAAACCGTTCTCGCTCAGCTCCCGGCACACCGTGTCGACGGTGCCGCGGATCCGCGGGTCCCCCCAGGGCAGGAAGCCGACGCGCGGCAGGAGCAGGAGGGCGGCGTCCACCCCCTTCGACCCGTAGAACTGGGTGAAGGTGTTCCGCTCGGCGTCGAAGCCCCGCTCGCAGACCTCCTCGTGGACGCGGTCGCGCAGCGCCGCCCAGCGGTCCGCCGAGCCCCGGCACCCGTGGTGCAGCACCGAGCGCACCGCCCGGTCCAGGCCGGCCCACGCCATCACCTTCGAGTGCACGAAGTGGCGCGGTTCGCCGCGGACCTCCCACAGGCTGAGGTCGGGCTCCCGCCAGTTGCCCTCCAGGAAGTCCAGCAGGGCCCGCTGCATGTTCCAGGCCGTGTCGCTGGCGGCCATTCCGGCCTCGCGACCGACGTAGAGGGATTCGAGGACCTCTCCCCACACGTCCAGTTGGAACTGGCGGGTGGCGGCGTTGCCGACCCGGACGGGGAGCGAGCCCTCGTACCCGGAGAGCCAGTCCAGCTCGTACTCGGGCAGTCGCCAGGTACCGTCGAGGCCGTACATGATCTGCAGGTCGGCGGGGTTGCCGGCGACCGCGCGCAGCAGCCAGTCCCGCCACTGGGTCGCCTCCTCCAGGTAACCGGTGGCGATGAGCGCCTGGAGCGTGAACGTGGCGTCGCGCAGCCAGCAGTAGCGGTAGTCCCAGTTCCGCGGGCCGCCGAGCTGCTCGGGCAGCGAGGTGGTGGCGGCGGCGAGGATGCCCCCGGTGGGCTGGTACGTCAGCGCCTTGAGGGTGATCAGGGAGCGCCGTACCGCGTCGTCCCACCGGCCGCGGTAGCCGCACCGGCTCGTCCAACCCCGCCAGAACCGCTCGGTGGCCTCGATGGCCGGCAGCGCCTCGACCGGCGTGAGGGGGCTGACGAGGTGGGACGGCTTGTAGGTCAGGACGAAGGGCACCTGCTGGCCGGCCTCGACGGTGAACTCCGCCCGGGTGGTCATGTTCTCGCCGTACACCTCCACCGGGGTGTGCAGCCAGAACGCGTCCGGCCCGGCCACGGCCCGCAGTCCGTTGCCCGCGCGGTACACCCACGGGACGATCCGGCCGTAGTCGGGACGCAGCCGCAGGTCCATCCGCATGGCCACGCGCCCGCTGAGGCCCTCGACCAGGCGCACCACGTCGGCGGCTTCGCCGCGCAGCGGCATGCAGTCCACGACGCGCACGCCGCCGTCGGCGGTGTGCCACTCGGTCTCCAGGACCAGGGTGTCGTCCCGGTACCGGCGCCGTGTCGCGGGGCCGCCCCCCGCCGGGGCCAGCAGCCACCGGCCGGCGCCGTCGTCGTGCAGCAGCGCGGCGAAACACGCCGGGGAGTCGAACCTGGGCAGGCACAACCAGTCGATCGACCCGTCGCGTCCCACCAGCGCACCCGAGTGCAGGTCGCCGACGAAGGCGTAGTCCTCGATGGCACTGACCATTCCGACGCTCCCTCGCACCGGCCGGCGGCCCGCGCCTTCGACCACCGTGCGCGCTGCGCGCGGCGTCGGCGCGGCGGGTCACCACCGGGGCCCACGTGCCGCCGGTTCCCGACGTGTCCCGGCCCGGGGCCGGAACGGGCGCACGGAGGGCGAAACGGCACGTGAGCGGATGGTTGATGGATGTGTCGCCCAGGGACGCGTGCCGGGCGTACGCCGCGTACTCGCGGACGGGTGACGGCCCGGGCGCGTGCGTGGGCACCTCGTCCAGCGTGGCACAGAGCGGGCGCGGGCGCGATTCGTCACCGTCGCCACCGGCGGGTCGACCGGCCTCCGCCGCCGGTGGGCCCGCCGGGCCTTCGGCCGGGGGCCCGCGTGGGGGTCTCGCCGACGGGGGGGGGGACGGTCCCGGCCACCACGCCGCCGTGCCGGCCGCGTACCTCGCCGGGCGGCCGTGCGCACGGCCCCCGGGACGGCACGCCTAGCGGACCCCGCCGCTCCCCGCCGCCGGTACCGGCCGCCGGAGCAGGTAGACGCCCGCGGCCGACACCAGGAGGGCCATGCACGCGATGAAGACCAGCCCGGCGCCCTCCAGGCCGATCGGCCCGGCCAGCAGCCCCACACCGATGACCGGTACCGAGATGCCCACGTAGGCCACCACGAACAGCGCCGAGATCACGGCCGCCCGCCGGTCCGCCCCGGTCACCTCGACGATCGCGGACACCGCCCCGCGGAACGCCAGCCCCTGCCCGCCCCCGCCGACGACCGCGCTCAGCACCACCAGCGGCAACAGATCCCACCACAACGCGCCCGCCAGCAGCACCAGCCCGGCGAGGAGCGCGGCGCAGCCCAGGGGCAGCGACCGGCCCACGCCGACCCGGCCGACGGCCAGTTGCCCGGCGGTCGAGGCGAAGAAGGCCAGCGCGACGACCAGTCCGCTCACCGCGCGGTTGTGCACGCCCAGGGACTGGGCGAGGAAGGACGGGCTGACCGACGTGAACACCCCGAACAGGGCGAACCCCACGAAGGAGGCGGCCGCCGCGGGCCCGAAGACCGCCCGCACCCGCGGGGGCAGGCCGGGCCGCTGCGGCCGTACGGTGCTCAGCGGCCGCCGCTCCCGCACGGTCTCCGGGAGCCACAGCAGGACGGCGGCCGAGCAGGCCACCAGGGCGAGGTGAACGGCGAACGGCAGGTACAGCGGCCAGTCGGCGTACTGCGCGAGCACCCCGGCGAGCAGCGGACCGCAGCCCAGCCCGCCCATGTTCGCGGCGGTCGCCACGAACGTGGCCCGCGCGGCGCCGCCGCGCGGTGCCGTCTCCATCACGTACGCCGTGGCGGCCCCGGTGAACAGGCCGGCGGACAGCCCCGACAGCAGCCGCCCCGCGTACAGCCAGCCCAGCGCGGTGGCGAAGAGGAAGCAGAGGGCGCTCGCGGTCGCGAACCCCAGGCCCCACGCGAGCACCGGACGCCTGCCCACGGCGTCCGAGGCGTTGCCCGCCAGCAGCAGCACTCCGATGACTCCGACGGCGTAGACGGCGTACACGACGGTGATCGTGAGGTCGGAGAAGTCGAACTTCTGCTGGTAGAGGCCGTAGAGGGGGGTCGGCAGCGTCGTGCCGGCCATGCAGACGGCGAACACCGCCCCGCTGAGCAGGCACCGCCGCCAGCTCCAAAGACCACCGTCCATACCGCCGACGGTAATCGCGCCCCGCGCCCCCCGCAGCCCGGCGCGTGGCCGCATCCGGGCCCGGGCCCGGGGCGGCGCGTCAGGCGGCGAGCCCGCCGGAGGCGGCCTTGATCAGACCGTTCAGCCAGGCCTGGTGGCCGTTGAGCATGGGGTCGGGGACCTGCCGGGCCAGTTCGGCGGCGGGCCGGCCGCTCTGCGTCTCCTGGGTGAGGACGCGGACCCGGCCGCCGGGCAGGTCCTCGACCAGCCAGGCGTGCAGCACGTCGAGCCGCTCCTCGGGCGCGCCCTCCTGGTGGGCCGTCCAGGACAGGCGGCCCGGGACCCCCTCGGCCGGGGCCTGGAACTCGACGACGCGGGCGTGCTGGGTGCGCACGGACGGGAAGCCGACGGGCTCGAAGGTGAAGGCGACGCCGTCCTCCAGCACGGGGCCTCCGCCCTCCGGGAAGGCGATGCCGGCGATGTTGCCGTAGTACGACTCCCAGGTGGAGGTGTCGGTCAGGTAGTGCCAGACCCGGGCGGCGCTGACGCCCCGGACGATCACTTCGTTGGAGACGAAGTGGTCACCGGTGCCGGGCAGGCGGTCCTCGGGCCAGTTGATCGCGTTCTGCGTGGTCATGGGGGTGGGGTGTCCTTCCGTGAGCTGCCCCGGGCGGGGCGGTGTCTCGACGGCAGGCGCGGTTGCCATCGGAACATCCGTACCCGTACCGGGAGTGTCGTATCGGGCGTTGCCCCCCGAAGGTCGTCCTTCGGGGCTCCCCGCTGCCGCCGGCCGCCCCTCCCCGGCACGGTCACCCGCGCCGGGAAGATTTCGGAATTTCTTCTGAAACGATCTTCAGAGCGGTTCGTCCGGCGCGTCATGAGGGGTGTACGGCCCCGCGCACGAGCGGCGCGGGGTGCATAGGGATCGAAGGAGTACGGATGGCCATCAGGGCTGAACGGCCCCTCGACGACGAGGGCGACAGCCGGGGGCAGGACAACGAGCGGGAACGGCACCGAACGACGGAGCCCCCCGCGTGCGGCCACGGGGAGGCGCTGGGGTTAGAAGCCGCCGCCGCATGGGAGGAGGCGCTGGAGTACCACCCGCTCCTGGTCAACCGCCTCACCGCGTGGGAGGCGCGCCCCCACGCCGAGGACATCGCCCAACAGACCATGATCAAGGTGTGGTTGCACCTCACCGACGGGAACGCGCGGCCCCTCGCCTCCGTGCGCGCCTGGATGACCACGGTCGCGCTGAACCTCCGCCGGGACCACCGGCGCAGGCTGGCGCGACTGACCGAGGTGCTGGTCGAGGACCACGAGTCGACCGCGTACGAGGACGGGGCCGAAGCGCCCGACGGCATGCGGGAACTGCACCGGAGGGCGGCGGAGATGGCACGGGACCTACACGGCCTGGTGACGCCCTGGGAAGCCCGGGTCGTCATCCTGCACAAGGCGTACGCCCTGCCGGCCAAGGACGTGGCGGAGCTGCTGGGCACGACCACGGCATCGGTCCGAACGGCGACCCACGCGGCGCTGCGGAAGCTCCGCGCACCGGACAAGCGCCGTCAGGTGCTCTACCGGTTCGGACTGACCGACTGACGCCCGGTCGGCCTGCTTCGCGGGCCCGTGGGCCGTGTGCGTCGTCCGCACGGTTCACGGGTCCGAGTGGGAAGCCGATCGGGCGCCCAGTGCAAAACCAGAGAAGAAAACGCCGAACCAGAGAAGAAAACACCGAGAAAAGTCCGCCATTCATCGCGAAAAACTCAATGAAGAACCCTGGAAGAGGAATCTTTCGGTGGTTCCCCGCAGCCTCGGACGGAGTGCGGGGAGCTGTAGCGGACAAGGAGAGAGGGAATCCGTTGTTCGACACCAACGACAAGATCCGGGCTTTCGTAGCCCTCATCCACGCGTGGAGGGGCGTCACCTACCGGGCGTGCGACCAGTTACTGACCAGGATCCTGCCTTTGCTGCCCTTTTACGGGAACAGCGGGCGGAAGGACCGGGAGACGGGTGTGCGGCGCGTCGAAGCCATTCCCATTCGCGGTGTCGACGCGCCTGGCGCGCGAAAGGCGGTGGCCCGCCCGGGAACTGCTCGACTCCGCCGCGTCGCAGGCGGACACAGGGTCCGCGGGCTAGTGGCGCGTCGTAACGCGGCGCGCTCGTTAGGGGCGTTCCGCAGCTGAGGCTGCGTGACGTAGGTCACCGAGCCGGGTCCCGACATTTCGGGGCCCGGCTCAGTCATATCCCGTGAGGCCTCACCACGGGCTCCTCCGTACCGCTCGGAAGGGAAAAGGCGAGCGGGAAGGAGGGGCGGCGCCGACGAGAGAGGGATCGTTCCATGACCAGCTTGCCGCAACCGACCGGAGACGACCGGAGCAAGGGGCCCGACGCCCGTCTCGCCGCCGCCCGGAGGGAACTGGGCCGCCGCAAGGCGGAAGTCCGCGCGGCCCGGCGCCGCGTTCGCCGTCTGCGCCGCGCCCGGCTGCGGCGCCGGCCCGCCGCCCTGGCGGTCGCCGCCGGCCGCGCCGGCCTGGCCGCGCTCGGCACGGCCGCGTTCGTCGCCGGCCTCGTGATGCTCGTCCGGGGCGACTCGCAGGCCGCCGACATGCTGAGCGCCGCAGCCGCGTTCTGGGCGCTGGCGGTGATGCTCCGCCGCACCGGCCGGTAGGCGCCCCGGCCCCTCCCCGGCGGCCGGTGCCGCGGCGGCGGGACGGCGGGGCCCGGGCGGCCCCCGCGGTCCGGTACCGCCGCGACGGCCCCGGCGGCGGTCGAGCGGGCGGCGAACCAACCGGTCACCCGCGGGGCGTTCAAGCCCTTCGGCGAGGTGCGCGGCCCCCGGCCGGCCCGGGTCGATCCCCCGCGACCCGGCCGGGCCCCCGGGGGCCGGGGCTAGTAGTTCCGCCACTCGTGGCGGGTGTACTCCAGGACCGCCGGGTCCATGAGGGTGCTGGCGCGGACGTCCTGGGGGCGGCGGTCCACGGGGAAGACCGTGGCGGCCTTCAGGACCGCGTCGTCGAGGAAGCGGAGGCGCGGCGCGTCGGCGGCGAGGCGCGGGACCGGGGGCGGGCCGCCGGCGCCGGGGGAGGCGAGGACGAAGCCCCAGTTGCCGAAGCTCGGGACGTCCACCTGGTAGGCCGTCGTCGCGTACCCGGCCTCCCGCACCGTCTCGGCGATCGACCAGTACGACTTGGGCGCGAAGAACGGGGACCCGGCCTGCACCACGACCCGGCTGTCGGGCTTCAGGACGTGGGCGAGGAGGTGGTAGAACTCGACGCTGTACAGCTTGGCCAGCGCGGCCGTGTCCGGGTCGGGGAAGTCGACGACGACCGCGTCGTAGCGGTGCCGCGCGTCCCGCAGCCAGGTGAACGCGTCCGCGTGGACGACCGTCACGCGCGGGTCGGCCAGGGCGCCCCCGTTGAGGTCGACGAGCGGGCCGAACGTCCGGGCCAGCCGGGTCATCGCCGGGTCCAGGTCGACGAGCGTGACCTCCTCGACGTCGTCGTAGCGCAGCGCCTCCCGCAGCGCCAGCGCGTCACCGCCGCCCAGGACCAGCACCGACGCCCGCTTCCCCGCCAGGGCGGGGTGGACCAGCGACTCGTGGTACCGGTACTCGTCGACCGAGGAGAACTGCAGGTCCCCGTTGAGGAACAGCCGCGTGTCGGGCGCCCCGGTGAACGCGGTGGAACGGGTGACGACGATGTCCTGGTACGGGGTGGTCTCGGCGTGGACGATCGGGTCCCGGTACAGCTGCTGCCGCGCCGTCACCTCGATCTCGTCGGCCAGGACGTAGACCGTGCCCAGCACCGCCAGGACGGCGGCCACGCCCCCCAGCAGGCACGTGCGGACGACCCTCCGGGTCTCGCGGCGGAAGATCCACAGGACGACGCCGCCCCCGGCGACGGCGTTGACCGCACCCACCACCAGCGCGCCCTTCAACTGCCCGAAGGCGGGCAGGAGCAGCAGCGGGAAGCACAGGCCGCCGATGAGCGCGCCGACGTAGTCCGCGGCGAACATGTCCGCGACGGCGCTGCCCGCCTCCTGCCGCCTGATCCGCTGGAGCATCGTCATCAGCAGGGGGATCTCGGCGCCGATCAGCAGCCCCACGACGAACGAGGCGACCACCATGGCGGGCGTGTAGATCCGCAGCCAGGAGAACGCCACGTACAGCAGGAGCACCGACAACCCGCCGACGAGCCCCAGCACCAGCTCCACCAGGGCGAACGCGCCGACCGCCCGCCGCTGGAGCGGTTTGGCGGCGAGGGAGCCGACGCCCATCGCGAAGACCATGACGGAGATGACCACGGAGGTCTGCATCACGGAGTTGCCGATGAGGTAGCTGCCCAGCGCGGTCAGCGCGAGTTCGTAGACCAGGCCGCAGGCGGCACAGACGAACACCGCGAGGAGGAGCAGCACCCGGGTCCCCCGCGGGTGGCGCGGGCGTGCCGGAGCGGTGGCGGGCGGGGCGGTGTCCGGGGTGGTGGTGGTGCTCATGGCGGGGAGCTCAGGAGACCGCGGCGCCGACCATGAAGGCCGTGCCGACGTACATGGCCGCCTGGACCCAGGCGGCGGGATGGGCCTGGGTGCCGTTGTCGTCGAGTACCGCGGCGCCGAGCCTGCCGGGCGTGAGCAGTCCGACGACGAGCGAGATCAGCGTCATCACGACGACGCCGGCGAGCCCGTACAGCAGGGTGCTGAACAGTCCGTAGCCGAGGCCGAGCTCCGACTCGCTGGCGCGGATGGACGCCTCGATGACCAGCCCGACGGCGACCGTCTGGCCGGCGAGGAGCACCGCGGCGCCCCGGTTGCGCTCGGTCCACACGACGTGGAACAGCTTTCCGGGGGTCACCAGGTCGAGCGCGACGAAGCCGACCACCATCACGACGAAACCGACCAGGCCGTAGAGGACGGCGGTGCCGGCCGACTCGAAGATCTCTGCCACGGGGATGCCTTTCGGGGACGTCGTCGGGGAATCGCGGGTGCGGTGGGCGCGGGGCGCCCGGTCACTTGCCGGAGCCGGGGCCGCCGCCGCGGAAGCCCGCGCTGTCCGGGTCCGGCCACTTCGTCCGGAGGTGCGGCTTCCATCGACGGTACCCCGTACGGTAGTCCGCGATCTCGATGCGGCTGCCCGTCCGGTGCGGGCTGATGGCGACGATGTCGTCGCGGTAGCGCAGGAAGACCCTGCCGTCGGAGTCGAGCCGGTCCGTGGCCGTGGAGTGGCCGTGGATCTCGTCGGCGACCTTCGACGGCGCGTCCCGGTCGTCGACGTGGCCGCCGGCGCCGGTCGTGTACTGCCTGCTGATCCAGGCGGACGGCACGGGGTTGCCGTCGTCGTCCGGTTCGTCGGCGCAGCCGGCGAGGACGACCGCGGCGAGCAGCAGCGCGGTGGTGCGTCGGGCGGTCTTCATCGGGCCTCCAGCCGGGTGTGGGTCGCCACGATCCGGCGGCTTCTCGGGTACGTGTGCCAGGTGCGCCAGGTCAGCCCCGTGCCGTCCCGCTCGACGGTCAGCGCGGTGACGGCGTCGACGGAGCCGGGGAAGATGCCGTAGAGGGACCTCGGGTGGGCGTCCGCCAGGTCGCGTATCCGCGCCACCTCGGCGCCGAACCCGGAGGCGGGGTGTTCGTCCACGCGGGCGCCGAAGGAGTAGCGCCAGCCGTCGAAGTCGTGCGCCGCGGTGTCCGGCAGGCCGCCCCGGGCGCCGGGCAGGCAGGCGACGGTCTCGCGGACCGGTCCCGCGCACACCTGGTGGGAGGCGCCGAGCAGCCGGAGCTGCACGGCGAGTCCACCGACCGTCAGGTCGCGCACGGCCAGGGCGTCGCGGACGGGGTGGCCCAGGGCGAAGGACAACTGGTCGGCATCGGTGTCCAGATACGGTGCCTCCAGGGTTATGCCGTTCACTGATCCCCCGGGGGCCGTACCTGCGTGTGAGCGCCGCCGAGTATGGCACAGGACGCGACCCGTGCCGCAGCGGGGAACGGGGTGCGGCGCCCCCGGAGGTCGCGGCGCGCCCGGCTCCCCCGGCGCCCCGGCACCGTCCCGCTCCGCCCCTCCGCCCCCGCCGCATGCGTTCCACCGGGACCGGCCGGTTCCGGTCGCCGGCCGTCCTTTGCGAGCGGTCACCGCCGCCGCCGTGGCCGTCGGCCCGGCCGCTTCGCCGACCCCCGGGACCACGGGTCTGGTCTGGACCTTAAGGTGGGTCCGGCGGTGTCCGCCCGTACGCGCCGGGCCGGGGCCCGCGGGCCGGACGCCGGGCCGGCGGCGCCGCGCCGCTCCCGCGAGGGGACCCCCCGCCCCCGCCGGGGGTGACAAGGGTTTTCCCCGTATCGGCTTCACGGCGCGTTTCCCTACTGTCTCCCGCACCGGCGGTTCCCCCTTTCTGACCCGTAACTGTCAGGTGCATGTAACCCCATGCATGCGACCCCAGGGGGATCCCCGGGGACGGCCCCGACGTCGGGGCCGTCGCGCCGGCGGCGGCGCGGGGGCACACCCGGCCCCGAGGGGCTGTGGAGGTACCCCACAAACAGCCACAGTCCCGCGCCGCCGCCCGCGCACCGCACCGTCAGCAGCTCCGGGAGTCGCCGGAGCCGCCCCTGAAAGGGAACAACTTGAACGGTTCCAGGCGGAGACTGATATCCGTCGTGGCGGCGAGCGCCACGCTCCTCGGTGTCGCGTCCACCTCGTCGGTGGCGCTCGCCGCGCAGGCCACCCCCTCCCCGAAGCCGACCGCGCCGGCCTCGCAGGCCATGAACCCGGCCGCCACCATCCCGTCCGCGCCCGTCGAGAAGGTCATCGTGACCTACAAGGCGCGCACGGCGGAGGCCACCTCGAACACCGCCGCCAAGAGCGACACCGCCGAGAAGGCCGCCGAGACCGGCGAGGAGCTCTCCTTCGAGCGCCGCCTCGCCGGCGGCTCCGCGCTCGTCGACCTCGGCACCGCGACCACCCGGCAGGACCTCGCGGAGGTCATGGACGCCTTCCGCGCCGACCCGGCCGTCGCCTCCGTCGAGGCCGACATCCGCGCCTACCCGATGGCCGTGACCCCCAACGACACGGACTACGCCAAGCAGTGGGACCTCTTCGAGCCCACCGGCGGCATGAACGTGCCCGGCGCCTGGGACAAGACGACCGGCAGCGGCGTCACCGTCGCCGTCATCGACACCGGCTACGCGGCCCACTCGGACCTCGCCGCCAACACCGTCACCGGCTACGACTTCATCTCGACCTCCTCCGACGCCCGCGACGGCAACGGCCGCGACGGCGACCCGAAGGACGAGGGCGACTGGAACGCCACCGACGGCGAGTGCGGCACCGGCTCCCGCGCGAGCAGCTCCTCCTGGCACGGCACCCACGTCGCCGGCACCATCGGCGCCGTGACCCACAACGCCAAGGGCATCGCCGGCATCGCCTACGGCGCCAAGGTCCAGCACGTCCGCGTCCTCGGCAAGTGCGGCGGCTCCTCCTCGGACATCGCCGACGCCATCACCTGGGCGTCCGGCGGCAGCGTCCCCGGCGTGCCGGCCAACCCCAACCCCGCCAAGATCATCAACATGAGCCTCGGCGGCGCCAGCAGCACCTGCCCGACCGTCTACCGCAACGCCATCAACGGCGCCGTCTCCCGCGGCACCACCGTCGTCGTCGCGGCCGGCAACAGCAACGCCAACGCCTCCGGCTTCACCCCGGCCAACTGCGACAACGTCATCACCGTCGCGTCCACCAGCCGCGAGGGCAACCGCTCGTACTACTCGAACTTCGGCACCATCGTCGACGTCGCCGCCCCCGGTGGCGAGACCCGCCGCGCCACGGACACCCCGGGCACCATCACCACGCCCGAGAACGGCATCCACTCCACGCTGAACTCCGGCGGCACGGTCCAGTCCACCGAGACGTACAAGCCGTACCAGGGCACCTCCATGGCCGCCCCGCACATCGCCGGTCTCGCCGCGCTCCTCAAGTCGGCCAGGTCCACGCTGACCCCCGCCGACATCGAGTCCGCGATCAAGACCAACGCCCGCCCGCTGCCCGGCACCTGCTCCGGCGGCTGCGGCACCGGCATCGCCGACGCCGCCAAGACGGTCAACGCCGTCACCGGCGGCGGCACCACCCCCGGCGGCACCGCCTTCGGCAACACCGCGAACGTGACGATCGCGGACAACGCCACCGTCACCTCCGCCATCGCCGTCACCGGCGTCACCGGCAACGCCCCCGCCGCCCTCAAGGTGGACGTGGACATCAAGCACACCTGGCGCGGCGACCTGGTCGTCGACCTGGTCGCCCCGGACGGCACCGCCTACCGGCTGAAGAACTCCAGCGGCAACGACTCGGCGGACAACGTCCTCGCCACCTACACCGTCGACGCCTCCTCCGAGGTCGCGAACGGCACGTGGAAGCTCCAGGTCCGCGACGTCGCCTCGGGTGACACCGGCTACATCGACTCCTGGGGTCTCACCTTCTGAGACGCCAGTAGGGGTAACAAATTCGCAGGTCAGGGGCGTGTTCTCGGCTTTCCGCCGGGGGCGCGCCCCGTCGCGCGGCCCGGGAGCGCCGTCCACATGCCGGACAGAAGACCTGGACTACCCGCCCCTGATTCGTATCCTCACAGGGCGCGGGCAGGGGGCCCGCCGCGTGCGGGCGGGGCCCACGCGCCGGAGGGTGGTGGCACATGAGGACGACGCCGTACCCCTCCGCGCCGGTCGGCCGGGCCCACCTCGTCGACCGCCTCGACCGCACCCTGCGCGCCCGGGGCCGCGCCGTGCTCACCGGGCCGGCCGGGGTCGGCAAGACCGAGGTCGCCCAGGCCGCCGCCGCCGAGGCCGCCGCCCGCGGGGAAACGGTTCTGTGGCTCGCCCCGCAGCCCGCCGACCGCGACATGCCCGGCGCCGCCGCGGCCGCCCTCGTCGCCTCCGTACCCCCCTCCGCCCTCGACGGCCTCCCCGGACCGCAGCGCACCGCCGTCGCCGTCCTGTGCCGCGAGGCCACCGCGCCCGACACCGGCCGGGACCCCATCGCCCTGCGCCTCGCCCTGGCCCGGATGCTGCGCGCCCTCGCCGAGAAGGGCCCCGTCCTCCTCGTCGTCGACGACACCCGCCACGTCGACCCCGACAGCGCGGACCTCCTCCGCTTCGCCCTGCACCTCGCCCCGCCCGAGCTGCGCGTCCTCGCCGTCGAGACCCCCGCCCCCTGCGGCCCCGACGCCCCGTACGGAGGCGCCGGCACCGGCCCGTGGAAGGAGCCGTCCGGCGCCGTCCCCGACCCCGACGCGGCCACCGGCGGCGCGCCCGCCGCCCTCTGGGTGCCCTCCGAGGCCGACGTGCTCCTCGTCCCCCCGCTCCAGGCCGACGAGATCGCCGAACTCCTCGTCCACCACCGGCTCGCCTCCCGCATGGCCGGCCGCATCCACCAGGCGAGCGGCGGCAACCCCCGCCTCGCCCTGGCCGTCGGCCGCTCCCTGGCCGACTCCCGCACCCCCGTGCACCACGCCGAGGCGCTGCCCCTCTCCGGCCGCGCCCGCGACCTCGCCCGCCGGATGCTCGCCCCCGCGCCGCCGCCCGTGCGCGCCGCGCTCCTCCTCGCCGCGCTCGCCCTGCGCCCCACGGCCGCCCTGGTCCGCCGCGCGGGCCGGCCCACCGCCGAGGCCGAACTCGCCGCCGCCGAACGGGCCGGGCTCGTCTCGCTCACCGAGGACGGCGCCGTCGCCTTCACCGCCGGGCTGCTCCCCACGACCCTCGTCCACGACACCTCCTGGACCGAGCGGAGCGAGGCCCACACCGCGCTCGCCCGCGTCGTCGACGACCCCGTCGAGGCCGTACGGCACCGGGCGCTCGCCACCGACGTCCCCGACGAGCGCCTCGCCGCCGAGGTCGCCGCGGCCGTGGAGACCGTACGCCGCCGGGGCAACAGCGCGCTCGCCGCCGAGCTGGCCCTGCTCGCCGCCGAGTCGACCCCCGTCCACCTCGGCCGCCGCCGCATCGCCCGGCTCGCCGACGCCGCCGAGGAGGCCGCCCGCGCCGCCCGCGCCGACCTCGCCCTGCGCGCCGCCGCCGACCTCCTCGCCCGCGACGCCGACCCCGAGGACCGGGTGCGGGCCCGGCTCGCCGTCCTCGACACCGCGGGCCAGGGCCTCACCGACTTCGACGAGCTGTACGTCCACGCCCTGGAGGACTCCGAGGGGAAACCCGCACTGCGGGCCGCCGTCCAACTGCGCCTCGCCGTCAAGCACGTCCTCGCCGACGGCGACCCGGTCCGCTCACGCGCCGCCGCGGTCGAGTCCGCCGCCCTCGCCGCCTCGGTCGGGGACCGGCACACCGCCGCGCAGGCGCTCACCCAGCAGGCCCGCATGGACCGCGTCCTCGGCTCGCCCGACGCGGAGGAGACCCTCGCCGAGGCCCGCGCCCTGGAGCGGGCCGACCGGCCGCTCGGCGTCCGCAACGCCGCGCAGATCCTGACGATCCGCCACGCCCTCTTCGACGACCGGCTCGCCGAGGCCCGCGACGAGATCAACGCCCTGCTCCCGCTGGTCGAGCGGCGCGGTCCCGTCGAGGACACCATCGAACTCCTCCACACGCTCGCCGCCGTCGAGGCCCGCCGCGGCCAGTGCGCCGCCGCCCTCCAGCACGCCCACCGCTCCCTCGCCCTCACCCTGGAGGCCGGCCTGTCGCCCGGCCCGGCCTGGTACACGCTGGCCCTCGCCGAGACGGCGGGCGGCTCCTTCGCCCGCGCCATGAGCTACGCCCGGCGCAGCGCCCAGGCGTCGGAGGAGGAGGGCGACCAGGTCTTCCTCTCCCGCGCCCTGTACGCCCTGGGCAGGGTCCAGCTCGTCACCGGGGACGTGGCCGCCGCGCTGGACACGCTGCGCCGGGTCCAGGAGGGCGAGCGCGCCCTGCGGACCGTCGACCCGTCGATGCTGCGCTGGCACGAGGAGCTGGCGGAGGCCCTCCTCGCCCACGACGCGCGGGAGGAGGCCGAGACCCTGCTCGCCGACGTCGGCCCGGTCGCCGAGCGCCTGGGCCGTACGACGGTGCTGCTCGGCTGCGACCGCGCCTACGCGCAGTGCCTGGCGGCGGGCGGCAAGCAGGAGGAGGCGGCCGCGCTGCTGGCGGGGACGGCCGAGCGGTTCGCCGGGCACGGCCTCGTACTGGAGCAGGGGCGGTGCCTGATCGCCCTGGCGCGGGTGGAGCGGCGGCGGCGCAGGCGCTCGGCGGCCCAGCAGGCGCTGAACGCGGCGGCCGCCGTCTTCGAACGGGCCGGGGCCGTGCCCTGGCTGGACCTGGTGGCCGAGGGGCCGGCCCGCGCCGAGGCGGCCCCGTCGGGGGCCGGGGCGCTGGCGCGGCTCACCGAGGCGGAGGCGCGCCTCGCCCGGATGGTGGGGCAGGGGGCGAGCAACCAGGAGGCGGCGGCCCGGCTCTACCTGAGCGTCAAGACCGTCGAGGCGCGGCTGACGCGCATCTACCAGAAGCTCGACGTGCGGTCGCGCGCCCAACTGGCCGCGGTCATCACCACGGGGCCGGCGGTCCGGCCCGGTCCGGCGGCGGGCGACGACCACGGCTGACCGGGGGCGTCCGCCGGTCGGGTGACGGCCCGCGCGGGCACCGCCGCGCGGCACGGGGCGCGCACGACACCGCCGCGCGGCGGGGGCGCCACGCGGCGGTGTCGTCGTGTGCGGCGGTCAGTGCTGTGCGGTCTTGCCGCCCACGTGGGAAACGGCGTCCTGCGCGGCGCCCCCGGCGACGTCGTCCATCAGCGTCGCGACGTCGTCCGCGCCGAGCATGGAGCTCGGTTGGGGCAGGTTGTCGCTGACGGCGGCGTGCGAGGACGGGGTGAGCAGGGAGGTGACGACTCCGGCGGCGAGGGACGCCACGGCGAGCATGCTGCGCTTCTTCATGCCCGGTCCAACTGCCGAGGCGCCCCGGGGTCACGGCCCGGCCGTGACGAATTTCCGCCGGACCCCGATCAGCGGTGGCCGAGCCAGGCCATCGCGGGCAGCGGCCGGTCGTCGTAGCCGAAGAGCGCCTGGTTCTCCCAGCCGTTGCCGGACGACGGGTCGGCCGGGTCCCAGCCGTTGCCCTGGACGGCCGTCCACGTCGGCTCCCAGTAGACGACGCCCAGGCCGCGCCCGTTCGGGACGGCCTCCACGACGTTCATCACGTCGCGCAGCCAGGCCGCCTGGCCGGCCGGGCTCGCCGGGTAGCCGGCGACCAGCTCACCGGTCGTGTCGATGATGTTCTCGTGGGCGTCCTCGCTGTCCAGGCGGAAGGCGTACGCGGTCTCGACCACGAGCACCGGCTTGCCGTAGCGGGCCGAGATGTCGTCGAGGTTGGCCTGCAGCGAGGAGAGCGGGCCGTGCCAGTAGCCGTAGAACGACAGGGCGATGACGTCGAACGTCACCCCGCGCGCGGTGGCGTTGTCGAACCACTGCCGGTACAGGGCGTTGTCACCGCCGTGCGCCAGGTGCAGCGCGACCCGCGTCGAGGAGGACACCGCCTTCGCGGCCGAGGCGCCCGAGTTCAGCAGCCCGGCCAGCCGCGACCAGTCGGCGGTGGACCCGTCGGGCCAGAGCATGCCGGTGTTGATCTCGTTGCCGATCTGCACCATGTCGGCCGTGGTGCCCTGCGCCTTGAGCGCGTTCAGCACGTCGTACGTGTGGTTGTACACGTCGGAGCGCAACTGCTCGTACGAGTGGGAGGACCAGGCGGCGGGCTTCGACTGGGCGCCCGGGTCGGCCCAGGTGTCCGAGTAGTGGAAGTCGACCAGGAGCCGCATGCCCTGCGCCTTGATCCGGCGGGCCGTCTCCAGGACGCGGGTCTTGTTGTTGTAGCCGTCCGCCGGGTTCACCCACACCTTGAGCCGCCCGTAGTCGGCGCCCGCCGAGCGCAGCACGCCCAGTGCGTCGGCGGCGGCGCCGGAGCTGTTGCGGTAGACGGCGCCGAGGTCCTCGCTCTTCTTCAGGGACGACACGTCGACGCCCCGCACGGACAGGCCCGTGGAGCCCGGGGTGAAGGACACGTCGTCGACGTTGAGCCAGTTGCCGGCCTTGGCGTCGGAGTTGATGCTGACGGTGCACTGGCCGGTCGTCACCTTCACGGAGGTGACGAGCCGTATCCACTTGCCGTCCGGGGTGGGCGGCAGGTCCGTGCGCTGTTCGGCGGAGCCGCAGTTGCGCAGGGCGATGTACGCGGCGTTCTGCCCGCCGCTGGACCGCACCCAGGCGGTCAGCGTGTACGAACCGTTCGCCAGTCCGGACAGGTACTGGTACGTCTCCACCTTGTAGGCGGACGACGCCCAGTGCGACAGCCGGGAGGCGCCGCTGCGCCCTCCGGCCTCGACGAAGGAGGCGGAGCTCTGGCCGGTCGACGAGTAGGTCGACCAGCCGGTCGCACCGGACTCGAAGCCGGTGTTGGTGAGCGTGGAGGCGGCGTGCGCCGCCGGGGCGGGCAGGGCCGTCAGGGCCAGGCCCGCGGCCAGCGGGAGGAACAGGGCCCGCACGTGGCGGGTCAGGCGGCTCGCTTGGAACATCGTCGTCCCTTCGACGGAGGGGTGGGGGTGAGGACCGGCCGGACGCCCCTCGACACATCCGGCCGGGATCAAGGGGGGCGGGCGCCGCCGGGGAGCGGGCCCGCCCTGCGCGTCAGCCGTCGAGCCGTACGACCCGGACGGTCCCGGCGGGCACGGTCAGCGGGCCGTCGACCCGGCCGCCGCCGAGCAGCTCGGTCCCGGGCCCCTCCAGGGGGACCTCGGCGTCCGCCGCCGTGTGGTTGATGGCGAAGACGTAGCGGCCGGACTCGCCGGTGCGGCGGACGACCTCGACGTCGCGCGGGAGGCCGGTGCGCCCGGCCATCCCGGCGTCCGTGCACGCCAGGTCCAGGACCGTGCCGAGGCCGGCCGCGTCGAGGCGGGTCGACACGTACCAGGCGGTGCCCCGGCCCAGCCGGTGGCGGGTCACGGCGGGCCGGCCGGCGGCGAGCCCGTCGGCGTACTCCCACACCGCCTCGGCGCCGCGCGGCACGACGAACTCGGTCCACACGTCCCCGCCGAGCTCCGCCGGGGCCGCGACCGCCGCCCCGGGCACCGGGGAGAGCCGGACGGCCTGGCCGGGCAGCAGCGGCGAGAACTCCTCGACCGTCAGCCCCAGCACGTCGCGCAGCGCGCCCGGATGGGGGCCCTCGTGGACGGCGTCGTGCTCGTCGACGACCCCGGAGAAGTAGGACACGACGAGCGTGCCGCCGTTCTCCACGTACGCGCGCAGGTTGTCGCCCGCCTTCCGGGTGGTCAGGTACAGCGCGGGCACGACGACCAGCGGATACGCCGACAGGTCGGCCTCCGGCTCGGCGAAGTCCACGGTCAGGTGCCGGTCGTACAGCGCCTCGTACGCGGTGTCGGCGCGCTCGCGCGCGTCGTGGTCCTCGCTGGGCCGCCACTCCAGCTTCTGCGCCCACCAGGACTGCCAGTCCCACACGACGGCGACGTCCGCCTCGGTGCGCGTCCCCCGGACGCCGGCCAGCGCGGCGACGTCCGCGCCGAGCCCGACGACCTCCCGCCACACCCGCGAGTCGGTGCCGGCGTGCGGGACCATCGCGGAGTGGAACTTCTCGGCGCCGCGCCGGGACTGGCGCCACTGGAAGAACATGGCGCCCTCGGAGCCGCGGGCGACGTGGGCGAGGGAGTTGCGGGCCATCTGGCCGGGGGCCTTGGCCGGGTTGTGCGGCTGCCAGTTCACCCCGCTGGTGGAGTGCTCCAGCAGCAGCCAGGGCTCGCCGCCCGCCACCGAGCGGGTCAGGTCGGCGGCCATGGCGAGGTTCACGTGGGTGCGGCGGCCGTCGGTGATCAGGTAGTGGTCGTTGGTGACCAGGTCGACCTCGCGGCCCCAGGCCCAGTAGTCGACGGAGTCGCACTGGCTGAGGGCGGTCATGAAGTTGGTGGTCACCGGGACGCCGGGGGCGAGGCGGTGCAGGATGTCGCGCTCGCGCACGAAGTTCTCCCGCATCGCGGCGTCGGCGAACCGCTGGTAGTCCAACTGCTGGGCCGGGTTGCACGCGGTGGGGGTGAGGCGCGGCGGGTCGATCTGGTCGAGGTCGCCGTAGCTCTGGCCCCAGAAGGCGGTGCCCCACGCCTCGTTGACGGCGTCGACGGAGCCGTACCGCTCGCCCAGCCAGACGCGGAACGCGGCGGCGCAGGTGTCGCAGTAGCAGGCCGAGACGGGCACGCCGTACTCGTTGTGGACGTGCCACAGGGCGAGCGCCGGGTGGTCGGCGTAGCGGCGGGCCAGCCGCTCGGTGATGTCGGCGGCGGCCGCCCGGTACGCCGGGGAGTTGTGGCAGATCGCGCCGCGCGATCCGAAGGCGAGGCGGACGCCCTCGCGGGTGACCGGCAGCGCCTCCGGGTGCTCGCGGTAGAACCAGGCGGGCGGGCAGACGGTGGGCGTGCCCAGGTCGGCGCGGATGCCGTTCTCGTGGAGCAGGTCGAGGACCCGGTCCAGCCAGCCGAAGTCGTGGACCCCCGGCTCGGGCTCCAGCAGCGCCCAGGAGAAGATCCCAACGCTGACCATCGTCACGCCGGCCTCCCGCATCAGTGCGATGTCCTCGTGCCAGACGCTTTCCGGCCACTGCTCGGGGTTGTAATCCGCGCCGAAGGCGAGTCGTGTCAGGCCCCGGGGTGTGTCCGGCATGGGCTTCTCTCCTGGAAGTTGTTTGGCTGGGAACGTTCACAGGCCCTCCTTCGAGGGTGGAGCCAACATAACCGCACAGCAACAACCATTGACAAGTGTCCTGAATGTTTCTCTACTGTGAACGCTCACAGAAGCATGGCAGGCCCCCGCGACTGTCGGAGGCCCCAGGTCAGGGAGAAACATCCATGCCGTTCACGCTGCGCCGCCGCCTCGTGGCCACAACCGTCGCCGGTCTCCTCGGCGCGACCGCCCTCACCGCCTGCGACTCGTCCGGCGACGAGTCCGCCGCCCCGGCGGAGGCGGGCCCCGCCGCCCTCACCTACTGGGCCTGGGCCCCCGGTATGGACAAGGTCGCGGACCTCTGGAACAAGGGCCCCGGCAAGGAGTCCGGGATCACCGTCACGGTGAAGAAGCAGGCGTCCGGCGACGACCTCGTCACCAAGATCCTCACCGCGGCCAAGGCGCACCAGGCCCCCGACCTGGTCCAGGCCGAGTACCAGGCGCTGCCCACCCTGGTCAGCAACGACGTCCTGGCCGACATATCCAAGGAGGTCGAGGGCGTCGAGGAGAAGTTCGCCCCCGGCGTCTGGCAGCAGGCGACCCTCGGCACGGACGCCGTCTACGCGATCCCGCAGGACTCCGGGCCGATGATGTTCTACTACCGGCAGGACCTCTTCAAGCAGTACGGCCTGACCGTCCCCACCACCTGGGACGAGTTCGCCGAGACCGCCCGCACCCTGAAGGAGAAGGCCCCCGACAAGGCCCTCACCACCTTCTCCGCCAACGACGCCGGCCTCTTCGCCGGCCTCGCCCAGCAGGCCGGCGCCCGCTGGTGGAGCACCGAGGGCGAGAAGTGGAAGGTCGGCATCGACGACGCCGCCACCCGCAAGGTCGCCACCTTCTGGGGCGGCCTCGTCAAGGAGGGCGTCATCGACAACCAGCCGATGTACACCCCCGCCTGGAACAAGGCCCTCAACACCGGCGAGCAGATCGCCTGGGTCAGCGCCGTCTGGGCCCCCGGCACCCTGACCACGGCCGCCCCCGACACGAAGGGCAAGTGGGCCATGGCCCCGCTCCCGCAGTGGTCCGGCGGCGCCCAGGCCACCGGTAGCTGGGGCGGCTCCTCCACCGCCGTCACCAACGACAGCAAGCACAAGGCTGCCGCCGCCAAGTTCGTCACCTGGCTCAACACCGACCCCACCGCCCTCGCCGCCCTGGTGAAGGAGAGCGGGATCTACCCGGCCGCCACGGCCGCGCAGACCGGCGGCGCCCTCTCCAAGGCGCCCGACTTCTTCTCCAACCAGCCGACGTTCTACGCGGAGGCCGCCGCGATCGCCAAGACGACGGCCCCCTCCGCCTGGGGCCCCAACGTCAACGTCGCCTACACGACCTTCCGCGACGCCTTCGCCCGCGCCGCCAAGGACAAGACGGACTTCGGCGCCGCGCTGCGCACCATGCACGACACCACCGTCGCCGACCTGAAGAAGCAGGGTTTCGGAGTCGCCGAGTGACCACCACCGCCCCCCGGGCGAACGCCACGGCCGCCGCCGTCCGCCGCTCCGGCGCACGGCGCGGCCGTAGCGCGCCGTTCGCCTTCCTCGCCCCCGCCGCCGTCCTCTTCGCGCTCTTCTTCGCCCTGCCCATCGGCTACGCGATCTGGCTCAGCCTCCACAAGGTCGAGGTCAAGGGCCTCGGCCTCGGCAAGGGCGCCCGCAGCGAAGTGTGGGCCGGCCTCACCAACTACACCGACGCGCTCACCGACTCCGAGCTCCTCGACGGCGCCCTGCGCGTCCTCGGGTACGGCGCCATCGTCGTGCCCACCATGCTCGGCCTCGCCCTGCTGTTCGCGCTGATGCTCGACGCCGACCGGGTCCGGCTCACGTCCGTCACCCGACTGGCGATCTTCCTCCCGTACGCGGTGCCCGGCGTCATCGCCGCCCTGCTGTGGGGATTCCTCTACCTGCCCGACGTCAGCCCGTTCTACTACGTCCTCGACGCGCTCGGCCTGCCGCAGCCCGACCTGCTCGACGGCGGACCGCTGTTCTTCTCGCTGTCGAACATCGCCGTCTGGGGCGGCACCGGCTTCAACATGATCGTCATCTACACCTCCCTGCGGTCCATCCCCGCCGAGGTGTACGAGGCGGCCCGGCTCGACGGCTGCTCGCAGCTCCAGATCGCGCTCCGCATCAAGATCCCGATGGTGGCGCCGTCGCTGGTCCTGACCTTCTTCTTCTCGATCATCGCGACGCTCCAGGTCTTCGCCGAGCCCACCACCCTCAAGCCGCTCACCAACTCCGTCTCCACCACCTGGAGCCCGCTGATGAAGGTCTACCAGGACGCCTTCGGCAACGGCGACCTCCACGCCGCCGCCGCCACCGCCGTGATCATCGCCGTGGTCACGCTCGCCCTGTCCTTCGGCTTCCTCCGCGCCGCCAACTCCCGCACCCAGCAGGGGGAACCCCGATGACCAGCATCACCGCACGCAAGTCCGCGCCCGCCGCGGGCACCACCCCCGGCGCCGCCCAGGCCCCGCCGCGGCCCGCCGCCGGGCGCCCGCCGCTGCGCCACCGGATCGCACTGCTGCCCACCGCCGCCCTGGTGCTGGGCGCCGTCTACTGCCTCCTGCCGGTCGCCTGGGTCCTGGTCGCCGCCACCAAGTCGGGCCGGGAGCTGTTCTCCACGTTCACCTTCCTGCCCGGCACCGGGTTCACCGAGAACATCGCCGACCTCCACGCGTACCGCGACGGCATCTACTGGCGCTGGATGGGCAACTCCGCCTTCTACGCCGGCTTCGGCGCCCTCCTGTCGACGGCCGTGTCCGCCGTCTCCGGCTACGCGCTCGCCCTGTACCGCTTCCCCGGCCGCGAAGCCGTCTTCAAGGTCCTCCTCGCCGGTGTCCTCATGCCGCCGGTGATCCTCGCCGTCCCGCAGTACCTGCTCCTCGCGAAGGTCGACCTCACCGACAGCTACCTGTCGGTCCTGCTGCCGCTGCTGCTCTCCCCGTACGGCGTGTACCTCGCCCGGATCTACGCCTCCGCGGCCGTCCCCGCCGACGTCGTCGAGGCGGCCCGCATGGACGGCGCGGGGGAGTGGAGGATCTTCACCCGCATCGGACTGCCGATGATGGTCCCCGGACTGGTGACGATCTTCCTCTTCCAGTTCGTCGCCATCTGGAACAACTTCCTCCTGCCGTACATCATGCTCGGCGACGACGAGAAGTTCCCGATGACGCTCGGCCTGTACACGCTCCTCGCCCAGGGCTCCAACACCCCCGCCCTGTACACGCTGGTCATCACGGGCGCCCTGCTGGCACTGCTCCCCCTGATCGCGCTCTTCCTGTTCATCCAGCGGTTCTGGAGCCTGGACCTGCTGTCGGGAGCCGTAAAGTCGTGACCATGAAGCACACGGGGGGGCGGCGCAAGCCGCCGACGATCCACGACGTGGCCCGCGAGGCCGGAGTGTCACGCGGCACCGTCTCGCGGGTCCTCAACGGCGGACACTACGTCAGTCCCGCCGCGCAGGAGGCCGTCAACGCGGCCATCCGCAAGACCGGGTACGTCGTCAACCGGCACGCCCGCTCCCTGATCACCGGCCGCTCCGACTCGGTGGGCTTCCTCCTCACCGAGCCGCAGGAGAGGTTCTTCGAGGACCCCAACTTCAACGTCCTCCTGCGCGGCTGCACCCAGGCGCTCGCCGCGCACGACATCCCCCTCCTGCTGATGATCGCCGGGACGGAGGCCGAACGCCGGCGCATCACCCGGTACATCACCGCCGGCCACGTCGACGGGGTGCTGCTGGTCTCCAGCCACTCCGGCGACCCCCTCGCCGAGCGGCTGCGCGACGCCGGGGTGCCGCTGGTGGCGTGCGGCAAGCCCATCGGCCACACCTCCAAGGTCAGTTACGTCGCCGCCGACGACCGCGACGGCGCCCGCGACATGGTCCGCCACCTGCTGGCGCTGGGCCGCCGCCGCATCGGCACGATCACCGGCCCGCTCGACACACCGGGCGGCGTCGAGCGGCTCGCCGGCTACCGGGAGGTCCTCGCCGAGGCGGGCGTCCCGTACGACGAGCGGCTCGTCGTCACCGGCGACTACAGCCACGCCGGCGGCGAGGCCGGCGCGGCCGAGCTCCTCCGCCGCGACCCCGGCCTGGACGCCCTGTTCGTCGCGTCGGACCTGATGGCCCAGGGCGCGCTGTCCGCCCTCCACCGGGCCGGGCGGCGCGTTCCGGAGGACATCGCGGTCGGCGGCTTCGACGACTCGCCCGCCGCGACGTCCACCGACCCGGCGCTCACCACGATCCGCCAGCCGTGGGACCGCATCAGCACCGAGATGGTCCGCGTCCTCCTCGCCCAGATCGGCGGGGAGGACCCGGCGGCGGTGATACTCCCGACCGAGCTGATCCGCCGCGCGTCCACCTGATCCCCGCCCCCTGCCCCGCCCCGCTGCTCCGCCCGCGCCGCCGGGGCAGCGGGCCGGAACCCGGCCGCCCCGGGCCGCCGCTGCCCCCGCCGGGGCGGGTCGGGTACTAGCTGGTGCCCAGGTAGTAGCCGACCTGCGGCGGCTGGTTGTAGCCGGTGTTCTGCCAGGCGACGCCCAGCCGGTACACCGGGTCGTGCATCAGCGTCGGCAGGCGGAAGTCCGTGGGGTGCGGGGTGGTGTACAGGCGCAGCGCCGTCGAGTCGGCGTCGCGCCAGATCATCTCCTCCCGCCAGTCCCCGAGGATGTCGGCGGACAGCGCCGGGTTGCCCTTGGTCCAGTTGTTGGACCGCGCGGCCGTGTCGTACCAGACGCGGGTCAGCTCGGTGGAGCCGGTGTACTTGAGCACCTGCCCGTAGCCGCTGCCGGCCGTCCCGGACCAGCGGTGGTCGAGCAGTTCGCGGTGCGCGTCGCCGTCCCACCAGATCGCGGAGTTGTACGAGGCGGCGCCGCCGAACGAGGGCACGGCGTCGCTGATCGGCGTGCCGTCCGCCGCGTGGAGGCCGCCGCCGCTGGACCAGCACTCGGCGCCCGCGTGGTCGCGGGTCAGGTCGGCGCAGAGGCCGCGGCCCACGTCCGTGCCGGTGCGCCGCCCCCACAGGACCTGGCCGGTGCGGGCGTCGTGCATCTCGTAGCCGTAGGCGGCGTCGGCGTGCTCGTGCACGTTGAACGACTCCAGGCCCGGCCGCGACGGCAGGAGGTCGCCCACGTGCAGGGCGTCGCCGTGGCCGAGCCCCGTCGTCCACAGGCCGGTCCCGTCGTCGTCGACCGCCATCGCCCCGTACAGGATCTCGTCCCGCCCGTCGGCGTCGACGTCCGCGACCGCCAGGTTGTGGTTGCCCTGCCGGTCGTAGCCCTTGCCGTGGTTGGTGGAGGCGTTCGTGTCGAACTTCCAGCGGCGGGTCAGGGACGTGCCGTCCCAGTCGTACGCGGCGAGGGCGATCCGCTCGTACACGCCCCGGCTGAACACCATGCTCGGCCGTGCGCCGTCCAGGTACGCGGTCGCCGAGAGCAGCCGCCCCTCCCGGTTGCCCCACGTGTCGCCCCAGTCCGCGACGGACCCGCGGGCCGGTTCGAACGGGGCGGAGGCCATGACGCGGCCGGTCCGCCCGTCGAAGACCGACAGGTACTCGGGGCCGCCGAGCACCGCGCAGTTCGCCGCGAGGTGCGAGGCGCCCGGGTCCCCGACGACCGTCCCGGCCGCGTCGCGGGTGCCGTCCGAGGTGCGCACGGCCATCTCGGCCCGGCCGTCGCGGTCGTAGTCGTACACCTGGAACGAGTCGTAGTGCGAGCCGCTGCGCACGTTCGTGCCGAGGTCCACCCGCCACAGGTGGGTGCCGTCGAGCTCGTAGGCGTCGAACAGGGTCGGCCCGGTGCACGTGCCGGAGTTGGCCACGTCCGTGGCGTTCGACGGCACCCACTTGAGGACGAGTTCGTACGCGCCGTCGCCGTCGAGGTCGCCGACGCTCGCGTCGTTCGCGGAGTACGTGTAGGCGACGCCGTCGCGGGTCGTGCCGCCCGGCGGCTTCCGCAGCGGGATGTCGAGCCGGCCGGAGCCCCAGACCGCCGCGTGGGCGGCGGGCTGCTCCACCCCGCCGACGACGGCCCGGAGCTCGTACGTGGAGGAGGCCGAGCCCCCGGTGTCCAGGTGGTTGGTCTTCCCCGTGGTGGCGATGAGCGCACCGTCGCGGTACAGCCGGAACGACACGCCGGACGGGTCGTCGCCGAACATGCGCCAGGTGACGAGGGTGCCGCCGGCCGCCGGGACGGCGACGAGGCCCCGGTCGAGCCGCTCCGCGACGCGCACGGCGGCGGTCGCCCGGACGGCCGCGTCCGGCGGGGCGGCGCCCGCGGCCGGCTGGGGGGCGAGGACGCCGCCGGTCCCGGCCGCGACGGCGGCGAGCAGCGCCCCCGCGACCCGGCCGGCACGGCGGTGCGGGCGGCGGGGCCGGTGGCGGAACGGGAGGTGCGGGGAGCGGGGGGAGGGGGACATCACGCGACCTCGTTGTCGGGAACGGGGGAGTACCCGGTGGTCGCCACCCGCCCCCGGAAGGTTGCCCGGTGAACGGCCCGCCCCAGCCGGCGCTGGAGCCGGGAACCCGGCGCCGAAGCCGTCGAGCACCGGGCCGTCCCCCTGCCGGCCGGCCCGCACGAGCGGATCGGCGACCTCCTGGAAGGCCGTACGGGCCGCCCCACCCCGGCGGGGGCGGGCCCCCGCTCTGGGGCCCCCGCTCTGGGGTCCCCGCTCTGGGGTCCCCGTTCCTAGGGAGCGACGGAGGAGAGGTTCCCGGAACCCGTGCCCGTGCCCGTGTCCGGGGCCGTGCCGCCGGGCGGGGTGTCCGTGTCCGTGTCCGGGGCCGTGCCGCCGGGCGGGGTGTCCGGGTCCGTGCCCGTGGGGGAGCCGTACTGCGGCGGCGTGTCCGGGGACGTCTGCCCGGGGGACTCCTCCGGGGTCGTCCCGCCGTCCGTCGTACCGTCCGTGCCCCGGTCGGTCGGCGTGTCGGTCGGCGTGTCGGTGGGCCTGTCGGTCGGGGTGCCCGGCGGTGCGGTCGTGGACGTGTCCGGCGACACGGGTGGTTTCGTGGTGGCCGGCGACGTGCCGTCCGTCGGCGTCGCCGCGGGAGAGGTCCGTCCGGGGTGCGGGCGCTCGACGCGCTTGCCGGTCTCCACGTCGACGACGGTGAACGTCGGCACGGGCGTCGGCGCGGGCACCACGACCACGACCTCCTCCGCCTGGAAGCCCGGCCAGGTCCGCCCGACCACCTTCTCCGGCCGCTCCACCTGGGGCCGGTCCAGCGGATTGCCGCAGGCGCAGCGCACCCGGGGCACGCCGTACTCGTCGATGAGCACGGCCGTACCGGCCTGGAGCACCGCCTGGTACGGGACCGCCCTGCCGTCCTCGTAGCCGTGGTTCGTCACCAGCGTGTCGAGGCGCAGCTGCACCGACGTCAGGCCGCGCAGGTACGCGGGCAGGCCCTCCGGGGAGGTGCGCAGCACCGACGCGAAGGCGCTCGCCTTGGACCGGTCCCCGTTCAGGTAAGCGATCTGCTTCTCGACGTCGCACACGGCGCGGTCGCCGCTGCCCCCGTACAGCTCGGGCACCGACCCGGCGTACCGGTGGCGCTCCTGCGCGGGCAGCCGCTTCACGGCCTGGTCCTCCGGCGTGGCCGTGCTGGGCGTGAAGCTGTTCGGGGGGCGGTACGAGACGCTCTCCGCGCGCACCGCCTCCGCCTCGCCGGGGCGCGACAGCACCACGGCCAGCGCCACCGCCGCGACGAGGACGCCGACGAGGGAGGCGATCACCGGAACGGACCGCCACCAGGGGCGCCCGCCGCCCGCGCGGTGCGAACCGCCGCCCGCGCCTCCGCCCCCGCCGCCTCCGCCCGGGGGCGGCGGGGGAGCGGCGGGGGGTTGCCCGGGGCCGGTGCGGTCCGGCGCGGGGTGCGAGAGCGGGCCCGACGGGGGGCCCGTGGGGCGGCCGGACGCGGGGTCGGAAGTCACATGCGTACCTTTCTTCCGTTCCGTGCCTATTGTGTGCTCCGTCCGGGCGTCGCCCGCAAGCCGGGAGGCCGGGTCCGCGCCTAGCGTGGCACCGTGAGCAGTCACAGCGCCGCGCAGCGCGGCACCGCGCACGGCCCCCGCCACGCCGTGCGGGCCTGGCTCGACGCCCTCGCCGCGGTGCTCGCCGCGCTCGCCGCGATGGCGGCGACCGCCGCCCTCGGACTGTGGGCGGCGGGCGCGGCGGACCTGCCCGGCGGGGCGTTCCCCCGCGTCGTCGCCGCCGTCGTCGTCATGGCGGCGGGCGGCGACGTCGAGCTGGCGGGCGGCGCGGGCGACCTCGCCCGGACGGACGCCGAACTGACCGCCATGCCGCTGTCCGTGACCCTCGCCGGAGCCCTCGTCCTCGCCGCCGGCTTCCTGAGGCCCCTGCGCCACCGCGCCGTCGCCTCGACGGGCGAACTCCTCGCCCGCGTCGCCCGCACGGCCGCCCTCTGGCTCGCCGCCCTCGCCGTCCTCGCGGCCCTGGCCCGCCACACCTTCACCGACCTACTGCCCGCCGACTCGCCCGCCGACCTGCTCGGGGACCTCCTGGACGCCTCGCCCAGCCTCGGCTTCCGCGCGGACACCGGGGGCACGCTCCTGTACGGCCTGCTGTGGGTCCTCGGCGTCCTCGCCCTGACCCTGCTGGTCTCCCGCGGCGCCCCGCTCCCGGTCCGGTTCGTGCGCTACCAGGAGCCCGTACGGCCGGCCGCGTCCGCCATGCTGTTCCTGCTCCTCGCGTACGTCGTCCTCGGCCTGGCCGCCGGCCTCGTCGTGGCCGCCACGCGCGGCCGCCCGGCGGACACGTTCGCCGTGCTGCTGCTGGGCCTTCCCAACCTGGTGTGGCTCGCCCTGGGGCTCGGTATCGGCGCCTCCTGGGAGGGGCGGGTCGACGGCCCGTTCGGGCTGCCCGTGCCGCGCGTCCTCGACCAGGTCCTGCGCGGGCCCGACGACACGACCCTCGACGTGCGGGCCCTCGCGGCCCACGACGACCGCGCCTGGTGGCTGGTCCCCGTCGCGGCGGTGCTGCTGCTGGCCGCCGCGTTCGTGGCGGCGGTCCGTTCGCCGGCCCGCACCCGCCCGTGGCGGCAGGCCCTCCACCTGGGCGTGGCGTTCGCCCTCACCCTGCTCGTCGTGGCGCCGCTGACCCGCCTCGACGCGCGCCTCGGGCTGTCGCTGCTCGGCATCTTCGAGGTCGACGCCCTCGGCGGGCGGGTCGGCCTCCGCCCCCACCCGTGGACGGCCGCCGGCCTCGCCCTCCTGTGGGGCGCCGCCGCCGGGCTCCTCGGCGGCCTCCTCGCCCGCCGGGTCCGCCACCGCGGCGAGGCCGACGACGGCGCCGACGCCGAGCGGCCCACCGGCTGAGGGGCTTCCCCGGGCGACCGCCGCCCCGATCCGGCGGAGACCCACTGGGTAGGGTGGGCGCGACACCACACCGCGAACCGGAACGAGGAGCAGTCGTGAGCGAGTCGGCGTCCACCGCCCTGCAGCAGGAGATAGCCCGGGAACTCCAGGTCGCCGAGACCTTCGACGCGGAGCGGGAGATCGAACGCCGGGTGGCCTTCCTCGCCGAGCGGCTGACCTCCACCGGTCTGCGCTCGCTCGTGCTCGGCATCAGCGGCGGCGTCGACTCCACCACCGCGGGCCGGCTGTGCCAGCTCGCCGTCGAGCGGGCCCGGGCCGCCGGGCACGAGGCGCGGTTCCACGCGATGCGGCTGCCCTACGGGGTCCAGGCCGACGAGCACGACGCCCAGCTCGCGCTCTCCTTCATCCGGGCCGACCACGTGCTGACCGTGGACATCAAGCCCGCGAGCGACGCCGCGCTCGCGGCCGTACTGGCCGCCGGCGTGAGCTTCCGCGACGCCCACCACCAGGACTTCGTGCACGGCAACATCAAGGCCCGGCAGCGCATGATCGCCCAGTACGCGGTGGCCGGCGCGCACGACGGCCTGGTCGTCGGCACGGACCACGCCGCCGAGGCGGTCTCGGGCTTCTTCACCAAGTTCGGCGACGGCGCCGCCGACCTGGTCCCGCTGACCGGCCTGACCAAGCGCCGGGTGCGGGCCGTCGCGGCCGCGCTGGGCGCGCCCACCGAGCTCGTGTGGAAGACCCCGACGGCCGACCTGGAGACCCTCGACCCGGGCAAGGCCGACGAGGACGCGCTCGGAGTCACCTACGACGACATCGACGACTTCCTGGAGGGCAAGCCGGTGGACGAGCGGGCCTTCGGAACGATCGTCGACCGCTACCGCCGCACCGACCACAAGCGCCGACTGCCCATCGCCCCCTGAGAGGGGGCGCCGCGCGCCCGTCGCCCCCGGGAGGGGAGGGCCGCGGCGGAGGACCACCGTCCCGGCACGGCCGTGACGGGACGCGGCGCACCCGCCCGCGCCCGGTCGCGCGCGTCACGGCGGGGGCCGGCCGCCCCGGAAGACGGGCAGCGCCCACGGCGGGGGAGCGGGCGGCGGGGGCGGAGGCCCGGCGGGCGGGGGAGGCCCGTCCACCCGGACGCCGCCGCGCCCGCCGTCCTCCGCCCCCGCCGTCGCCGCCCGCCGCAGCTCGGTCACGAACGCCATGCACGAGTCGAACCGGTGCTCCGGAGCCTTCGCCAGCGCCTTCGCCAGCACCCCGTCCATCCCCGGCGGCAGCTCCGGCCGCACGTCGCTCAGTGGGGGCGGGGGATCGTACTGGTGCGCCCACAGCAGGGCCATGTCGTCGTCCCGGCGGAACGGCGGCGCGCCGGCCAGCGTCTCGTACACGACGCACCCCAGGCTGTACACGTCGCACCGGCCGTCCACGGGCCGTCCCGAGATCTGCTCCGGCGCCACGTAGTCGAGGGTCCCCACGAACTGGCCGACGCTCGTGAAGCCGGTCAGGGACAGGGACTTCTTCGTCAGCCCGAAGTCCGTCAGGTAGACGTGCTCGGGCCGGTCGCTGTCCGTGCCCTCGGCGACGAGGACGTTGCCCGGCTTCACGTCCCGGTGCACCAGGTCGTGGGCGTGCGCCGCGTCCAGCGCCGACGCGACCTGCACGGCGATCCGCACCGCCGTGGCGGGGGGCAGCGGACCGGTGCGGTCCAGCAGCGCCCGCAGGTCCTGCCCGGGCACGTACCGCATGGCGATGTACAGGAGCCCCTCGGTCTCCCCCGCCTCGAAGACCGGCACGATGTTCGGGTGGTCGATCGCGGCGGCGACCCGCGACTCGTGCGCGAACCGCTTCCGGAACGTGTCGTTGCGGGCCAGCTCCGGCGCCAGGAGCTTCAGCGCCACGGTGCGGCCGAGCCGCAGGTCCGTCGCCCGGTACACGACCGCCATGCCGCCGCGGCCGATCTCGGCGTCGATCCGGTAGTGCGCGACGTCCCGCCCCACCAGGCCCGACGGCCGTCCGGCGGGCAGGTCGGCAGCCGGCCCGGTCATCCGCCACCCGCCCGGCCGTCCGCCGGGCCGCCCCGGTCGTCCGCCGGGCCGCCCCGGCCGGCCCCGGGAACGTCGACCACCCGCGTGGGCTCCGCGGCGGCGGGCCGCTCCGGGGTGCCGGGCGGACGCGCACCGGTCCCGGCTCCGCCGTCGGTACCGTCCCCGCCCCCGTCCCCGTCCCCGTCCCCGTCCTCCGCCGCCGGTGCGGCCCGCGCCGGTCCGGGGCCGCCGGTGGTGACGACGCGGGTGGGCTCGTGCCCGGGGGCGGGCGGCGGCGCGCCGGCGCCGGGTACGTGCTCCCCGCCGGAGGCGTCCGGCGGCGGTACGGCGTCCGCCGGGCCGGACGGCTCCCGGCCGCCGGCCCCGCGGGGCGGCGCCCCCGCCGACGGCGCCGACGTCGAGGCGTACGCGGCCAGGCGGGTGCCGTCGCAGTACAGCCAGCGCTCGTGCTCGGCGTCGTACAGCCACATCGCCTCGCCCTCGACGACGACGCCCAGCCGCAGTCCGCCGGTGCTCCGCCGGAACCCCTCGCCGTCCGTCCGGCCCGCCGCCAGGTCCTCCGCCGCCTGCCGGTACCGGGCCAGCGACGCCTCCGCCCGCGCCAGCAGCGGCCGCGGGTCGGCGGTCCGCGCCATGTCCCGCGCCGCGGCCGGCGGGTCCTCCGGCACGGACACCAGCAGCCGCCCGTCCACCCAGGCCGACCAGCCGTTCGAGCACAGGATCCGCGCCCAGTCGCCCGTCCGCTCCAGCAGCCGCACCGGCAGGAAGGGGTCCAGCGGCACCGTCGGCCTGGCCGTGCCCGGCGTCTCCCACGCGGGCATGCCGTGGCGCGGTACGACATGGGTGGGCCGGAAGTCGTCGGGGGCCGGGCCGTCGGCCGGGAGGGCGGAGGTCACGGGCGCCTACTTCCGCATGATCACCGGCTCGTGGCGGCGCAGCAGTCGCGCCACCACGAAACCGAGGCCGACGGCGAGCGCCAGCAACACGCCCATGTCGAGCAGCCACGTCGGCAGGTCGTGCGCGAACAGCGGGTCCCGGGACCGCTCGCCCGGCACCGTGGCGCCGAGGTCCACGGTCGCGGCCATCGCGGCGAACGCCCACCGGGACGGCACCAGCCACGCCAGCTGCTCCAGCACCGGCGTCCCCCGCACGGACAGCAGCGCCCCGCAGAACACCACCTGCACGACCGCGAGGAGCACCAGCAGCGGCATGGTGACCTCCTCCTTGCGCACCAGCGCGGACACGAACAGGCCCAGCACCATCGCCGTGAACGCCAGCGCCGCCACCGCCAGCGCCACCTCCGCGAGCGGTGGCAGCAGCACGCCCCGCCCGCCCGGCACGCCCATCGGCACCCCGACCAGCGCGACCAGCGTGAGCACGACCGCCTGCACGACCGTGACCGCGCCCAGAACGGCCACCTTCGACATCAGGTACGCCGACCTGGACAGGCCCACCGCCCGCTCCCTCCGGTAGATGGTCCGCTCCTTCACCAGCTCCCGCACTGCGTTGGCCGCGCCCGTCAGGACCCCGCCCACGCAGAGGATCAGCAGCACGTTCAGCGTCGACTCCGGACCCAGCCTCCCCTCCGACAGGGCCCGCGCCATCGCGCCCATCACGAACGGCAGCGCCACCATGATCGCCAGGAAGGTCCGGTCGGCGCTCAGTGCCGCCGCGTACCGGCGTACGAGGGTGCGGAGCTGGGAGCCCCAGCTCTGCGCCTTCGGCGGCGGGGGCGGCGGGGAGGCCGCAGTGCCCGCCGCGGGCTCGGCGGGGCGCCGCATCGCGGCCTCGATGTACCGCTCGTGGTACTCCGAGTCGCGGAACCGGCCCGCCCAGTCCCGCTCCCGGTCGTTCTCGAACGCCTCGAACGCCTCCGGCCACTGCGCGCAGCCGAAGAAGCCGAGCGCCTCCCCGGGCGGCCCGTAGTAGGCGATCCGACCGCCCGGCGCGAGGACCAGGAGCCGGTCGCACACGTCGAGGCTGAGCACGCTGTGGGTGACGACGACGACGGTGCGCCCGTCGTCCGCGAGCCCGCGCAGCATGTGCATCACCGACCGGTCCATGCCCGGGTCCAGGCCGGACGTCGGCTCGTCGAGGAACAGCAGCGACGGCTTCGTCAGCAGCTCCAGGGCGACGCTGACGCGCTTGCGCTGCCCGCCCGAAAGGCTGTGGACGGGCTGGTCGGCGCGCTGCTCCAGGCCCAGCTCCCGCATCACCTCGTCGACGCGCGCCCGGCGTTCCGCCTTCCGGGTGTCCTCGGGGAAGCGCAGCTCGGCGGCGTACCCGAGGGCGCGGCGCACCGTCAGCTGGAGGTGCAGGATGTCGTCCTGCGGCACGAGCCCGATGCGCTGGCGCAGCTCCGCGTACTGCCGGTACAGGTCGCGCCCGTCGTACAGGACGGTGCCGCGGTCGGCGGGCCGCAGCCCCGTCAGGGCGTTCAGCAGCGTCGACTTGCCGGCGCCGCTGGGGCCGACGACGCCGAGGAGCGCCTTCTCGCCCACGGGGAACGTCACCCCGTCGAGGAGGGTCCTGCGGCCGCCGTCCACCGTGACGGTGAGCCCCTGCACGTCGAGGGAGACCTCGCCCGTGTCGGTGTACTCGACGAGGCGCCCCGCGACGACGCGGTACGCGCGGTGGCCGATGCCGATGATGTCCTCGGGGCCCACGCGGGCCTCGTCGACCGGGTGGCCGTTGAGGAACGTGCCGTTGTGGCTGCCGAGGTCGTGGATCCGGTACGTGCCGTCGGGGTGGGACAGCAGCTCGGCGTGGCGCCGGGAGACCACGAGGTCGTCGACGACCACGTCGTTGTCCGCGGCGCGGCCGATGCGGACGGTCCGGGTCGGCAGGGGGCGTACGGAGGTGGGGCGGCGGAAGGCGCCGGTCGCGTCGGGCAGCGACACGGACGACGGCCGCGGCCCGGGGTCCGGAGCGACGCCGGGCACCGGGGCGGTCCCGGGGTCCGGGGCGGCGCCGGGTGCGGGCGGCCACCCGTCCGCCGGCCCGGGGCCGGGGGGAAGACCGGTGGCGGGCCGGTCCGTGCCGGGCGGCGGCGCGGCGGCGTCCGACAGGACCGCGGCCGGGCCGTCCTCCGGATGGCCGAAGCGCAGCACCGTACCGGCGCGCACGTCCCGGGCGGCGACGCGCAGCCCGTCCGCGTACGTGCCGTTCGTACTGCCCTCGTCCCGGACCGTCCAGCGGCCGTCCTCCTCGCGGAACACCGCGTGGTGCCACGAGACCCGGGCGTCGGCGAGCGGGATGTCGCTCGCCGGGTCGCGCCCGACGCGGTAGACGTGGCTCGGACGCAGCACCGTGGAGTGCCCGTCGACATCGACGACCAGCTCGGGTGCGGTAGGCACGACGGGCCGCTCTCCCATGAGGGAATTTTATCTTTTTGCGTAGAAATGTGCCTGATAGGTGGAGTGTGCTCCCCGGACGGAGGGGAACGCGGAAACGGACCCGAGAGACCGACAGGAGGTCCCCATGACGCCTGACCACGCACCCGAGAACCCCACGACCGCCCACCCGCGGCCGGACTTCCCCGAGCAGGAACAGTCGCACCCCGGCCGGACCGATGACATGAGCCCCCGCCCCGACCACGGCGAGGAGTCGTACCGGGGGAGCGGCCTGCTGCGGGACCGTGCCGCCGTCGTCACGGGCGGCGACTCCGGGATCGGCCGCGCGGTCTGCCTGGCCTACGCGCGCGAGGGCGCCGACGTGCTGTTCGCCCACCTCCCCGAGGAGGCCGACGACGCCCGCGAGACCGTGCGCCTCGTCGAGGACGCCGGTCGCAAGGCCGTCGCCGTGCCGTGCGACATCCGCGACGAGGAGGCGTGCCGGGCCCTCGTCGAGCGGGCCGTGGCCGAGTTCGGCCGCATCGACGTGCTCGTGAACAACGCCGCCTTCCAGATGGCCCAGAGCGACGGCTTCGAGGCCATCACGACCGAGCAGTTCGACCGGGTGATGAAGACCAACCTGTACGGCATGTTCTGGATCACCAAGGCCGCGCTCCCGCACATCCCGGAGGGCGGCTGCATCGTCAACAGCGCCTCCGTGCAGGCGTACAAGCCCAGCCCGCCACTGCTCGACTACGCCATGACCAAGGGCGCCATCGTCACCTTCACCCAGGGGCTCGCGCAGGACCTCGCCCCGCGCGGCATCCGCGTCAACGCCGTGGCCCCCGGGCCGGTGTGGACGCCGCTGATCCCGGCGACCATGCCGGAGACGGCCGAGTTCGGCAAGCAGTCGCCGCTCGGGCGACCCGCCCAGCCGGCGGAGATGGCCCCCGCGTACGTCTTCCTCGCCTCGTCCGCCGCGAGCTACATCACCGGCGAGATCATGAACGCCACGGGCGGCACGCCGCTGCCCTGACGGCGGCCCCGGCCGGGCGCGGCCACGTCCCCGGCCGGGACGTGGCCGCGCCCGGCTCCGTCACCGCGTCTCGCGGCGGAGCCGGTGCGCCCGCCGGGAGACGCGGCCCCGGAGCACCGGCGGCCACTTCCTGGTGTCCCGCGGCTCCACGTACGGCTCCTCCGTGGGGGGCAGGCCCGCCCGGATCGCCCGCTGGCGGGCCAGTTCCGCGTTCAGCTCCAGGCCCAGCAGCACCGCCAGGTTGGTCAGCCACAGCCAGATCAGGAAGACCACGACACCGGCCAGCGTCCCGTACGTCTTGTTGTACGAGCCGAAGTTCGCCACGTACAGCGCGAACCCGCCCGACGCCAGCAGCCACAGCAGCACCGCCGTCACGCTGCCCGGGCTCAGCCAGCGGAAACCCGGCCCGCGCACGTTGGGCGCCCGCCAGTACAGCAGTGCCACCATGAACATCACGAGGAGCACCAGCAGCGGCCACTTGGCGATGCCCCACGCCGTCACGGCCGCCCCTCCGGCGCCGACCGCCTCCCCGGCGCGCCGCGCGAGCGGCCCGGTGAACACCACGATCACGGAGCTGACCGCCAGCAGCACCATCATCAGCAGCGTCAGCCCGATCCGCAGCGGCGTCAGCTTCCACACCGGGCGGCCCTCCGGCAGGTCGTACACGGCGTTCGCCGCCCGGATGAACGCCGCCACGTAACCGGACGCCGACCAGACGGCGGCGACCAGACCGACCACCGCCATCAGCCCGCTCGCCGCGCCGGCCCCCCGCAACTGGCGCACCGCGTCGCTCAGCAGGTCCCGCACGGGGCCGGGGGCGAGCTGCCCGAGGCTGTCCAGCAGGGAGCGGATCGCCGAGTCGCCGACCACGCCGAGCAGCGCCACCATGACCAGGAGGGCCGGGAACACGGACAGGACCCCGTAATAGGTGAGCGTGGCGGCCCGGTCCGGAAGCTCGTCGTCGAGGGCCTCCTTGGCCGTGCGCCGCACCACGGTTCGCCAGGACCGGGCGGACAGGTCCGCCGGTCCGTCGTCATGATTCGCCATGCCCCCACGGGTTACCCGGTACGGGCATCCCAACCAGGCGTGCGGCCGGTGCCGCGCGCCCGCACCCCGAGGAGGGACAGCCCATGCCCATCGCGACGGTGAACCCCGCGACCGGCGAGACGCTCAAGACGTTCCGGCCGTTCGGCCCGGACGAGGTCGAAGAGCGCGTGGAAGCCGCCTACCGGGCGTTCCACCACTACCGCACGACCGGCTTCCCCGAGCGGGCCGCGCTGCTGCGGCGCGCCGCCGACCTGTTGGAAGAGGAACTGCCGGAGATCGCCCGGACCATCACCACGGAGATGGGCAAGCCCCTCACCGCGGCCCGCGCCGAGGCCGCCAAGTGCGTGAAGGCCATGCGCTGGTACGCCGGGAACGCCGAGGCGCTGCTCGCCGACGAACGGCCCTCCGACGCCGACGTGCGGGACTCCGGTGCCGCCACCGCCCGCGTCCACTACCGGCCGCTCGGCCCCGTCCTGGCCGTCATGCCCTGGAACTTCCCGCTGTGGCAGGTCGTGCGGTTCGCGGCGCCCGCCCTCATGGCCGGCAACACCGGCCTGCTCAAGCACGCGTCGAACGTCCCGCAGACCGCCCTCTACCTGGAGGACCTGTTCCGCCGGGCGGGCTACCCGGACGGCGTCTTCCAGACCCTCCTGACCGGTTCCGACGCCGTCGAGGGCATCCTGCGCGACCCGCGCGTCGCCGCCGCCACCCTCACCGGCAGCGAGGCCGCCGGCCGGTCCGTCGCCGCGGTCGCGGGCGACGAGGTGAAGAAGACCGTCCTCGAACTGGGCGGCAGCGACCCGTACCTCGTCCTGCCCTCCGCCGACCTGGAACGGGCCGCCGCGACCGCGGTGACCGCCCGTACCCAGAACAACGGCCAGTCGTGCATCGCGGCCAAGCGGTTCATCGTCCACGCGGACGTCTACGACGACTTCGTGGAACGGTTCACCGCCGGGATGGCCGCGCTGCGGGTGGGCGACCCGATGGACGAGTCCACCGACGTGGGGCCGCTCGCCTCCGAACGGGGCCGCGCCGACCTGGAGGAACTCGTCGACGACGCCGTGGAGCGCGGCGCCGACGTTCGCTGCGGGGGCCGCCGGCCCGAGGGCCTCGACCGGGGCTGGTACTACGAGCCGACCGTCCTCACCGGGGTGACGCCCGCCATGCGCCTGCACCGCGAGGAGGCGTTCGGCCCGGTCGCCGCCGTCTACCGGGCGGCCGACCTGGACGAGGCGCTGGAGATCGCCAACGACTCGCCGTTCGGCCTGAGCTCCAACGTCTGGACGCGCGACGAGGCGGAGGTGGAGCGCTGCGTACGGGACCTGGAGGCGGGCGGCGTGTACGTCAACGGGATGACCGCCTCGCACCCGGCGCTGCCGTTCGGCGGCGTCAAGCGGTCCGGGTACGGGCGGGAGCTGTCGGGCCACGGCATCAAGGAGTTCTGCAACGCCACCACGGTCTGGCGGGCCGCCTGACGGCCGGCCCCGGGGGAGGGGCCCGTCGGGGGAGAGGGGCCGGTCGGAGGGGCTGATCGGCGGGGCCCGTCAGAGGGGGACGACGACCTCGTCCTCGGGCGGCGGTCCGGGCGGCGTCCCGTCCCCGAACGGGCGCCCGCCCAGCTCCTCGCGGTGGTGCGGCGACCGCCAGCCGCGCAGGTCCGGGCCGCGCGGCACGATCCGTGTCGGGTTGATGTGCCCGTGCACCAGGTAGTAGTGGCGCTTGATGTGGTCGAAGTCCACCGTGTCGCCGAACCCCGGGGTCTGGAACAGGTCCCGCGCGTACGCCCACAGGACCCGGTCCTCGGTCAGCTTGTTGCGGTTGCACTTGAAGTGGCCGTGGTACACGGCGTCGAACCGCACCAGCGTGGTGAACAGCCGCACGTCGGCCTCGGTGATCGTGTCGCCCACCAGGTAGCGCCGCCCCGCCAGATGCTCCGACACCTGGTCGAGCCGGGCGAACAGCCGCCCGTACGCCTCGTCGTACGCTCCCTGCGAGGTGGCGAAGCCGGCCTCGTAGACGCCGTTGTTGACGTCCCGGAAGATGCCGTCCATCCGCTCGTCGATCTCGTCGCGCAGGTGCTCGGGGTACAGGTCGGGGGCGCCGGGCCGGTGCAGCCGCGTCCACTCGGTCTCCAGGTCGAGGGTGATCCGCTGGTAGTCGTTGGTGACCAGCCGGCCGCTCGGCACGTCGACGACCGCCGGCACGCTCACCCCGCCCGGCTGCCCCGGCTCGCGCGCCTCGTACGCCTCGGACAGGAACCGGATGCCCAGCACCGGGTCGCGGCCGTCCGGGTCGAGCGTGAACCGCCAGCTCCGCTCGTCCTGCACGGGGTCGGCCACGGCCAGCGACAGGGCCCCCTCCAGCCCCAGCAGCCGCCGCACCACCAGGGAGCGGCTCGCCCACGGGCAGGCCCTGCTCACCACCAGCCGGTACCGTCCGGCCTCCACCGGCCAGCCGTCCCGGCCGTCCTCGGTGATCCGGTCGGTGAACCGGCCGGACGCCCGCTGGAACCGTCCCTCGTCGCTCATGCGCCCCCGGGTACCCACCCCCGCCCGCCCGATGCCGCCCGCCCGGCGTCACCCGCCCGGCCGGTACGGCCGCCCGATGCCGTCCGCCCGGTGCCGTCCCGCCTACCCGTGGGCCCGCAGCGGCCGAGGCCGCGCCGGGCGCCGCTCGCCCGGGTGGAACGGCAGGATCAGCAGCCGGGCCCGGGGCGCGGCCATCGGCTGCGCCGCGCACACGGTGATCCAGCCCGGCCCGTGCTCCGCGTGGTGCACCGGCCGGTCGCCCCCGTCGGGGTGGACGTACGCGCTCGCCGACTCGTAGACGCGGGCCGCCAGCGGGTCGTCCAGCACCTCCTTCTCGATGCCGCACAGCGTCGGGTCCTCCGGGTCCGCCGCGAGGGCCGCCCGCAGCTGCGGCAGGACCAGGGGCGCCCACGCCGTCTCCCACTGCCGCAGCACCGCCCGGGCCTCCGGCTCCACCGTCATCCACCGCATCGTGTTCGGCGGCACCCGGCGGTCCGGGAAGAGCGCGGCGAACGGCTCGTTGTGCGCCAGCAGGTTCCACGAGCGGTCGCTGATGTACGCCATGTGGGAGATCCCGTCCAGCGCCAGCTGCCACGTCCCCGGAACCGCCTCCCCGGCCCGCGCGTTCAGCGGGTGCGGCGGGTCCTGGCCGAGTGCGTACCGCCACAGCGCCACCCACTCCTGCTCGTTCATGCCCAGCAGCCGCGCCACGTCCTCCAGCAGGTCGACCGGCGGGTTCGGGTAGCGGCCCGACTCCAGCCGGCCGTACGTGTCGGGCGCCCGGTGCAGCAACTGGTCGATCTGCGCCTGTGAGAGCCCCGGCGCCCGCCTGCCCTGCCGGGTCGGGCGCGACAGCCCGTGGCTCTCCGGCGCGATCAGGGCACGGCGCTCCCTCAGGAGGTAGCGCAGGGCGACCTTGTCCATGTGGGTGTCCCTCCCCCAGAGGAACGGCCGTCGAGGGTGGTCGGTCCGCCGGCGGCCGTCGCGGTGAAACGGTGGCGCGGGCCGAGAGCAGCCGCACCGGTACGCTGTCCCAGCGTGCGCCGGCGATCAAGTACCCGAGCGGTGCGTACCTGCGCACGGCGCACACACGCAGTCGCGAACAGGGGCGGAGATGACCGAAAGGGACGGCTCGGCGCGCTCGGCGGCCCCGCTGTCGGGGGCGGCCAGGGCGCTGTACGCCCGGATCACCCGGGGCGAGCCCGTCGGGCCCGACGACACCGGCGCGCTCGGTGAACTCGTCGACTGGCGCCTCGTCACCGTCGACCCCGACCGGCCCGCCGTGCCGATCGCCCTCGACCCGCAGGAGGCGGGGCGCCGCCGCCTCGCCGACGAACTGCGCGACATGGCCGCCCGCGCCGCCCGGATCGCCGCCATCCCCGACCTCGGGGACGAGCTCGGGCTCCACTTCGAGCGCGCCAAGTGGCGCTCCGGCTCCGGCAGCGAGTTCCTCGCCGGCCGCGAGCAGGTCACCGCCCGCATCGGGGAGGCCGTCGACCGCGCCGAGACCGAGGTCCTCACCGCCCTGCCCGCCGGCCCCGCCTGCGAGGAACTCCTCGGCGAGACCACCGACCGGGACTCCCGGGCCCTCGCCCGCGGCGTGCGGCTGCGCACCCTCTTCGGGGACGGCGTCCGCGACGACGCGGCGGCCCGCGAGTGGGTGACGGTCATGTCCGCCCGGGGCACCCGGTTCCGTACGCTCCTCGCCCCGTTCCAGCGGTGCGTCGTCGTCGACCGCCGCCAGGCGTTCATCTCCGACCACGTCGTCGGCGGCGACCCCGACCGGACCGCGTGGCACGTCATGGACCGGGCCTTCGTCGCCTTCGTCGCCGAGGGGTTCGAGGACGCCTGGCGCCGCGCCGACGTCTGGTACGGCGACCCGCGCCGCGCCGTGCCCGACGACGAGGCCGGCAGGCTGACCGACCGCCAGCGCGAGATCCTCATCGACACGGCCGCCGGCGTCGACCAGCGCATCACCGCCCGCCGCCTCAACATCGGGCTGCGCACCCTCACCAAGGAGCTCGCCCAGCTCCGCGCCCGCTGGGGCGTGTCCACCCTCGCCGCCCTCGCCTACCAGTGGGCCCTCTCGCCGGAACGGCAGCGGACCACCGGCCGTACGGGCGGGGGAGCCCCGGCCTGAGGTGCGCGCTCCGTTTTTCCACTGAAAAAGCATCAGAGGAAAAACGCTCCGGGACTGTTGCATGCTGAAGGAGGTCGGGAGGTCAACCGGCCCTTCGAGGAGCGCCGATACTCCGCGAAGCCGCTATTACGGGGGCCGTTATCCGCGCCTCATGCCAGAACCGGGCAGCGCAGGGCACGGGCAGCGTGTCTTGCCGGGCATCGCGCGGATACCGCAAGGTCACTGCCAGGGCCTTCCGGACGCAAAACCGAATCCTCGGTACGTCCCCCGTGATACGGCTCCTCCCGTTCCCCGCCCGACGGCCCGCCCGGGCCGTCACGCCCGCGCCGCCGGGCCGATCTCGCACCACACGGCCTTCCCCTCGCCGCGCGGCTCGACCCCCCAGCGCGCCGCCAGCGCGTCCAGGAGCAGCAGCCCCCGCCCCGAGGTCGCCGCCTCGCCCGGGGTACGGCGCCGGGGCCACGCGCTCGACCGGTCCTGCACCGTGAGCCGCACCCGCCGCACCGGCTCCGGCAGCACCTCCAGCGTCAGCACCGCCCCGCCTTCCGTGTGCAGCAGCACGTTGCCCAGCAGCTCCCCGGTGAGCAGCTCGGCGTCGTCCGCGCTCTCCCGCATCCCCCAGTCGCGCAGCGCCCGCCGCACCACCGCCCGCGCCTCCGACAGCCCCTCCGGGTCCGCCTGGTGGACGTACTGGTGGATGCGCGGCGCCCGCGTCGTGCCCGGATCCGGGCTGCGCCGCAGCACCAGCAGTGCCACGTCGTCACCGGCGCCCCACCGCTCCCAGAACCGCTGCGACAGGTGGTCGGCGAGCGCCTCCGCGCCCGGCGGGCCCGCGGCGATCGCCTCGGCCAGTGCCCCCACACCCCGCCCGATGTCCGCGCCCGGCTCCTCGACGAGGCCGTCCGTGCACATCACCAGCGTCTCGCCGGGCACCAGGTCCAGCCGCGTCTCCGGGTACTCCTCGTCCCCGAACACCGACGCGAGGCCCAGCGGCAGCCCGCCCGGCAGCTTCGGCGCCCCCACCCGCCCGTCCGTGTGCCGGATCAGCGGCCCCAGGTGCCCCGCCCGCACCGCCCGCGCCGTGCCCGTACCCAGGTCGACCTGGGCGTACGTGCAGGTCGCGAACCGCTCCGTGTCCAGCTCGGCCAGGAACCGCGACGCCCGGGCCAGTACCGTCGACGGGGCGTGGCCCTCGCCCGCGTACGCGCGCAGGGCGATGCGGAGCTGCCCCATGACCGCGGCGGCGTGCGTGTCGTGCCCCTCCACGTCGCCGACGACGACCCCGACGCGGCCCCGCGGCAGCGGGATCACGTCGTACCAGTCGCCGCCGACCTGCCGGCCGCTCCACGCCGCGTGGTAGCGCACGGCGACCTCGCCGCCGTCGATCCTCGGGATGCGGCGCGGCAGCATGGTCGCCTGGAGGTCCGTGGCCAGCTCCCGCTCCTCGTCGAAGAGGATCGCCCGCTGGAGGGACTGCGCGACGATCGCCGCGAGGCCCAGCGCCAGGTTCCGCTCGTCCGCGCTGAACGCCGTGCGGCGCCGGTAGAACAGCGCCATGCCGCCCAGCGTCCGCGCCTGCGCGACCAGCGGCAGGTACGCCGCCGACCGGAACGGCAGCCGGCCCGCGAGCGGGGCGAGCAGCGGGTGGTTCCCGGCCAGATCCTGGAATGACTCGGCGAACAGCGGTTGCCCGCTCAGCACCGTCCCGTGCAGCGGCAGCCCGCTCTCCAGCCGCCGCACCCGCAGGTCGTCCAGCACCTCCAGGGACTCGCCGCTCAACGCGATGATGTTCAGCGAACCGTTCTCCACCAGGCCCAGCGCCAGCCCGTCGGCGCCGAGCCGGGCGAGACCGCCGGGGCCGGTCAGCGCCTCCGTCACGTCGTCCACGGTCACCGCCCGCGCCATGGCCCGCGTCGACCGCTCCACCATGTCGGTCTGGCGCCGCCGGCGCCGCTCCAGCTCCATGACGAACTCGGAGTGCGTCACCTCGGAGGTCGCGTCGCGGACGATCCCGACGATCCGGTGCGCCCGGCCGTCGCGGTCCCGCAGGACGCGCGCCTGCACGTGCGTCCACTGCTCGGAGCCGTCGTCCCGCTCCAGCCGGAAGTGCGCCGCGTACGAGGACCGGCCGCCGGCCAGCGCGTCCCGGACCACGCCCTCCAGCCGCTCCCGTTCCGCCCGGTCGAGCCGCCCCACCAGCGTCGCGGGCCGTGCGTCGAAGGCGGCGGGGTCCTGTCCGAACACCAGCAGCCCGGCCACGTCGACGTCGATCGTGCCGGAGGCGAGGTCCCAATCGAAGCTGCCGGTGCGGTTCATGGCGAGCCGCTCGGCCGGCCCGATCTCGCCGCCGTGCTCCCGCTCCGTGCCGAGCGCCCGGTTCTCCGTCATCCCCCTCATTGTCGAGCCCGCCGGCGGGGAACGCCAAGGCGTCGGGGCGGGCCGCCCGGCGAAGGCCGCCCGCCCGGTCCGGCACGGGGGACCGGCGCGCGGCGGGACGGGAGGCCCCGGCGCGCCGGGAGGAGCCGCCGGCCCTCCCGGCGGGGGCCACGGCGGCACCCGGCCGGCGGTGCGCCGGCCCCGCCGCGACCGCCGGCGCACCGTCGCAGGCGTCCCCTCCGGCCGCGACCGTCCCCGATGACCCTGTCGCAACCGTTGACGCGCCAATCCGCCCTGCCTATCTTCCTGTTCGAAGTCCTGGTCAATGTCCGATATACCGAACAATAGAGTTCCAGGAGCACCCACATGGCATCCATACGGCCGAGGCTCGTCCTCGCGCTGGCGGCCGCGCTCGTGGGGACGGTGCTCGCCGCCCCCACCCGGGCCGACGACACCCCCGCGGCCGAGCCCGCCGACTACACCCTCGCCGTCCACCCGGACCGCGAGGGCCCCGCGATCGACCCCACCATGTACGGCGTCTTCTTCGAGGACATCAACAACGCCGCCGACGGCGGCCTCTACGCCGAGCTGGTGCGCAACCGGTCCTTCGAGTTCTCGCCCGTCGACAACGCCGCCTACACCCCGCTCACCGGTTGGCAGACGACCGCGCACGGCGGCGCCACCGGCACCGTCCGCGCCGTCGACGACGCCGACCGCCTCAACGAGCGCAACCGCACCTACCTGCGCGTCGACCTCTCCGGCCACGGAGCCCCCGGCTCCGGCTACGGCGTCGTCAACTCCGGCCACGGCTCCGGCGTCGCCGTGCGCGCCGGCGCCCGCTACGACTTCTCCGTCTGGGCCCGCACCGACCAGCGCCGCGGCACCCGGCTCACCGCCCGCCTGCGGGACGCGGACGGCGCCGCCCTGTCCGCCCCGCTCACCGCCACCGTCCGCGGCGACCGCTGGACCAAGTACAGCGGCACGCTCACCGCCACCGCGACCACCTCCGGCGCGCGCCTCGCCGTCACCGCCGAGGGCGGCGGAGTCCTCCGCCTCGACATGGTCTCCCTCTTCCCCCGCGACACGTACAAGGGCCGGAAGAACGGCCTGCGCAAGGACCTCGCCGAGAAGATCGCCGCGCTCAAGCCCGGCTTCCTCCGCTTCCCCGGCGGCTGCCTCGTCAACACCGGCTCCCACCAGGCGTACGAGGCCCCGAACTGGGAGCGCGAGCGCTCCTACCAGTGGAAGGACACGATCGGCCCGGTCGAGCAGCGCGCCGTCAACGCCAACTTCTGGGGCTACCACCAGAGCTACGGGCTCGGCTACTACGAGTACTTCCAGTTCGCCGAGGACATCGGCGCCATGCCGCTGCCCGTCGTGCCCGCCCTCGTCACCGGCTGCGGACAGAACCGGGCCACCGACGACCCGGCCCTGCTGCGCCGCCACATCCAGGACACCCTCGACCTGATCGAGTTTGCCAACGGACCCGTGACCTCGACGTGGGGCCGCAAGCGCGCCGAGATGGGCCACCCGAAGCCGTTCGGGCTCACCCACCTCGCCGTGGGCAACGAGGAGAACCTCCCGGACGCGTTCTTCGAGCGCTTCCAGCAGTTCCGCGCCGCCATCGCGGCCGAGTACCCCGGCATCACGGTCGTCGGCAACTCCGGCCCCGACGACACCGGCGCCACCTTCGACCGGCTCTGGGAGCTCAACCGCCGGGCCGGAGTCGCCATGGTCGACGAGCACTACTACAACAGCCCGCAGTGGTTCCTGGAGAACAACGAGCGCTACGACTCCTACGACCGCCGGGGCCCGAAGGTCTTCCTCGGCGAGTACGCCTCCCTCGACAACCGCTTCGCCAACGCCCTGTCCGAGGCCGCCTTCATGACCGGCCTGGAGCGCAACGCCGACGTGGTCAAGCTCGCCTCGTACGCCCCGCTCCTCGCCGACGTGCGCGAGAACCAGTGGCGGCCCGACATGATCTGGTTCGACTCCACCCGCTCCTGGGGGTCGACCAGCTACGAGGTCCAGAAGCTGTTCATGAACAACACCGGCGACCGGGTCGTGCCCAGCGAGGCGTCCGGCACCCCGCAGCTCTCCGCCCCGATCACCGGCGCGGTCGGCCTGTCCACCTGGGCGACCTCCGCCGCCTACGACGACGTGCGGGTCACCGCCGAGGACGGCACCGTCCTGCTCGACGACGACTTCTCGGCCGGCGACGGGCGGTGGACCCGCGCCGCGGGACGCGGCACGTGGGCCGTCCAGGACGGGGCGTTCGTCCAGTCCGACCAGGCAGCCCAGGACACCCTCGTCACCGCCGGCGACCCGGCCTGGCGCAACTACGACCTGAGGGTCAAGGCCACCAAGAAGGCGGGCAGCGAGGGCTTCCTCGTCGCCTTCGGCGTCCGCGACACCGGCAACCACTACTGGTGGAACCTCGGAGGCTGGAACAACACCCGCTCCGCCGTGGAGAAGTCCGTCGGCGGCGCCAAGCAGACGCTGGTGGAGAACGCCACGACCGTCGAGACCGGCCGCACCTACGACCTCCACGTCCAGGTCCGCGGTCGCCAGGTCACCCTCTACCTCGACGGGGTGAAGTGGGGCGGCTTCACCGACGACAGCCGCGCCGAGCCGTTCCGCCAGGTCGTCACCCGCGACGCCGCCACCGGCGAGCTGATCGTCAAGGTCGTCAACGCCCAGGCGGCACCGGCCCGCACCCGGATCGACCTCGGCGCCGCACCGGCCTCGTCGACCGCCCGCGTGACCACGCTCCAGGGTGCCCCGGACGCCGTGAACACGGCGGAGGACCAGCCGGTCAGGCCCGTCGAGTCCACCCTGACCGGGGTGGCGCGGACCTTCACCCACACCTTCCCGCCGCACTCCGTGACGTTCCTGCGCGTCGCGACCGGGTAGGGGCCCGCGCACGGACCCTGCACGGGGCCGGGACCTTCACTACGCTGGGCCGGGGAGCGCGCGACGCGCGCTCCCCGGCCCTTCCGGTGTGGATCGCCCCGCCGTACCGGAATTTGTCGAAGCGCTTCGACGCTTTCTCTGGACAGGTCTCAGAGGTCCCTCTAATGTTCGGAGCGATACCAATCGAAGCGCTTCACTTCACCTGTCCTACCGTCCGGGAGAGCCGATGGTCACCCTTGCCGATGTCGCTCAGCATGCCGGAGTCTCCGCCAGCACGGTGAGCTATGTCCTGAGCGGCAAGCGGTCCATCTCCGCCTCCACCCGTGCCCGTGTCGAGCGGAGCATCGCCCAGCTCGGCTACCACCCCAACGCGGGCGCCCGCGCCCTGGCCAGCAGCCGGTCGAACATCATCGCACTGATGATCCCCCTGCGGACCGACATGTACGTCCCGGTGATGATGGAGATCGCCATCGCGGTCGCCACCACCGCCCGCGGCCACGGCTACGACGTCCTCCTCCTCACCGGGGAGGAGGGCCCGGCGGCCGTCCGCCGCATCGAGGGCAGCGCCCTCGCCGACGCCATGATCCTCATGGACGTCGAGCTGGAGGACGACCGGCTGCCGCTGCTGCGCGAGGCGACCCGCCCCGGCGTCCTCATCGGCCTGCCCGCCGACCCGTCCGGCCTCAGCTGCGTCGACCTCGACTTCGAGGCCGCCGGCGCGCTCTGCGCCGAGCACCTCGCCGGGCTCGGCCACCGCGAGATCGCCGTCATCGGCGAGGCCGCCGCCGTCTACGAACGCCACACCGGCTTCGCCGAACGCACCCTGAACGGCCTGCGGGAGCGCAGCGGCGAACTCGGCGTCCGCCTCCTGCACCGGCCCTGCGAGGGCAGCTACGCCGGGGTCGCCGCCACCCTCGCCCGGGTCTACGACGAGCGGCCCGGGACCACCGCGTTCGTCGTCCAGAACGAGGCCGCCACCGACCCGCTGCTCGCCCTGCTGCGCCAGCAGGGCCGCGCCGTGCCGGAGGACGTGTCGGTGATGGCCATCTGCCCCGACCAGCTCGCCGCGCACGCCTCCGTACCCCTCACCTCCGTCAGGGTGCCCGCGCAGGACATGGGCCGCCACGCCGTCGAGCAGGTCGTCGCGAAACTGGAGGGGCGCGCCACGGACGGCGTGGTCCTGCTGGCGCCGGAGCTCACCGTCCGCGAGAGCACCGGCCCGCGCCCGGTGCTCCCCGTCAGCCCCCGCTGACGGCCGCGGCGGGTTCCAGGAGGCTTCGCCGCAGGGCGCCCACCAGGGCGCCGTCCACGCCGAGCCGCTCGGCCGCGTAGCCGGCCGTCGACCCGTACCGGTCCGCGAGCCCGTCCAGGAAGAGGCGCATCACCTCGCCGGGCGCCCGTCCGAAGTGGGGCCAGGTCAGCTCGCGGCCCGGGTCGCTCGCCAGCCAGTCGGCCACCAGCCGCTCCGTGGCCAGCTCCGTCAGGGCGAAGTCCGCCACGACGGTGTCGTCGTCCACCCCGATCAGCCCCAGCACCAGCGCGGCCAACAGCCCCGTGCGGTCCTTCCCGGACGCGCAGTGGAAGACCAGCGGGCCGCTGCCGTCGGCGGCGATCAGCTCCAGCGCCCGGCGCAGCTCCTCGACGCCGTCCTCCGCGACCTCCAGGTACCGCTCGGCCAGGTACGATCCGGCCTCGACGTCGGGGGCGAGGGCCGCCTGGTCGTACGGCCGGTGCTCGATGCTCAGGTTGTGGTACGCGAACGACGGGTGCTCCGGTACGCGGCCCCGCCACTCGACCTCCCACGGGTGGCGCAGGTCGACGACCGTCCGCACGCCCAGGGCGAGGAACCGCTCCCAGTCGTCCCCGCCCAGCTTGCCCAGCGAGTCGGAGCGGTACAGCCGCCCCCACCGCACCGTTGACCCGTCTTCGGCCGCGTACCCGCCCAAGTCGCGGAAGTTGTGCAGCCGTTGGAACGCCACGTGTCTCTCCATGCGCCGATCATGGCATCCGGCGGGCCGGGCCGTCCGGCGGCCCGGCCCCGCCGGACGCGGGCGCAGAGGAACCGCCGCCGCGCGCCCCCCTCTTGGACGCGCGGCGGCGGGGTCGTGCGGCTAGCCCGCCGAGACCGTCAGGTTCTCCGTGGTGAAGTCCAGGCCGCCCGCCGACGAGGTGATCTCGAAGCCGAACTGCACGTCACCGATGGTCTCGTTGCCCCACCAGCCCTTGGTGTCCTTGATCCACTTGAGGATCGGCAGGATGTTCACCGTGCCGGACGTCGAGTCCGAGGTGCGCAGGAACGAGAACACCTCGTGGTACGACCCGTCCGCGTTGGTGACCCGGCCCTTGTACACGTTCCAGCTGTGGCCGCCGAGGGTGACGCTGCCCTGCGCGGTGCCCAGCGGGCCGACGGGGCCGTTGTAGTTCATCCAGAGCATGACCTCGTAGTCGTAGTCCGTGTCCCAGATGTCGTACGCCGTGTTGTACGCGCCGGAGGTCGGGACCTTCACCCGGTAGCTGCTGGTCAGCGAGGACATCCCGGTGATCGTCTTGTTGACCACCTTCTTCGCGTTCGGGTACGACTTGATGCCGCCCGTGTTGGGGTGGTCGGCCCACACGCCCCAGTTCGTCCCGGAGTTGGCCCAGGTGCACTGGGCGCCCGCGCCCTGGCCCCAGATGTTGTTGTAGAGGGTGTAGCCGTTCAGCGTGGTGTTGCCCCACTGCTCGCAGGTGTTCCAGACGGCGGCCTGCGCGGGGGCGGCGGCCAGCCCCAGGGTCGCGCCGAACGCCAGCACGGGGGCGAGGAAGGCCGTGCGGAGCCGGCCGAGGGTACGTCGTGCCATGGTGTCCCTTCCATGGGTGGGGGGGATGGGGGGTTACCCGGTGCCCAGCGTGAGCACCAGGTCCTCGCCGGCGGTCAGTTCCAGCGGCCCGCCGCCGGCGGGGGTCCTGAGGTCGATCCGCGCCGTCCTCGACGGCCGGACCGTGGCGGTGCAGCTCCCGTCGCGCCACTCCAGGTCGACGCACGCCCCGAACCGGGTCCGCACGCCGCGCAGCGCGCCGCGCGTCCACGCCGCCGGGAGCGCCGGCAGCAGCACGAGGCGGTCCGGCGCCGACTGCACCAGCAGTTCGATCAGCAGCGCCGGCAGGGTGTGCGCGGCGTCCGCGTTGTACACGTCGCGCCCCGGGTAGTGGGCGCTCATCAGCGACGCGTGGAAGAAGTCCCCGTCCAGCACCCGCCGCAGCGCGCCCGCCGCCCGCTCCCCGTCCCGCAGCCGCGCCGCGACCAGCGCGTGGTGCAGGTGGCCGTGGGCCGAGTCGTTCTCCGTGCCCCGCAGCTCCAGCGCGCGGTGCGCCGCACGCGCCAGCTCCGGGGTGTCGTACGGGTTGATCTCGCCCAGCGGCCACACCGGGTACAGGTGGCTCAGGTGGCGGTGGTCGTACGTGTCGGCCAGGCCCGGCCACGCCCACTCGGCCAGCGCCCCGTCGTCGTTGACCCGGTAGTCGGGCAGCCGGGCGGCCAGCGCCAGCAGCCGCTCCGCGTCCCCGGGCAGGTGCGCCGCCGCCGTGGTCAGCGCGTGGCGGGCGGCCGCGATGTCCATCGTCGCGTTGAGGGTGCCCCAACTCGCGTTGGCGGGCCGGTTCTCCGGCGAGTACGACGGGACGATCACGATCCGCCCGTCGGGTCCCGTCCGGGTCAGGAAGTCCTCGTAGAACCGGGCGACCTCGGCGAGCGCCGACACGAGCCGCGGATCGGTCTCGCCGCTCGTCTCGGCGTGCTCCACCAGCGGCAGCAGCAGCCAGTCCGCGCCCGCCGTCCACAGGTGCAGCGGGTAGGCGCGCTGGAAGTGGTACGTGTGCCCCGACACGCCGTCCGTGTGGGACGGCGCGACCACGCCGCGCGCGCCGAATACGGCCCGCGCGTTGTCCCGCCAGTCCGGCAGCTGCCCGTACACGAGCGCCGCGTGGGCCTCCGTGACCTCCGGCAGCGCGCCGGCCGCGGCCGAGGCGGTCTGCAGGTTCAGGTTGGCGTTGGTGGTGAACGCCCCGGACCAGGCCGTGTCCCAGTCCCCGGTCCACAACCCCACCAGCCGCGGCGGCAGCATCCCGCTCGCCGACAGCAGGTGGTACCGGCCGGCCGCGAACAGCCGCTCCAGCAGCGCCGCGCCGCCCGGCCGGGCCAGCAGCGCGCTCCCCGGCAGCGCCCGCTCGGCCGGGTCCCCGCCGAGGTCCAGGGCCACCCGCTCGTACGCGGTCCGGTGCGGGGCCTCGTGCCGGGCGAGGAGCCGCGCGTACCCCCGCGAGGGCGTGCCCTGCCCGTCGAGCAGGGCGCGCAACCCGGCCGCCTCCGCCCGGACGTCCAGTTCGCCGGTGTGCCGGCGCACCCGTGTCAGCAGCAGCACCTCGCGGGCGCCCGTCAGCCGCACCCCGTCGCCCGCCACCGCGGCCGTGCCGCCCGCCGCGACGACGAGCGTCACCCCGGTGAAGGCCGTGTCGCCGCCCGGGTAGCGGGCCCGCAGCGTGAGCAGCGCGCCCTCGGGGGTCAGGGCGGTGCCCCGGCCCACGGCCAGCCCGGCCGGCGCGCCGGGCAGCCGCGGGTCCAACGCGATCCCCGCGTCGACCGGGCCGCCCGTGACGTACTGGACGACCACGTCGTCGGCGCGCGAGACGAACACCCGGCTCTCGTGGCCCGCGCACACGGCCCGCACCACCCCGGTCGCGAAGTCCACCTCCCGCCGGTAGCCCGGCGCGGCCCCGCCGGGCCCGGACGCGCCGTCCCGGCGCAGGCGCACCGCGCACGCCGGGTGGAACGCGCCCACCCAGCGCAGCGCGCGCCCGTCGGTGAACCCCTCCGCCGCCGCGGTGTCCCCGGCCAGCAGCCGGTCCTGGAGCCCGGTCAGCCCCTCCGCCAGCCGGGGCGGCAGCGTGTCCGCGGCCGGTACGGGACGGACCAGCGTGTGATGGGTGACGATCACCCGGTCGTCGTCCGGGTCGCCGAACACGAGGGCGCCGTGGCGGCCGTTGCCGCTCAGGAACGCGTCCTCCCACCGCGCCGCCGGTTCCGCCTCCCACGTCCCGTGCACCGGACCGGCCGACGAACGGGCCGGCGTCACGGCGCCGCCTCCCGCAGCACCGCCACCCCGTACCGCTCCAACGCCAGCGACCCGGCCACCGCCGCGCCCGTCAGCACGTCCCGGTACGTCCCGGGCACCGCCACCTCGGCCGGCGCCCGCCCGTGGTTCAGCACGAACAGCAGCTCACCGCGGCGCACCGCCTCCACGTCCGCCGGCAGCCCCTCCAGCACCGGCCGCGCGCCCGCGGCGGCGGCGGCCCGTCCCAGCAACTCCCGCAGCCCGGCCGGCTCCGGGAGGGTCGACACGTACCAGGCGCGGCCCCGGCGCAGCACCGCCGGCATGCCCGCCAGCTCCCCGTCCCGGTACGCGGCCACGACCTCGGCGTCCGACGCCTGGAGCTCCTCCGACCACAGCGTGCCGGCGAAGCCGTCGCACGCGACCGTCTCGCCCCGGTCCAGTGGCCACCACTCGTGGAGGACGTCGATCCCGAACAGGGCGCGCAGCCGCCCGTCCATGCCGCCCGGCCGGATCCGGTCGTCCTCGTCGGCGACGCCGGTCAGGAACCCGGACACCAGGGTGCCGCCGCCCGCCACGTACGCCACGAGGTTGTTCACCGCCGCGTCCGACAGCAGGTACAACTGCGGCACCACCACCATCCGGTAGCCGCCCAGGTCGTGCTCCGGGTGGGCGAACGCCGTGGTGAGGCCGCCCTCCCACAGCGCCCGGTGCCACGCCCTGACCAGCTCCGGGTACTCGACCTCCTGCGAGAGCCGCCCCTCCTGCTGCGCGGCCCACCAGGCGTGCCAGTCGTGCAGCACCGCCACGTCCGCCGCCACCCGCGTGCCCGCCACCTCGGGCCCGAGCACGGCGAGTTCGGCGCCGATCCGCTTGACCTCCTGGAAGGTGCGGCCGTGCTCGCCGGCGTGCGACACCATCCCGGAGTGGAACTTCTCCGCGCCCTGCCGGGACTGCCGCCACTGGAAGTAGCAGACGGCGTCCGCGCCGTGCGCCACGGACTGCAGGGACAGCAGCCGGTTGAGCCCCTTCGGCTTGGGGTGGTTGACGCTCCGCCAGTTCACCGAGCCGGCGGCCTGCTCCATCAGCATCCACGGGCCGCCGCCCGCCTGCGACCGGGTCATGTCCCCGATCAGCGCGTTGTACTGGCCGCCCAGCGGGTCCCTGGGGTCCGGGTAGACGTCGACGGAGACGACGTCCTCCTGCGCGGCCCACGCCCAGGCGTCCTGCCCCGACCAGAACGGCATGAAGTTCGTCGTGACGGGGACGTGCGGGGTGTGCCGGGCGACGATGTCCCGCTCCGCCGCGTAGCACTCCAGCAGTGCGTCCGAGGTGAACCGCCGGAAGTCCAGCAGGTGCGCCGGATTGCGGATGTACTGGGCGCGGCGCGGCGGGAGGACCTCGTCCCACGCGTCGTACCGCTGCGACCAGAACGCCGTGCCCCACGCCTCGTTGAGCGCCTCGACGGTGCCGTACCGGGCGGCCAGCCAGCGGCGGAAGTGCCGGGCCGTCTCGTCGCACCAGCAGGACGTGCAGTACTCGTTGTTGACGTGCCACATCGTCAGCGCCGGGTGCCCGGCGTAGCGGGCGGCGAGGTCCTCCGTGATCGCCGCCGCGTACGACCGGTACGTGGGCGAGCTGGCGCAGAAGTGCTGGCGGGAGCCCCACCAGACGGTCCGCCCGTTCTCGTCGCGCGGCAGCGTCTCGGGGTGCCGGGCGCCCATCCACGGCGGCGGCGAGGAGGTCGGAGTGGCCAGCACCACGCCGATGCCGTGCGCGTGCGCCAGGTCCATCACCCGGTCCAGCCAGCCGAAGTCGCGGGCGCCGGGGCGCGGTTCGATCCGCGCCCAGGAGAACACCCCGACCGTGACCGAGTTGACGCCGGCGTCCTTCATCAGCCGCACGTCCTCGGCCCAGGTCTCCTCGGGCCACTGCTCCGGGTTGTAGTCGCCGCCGAAGAGGATCCGGCCCCGGGCGGCGTCGCCGAGCGCCGGCATCAGACCGGGTCCCCGTACTGGATGCCGCGGCCGTTGGTGCCGAGGTAGACCCGGCCGTGGATCCGCGGGTCACCGGTGATCACCTCGCCCGTCCAGCCCCACTGGTGGGCGTCGTCGTTGATCCGCACCCAGGTGCGCCCGGCGTCGTCCGACCGGTACACGCCGGTGAAGTCCTCCACGGCCCCGGTCTGGAAGACCGCCGGGTAGCCGCTCCCGCCGGGCGCCGCCTTGCCGAAGCCGAGGGCGTACGACGCCCAGCAACTGGTCACCTTGGTGAAGGTGCGACCTCCGTCCGTGGACCTGAACAGGCCGTTCCACTTGGCGGAGAGCCACAGGTCGCCGCTGTGGCCGGGCGCCGCCGCGATCCGGAACTGCACGTCGCCGGAGGGCAGCCCGGTCGCGCCGGCGGTGAAGGTGGCGCCGCCGTCGGTGCTGGTGTACACCGTGCCCTCGGCCGTGTCGTACGCGTAGAAGCGCTTCGGGTCGACCGGGTCGGCGACCGGGGCGGCACCCTTGGGGAAGGTGGCGACCTCGGTCCAGCGGGCGCCGTTGTCGGTGGAGCGGTGGGTGGCGTGGCGGGTGCCGTCCCAGTGCACGAACGACCACAGCAGCACACGGCCGTCGGCGCTGGTGGCGATGGGGCCGGGGGCGTCCTTGGCGAGGGCGGGCTGGGTGGCGAACGGCGCCCACGTCCGGCCGCCGTCCGTCGAGTACGCGCCGTTGCCCTGGTCGCCCCAGCCGGTCCGCACCACGTACCGCGGCTTGAGGGGGGCCAGGGACAGCCCGGTCGCCGTGCCGAACACCGGGTTCGCGGCCATGCCCCGCGAGGGGGAGGACGTCAGCCGCTCGTGGTACATCACCCCGATGTCGCCGAGCCCGCTCAGCAGGTGCGCCCGCCCGGTGGGGGGCGACACGAGCTGGCGGACGGAGCTCTCCTCCAGCCCGCGGATCTCCGGCGCCCACCGGCGCAGGTCCCGCGTGCCGTACAGCGTCGCGCCCGTGCCGAACACGACGTGCCGCGAGTCGAACGGGTCGAGCGCCAGCGCCTGGATCCACCAGCCGAACTTGGGCTCGTCCCCGCCCCACTTCAGGTACGGCGTCTCGGACACGTCCAGGACGGCCGTGTCCTTCAGGGAGGTCCAGGTGGCGCCGCCGTCCGTCGACCGGAACAGCGTGTCGACCTGCCCCCACCGGTTGTTGGTGGACACGACGACCGCGCCGGGGCGGCGCGGGTCGGTCGCCACACCGCCGTACCCGAACGTGTCCCCGGGGCCCGGCCGGACCGGGGTCACGTCGCTCCACGTGCCGGTCACCGTGTCCAGCCGGTGCACGGAGCCGTCCGACTGGCCGTTGGGGCCCGGGGCGTCCGCGTACGTCACGTACAGGGCGCGGGCCCCGGCGTCGTACGCCGCGCGGATCGGCACCCTCGCGGACGCGCCGCCCGGCCGGCCCGGCACGGCCTCCCAGCCGCCGCCGGCCGTCGTCCGGTACAGGGCGCCGTCGCCGTCGCCCCAGCCCGCGTACACGGTCCGCCCCGCGGCGACCAGCAGCGTGACGCCCTGGCCCGTAGCGGACGGCGTGGCGGGGAAGGGCGCCGCGCTCCAGGTGGCGCCCCGGTCGCGGGAGACCAGCAGGCCGTCGTGGCGGGTGCCCAGCCACAGGGTGGCGGAGTCGCGCGGGTCGACCAGCAGCCGCTCGCCGGTGCCCCGGCCGTCCTCGTTGGCGCCCAGCTTCACCTCCAGGTCGGTGCGGGCCCAGGTGGCGCCCCGGTCGTCGGAGCGCAGCACCGCGCCGTTGCCGGACCACGGCTGGCTGTACGTGCCGAGCGCCAGGTACAGCCGGTCCGGGTGGGCGGGGTCGACGGCCATCGCCTCGACGCCCAGCAGGTTCCAGTCGTCCCAGCCCAGGTGGTCGGTGAGCGGCGTCCAGCGGGCCGCGCGGTCGTCCCACCGGTAGGCGCCGCCGATGTCCGTACGGGCGTAGGCGAGGCCCCGCACCCCCGGGTGGAACAGCACGCCGGTGATGAAGCCGGTGCCGCCGATCACGGCGGTCCGCCAGCGGTAGGGCGCTCCCTTGGCCGCCGCTCCCGCCGCGCGGGCGGCGCCCGGGGCGGGCGCGGCGTGGGCGGCGTGGGCGACGGAGACGGTGGCGAGCGCCGCGGTGGCGGCGCCACCGGCGAGGACGGACCGTCGGCTCAGCGGAGAGGGACGCATGACATGCCTCGTTCTCTGGGGGGTGGGAAGGGGCGGGGGCCGGGGAGGACACGGCCGGGTGGGACGGGGAGGCCACGGCTGGGTGGGCGTCTGCCGGGACGGGGGGGGGGGGGTTCACACCCCGGCAGACGCCGGTACGGGTGGGGGAGCGGGGCTGGGGCGGGCCCGGATCAGCCCTTGACCGCGCCGGTCAGCATCCCCTTCTTGAAGTGCTTCTGCACGAACGGCGAGGCGATCGCGACCGGGACCAGCGCCAGCACCATGACGGCCATCTGGACGGAGAGCGGCGACAACTGGTTGGTCCTGATCATCTGGGCCAGGCCGGTCGGCGGCTCCTGCTTCTGCACGATCTGGATCATGACGTTCTGCAGCGGCATCATGTCCTGGTCCGTGAGGTAGATCGAGGCGTTGAACCACGCGCTCCAGTACCCGACCGCGTAGAACAGCGCGATCACCGCGATCACCGCGCGGGACAGCGGCATGACGATCTGCCAGAGGATCCGGAAGTCGCCGGCGCCGTCGATCCGCGCACTGTCGATCAGCTCCTGCGAGATGTTCATGAAGAACGCCCGCAGCACCAGGATGTTGAAGACGCTCACCGCGCTCGGCAGGATCAGCGCCAGGTACGTGTCGGTCAGCCCCAGCGCCTGCACCAGCAGGTACGTCGGGATCAACCCGGCGCCGAAGAACATCGTCGCCAGCAGCGTCATCAGGATCCAGCGGTGCCCCGTCGTCCCGGACCGCGACAGGCCGTAGGCGCACAGCACCGACACGGCCATGCTGAACAGCGTGCCGACCACGGTCACGCCCACGCTGATCAGCGCCGCCCGCTGCACCTGGCCGCCGCTCAACAGCTCCTGGTACGCGACGAAGGTGATGTCCTTCGGGATCACGACGAGGCCGCCGGCCTCGGTGATCGCCTGACGGGAGGAGAGGCTCGTGACGATCACGATCCACAGCGGGAACAGGATCGCCAGGCAGGCCCCGGCGAGCACGATCCCCTTGGCGGCGAGCCCCGCCTTGCGGGGCTCCTCCTCCCACACGGGGCGGGGCGGGGCCGCCCATCCCCTGCGCAGTGCCGACGTCACTTCTTGTACACCCCCTGCTCGCCCATGAGATGGGCGACCTTGTTCGCCGCGAGGACCAGCCCCAGGCCGACGACACCCTTCACGAGGCCCGCCGCGGCGGCGTAGCCGAAGTCCTGGTTGCGGATGCCGTTCCACCACACGTAGGTGTCCAGCACCTCCGCCGCGTCCGGCCCGACCGCGTCCCGTTGCAGCAGCAGCTGCTCGAAGCCCACGGTCAGCGCGTCGCCGACGCGCAGCACCAGCAGCAGGGCGATCACCGGGCGCAGCGCGGGCAGCGTCACGTGCCACATCCGCCGCCAGCGCCCGGCGCCGTCCATCGCCGCCGCCTCGTACAGGTCCTGGCTGACCGCGGACAGCGCGGCGAGGAACACGATGATGCCCCAGCCGGCGTCCTTCCAGATGCCCTCGGAGGTGACCAGGAACTTGAAGATCCCCGGGTCGGTCATCAGGTCGAAGCCCTCGATGCCGTGCTGCCGCAGCGTCTGCGCGATGATGCCCGCGCCGCCGAAGATCTGCTGGAAGACGGTGATGACCAGGACCCACGAGAAGAAGTGCGGGAGGTACATGATCGCCTGGGCGACCGCCCGCACCCGCGGCCGGATGATGCTGTTGATCAGCAGCGCCAGCACGATCGGCACCGGGAAGAACAGCACCAACTGGAGGAGGAACAGCACCAGGGTGTTCTCCACCGCCCGCCAGAACGCCGAGTCGGAGAAGATCCGCTCGAAGTTCTCGAACCCGATCCACGGGCTCTCCAGCATGGCGACGAAGCCGTTGTCGCTGAGGTACGGGTCGTAGTCCTGGAACGCGACCACGTTGCCCAGGACGGGCACGTAGTTGAAGACCAGGACCAGCAGCAGCGCCGGCAGCGTCATCAGGACGAGCGTCCGGTCCCGCCGGAACCTGATCCGCAGGCTCACCTTCCCTCCCCCGCCGCCGGTCGCCTTCCCGGCGGCGCGGCGCTTCCCCGGCGGGGCTCCGACGGTCCCGGCCTCCGCCGCCCCGGCGGAACCGGAGCCGGGGACGGCGCCGCGGGGCGGCGCCCCTTCCTGTGCGGCGCCGTCCGGGGCGGGCTGGGCGCCCGGTACCGTGCTGTGCTGCGACACGGTTCTCTCCTTGCGTGTCGACGTGTCAGTTCGAGGCGGAGCCCGCGTCGTCGAGCAGCTTGCGGTACCAGTCGCGCAGCTTGTCGCCGCCGCCGCTCCGCCACTCCGACACGGCCTGCTGGACGTCGCTGATCTTCTTGCGACCGCGCACGACGTCGTCCTCCAACTGCTCGAAGTCGTCCGCGAGGTTGGTCCAGCGGCTGGGCTCGGTGACCGTCAGCCCGTAGAACGCGGTCTTCTTCGTGAAGGCGCCCATCCGCTGCTGCCACTCGACCTCCGCCTTGACGAGGTCGGGGCGGTCCGGGTGCGCCCGGTACGGAGCCGGGTCGCCGACCAGGTCGAACGCGCCCGTCACCTGGAGGTGGCCGGTGTCGTTCTTGACCGGCATGCCCTTCTGCACCGTGTGGTGGGTCCCCTCGACGCCGTAGTCGGTGAGCAGGCGCTCCTTCGTGCCGTACGGCGCCGCGCAGAAGTTGGCGATGGCCAGGAAGTCCCGGACGACCGCCTCGGACGCCTTCTTGCTGACGAAGGCGAAGATGTTCGCCGGCTGCTGGGCGTAGAGCTTCGGTGCCGACCCGTCGTGGCCGAAGATGTCCATCGCGCCCATCGCGAAGTCGGGGTTCTGCTGGGCCTGCTCGATGCTCTTGACGTACCAGTGGGAGAGGTCGTTGTTGTAGACGAGGACCTGGCCGGCGGTGAACCGGTTGCCGGAGTCGCCCTGGTTCTGCGCCTTGGCGTCGGGGTGCACGACGTTCGCCGCGTACAGCTTCCGGACCCACTCCAGCGCCTCGAGGTACTGCTCGGTCTCGATCCGGTTGACGAGCTTGCCGTCGACCATGTCCCACCACAGCGCCTTGTCGCTGCCGGGGAAGACCCCGAAGGAGTTGAAGGCGGTCCACTTCATGTCGTCGCAGGCCCACACCTTCGCCTTGGCGCTGGTGGCCTCCTTCGCCCAGGCGAGGAACTCGTCGGCGCTCTTGGGCACCTGGTAGCCGCGCTTCTCGAAGACGTCCCGCCGGTAGAACGGCACGATGTTGATCACGTACGAGGCGGGCATCGGGATGCCGCGCAGCGCGCCGCCGAAGATCGACCGCTGCCAGGCGTCGGTGGGGACGGCGGCCAGGTTCGGGAAGTCCTTCACCTTGTCGCCCGACAGGTGCGGGCCGAGGTCGGCGAACTTGGCGTTGACCGCGCTGGGGATCTTGCCGGTGAGGTTCCAGCCCGGCACGACCACGACGTCGGGTATCTCGCTGGAGGCGAGCACGGCACCGAGCTTCTCGTCGTACGTGTTGCCGTCCTGGTTCTGCCACTGCGTCTTGACGCCGATGGACTCGTCCATCGCGCGGTACCAGGGGTTGTCGCTCTTCGGGGGCGAGCCCCACATCGGCGCCATGATCCTGACGGTGCTGCCCTTGCCGAGCTTCTCCGGCACCGAGGTCTTCAGCTGCGCCGCCGCGATGGCGGTGGTGAAGCCGGCGGCGGAACCGTTCTTCGCCGGGATGTCGGGCTTGACGATGTCCTGGGGCACGTACGTCGGGAGGATCTTGGCGGCGTCCTTGCCCGAGGTGGCGCCGTCCTTCCGCTCGCTCTGCCCGCTTCCTCCGCAGGCGGCGAGGAGGGGCACCCCGCCCGCCACCGCGGCGGCGGCGACCGCCGTCGAGGCCAGGAAGCTCCTCCGGCTGGGGCCGGAGGTGCGGGGTGAGGGGGAGTTCGGCGTCATTGCGTCAACCCTTCGTGGCGCGCCAGGACACCCGGCGTGTCCGCCGGTCGGCTGCGGTGTCTGAGACGGGACGTACGGCACTGGCTGATTCGAAGCGTTCGCCGCACACGGCCGGTGCAGGCTGCGCTTTTAGTCGAAGCGCTTCGATGTTGCTGCGAGGTTAAGTGAACGCAACCGGGCGCACAAGGGTGGTCGGCAAGATTCCTCGGAGCAGCGGATTCCTTATGAGTGCTGAGGTACAGGGACGCAATCGAGATGTTGTCACGGTGTGTCTTGACACTCGCAGTGAACGCAACCGAGCATCGAAGCGCTTCGAAAGATCGCTCAAGAACATCCACAAGGGGAACCCCACGTGACCGCAGACCGGCTGCCCTTCCGCGACCCGCGGCTGCCCTTCGGCAAGCGCGTCGACGACCTGCTCGGGCGGCTCACGCTCGACGAGCGCGTCGCGCTGCTCCACCAGTTCGCGCCCGCCGTGGACCGCCTGGGCGTGCCCGCGTTCCGCACCGGCCAGGAGGCCCTCCACGGCGTCGCCTGGATGGGCCCCGCCACCGTCTTCCCCCAGGCCGTCGGCCTCGGCGCCACCTGGAACGAGGACCTCGTCCGCCGTGTCGGCGAAGCCGTCTCCACCGAGGTCCGGGCGATGCGCGCCCGGGACGAGCGCGTCGGCCTCAACGTCTGGGCGCCCACCGTCAACCTCCTGCGCAACCCCCTGTGGGGCCGCGGCGAGGAGGGCTACTCCGAGGACCCCACCCTGACCTCGGCCATCGCCACCGCCTACACGCGCGGCCTGCGCGGCGACCACCCCGTGTACTGGCGCACCGCCCCGGTCCTCAAGCACTGGCTCGCCCACAACAACGAGACCGACCGCGACACGAGCTCCGCCTCCGTGCGCCCCCGCGTCCTGCACGAGTACGACCTGCGGGCCTTCCGCACCGCCGTCGAGGCGGGCGCCGTCGCCGGCGTCATGCCCGCCTACAACCTGGTCAACGGCCGCCCCAACCACGTCTCGCCCTATCTGCGCGAGCACCTGCGCACCTGGACCGACCAGGAGCTCCTCGTCTGCTCCGACGCGGGCGCGCCCAGCAACCTCGTCGACTCCGAGCACTACTTCGACACCCACGAGGAGGCCACCGCCGCCGCCCTGCGCGCCGGCGTCGACAGCTTCACCGACCACGGCACCGACGGCTCGAAGATCACCGCCCGGGTGCGCGGCGCTCTCGACCGCGGCCTCCTCGACGCGTCCGACATCGACGCCGCCGTACGCCGCCAGCTCCACGTCCGCTTCGCGCTCGGCGAGTTCGACCCCGACCTCGACCCGTACGCCGACACCGACGCCTTCGACACCGCCGAGCACCGCGCCCTGGCCCTGGAGGCCGCGGAGCAGGCCGTCGTCCTCCTCACCAACGACGGCCTCCTGCCCCTCGACCCGACCGCCGGGCAGCGCGTCGCCGTCGTCGGCCCGCTCGCCGACGAGTGCAAGCTCGACTGGTACAGCGGCACCCTCATCCACCGCTCCAGCCCCTTCGACGGGATCCGCGACCGCTTCGGCGCCGACCGGGTCACCCACGCCGAGGGCGCCGACGTGGTGCGCCTCCGCTGCGCCGCCGGCCTCCTGCGCGTGCCCGAGGCGGGCGGGACCGCCCAGACGGCCGCGCGCGGCGCCGAGGGCGCCCTCGACCCGGCCCTGCTCGCCGGGCGCACCGACCTGCCGCCGCTCACCGCCGACGCCGAGGGCACCGAGTTCGCCCTCACCGACTGGGGCGGCGGCGTCCTCACGCTGCGCGCCCCCGGCGGCCTCTACCTCTCCGTCGCCGACGACCGCCGCGTACGGGCCTCCGCGGACCAGCCCGGCGGCTGGGTCGTCCAGGAGACGTTCCGGCTCGAACCGCACGGCGACGGCCACCTCCTTCGGCACATCGGAACGGGGGGTCACGTCTCCGTCGCCGCCGACGGCGCGAAGGTTGCCGCCGAAGGCGAGGAAACCCCGACCGTCTTCACCGTCGAGACCGTCCGCCGCGGCGTGGACGAGGTCACCGCCGCCGCCGAGGCCGCCGACGTCGTCATCGTCGTCGCCGGCAACGACCCGCACATCAACGGCCGCGAGACCGAGGACCGCACCACCCTCGCCCTGCCCGGGGCGCAGGACCGGCTCTGGCGCGCCGCCCGCGCCGCCAACCCGCGCACCGTCCTGGTCCTCTCCTCCTCCTACCCGTACGCGGTCCCGGACGCCGCCGCCGAGCTGCCCGCCCTGCTGTGGACCGCCCACGGCGGACAGGCCGCCGGCACCGCGCTGGCCCGCGTCCTCGCCGGCGACGTCTCCCCGGCCGGCCGGCTGCCCCAGACCTGGTACGCCGCCGACGCCGACCTGCCGGACCTGTTCGACTACGACGTCATCGGCGGTCGCCAGACGTACCTCTACTTCGACGGCCGCCCGCTGTTCCCCTTCGGCCACGGCCTGACGTACACGACGTTCGCCTACGCGGACCTCACCGCGGAGCGCCGAGGCGACACGGTCCACGTGGCGTTCACCGTCACCAACACCGGCCCCGTCGCCTCCGACGAGGTCGCCCAGGTGTACGTCCGCGCCGTCGACCCGACCGTCCCGCGACCGCACCGCGAGCTCGTCGCCCACCGCCGCCTCCACCTCGCGCCCGGCGCCGGGCGGCGGCTGGAGTTCGAGGTGCCGGTCCTTGCGCTGGGCTTCTGGGACGTCGCCCACGGCCGCTGGACGGTGGAGCCCGGCACGTACGCCTTCCTGGCCGGCGCGTCCAGCGCGGACCTCCGCCTGGAGACCGGACTGCGGGTCGACGGCCCGCCCCCCGCCCCCCGCCCGGTCCTGGAGCGCGGCCTGGCCGCCGCCGACTACGACGAGCAGCGCGGCACCGTGATCGCCGACCGCGCCAAGGACTCCGGCGACTGCGTCACCCCCGACGACGGGGGAGCGGGCGAGTTGCTCTACCGCCGCTGCGACCTCGGCGCCGGGGTGCGCGCGGCCACCCTGGAGGTCTCCGGCACGGGCACGGTCGCCCTGGCCCTCGCGGACGGCACCGAACTCGGCCGCGTCGACGCGGCGGTGCCGGGCGGCCCGTACGCCTACGCCGACCTGGAGACGTCCGTCGACGCGCGCGGCGTCCAGGACCTCCGGGTCACCCTGACCGGCACCGTCCGCCTCGCCGGGCTGCGGTTCGTCCCGGCCGCCGGCTGACCGCCCCGCCCCGCCGGACTGCGCCCCGCGGCCCGGCGGGGCACGCTGGAGGCGTGGAGCGTAGCGTGCGGCCGGAGACACGGGAGCTGGGCGCAGGCCTGGCGGCCCTCATGGAGGACACCGGTGCCTCCGTCGGCATGCTCTACCTGCTGTCCCCGGACGACCGGGCGCTGCGCCTCACCGTCCTGAGCGGCGTGCCCCTGGACATCGCCGTGCCGTGGACCCGGGTGGCGCTCGACGACCCCGTCCCCGTCGCGGACGCCGTGTCCCGGGGCCGCCTGGTGTGGCTGGGCGACCAGGAGGAGATGGCCCGCCGCTACCCCCGGCCGGGGCTGGTCCTGCCGTACCGGTTCTCCCTGGCCGCCGTCCCCGTCACCACCGGCGACCCGGTCCGGGGCGGGCTCGTCATGCTGTGGCCGGCCTCCCACCCGCCGACGCTCACCGGGGACGAGGCGCGGGCCCTGCGGGAGGGCGCCGAGCGGATGGCCGCCGTCCTCGACGGGGCCGCCCGCGCGGGCCGCCCCGTGCAGCCGGCCCTCCGGCCCCTCGTGGTCCACCCCCGCGGCGCCCCGCCCGTCACCGACCGGGCCACCGCCGCCCTGGCCTTCGCCGACCGGCTGCCCGGCGGGAGCTGCGCCCTCGACCTCGACGGCCGTATCACCTTCGTCACCCGGGCCGGCGCCGACCTCCTCGGCCTGCCCGCGGCGGACCTCCTCGGCGCCCTGCCGTGGGAGGCGCTGCCCTGGCTGGACGACGCCGTGGTGGAGGACCGCTACCGGGCCGCGCTCATCAGCCGGGAGACCACCGCGTTCACCGCCGTGCGCCCGCCCGGCCACCGCCTGCGCTTCCGCCTCCACCCGGACGCCACCGGCATCAGCGTCCGCATCACCCCGCTGCCCGGCACCCCGGCCGCCCCGCCCGGCGCCGCGCGGGACGCCGAGGCGCCGGGCCGGAACGCCCCGGCGCCCGTGGTCACCGGCCGGGCCGGCGGCCTCTACCACCTGATGCACCTGGCGGCCCTGTTCACCGAGGCCGTGGGCGTCAAGGACGTCGCCGAGCAGACCGTCGAGCAGCTCACCCCCGCCCTCGGCGCCGAGGCGCTCGCCCTGCTCGCCGCGGAGGACGGCCGGCTGCGGCTGGTCGGGCACGGCGGACGCGATCCCACGCTCGCCGAGGCGCTGCACTCCGTCCCGCTCAGCGCGGACACCCCCGAGGTGCGGGCGTTCACCACCGGTACGGCGCTGTTCTTCCGCAACGCCGGGGAACTGCGCGCCGCCCACCCCCGCGCGCGCCACCAGACGCCGGAGGGCGCCTGGGCGTACGTCCCCCTCATCGCGTCCGGCCGGCCCGTCGGGGCGCTCGTCCTCGGCTACGGCAGGCCCCGCCCGTTCCACTCCCCGGAGCGCGCCGTCCTCACCTCCCTGGCCGGCCTGATCGCGCAGGCCCTCGACCGGGCCCGGCTGTACGACGCCAAGAACGACCTCGCCCACCGCCTCCAGGCCGGTCTCCTCCCGCACAGCCTGCCGAGCGTCCCCGGCCTGGGCGTGGCCGCCCGCTACCTGCCCGCCGCCGTCGGCATGGGCATCGGCGGCGACTTCTACGACGTGATCCGGCTCGGCGACACCGCCGCCGCGGTCACCATCGGCGACGTCCAGGGCCACAACGTCGACGCGGCAGCCCTCATGGGCCAGGTCCGCACCGCCGTCCACGCGACGGCGGGCGCGGCGCCCGGCGAGGTCCTGGCCCGCACCAACCGGCTCATCCTCGACCTGGACCCGGGCCTGTTCACCAGCTGCCTCTACGCGCACCTGGACCTGACCCGGCGCCGCGCCGTCCTCGCCACGGCCGGGCACCCCCCGCCGCTGTGCCGGCACGCCGACGGCACCACCGGGGTCCTGGAGGTACCGCCCGGACTGCTCCTCGGCATCGACCCCGGCGCCGCGTACCCGGAGACGGAGGTCCCGCTTCCCCCCGGGGCGCTCCTCGCGCTCTACACCGACGGGCTGGTCGAGGTGCCCGGGGTGAGCCTCGACGAGACCACCGCCGACCTCGCCGCCCGGCTCTCCCGGGGCGCCCCGGACGACCTGGACGCGCTCGCCGACGCCCTCGTCGACCACGCCCGCCGCACCGCGCCCCGCGACGACGACATGGCCCTCGTCCTGCTGCGCACCCGCTCCTGACGCGCGCCTCCCGGCCGCCGGCCCGCCCGCACCGGCGCACGCACGGCACGGCGCGGCGCGGGCACCGCCGCACGTGCCCGCGCCGCCTTCACCGCGCCGCCCTCACCGCGCGGAGAAGCGGTGCACCGTCGCCGAGCGGTACGTCTCGCCGGGCCGCAGCACCGTCGACGGGAACTCCGGCCTGTTCGGCGAGTCCGGGAAGTGCTGGGTCTCCAGGCACAGCCCGTCGCCCTGCCGGTAGGTGCGCCCCGACGGCCCGGACAGCGTGCCGTCGAGGAAGTTCCCCGAGTAGAACTGCAGGCCCGGCTCGGTCGTCGTGATCCGCAGGGTCCGGCCCGACCCGGGGTCGCGCAGCGTCGCCGCGTACCCGGGGGCGCGGGTGGCGCCCTTGTCGAGGACCCAGTTGTGGTCGTACCCCTGCGCGCCGATCAGTTGCGGGTGCGCCGTGCGGATGTCGCGGCCGATCGGCTTGCCCTGCCGGAAGTCGAACGGCGTGCCCGCCACCTTCGCCAGCTCCCCGGTCGGGATCAGCGTCGTGTCGGTGGGCGTGTAGCGGGACGCGGCGATCCGCAGCTCGTGGCCGAGGACGTCGCCGGAGCCCTCGCCGGCGAGGTTGAAGTACGTGTGGTTGGTCAGGTTGACGACGGTGGGCCGGTCGGTGGTGGCCGCGTAGTCGATCCGCCAGTCGCCCTCCCCGGTCAGGGTGTACGTGACGGTCGTGTCGAGCCGGCCCGGGTGGCCCATCTCGCCGTCGGCGCTCACGTACCGCAGCACCAGGCCGACCCCGGCGGGGGAGCGGAACGGCTCCACGTCCCACACCCGCTTGTCGAAGCCGGCCGCCCCGCCGTGCAGGCTGTTGGGCCCGTCGTTCACCGACAGCCGGTACTCGCGCCCGTCCAGGGTGTAGCGGCCGCCGCCGATCCGGTTGCCGTACCGGCCGATGAGCGCCCCGAAGTACGGGCTGGACGCCACGTACTCCTCGAGCCGGTCGAAGCCCAGCGACACGTTGGCGTACCGGCCGCGCCGGTCCGGCACCTCCAGCGACTGGACGATGCCGCCGTACGACAGCACCCGCATGCGGGTGCCGCCGTTCTCCAGCGTCCAGCGGTGGACCCGGGTGCCGTCGGCGAGGGTGCCGAAGTGCTCTCTCACGGGTGTCCTGCCTTCCTGCGCGTGGGCGGTGCCCGGGGCGGCGACCGCGGTGAGGCCCGCGGCGGCGGCCGCCGCCAGGACGGTGCGTCTGCTCGTTTCCATTGCGGCTCCTTGAGGGGGAGGGGAAACCGGTGAAGGGGGAGTCACTTGCCGGCCCTGCGCTTGTTCCAGACGTCGAAACCGACCGCGGCCAACAGCACCAGGCCCTTGATGACCTGCTGGTAGTCCGTGCCGATGCCGACCAGGGACATGCCGTTGTTGAGCACGCCCAGCACCAGTCCGCCGATGACGGCGCCCATCACCGTGCCGACGCCGCCGCTCATGGACGCGCCGCCGATGAACGCCGCGGCGATGGCCTCCAGTTCGAAGTTGAGGCCGGCCTGCGGGGTGCCCGCGTTGAGCCGTGCCGCGTACACGCACCCCGCCAGGGCGGCCAGCACGCCCATGTTGACGAAGACGAGGAACGTGACCCGCTTGTCCTTGACGCCGGACAGCTTCGCGGCGGCCTTGTTGCCGCCGAGCGCGTACACGTGGCGGCCGACGACGGCGTTGCGCATCACGTACCCGAGGCCGATGAGCAGCACGCACATGATGAGCATCACGACCGGCACGCCGTGGAACGACGCCAGCGTCAGCGTGAACGCCGTCACGGCGGCGGTGATCGCCACGCACTTCAGCACCCACACCCCGGTCGGCGCCACGTCCAGCTCGTAGGCGAGCTGCCGCCGGCGGTCCCGCCACTCCCGCAGCAGCAGGAACACGACGGCGACCAGCCCGAGGAGCAGCGTCGGGTTGTGGTACTGCGTGTACGGGCCCATCTCCGGGATGAACCCCTTGGCGAGGTTCTGGAAGCCCTCCGGGAACGGCGCGATCGACTGGCCCTCCAGCACGATCTGCGTCAGTCCGCGGAACAGCAGCATGCCCGCGAGCGTCACGATGAACGAGGGGATGCCGAGGTACGCGATGAAGTACCCCTGCCAGGCGCCCGCGAGCGCGCCGACGAGCAGCGAGAGGATCAGCGCCGGCACCCACGGGATGTCGTGCTTGACCATCATCACCGCCGACAGGGCCCCCACGAAGGCGACGAGCGAGCCGACGGACAGGTCGATGTGCCCGGCGATGATGACGATCATCATGCCCATGGCAAGGATGAGGATGTAGCTGTTCTGCTGGATCAGGTTGGAGACGTTGTTCGGCAGCAGCAGCGTGCCGTCGGTCCACACCTGGAACAGCACGACGATGAACGCGAGCGCGATCAGCATGCCGTACTGCCGCATGTTGCCGCGCAGCCCCCGCAGGAGCACCTCGCGCGTCGACGGCCGCGCGGACGACGGTCCGGACGCCGCGCCCTTCGGGGAAGTGGTCGTGGTGGTCATGGCGGGGCCTCAGCTTCTGTTCATGGTCATCTGTCGCATCAGGACTTCCTGGGTGGCGTGGGCGCGGTCGACCTCACCGGTCAGCCGGCCTTCGGCCATCGTGTAGATCCGGTCGCACATCCCGAGCAGTTCCGGCAGTTCGGAGGAGATGAAGAGCACCGCCTTGCCCTGTGCCGCCAGCCGGTCGATGACGGTGTAGATCTCGTACTTGGCGCCGACGTCGATGCCGCGCGTCGGCTCGTCGAGGATCAGCACCTCGGGGTCGGCGTGGATCCACTTGCTGAGGACGACCTTCTGCTGGTTGCCGCCGGACAACCGCCCCACCTGCTCGAACACCGTCGGCGTCTTGATGTTCATCGTGGTGCGGTACCGCTCCGCGACCCGCCGCTCGTGGTGCTCGTCGACGACGCCGCGCCGCCGCATCCCGGTCAGCGACGCCAGGGAGATGTTGCGGTTGACGTTGTCGATGAGGTTGAGGCCGTACTGCTTGCGGTCCTCCGTGACGTACGCGATGCCGGCGGCGATCGCCTCGGGCACCGTCCGCGTCGCCACCTCCCGGCCGTCGACCTCCACGGTGCCGGAGACGTACCGCCCGTAGGAGCGGCCGAACACGGACATCGCCAGCTCGGTGCGGCCCGCGCCCATCAGCCCGGCGATGCCCACGATCTCCCCGCGCCGCACCGTCAGCGACACGTCGTCGACGACCGTCCGCTGCTGGTCCACCGGGTGCCGCACCGTCCACCCGCGCACCGCGAGCGCGACCTGCCCCGCGTCCTCGCCGGTGTACCCGGTCCGCTCGGGGAACCGCTGGTCGAGGTCGCGGCCGACCATGCCGCGGATGATCCGGTCCTCCGAGAGCTCCGGCTCGTCCTGCGGCGTCCCGCGCACGGTCAGGGTCTCGATGGTGCGCCCGTCGCGCAGGATCGTCACCGCGTCCGCGATCCGCCGCACCTCGTTCAGCTTGTGCGAGATGATGATGCTCGCGATGCCCTGCTCCCGCAGCTCCAGGATGAGCTCCAGCAGCTTGGCGCTGTCCTCGTCGTTCAGCGCGGCCGTCGGCTCGTCCAGGATGAGCAGCCGCACCTCCTTCGACAGCGCCTTGGCGATCTCCACGAGCTGCTGCTTGCCGACGCCCAGCTCCGAGACCGGCGTCTGCGGGTTCTCGGCCAGACCCACCCGCTTCAGCAGCCGGCCCGCCTCGCGCAGCGTCTCGTTCCAGTCGACGATCCCGCGGGCGGCGCGCTCGTTGCCGAGGAAGATGTTCTCGGCGATCGACAGGTACGGCACCAGCGCCAGCTCCTGGTGGATGATGACGACGCCGCGCCGCTCGCTGGCCCGGATGTCCTTGAACGCCACCGGCTCGCCCTCGAAGAGGATCTCCCCCTCGTACGTGCCGTGCGGGTGGACACCGCTGAGGACCTTCATCAGCGTCGACTTGCCGGCGCCGTTCTCACCGCAGACGGCGTGGATCTCCCCGGCCCGCACCGTCAGGTTCACCTCGGAGAGCGCGGTGACGCCGGGGAACGTCTTGGTGATCCCGCGCACCTCCAGGACCGGTCGGGCGGCGCTCACTTCAGCTGCCCGGCGGTGAAGTAGCCCTCGTCGACGAGGAGCTCGGTGTTGGTCTTGTCGATGCTGACCGGGTTCAGGAGGAAGGACGGCACGGCCTTCTTGCCGTTGTGGTAGTCCTTCGTGTTGTTGACCTTGGGCTTGCGCCCGTTCAGCACCGCGTCGCCCATCTCCACGGCCTTCGCGGCGAGTTCGCGGGTGTCCTTGAACACCGTCTGCGTCTGCTCGCCCCGGATGATGGACTTCACCGACGCCAGCTCCGCGTCCTGCCCCGTGACCACCGGCAACGGCTGGTCCGCCGTGCCGTACCCGGCGCTCTTGAGGGCGGAGATGATGCCGATCGAGATCCCGTCGTAGGGGGAGAGCACCGCGTCGACCCGCGCGTCGCCGTAGTTCTTGCTGATCAGGTCGTCCATGCGCTTCTGCGCCGTGCCGCCGTCCCAGCGCAGCGTCGTCACCTGGTTCAGCCGGGTCTGCCCGCTGCGGACCACCAGTTGCCCGCTGTCCAGGTAGGGCTTCAGCACCTTGACGGCGCCGTTCCAGAAGTACTTGGTGTTGTTGTCGTCCGGGGAGCCGGCGAACAGCTCGATGTTGTACGGGCGGCCCGCGCCCTTCGCCGGCTCGCCCAGCTTCAGCTTGTCGACGATGTAGCGGGCCTGGAGCTCGCCCACCCGCTCGTTGTCGAACGAGGCGTAGTAGTCGACGTGCTCGCTGCCCATGATCAGCCGGTCGTAGGAGATCACCGGGATCCCGGCGTCCTCCGCCCGCTGGAGGACCTCGGTGAGCGCCGAACCGTCGATGGCGGCGACCACCAGCAGCCGCCGCCCCTTGGTGATCATGTTCTCGATCTGGGCGATCTGGTTCTCGACCTTGTCGTCGCCGTACTGCAGGTCGGTCTCGTACCCGGCCTTGCGGAACTGCTCCGCCATGTTCCGACCGTCGGCCACCCACCGCTCCGACGCCTTGGTCGGCATGGCCAGGCCGATGGTGCCGCCCTTTCCGGCCGGCGGCTTGTAGCGGCTGCCGCCCCGGGCCTCCTGGCCGCAGGCGGTGAGCGAGACGGTGAGCAGGGCCGCCGCGAGGGCGGCGCCCGCGACGCGGGCTGTGCGGGTGCGCATGGGTCAGTCGCCTTCCGGGACGGGGAAACGCCGCAGGTCGCCCGGGAGCCGCGAACCGAGCGGCGACATGCCGCCGTCCGCGCCGTGGCGGGCCAGCAGGTCGAGGACCAGACGCCCGCGCCGGACCCGCTCCCGCGCGGTGGCGAGCGTCGTGTCGCGGAGCTGGGCGCCGTACGGGTAGATGCCGGGGGACCGGCTCAGCCCGAACTTCAGGTACAGCGGCGCGCCGCGCCGGATCAGCTCGGCCGCCTCGTACATCCGGATGTAGCCGCCGAGGTCGTCGGGGGCCTCCACGTACATGTCCATCGGGGCGCGGCTGACGCGGCGTATCTCGGTCAGGTGCGCGAGCGTCAGGTCCGACGGCACGTTGAGGGAGTCGGCGCCCAGCCGCTCGTACACGGCGTACGAGGCCGGGTTGACCGGACCGATCAACGCGGACAGCTTGAACGTGGTGTCCGCCGGCAGCGTGCCGGCCGCGCGCAGCCGGTGCAGCGTCCACAGCACGCCCTCGTCGGCGACGAGCAGGCAGCGCACGCCCAGCTCGGTGGCGCGCAGCGCGTCCTCCACGCACCCGGCGAGCCCGTCGTGGCCGCGGGCGCGCAGCCCTGCGCCGCCCGAGTCGGTACGGGTGGCCGCGCCGATGTCCCAGGTGCCGCGCGGCCCGGTGAACAGGCACAGCTCGATGTCCCGTTCCGCGCAGGACTCCACCATCTCGGTGATCTCGGCGTCGGTGAGCATCCACACGCCGCTGCCCTGGCTGATCCGGTGAACGGGCACGTCGAGGCGGGAGCTCTCCTTCAGGACGACCGCGAGCGCCTCCGGGCCCTCGACGGACGGGATCTCGGTGCGCCACACCCCGCCGTCGGGGAAGGCGTGCGGGGAGGCGTCGGCCGGGTCGGGCTCGGGGGCGGGGTGGCCGATGCGGGCGAGGGCATCGGCACCCGGGCGACGGGGTGCGGGCGGGGAGGTCACAGGACTCCTCTGGGGTCGGTCGAAACCACAGGTGTTCGATATTTCGGTCGTTATTCGGATCTTGCGGGGTGCGGCGGCGCGGGGGCCGTTGGGCGCTCCCCGCGCCGCCGCACGTCTCGGGGGCCGGTCAGGGCCGCAACAGCACCTTCCCGGTCGTCGGGTCACCGCTCCCCACCAGCGCGATCGCGTCGGCGAACCGCTCCAGCGGGAACTCGTGGGTGACGAGCGGCGCCGGGTCCAGCAGACCGAGCGCGAAGGCCCGTACCGCGTCCGCCCACGCCTCCGCCGACGCGCCGAAGACGCTGCGGACCTCCAGTTGGCTCACCGACAGGTGCACGGGGTCGATCCCGGTCGCGCCCGCCGTGAACATCCCGGTCAGCACCACCCGCCCGCCCCGCCGCGCCAGCAGGCACGACGACGCCGCCGTGGACGGCGCCCCGGCCGTCTCCACGACCAGGTCGAACCGCCCGCGCAGCGCCTCGCCGCCCTCCGGCGTCAACGCGCCGGTGGCCCCGAACCGCAGCGCCGCCTCGGCGCGCGCGACCCGCGGATCGATCACGACCAGCTCCGCCGGCGACGACGCGGCCAGCAGCTGCACGGCCAGCAGCCCCAGGGTCCCCGCGCCCACCACCGCCACGCGCTCGGTGGGGCGCGGCCGACCCGCGCGTACCGCCGCCGCGATCACCGCGGCCGGCTCCAGCAGCGCCGCCGCCCGCAGGTCGGCGTCGTCGGGCAGCGGGTGCAGCAGCCGCGCGGGCACCGTCAGGTGGTCGGCGAACGCGCCCGGCTCGGTGAACCCGGTCTCGGCGTACCCGCCGGTGCACAGGCTCGTCTCCCCGCACCGGCACCGCTCGCAGACCCCGCACGAGCGGAACCCCTCGGCGACCGTCCGCCGGCCCACCAGTGCGGGGTCCACCCCGTCGCCCACGGCCTCCACGGTCCCGGCCCACTCGTGACCCGGTGTCACCGGGTAGCGGACGTAGCCGGGGGCGCGCTGGCCGTCGAGCACCTCGCGGTCGCTCATGCAGATCCCGGCGGCCGCGACCCGGACCAGCACCTCGCCGGGCCGCGGCGCCGGAACCTCCCGCTCGACCAGCCGGTGGGCACCCGGCCGGTCGATGACCACGGACCGGCTGACAGCCGCCGCCGGCCGGTCCGTGGCGTCTGGTACCGGACTCACCTGGTGCCCTTCGGGGCGCGCTTCTCCCAGCCCTCGGCCCACAGGTCGAACCGGGCCTGCTGCTGCGGGAACTCCGCCGCCGCGTCCACGTCGAGCTCCACGCCGAGGCCCGGCGCGTGCGACACCTCGAAGCAGCCCGTCTCGGGGTCCACCTGGGGGGCGCCCTTGACCACCTTCTTGATCTCCGCGTCCGCGAAGTCGTTGAAGTGCTCCAGGATCTTGAAGTTGGGGGTGCAGGCGGCCAGTTGGAGCGAGGCCGCGGTCAGCACGCTGCCGCCCACGTTGTGCGGGGCGACCAGCATGTAGTGCGTCTCGGCGGTCGCCGCCAGCTTGCGGGTCTCCAGGATGCCGCCGATGTGCCCCAGGTCCGGCTGGATGATGTCGACGGCCTGCGACTCGAACAGCTCGCGGAACTCGATCCGGTCGTGGATCCGCTCGCCCGTCGCCACCGGCAGGTCCACCTTGTCGGCGAACTTCTTCAGCGCCTTCAGGTTCTCCGGCGGCACCGGCTCCTCCAGCCACGCCGGGCGGTACGGCGCCAGCTCCCGCGCCAGGCGCACGGCGGTGGCCGGGCTGAACCGGCCGTGCATCTCCAGCATCAGCTCGGCGTCCGGGCCGATCGCGTCGCGCACCGCCTCGATCAGCGCCACCGCGTACCGGGTCTGCTCGGCGTCCAGCTCGAAGTGGCCGGTGCCGAACGGGTCGATCTTCAGCGCCCGGTAGCCGCGCGCCACGACCTCCTGGGCGGCCTTGTGGTACGCCTCGGGGGTCCGCTCGGTCGTGTACCAGCCGTTCGCGTACGCCTTGACCCGGTCCGTGACCTTGCCGCCCAGCAGCTGCCAGACCGGGACGCCCAGGGCCTTGCCCTTGATGTCCCAACAGGCCATCTCCACGACGGCGATGCCGGACATGACGATCTCACCGGCCCGGCCGTAGTCGCCGTACTTCATCCGCCGTACGAGGTCCTCCACGGCGAACGGGTCGGAACCCGCGATGTGGTTGACCTCCGCCTCCCGCAGGTAGCCGATGAGCGCGTCCGTGTGGCCCAACATGCGGGTCTCGCCGACGCCGGTCAGGCCCTCGTCGGTGTGGACGAGCACGTAGGTGAGGTTGCGCCAGGGGGTCCCGACGACATGAGTGCTGATTCCCGTGATGCGCACGGTAGTTGCCCCTAGAGTCCGTTCGATACGTTGGCTGTGTTCGACATTTCGTCACACGTTCGAAATCGTGGCGTGACCGTAATCAGCCCCCGGGCGGGGTGTCAATGGTTCGCGCACCTCCCGCTCGGCGGAGTGCGGCGCACGGGGGGCGCGATCCGGCGGTCCCGCCCCGGCCGTTGCCCGCGGAGGCGTCACTGAGTAGCCTGTGTTCGTCATACCGGTCACTGGCCGGGGTTTCGAACGAAGGGGTGGGTGGCCTCATGGGACGGCTTGTTCCCGCGGTGACCAGGGCGCTCGACATTCTGGAGCTGTTCCTCGACGGAGACGGCACGCTCTCCGCACCGGAGATCACCCGCAGGCTCCAACTGCCCCGCACCACCGTGCACGAGCTCGTCACCACGCTCGCCGCCCGCTCCTACCTCGTGCCCCTCCCCGAGCAGCCCGGCCGCTACCGCCTCGGCGTCCGGGCGTACCAGCTCGGCAGCCGGTACGCCGAGCAGCTCGACCTCGCCGCCGAGGGCCAGCGCGTCGCCCGCGAGGTCGCCGAGACGTGCGACGAGACCGTCCACGTCGCCATCCTGGAGGACCTGGACGTCATCTACATCGCCAAGGTCGACTCCACGCACGCCGTGCGCATGGTGTCCGCCGCCGGCCGCAGGCTCCCCGCCCACTGCACCTCCGTCGGCAAGATGCTGCTCGCCTCGCTCCCCCCGCACGAGCTCGACGCCCGGATCGACGGACGCGAACTCACCGCCATGACCCCCAGCAGCCTCACCGACCCCGACGAACTGCGCGCCGCACTCGCCGTCGTCCGGGAGCGCGGCGTCGCCACCGAGCACCGCGAGTCCAACCCCGACGTCAGCTGCGTCGCCGCGCCCGTGCGCGACAGCGCCGGACGGGTCGTCGCCGCCCTGTCCATCTCCGTCCCCATGATCCGCTGGAGCGAGGAGCGCGAGGCCGAACTGGCCGAGCTGGCCGCCAAGGGCGCCGCCGACCTCTCCATCCGCCTCGGCCACCGGGGCACCCGGTGACCCCGCCGGCCGCGCCCCGCCCCGGCCGCGTCGAGGTCGCCGTACGGGAGACCGCGCAGCTCGGCGAGGGGCCCACCTGGGACCCGGCCACCGGCCGCCTCGTCTGGGTCGACATCCTCGGCTCCCGCGTCCACACCTACGCCCCCGCCGACGGCCGCCGCACGGTCGTGCTCACCCCCCAGCACGTCGGCGCCGCCAAGCCCCGCGCCGGAGGCGGACACGTCGTCAACCTCCGCGACGGCATCGGCCTGTACGACCCCGACGGCACGTTCCGCTGGCTCCTGCACGACCCCGTCGACGGCCGCCGCGGCAACGACGCCGCGGTCGCCCCCGACGGCAGCCTGTGGGCCGGCACCATGCGCTACGACGAGGCGCCCGGCGGGGGCACCCTCACCCGGATCGCCCCGGACGGCACCGCCACCACGCTCCTGCCCGACGTGACCGTCAGCAACGGCACCGACTGGAGCCCCGACGGAGGCCTCGTCTACTACGTCGACACCCCCACGCGCCGCATCGACGTCCTGCGCACCGACGGCGGGCACGTCGTCGACCGCCGCCCGCTGGCCACCGTGGAACCCGGCGCCGGCTTCCCCGACGGACTCACCGTCGACGCGGACGGCTGCGTCTGGGTCGCCCTCTGGGACGGCGCCGCCCTCCGCCGCTACACCCCCGACGGCCGGCTCGACCGGACCGTCCCCCTGCCCGTACGCCGCCCCACCGCCTGCGCCTTCGGCGGCCCGGACCTGCGGGACCTGTACGTCACGACCGCCCGCACCGGCCTCGACCGCCCGCACCCGCTGAGCGGTTCGCTGCTCGTCCTGCCGGACGCCGGACAGGGCCGCGAGGGCCGCGCGTTCGCAGGGTGACCTGGGCTTGCTACTATCGCCCGCCATCTCGACGCCACAGGTACGGGGGCAGTTCGAGCACATCAGCACCGACAGCACGACCATCGAAGCAGCGCGACGAAGCGCAGGGGAGAGGCCGCCCGTGGGCACATCCGCCGATGACGCCGCCACGGAGTTCCACGAGTTCTTCGAGCGCCACTACGCCGAACTCGCCCGCCTCGCCCACCTGCTCACGGGCGAGGCGGACGCGGCCGACGACCTCGCCGCCGACGCCCTCCTGGCCCTGTGGCACCGCTGGGACCGCGTCCGCGCCGCCCAGCACCCCGCCGCCTACGCCCGGGGCGTCGTCGCGAACCTCGCCCGCAGCCGCATCCGCAGCGCCGTGCGGGAGCGCCGCCGCATCGCCCTGTTCTGGTCGCAGCGCGCCGAGTACACCGAAGGACCCGACGTACCCGCCGTCGTCGACGTGCAGGGCGCCCTGCGCCGGCTGCCGTTCCGCAAACGGGCGTGCGTCGTGCTGCGCCACGCCTTCGACCTGTCCGAGCGGGAGACCGCCCTCACCCTCGGCATATCCGTGGGTACGGTGAAGAGCCAGACATCGAAGGCCATGGTGCAGCTGCAACAGCTGCTCGGCACCCGCGCTGCCGCGTCGGAGCTGGTCGGAGGAAGGAACTAGTGGACGAGCTGCAGCGAGCGCTCCGGGACGCCGCCCGGTCGCACCACCCCGACCGGGCGCGGATCCTCGCGCGCGTGGAGCGGGGGATGGACCGGCCGGCCCCCGCCCCGCGGCGCCACCACCGGCCGCCCGCCCCCCGGTGGCCGCGCGTCGCCCTGGCCGCCGCCGCCGTCGCCGGCGTCCTCGTGGTCGGCGGTCTCGGCGCGCGGGCCGTACTCCACGAGGACGCCCCGGCCCCCGCCCGGGTCGCCGACCCGCCGCCGGCCACCCCCACCGCCCCGGCCCCCACGAGCGCCGTGGACGGCTTCCTGCGCGCCCGGGGCGACGTCGACCCGCACAGCAACCGCTTCTGGGCCCAGTCGAACATCACCTTCAACACCGCCACCGCCCTCACGGGGCTCACCGTCGAGCTGCGCGTCGCCCAGACCGGCGGCGTCGCCGACACGGGGAACTGGCGCACCCCGCCCGCCGGCCACTTCACCGTGTCGGTGCGCGAGGAGGGCGGCGCCCTCGTCTACACCTGGACCCTCCGCGAGGGCCGCACCGTCCCCGTCGGACGGCACGTCTTCGCGGGCCAGTACAACCACGCCGAAGGCGGCCGGGACGCGGGCGGCGACCGCTTCACCGTCACCGCGACCGGCGCGGACGGCGAGCGGGCCACCGTCACCGGCGGCTTCGCCTCCGGGCCCGGCACCACCGGTTCCTCCTGAGGTCGCGTGACCGCTGACCGGCGACGACAATGGCGAGTGCCGGACGAACAAGGAGGCGGCATGACCGAAGAACCCGAGACGAGCTCCCGGCGAGGGGGTGGTGTCACCCCCGACGCCCTCCTGCACAGCGGTGCCGAAGGCGAGTTCACCGCCGAGGACCTGGTCCTCGCCTCCGGGCGCGACGTGAACCCCGAGAACCTCGCCTGGGCCGAACGCAGGATGGCCGAGAAGGGGAAGGCGGCCCTCGACGAGCTCCTGCCCTGACCCACCCCCCTCCGGGCCACGCCGCGCACCCCGCTCGGCGTGGCCCCGCCACGCGGCCCCGCCCCGGTCAGCCCGCGCCGCCCTCCTCGCCGTCCCGCACGTCCTGCACGTCCTGCACGTCCTCCTGGACCAGCGGACGCGTCGCCGGCCCCTGCACGACCCGCCCCTCCACGTCGAACCGCGACCCGTGGCACGGGCACTCCCAGGCGGTCTCCGCGTCGTTGAAGTGCACCACGCACCCCAGGTGCGTACAGCGCGCGGACACCGCGCGCAGCGCCCCCGCCCCGTCCCGGTGCACCGCGAGCAGCCGCCCGCCGACCCGCACCACCGCCCCCTGGCCGGGCCCCACGTCCGCGACCGAGTCGGCGTACGCGCCCGGCGCCCGGTCGCCCACGAAGTGCTTCGCCACCTGCGCCTGGAGCCGCAGCACCGCCGGCACCTCCCGCAGCGGGCGCAGCCGCACCGGGTCGTACAGCGACGCCCAGGCCAAGTCCCGGCCCCGGATCCGCGCCGCCAGCAGCGACCCCGCCATCACCCCGCCGCTCATGCCCCACCCGGCGAACCCGGTCGCCACGTACACGTGCCGCGCCCCGGCGTGCAGCCGCCCCACGTACGGCACCCGGTCCGTGGTCCAGTTGTCCTGCGTCGCCCACCGGTGGGTGATCTCCAACGGCGCGAACCGCTCCCGCGCCCACTGCTCCAGCCGCGCGAACCGCTCGCCGACCTCGCCCTCCTCCGCGGTGCCCGGGGTGAACTTCTCCCCGGTCACGATCAGCATCCGCGTCCCCTCCTCCCCGGTGGGGGCCGTCCGGACCGAGCGCGTACCGCCCTCCGACGTCAGGAACACCCCGCCCGGGTCGCGGTCCGCCGGGATCGGGCCCGCCACGACCAGCTCCCGCTTCGGCTCCAGCCGCGTGAACAGCAGCGCCCGGTCGAACACCGGGTAGTGCGTGGCCACGACCACGTGCCGCGCGACCACCGTGTCACCCCGCTCGGTGGTCACCTCGCACGGCGTGCCCTCCTTCAGCCGCGTCACCCGGGTCCGCTCGTAGATCCGCCCGCCGAGCCGCTCCAGGTCCGCGGCGAGGCCCAGCAGGTACTTCCGCGGGTGGAACTGCGCCTGCCCCTCCACCCGCACCGCGCCCGCCACCGGGAACGGCAGCGGCGTGCGCGTCACGTACGACGCGGGGAGCCCCGCCTCCAGCGCCGCGTCCGCCTCGGCCCGCAGTCCGTCCGTCCGCCCGGGGTCCTCCGCGTACGTGTACGCGGGGAGGCGCTCCAGGTCGCAGTCGATGCCCAGTTCCTCGCTCACCTCGGCCACCCGCTCGACGGCCAACTGCTGCGAGTGCGCGTACAGCCGCGCCGCCCGCGCGCCGTGCACCGACTTCACGTCCGCGTACACCTCGCCGTGCAGCGCCGACAGCTTCGCCGTCGTGTGCCCGGTCACGCCGGTGGCGATCCGGTCCGCCTCCAGCACCACCACCGGGTGCCCGGCCCGCGCCAGCTCCCACGCGGTGCACAGCCCCGCGACGCCGCCGCCCACGACGACGACCTCCGTCTCCACCGACCGCTCGAGAGCCGGACGGGCCGGCCCCGGCGCGTACTCCATCCACAGCGAACCGGACAGCGGGTCGAAGACCATGGGCGCACTCCTCCTCGGCGGTCACACCGGGCCACCGCCGCGGCCCGGGAGGTCCGGGTGCCCGGAGAAGGCGCATGAAACCCCCGGAGCTGCGCACTCGTATTCCATGACCCACCACATCAACCCCCCTGACCCCGATCCCGACCGCACCCCGGGGCTGGACGCCGGCGGCTCGGTGCGCCCGGGCGAGACCCCGCCGGCCGAGAGCAGCACCCCGGGCGCGGGCCCCCGCGACACCCACAACCCCCCGACGGGTTGGGCGAAGGCCCCCCTGGCGATGATCCTGGTGGTGGTCGTCCTGGTGGCGGCCCTCTTCGCCGTCATGGCGGTCGTCATCGCGAGCTGACCGCGGTGGTGCGGCGGCGCGTGGCCGGATCCCGCGCCTCCCGCACCTCCCCGGGCCGCCGCCACCCGCGCCGCCCCGTACGAATCCCGCAGACAGGGCGCCATACTGGACGGGCCGGGGAGGCGCAGCGAACGACGGGGGCGACATCACGCGATGGCGGAGACCAGGCTCATCCACGGCCGCTACCGGCTGCTGGAGGTGATCGGGCGCGGCGGCATGGGGGAGGTGTGGCGGGCCACCGACGAGTCGCTCGGCCGCCGGGTCGCCGTGAAGTGCCTCAAGCCGCTGGGGGCGCGGCAGGACCCGGACTTCCTGCGGGTGCTGCGCGAGCGGTTCCGGCGCGAGGCCCGCGTCGCCGCCTCCCTCCAGCACCGCGGTGTGACGGTGGTCCACGACTTCGGCGAGGCGGACGGCACCCTGTACCTGGTCATGGAACTGCTGGAGGGCCGCAACCTCAGCCAGCTCCTGGGGGACAACGCGCGCCACCCGCTGCCGGTGCACGACGTCGTCGACATCGCCGAGCAGGTCGCCGACGCCCTCGCCTACACCCACCGCCAGGGCATCGTCCACCGCGACCTCAAACCCGCGAACATCATGCGGCTCGCCGACGGGACGGTGAAGATCTGCGACTTCGGGATAGCCCGCCTCGGCGCCGACATCGGCGTCTCCTCCCGCCTCACCGGCACCGGCATCGCCATGGGCACGCCGCACTACATGTCACCCGAGCAGATCAGCGGCGACCGGGTCGACCACCGCAGCGACCTGTACTCGCTCGGCTGCGTCCTGTACGAGATCGCCACCGGCGCCCCGCCGTTCGACCAGGACGACGCCTGGGCGATCCTCGTCGGCCACCGCGACACCCCGCCCGAGCCGCCGCGCAGGCGCCGCGCGGACCTGCCGCCGCTGTTCGAGCGGATCGTGCTGGACCTGCTCGCCAAGGCCCCCGAGGCCCGCCCCGCCGACGCGGGCGACCTGCGCCGCCGCATCACCGGCACCCGCCGCGCCGCCCTGCCCGCGAACGCCCCGCAGCCCCCGCACCTCCCGGACGCCCAACGGCCCGTCCCGCCGTACCCCCCGGGCACCGGCCACCCGGACGGCCCCGCCGACGCGTCCGGACGCGTCCCCCTCCACCCCGGGACGGGGCCCGCCGCCCCCGCGCTGCTCCCGGCCTGGACCCGCTCCATGACCACCGGCCGCACGTCCGTCGGCGCCCTCCTGCCGCACGCCGCGCCCCCGCCGGAGGATCCGGCGTCGGCGCTCACCGGCCGGTGGACGGCCGCCGGGGCTCCCCCGCGCCCGCGCACCGCGCCCGCCCTCCCCGGCACACCGGCCCCCGGCGCCCCGGTCGCGCCCGCCGCCCCGCCCCCGGTCCCCGTACCGGAGCCGGACCTCCTCGCCGTCCTGGCCGGCCGCCACAGCGCGGGACTCAGCCTGGGCCGCCTGGGCCGCTGGGCGGAGGCCGGCGAGGCGCACCGCGCCGTCGCCGCCGAGCGCGCCCGCCTCCTCGGCCCCGACCACCCCGACACCCTGGCCAGCCGGTACGAGTACGCCTTCGCCCTCAGCCGCGCGGGCCGCCCCGCCCCCGCCCTGCGCGAGTTCGGCCACGTCGCCGAGGGCCGCGCCCGCCTCCTCGGCCCGGACCACCCCGACACGCTCACGGCCCGTCAGGAGACCGCGCACGTCCTGGGCCGGCTCGGCCGCCACGCCGAGGCCCACCGGGTGTACGCCGACGTCCTCGCCGCCCGCGAGCGCGTCATGGGCGCCGACCACCCGGACACCCTGCGCTGCCGGCACAACCTCGCTTTCACGCTCGGCCGGCTCGGCCGGCTGGAGGAGTCGTACCGCACGGCGTACGAGGTGGCGGCCGCCCGCGCCCGGCTCCTCGGCCCCGACCACCCCGACACGCTGGTCACGCTCTACGAGGTGGCCCACGTCCTCGGCCGGCTCGGCCGCTGGGCCGACGCGCTGGGCACCTACCAGGAGATCGCCGCCGCCCGTGCCCGCGCGCTCGGCCAGGACCACCCCGACACCCTCGCCGCCCGCTACGAGGCCGGCATCTGCCTGAGCCGCCTGGGCCGCGGCCGGGAAGCGCTGGAGCTGTACCGGGACCTGGTCGCGGCCCGTACCCGGGCGCAGGGCCCCGACGACCCGGAGACCCTGCGCGCCCGGCACGGCCTCGGGGTCAACCTGGGCCGGCTGGGTCGTTGGGAGGAGGCCCTCGCCGAGGCCCGCGAGGTCGCCGCGGCCCGCACCCGGGTGCTGGGTCCGGACCACCCGGACACGCTGGTCAGCGGCCGGGAGGTGGCCGTGTGCCTGGGCTGGCTCGGCCGCTGGGGCGAAGCGCTCACCGGCTACCGGCACGTCGCCGGGGCCCGCGAACGGGTCTTCGGCCCGGACCACCCCGACACCCTCGCCAGCCGCAACGACGAGGCGCAGTGCCTGGAGCAACTGGGCCGGCACGCCGAGGCGGTCGAGCTGTACCGGCGCGTGGCCGCCGCCCGCCGTCGGCCCGCGCCCGGGTGACGGCGGGCGGCGGCCACGCGCCGCCCCGCCCGCCCGCACAGCGGCCCGGGCCGGGCCCCCCCACCGGTCCCCGCCCGCATC